>JBFMFR010000099.1:0-2380 GCA_040752025.1 Chloroflexota bacterium | reverse complement strand
GCTGGGGATTACCCGCATTTTTTACTGGACACCGAGGGCTGGGTAGTGTATACTCTATGCATGGTTATTGTGGGAGGTAAAACATTTTCAGATGAGATTCTTGAGCGGATCACCGAGACCGTGCAGGCGGAGCCAAACATATCGCGGCGTCAGTTGTCGTTACGGGTGTGCAATTGGATGGGATGGCGCAACCAGGCGAAACGTCCGCAGGAGATGAGTTGCCGCAAGGCATTGCTGGAATTGCACCGGATGGGAAGAATTCCTCTTCCGGAAGTCTCCAGGCATTATGCGTTTCGGGAAGCCAGGCAGGCCGCTGCCCCGCCGCCGGTGGCAACGGTTTGCTGCTCGCTTTCGGATCTGGGCTCCGTGGAGGTGGTGCGGGTGACGCCCGGTGCCTTGTCTGCCCTTTGGCGCGGGCTGATGGATGCACATCATTACCTTAAAAGCGGGCCGCTGTGCGGAGCGCAGCTCAGATACTTAGCACACAGTGAGCGCTTCGGGTGGATCGGCGGCCTGAGCTACAGTGCTTGCGCAAGACGGGTGGAGAGTCGGGATGCCTGGATTGGCTGGACGGAGGATGCACGGTGTAACAACCACATTTTCCTGGTCAACAACAGCAGATTCCTGGTTGCGCCGACGGTAAGGGTCAAAAACCTGGCATCTCATCTGCTGGCGCTGTCGCAAAGGCGTTTGGCGGACGACTGGGAGGCGGTGTACAAATATCGGCCTGTGCTGCTGGAAACCTACGTAGAGCGGGGCCGATTTGCAGGAACCTGCTACCGGGCAGCCAATTGGAGGTATGTGGGAACCACGGGGGGCCGCGGACGGCAAGGGTCGGGGGCAACCATAAAGGACATCTACGTCATGCCGCTCACTGAGGCATGGCAGACGGCGCTGTGCTGTCGAAGCGACGGCACAGTCCAGGTTCGCCGGAAAACACAAACACCGCCGAAAGATTGGATCGAGGCGGAATTGGGAGAGACAAACTTGGGAGATACACGACTAACGGCTCGATTGCTGCAAATGACCGGCATGTTCTATGCCAGGCCTACCGCAAACATCCCGCAGGCCTGCGGCTCGGTGGCGGCAGCCAAGGCGGCTTACCGGTTCCTGGACAACGAAGCCGTCGATTGGCAGGCTATCCTTGAAGCGCATTACAAAAGCACAGAAGAGCGGCTGCGGGAAAAAGATCTAGTGCTGGTGGCTCAAGACACCACGACGATCAACTACAGCTCCCATCCCAACACCAAAGGACTGGGGCCGATCGGGACCGACAGCGAAAAAGTCCAAGGGCTGATGGTGCATGACACCATGGTTTTCACCCCCGAAGGCACACCCTTGGGTCTGCTTAACGTCCAGTGCTGGGTACGGGAAGGAATAGGGAGTAGAAATGAGCGTTACCAAAAGCCCATCGAGGAAAAAGAGAGCTGGAAATGGGTGGAAAGCTACCAGGCGGTCTCGGCGGTGCAGAAACGCAACCGGAAAACTCAATTGGTGCTCGTATCAGATCGTGAGAGCGACATTTACGAATTGTTTGCTGAACAGGCCCAAACGCCTCACGGAGCACAGCTTCTGATCCGTGCCGAGCGCTCGCGCAACCGCAAGGCGTATGACGAGGAGGGCGAGGATTACGACTTCCTGTGGCCCTTGCTGGAAAAACAAGACCTCGCAGGAACGCGCGAGATACTGGTGCCGCCCGGCGAAAAGCGGGCGGCCAGACAGGCGAAGCTGGCGGTGCGTACGCTGCCCATTGTCCTGCGGGCGCCCAAAAGAAAGCGCCAGCTGCCTGCAGTGCGGCTGTGGGCTGTATTGGCGCAGGAAGTTTCCCCGCCTGCCGAGGTCGAAGGGCTGGAATGGATGCTTCTGAGCACTGTGGAAGTAAAAAACAAAGAGGACGCCTACGAAAGACTAGAGTGGTACGCCCGGCGTTGGGGGATAGAAGTCTATCATCGTATCATGAAGAGCGGCTGCCGTGTTGAGGCCCGGCAACTGGAGAATGTCACCAGGCTTCAGAACTGCCTGGCGATTGACATGATCGTGGCCTGGCGAATCCACTATCTCACCACCCTGGGACAGGAGACGCCGGAAGTGCCCTGCACCGTGTACTTCACCGACTCGGAGTGGAAGGCATTGACAACATTCACAAATAAAATCAAGAAACCACCCCAGACGCCGCCCAGCCTCAACGAAGCGGTGCGGCTTCTGGGAAAGCTCGGAGGCCATTTGGGCCGTGTCAGCGACGGCCATCCCGGCGCTGAGGTGCTCTGGCGTGGCATGGCGCGCTTGGCCGATATCGAGATCGCATACGACCTTTACCACTGAAACTTGGGGGCCTGCTACCCCTATTGTGCTCCAAAAATTTGTGGGTAAAGATCAGCCC
>JBFMFR010000098.1:0-2815 GCA_040752025.1 Chloroflexota bacterium | reverse complement strand
GTAACTTATAGCTCAAACCGGCACATATGGCGGTAATTGCCTCGACCACGCCGCCACCCCTGGCGGTTTCGGGAAAACTTTACCAATTTTGGAACAGTTACGTCCTTCCTCTCCGACAGGCTGCTAGGCCAGTTCATGGTTTTTGATCTCCTTAGCTAAAGAAACTCTCTCAATATCGAAATGAGTTATTGTAGAGCAGTTATAAACACAATCACCCATCATCTGCAAGAGGCCGGGCGATTGTGTTCATTTTGACTGCCAGTGCGTCCCACCACGCTGAGGCCGTGCGAGCTAAGCTTGCCACTCGCCAGGCGATTTCCTGGGCGAGTTCTTTCGTTGGTTGTACAGGTATTGTATGCAGAATAGGGTCAACTGCATAGGGAATTTCTTGACTTTTGGCAGGATTTGAGCGCGGTTGTCCGGGTGTTTTCTCAATCAGGCTGCCGCTATTGATGTGCTCCGCCCTTAACAGGGAAAGCTCTCGCTCCACAACTCGATTTGGGCCAGCTCCAGGATTTCACCGTGCTCGATCTGGATGAGCTGGTGTGAGTAGTTGATACCGCATTCGATTTGGTAGTAGAAAACTTCGTACACCTCGGAGGTGGGGCAGTCGAAATCCGGGTTACGATAGGGTGCTGAACTGGTTGGGCTGCATCCGGCCAGAGAGAGGGCGACGCTGCTGGCCAGCAGTAATCGAACGAGCAAAGTACAAAGAGGCAATCCGCAAAAATCTACGTTCGCTTGCGCCATGCTTCAATCTCGCCAATGTGTTGGTTCATATGGCGCCAGTGATAGGTTACCAGGGTTTCCACGGTATCCGTATCTTCTTTTCCCAGTTCAGTGGGTCTTGTCTCCGCAGCTTCTTTCCAGGGTGTTACTCCCCGTTTTCGATAATTACCAGTCTTCAGACTTTTGATCAGTTCCACTGCTTCCTGATAATCGCGTTCTACTTCGGCCAGGATGCGATCCAATGGATAACTACGCTTCTGGAGGATCCATTGTTGGTTCCAGGCGCTGAAGTTATCTTTGCCATTGATTGCGTGATCGTAACCTGGGTGCTTTCCCTGCAAGATCATCTCGATATTGGCTCGAAACTCCTCGTTCCAAGAAACGATATGCCCCAGGATGTCCTTCGTGGTCCAATCCCCCAGCACGGGTTGATTGCAGAGCGTAAATTCATCCAGACCCTTTATCGATTCTGCTAAACGTTCTTTAGCAGCAGCGAGTCTTCGAAGAAAGGCGATCTGTCTCTTGGAATCTTTGTCATCCAGGGTAGTCATCTTCGATATCTTTCAACAGGCAGCCCAATTATTTTAGCGCGGCGAGAAACGCCAGCGCCCGTTGCAAGAGGAGCTCAGTTGCCCCCGCATCGTACGAGGGCAGCGAGCTGTCTGCGAAGTAATGTTGGTCGCCAGGGTAGAGAAAAAGCTCCCCCTGCCCGGCCTGGGCGACAAGCTCCAGGGCAGCGTCGATATCGCCCTCGCCGACGAAGAACGGGTCGGCGTCCATGCCGTGGACCTGCACCGGCACGCCCGCCGGCCAGGCCTGCCCGAACTCGGAGACCGGCACACAGGAATAGAAGAAAAGCGCGCCGCGCACCCCGGGGCGGGTTTGGGCGAGCATCTGGGCCGGGACGACACCGAGCGAGAAGCCGGCATAGACCAGCTCCGCGGGGAGCCCTTCCACGGCGCGCTGCCCGCGCGCCATGATTTCGCCAAAGCCGAGTTCCTGGACGAAACTCATGCCTTTCTCGATGCTGTCGAAGGTGCGGCCATCGAATAAATCGGGCGTGTGGACGGTGTGCCCGGCCTGGCGCAGTTGAGCGGCGAAGGCGGTCACGCCAGGGGTCAGCCCCTGTGCATGGTGGAACAACACGATTTCTGCCATTGATTTATCTCCTTATGGGACGCAGATTTTCGCAGATAAGAAAAAAGTGTGCGCCCTTCAATCCGCAGATGCTCCTATTTTAGTACAGATCAGTCAAGGATTATTCGCCGAGTTCTTCTTTCTTTTCCTTGTGAGAAGGTAGACAACCACTCTTCCAGCAAGCATGCTGAACTCCATGATGACGCCAACCAGAATCGAGCTCTCCAGGCCAAGGCCGACCCATAGCGTTTCACTCCAGCACAAACAGCCCCCTCGATACACGTTCGAGGGGGCTGGCGTAGAATTGTGATAAGCGGCTGTCGCCCTGGTCGGTTATTCAGCTTCAGGAGCGGCTTTGCTGCTCTCGAGGGATTGCAGCGCCAGGTATTTCTCGCCGAACTTCTCGATCTTCTCGGTCTCGAGGTCGTACTGGCTGTAGTGGCGCTCCTCGTCGTCGACCAGGCCCTCGAAGACCTTGCGGGTGCCCGAGTCGGCGTTGGCGGAGCTTTCATTCGCCCAGCGGTTGTAATCCTGGATGCTGCCGGTCTCCATCTTGCGAGCCATTTCGAGCATGGCCTGCACCTCGTGGATCTTCTCGACGCCGGCCGAGGCGGCCATTTCGACTTCGCCGCCCAGGAACAGGATGCGCTCGGCGCAGCGTTCTACGTGCCCCATCTCTTCGATGGCGGTGCGCATGAACAGGCGCGAGAGGATTTCGTAGCCCTGGTCTTCGCAGTGGAAGTGGAAATACATGTATTGGTGCACGGCCGACATTTCGTCGGCGACGGCCTTGTTGAGCAGTTCGATACTTTTCTCGTACATGGTAACTACCTACCCATCTTACCAGAAATTTGCTAAACTATAAGCATGGCTGAACAAGCGTTGGAAATAGAAGTCTTGCTCAAACAACTGGGCTTTCTCGAGGCCGAAGTTGCCCGCTTGCAGGAGG
>JBFMFR010000097.1:0-2840 GCA_040752025.1 Chloroflexota bacterium | reverse complement strand
CGCATCCAGCCACGGGCCAGCGTATTTCCCGATTCCGCACGTCAAGGGTTCGCTCCGCCGGGCTTCGCCCGCCCTTGACCCGCGGCCTCGGGGCGGCATTACCCACTCGCTTTTCAAATGAGGCACAAGAACTCACCATTATGTTTCCTGGATAGCCACTCCAACTCTACTGGGATGGTCGCAAGAGTGAGGGTGAGAGCCTGAACTGCATCGATACCAGCCATGCGGAAAATCTTGTGAACCTTGTTACCAATGATGGAATAAGGACACCACCACATTTCAGGTTCCTCGGCAGGCCTTGGTGAGTAAATTGAAACGAGCACACGCTCGCTGCCACCAGTGGTGAAACGGAACTCAAGCTCGCGGCTTGCAATAGCACTCTCGTGAAGTGTGTCTTCGTTCATGACGCCCAACGTCGAAGGTGAGGGGCGCGCAGACAGCAAGCGAAGCTTGCTGGCGGAGCGTCCCACTCGACCGCAGTGTTATGCCACATGTGGCAATGCGGCACTATGCCACCGCTT
Organism: Chloroflexota bacterium; assembly: GCA_040752025.1. Classification (GTDB taxonomy): domain Bacteria; phylum Chloroflexota; class Anaerolineae; order Anaerolineales; family UBA4823; genus JBFMFR01. The sequence continues at coordinate 2,319 of JBFMFR010000097.1, read as the reverse complement.
GAAATATGGTTCATGAAGGATCGTCTTGTCGTCATCGACCTGCTTTACAAACCACCCGATCAAGCCATCCCAAGAGTGAATATCGCCAGGTGAAAGAAGCTGCCAACCGAGTTGCTCAAGCGTCCAATTGGACTTGATGCTGTTGGTGAGCATGGAACAGGAAACCCAGTTCTCGTCTGCATCCGTCCCGCCCCGCGCCACAGGATAAATATGATCAATGGTAGGGTGTAATTCCCAATAGGCCACATGACTCTCCGTCATCTTCCAGTTCCGGTGGTACGGGAATTTGTCAGGAAGAAGGCGAGATATCAGACGTAGCGCAGCCGGAAAAACCAAGCGGGTGCCCCGATAACGATCAATGAAACCATCTCGCACGAATACGGAAGTCATCTGCTTGGGGGTGTATTGCCTCTTGGGGTTTTGCTGTGGCACAAAGGGGTAGCGATCTTGGATGAGTAAAGAGGCAGAGCCTTTCTCTCCCCGAGAAATTAGGGTGCAGACTTCCTGCACTATGGAGGCAGCAGTCTCAAGGGGCATAACGTTCAATATACACCTTGGAAGGTGTATATACAGTTGACTTGAAGGTGCATAAAAATTGAATTGAACTTTTAAGCATCTGATTTATATTGTTTGTGTGAGGGCGGTCGGGCTTTGGCGCGTTGCCGAACACACCTTCAGGCGGCCTGTTGTGCCTGGCTGAGTTTTCCGGCTGATCGCAGTTCCCGATGCAGGGCGGCGGGGCTGAACTCCAGGCCGTTTTTCCAGCACAGGGCGCCCAGTTCGAGGAAGTGGTCCTTGAAAGTGTCGGGGTTCATCAGGGGGCGGGTCAACACGGTTTCCCTGGCGAGCAGGGGGGCAAAGTCATAGTCGCCCTGGGTGCCGTCGGAAAAGGTGAGGCGCAATTGGGTGGCCCCGATGGTTTCGGCTTTGACGATTTTAATCATTGTCGGCTCCTGGGATGCGTTGCAGCGGTTCAAGATTACGCGCTTTCGCCCAGTTTTCAAGCAGTTCGGCGCGGTGCTCGGCGGTCCATTCCTGCACGATGCGGGCGGCTTTGACGGGTAGGTGGCCTTCGAGGATGGCGCCCGTTTCGATGGAGACGAAGGCCTCGAATCCCTGGTATTCGGCGTGGAAGTGCGCAGGGGGATGATCCGCGTGGTACATGCGGATGTAGATGCCGAAGAAATAGGAAATGATGGGCATGGCGGTTCGCTGTGTTCTTGATCGAGGTGACGACATGACGACTGCGCCCGAATCCGCTCCGGCCCCCAAGCTCCTCGACCGGGTGCGCGACCGGATTCGCGTGAAGCATTACAGTATTCGCACCGAGACACAATACGTGCAGTGGATTCGGCGTTTCATTCTGTTTCATGGCAAGCGCCATCCGCGCGATCTGGGCGCGCCGGAGGTGGAGGCGTTTCTGACGCATCTGGCGGTGGAGGGTAACGTGGCGGCCGCTACGCAGAACCAGGCCTTGTCGGCGCTGCTGTTTCTTTACCGCGAGGTGCTGGAGGTCGAGTTGCCCTGGCTGGACAAGGTCACGCGTGCCAAGCGGCCCAGGCATTTGCCGGTGGTGTTGACCCGCGACGAGGTGCGCGCGGTGCTGGAAAAAATGGAGGGCGTATACAGTCTGCTCGCGCGGCTGCTGTACGGGTCGGGGATGCGGCTGATGGAGGTGATCCGCTTGCGAGTGAAGGATGTGGAGTTCACGCGCGGCGAGATCGTGGTGCGCGACGGCAAGGGGGCGAAGGACCGGGTGACGATGTTGCCGCAGTCGGTGAAGGCGGATTTGCTGGCGCATCTGGCGTGGCGGCGCGCGTTGTTCGAACGCGATGCGACGGCTGGCAAGGCGTCGGTTTATCTGTCGGATGCGCTGGCGCGCAAGTATCCGAATGCACCCATGGAGTGGGGCTGGCAATATATCTTTCCGTCGGGCAGCTATTCGGTCGACCCGCGCAGCGGCGAGGAGCGCCGCCATCATCTCGACGAAAAGTTGCTGCAGCGCGCGATGAAGCGCGCGGTGCAGGCGGCAGGTCTGGCCAAGCCGGCCACGCCGCACACGCTGCGGCATTCCTTCGCCACCCACTTGCTGGAGCGCGGGCAGGACATTCGCACGATTCAGGAACATGCCTCTGAACCGTTCTCAGTTTCCCTTGCCAAATGCTTTGAGATCAACGAGACAAGGAGTTGAGTCATGAAAGCGACGGAAACCAACCTGCTGGACTGGCAGAAACGGTATGGGACGGAAGCAGCCTGTGCCCGTGCGCTGGCGCGGCAACGCTGGGCTGAAGGATTCCGTTGCCCGCGCTGCGGGCACGA
>JBFMFR010000096.1:0-3306 GCA_040752025.1 Chloroflexota bacterium | reverse complement strand
AAAGCCCAGTTGTTTGAGCAAGACTTCTATTTCCAACGCTTGTTCAGCCATGCTTATAGTTTAGCAAATTTCTGGTAAGATGGGTAGGTAGTTACGAAATGTCAAAATATTTTCAGCGAATGGACAGTAACAAAACCCAAGAGTTTTATTCAACTTGGAAACATGAAGTAACTTTTCCTTCCTCGCGATCACAAATCACCCCCCCTTATCCAACTTTGAATCATGTCACTAATACCAAAAGTTGCGACCAACCAGCCTCAAGCAACATAAATACAGGGCTTATGGTTGCCATCGTTGTGATCCTAACTCTTGTTTTTATGTTCGCGGTCAATTCTATGCACGAGACCTCCTCACAGCCACGCGAATTGACAATACAAGAGAAGGAAGCTTTACAGGCAGTAAAATCCCAAAGAACTATCATTGCCAGTGATATGGTTCATAGTGTTGCTGTTGTTTTGGCTTTGTATGAAGCTGATGGACATCGAGCCAGTATAGACGGATGGTATGTCAGTTCAGATTCGGATCATATTTCAGTATACATCTACTTCTATCTTGATGGAAAGCGCGAATACGCCGAGTGGTGGTATTACTACCCATCAAGAAAAATAATTGCTAAAAACACATGGGCTTTTACATTTCAAGGGGAATAACCCCTAACCAAGGTAAGGAGGATAAAATTGTGTTTGAAACTATTCTAACGTCAGCCATAGTTGCTCTTATCACTGCCATTGCTACTTATGCGCTTCAAGAAAGAAAACTAAGAACAGAATTACGAACTGAATTTATGGCCGAACAGGCAGCCAAAAAACTACTTGAATCACCCAATTGGAGTAAACGTAGTTTTGAAGAAATAAAAAAACGCCTTGCCGGATTCGAAGATGATGAACTTCGAAAAATCTTAGTTCGCTCGGGTGCAGTTCGTTTTGTTGATAAAGAGGGCAGAGAATTATGGGGGTTGATAAACAGAAATGAGGAAGAATTACGATAGTAATCATTTACAGACAAGCATAGCATCAGGGGAAACCAGGCGCGGGCTTGATAACGCAAGTCTGTTCGTCCCATCGTTTTAGGTAGGATTTTCTGCCACATTTCCTGTGATCGTTCCGGTTTGCCCACAAACCCCACAGCCTCTGCAGCGACGGTAGCCATCAATCATTGAGGTGTTAGAATACACAAAATCCTTGACACTGTCAGGGAGGGTGTTGTCGCCCTTCCATGATCCCATAGGATACTGTTGATGGGACAGCAGGTCTTGTTCCCTCGCTCAGTGCAAGACAATTATTCAGGCGACTTCACCGTCGCAACGCAGCGAAAACCCCCATCGAGGTTCCCGTCGCCATGGCCGTACCCGGTGCGGTAGGCAGAGCGCAGGTCGCTCTCATTGAAGTACCACGAGCCGCCCCGCAGCACACGGTACTGGCCCGAGGCCGAGCCCATCGGGTTATCCCGCGGCGAGCTGCCATAAAAAGTCTCCGAGTACCAGTCCTGCACCCACTCCCACACGTTGCCGGCCATGTCGTACAGCCCGTAGCCGTTGGGCGCGTAGCTGCCCACCCGGCTGGTATCTCCGATGCAGCCGCCAACCTTCCCCCAGTAATTAGCCCGTTCGCAAGTCGGCGCTTCATCCCCCCACGGGTATTGCGCCCCTTCCAACCCGCCGCGGGCGACCTTTTCCCACTCCGCCTCGGTCGGCAGCCGCCCGCCGCGCCACTGGCAGTAGGCATCCGCCATCTCCCAGGTCACGTAGATTACCGGGTAATCGGCGTATTGCGAGCTGCCGTAATAGCTGCTGCGCGTCAAGGATTTGCTCGCTGTGGGCGGCTCGCAGCTTCCCACCGCCACGCACTCGGCATAACGCGCATTGGTCACCTCATAGACATCGATGGAATACGCATCCAGGTAGACCGTGTGCACCGGTCTCTCATCACTAGATCCGCTCTCGCTGCCCATCTGGAACTCCCCGGCCGGGATCAAGACCATCCCCTTCGGCTCGGCCAGGGCAGGCGCAACCGTAGGCGGCAGGGTTTGCGTCGGCTCTGCCCGCCAGGCCAGGGCCGTCTGCGTCGCCTGAGCGTCCTCCCCGCCGTTCCCACCCAACAGGGAAGAAATCAAAGCCACCCCCAAAACCAGAACCACCAGCCCCATCAAGGTCAGCGCCGCCACCCAATTCCACGGGATGCCCTGCGCCGGCCGGGCCGGCTGCGCACCGGCATACCCGACCACCTGCGTGCCCCCTTTCTGCATCCCGCCAGGGGGTTGGGCGCCCACTGGCCTCCCCGGCGGGGTGGGTGTAGCTGCCCCCGCCTGCAAGGCCTCCCAGAATTCCGCCACGCTGCCATAGCGCGCCGTCCGGTCGATGCGCATGGCCTTCTCCAGCGCCGCGCTCACCCCCGCCGACACCTGCGGGTTGACCTGCTGCGCCGCCTGCGGCGCTGGGACCGCCCCAGAGACGATGTCCACGCTGGCCGGCGGCTCCTGGCAGGTCAGCAGGGTGTATAGCGTGGCTCCCAGGGCGTACACGTCGCTCTGCGCGTCGGTTGTCCCCAACCCGTACTGCTCCGGCGGCGAGTAGCCCGGCGTGACCGCCCGCGCCCCCACGGTGGTCTTCAGCCTGGGGTCGTAGACCTTGGCGATGCCGAAATCCACCAGCATGGCCTGGCCCTGGGGGGTGATGCGGATGTTGGCCGGCTTGAGGTCGCGGTGGATGACGGCCGGGCTCTGGGCGTGCAGGTAGCTCAAGGCAGTACACACCTGCCCGATCCAGGCCAGCGCCTGGGCCTCGTCCAGCGGCGCGCCCGTGCGCTCCAACATCTGCGCCAGGTCCTCCCCCTCGATGTAATCCATCACCATGTACATGCCCTGGTTAGGAACCACGAAAATATCCTGCACCCGCGGCAGATTGGCGTGACGCAGTTTGAAGAGCAGCTTGGCTTCCAACTGGAACTGCTTCTGCGCCGCCGGCGAAATCTCGAGACTCTCTTTCAGCGCCACAGGTTCATCGAAGCTGGTGTCCCAGGCTTTGTATACCGCGCCAAAGCCGCCCTGGCCGAGCAGCTTGACGATGCGGTAGCGGTTGTGGAGGATGTCGCCGGGGGTAAGTGTCATAATCAGTAGACAGAATACGGTAGAAAGAAAAATAGGATAAGAATATTATATCGCAACACTACCATCGCCAAGCTGGGATTCAAAATCCCAGCCTGATACCCAAAGTGCGCTGAAAGCGCACTGCCCCTACGGAGGTGCGTGGAGGATGGGCGGGCGAGGGCGGGTCGAGTTGGTGGAGGCGCGCCGCAGGCCAGAGGGGGT
>JBFMFR010000095.1:0-3802 GCA_040752025.1 Chloroflexota bacterium | reverse complement strand
AATTGCTGCTGAGGGCGACGATGCCGTGCTCCCTGGCCAGGTCGCGCATCTGGAACCACGGGGTGCCCATCCTGACGCCGAGCGCCTTGACCTCGTTGCTGCGCGCCACGGCGCAGCCGTCGTTGTTTCTGAATGATGCTTACTGTTAGCAATCCAGTAATACCCAGAAAATCAAAGACGCTGAAGAACTAACGAATTTCCAAAGAAATATAGAGCAAAACAACGCTCATCCTCAAGAAAATTGCTCATCACATTAGTGGCACCGAATCGCGTAGCTGACTCAAATCGACCCTCTGCGGACCTTCCTCTCTCAGGCGTAGCAACGGCCGCTTACTGAGCGGAGCAGATATTCAGGGCGCTTCCTGAACGCGAACTCCTCGGCCTTAACTGCCGTTCAGCCATCGCCAGATGAGCGACAGGTGTAGTGGGGTCAGCGGACTTTCAGGCCAGCACTGCGGGGCAGCTCAGCTTTCCTGGCTAGCGAACGCGAACTCCCGACCCAATCTTCGCGGATCTCTTACTTGAGTGGTCGTTAGCAACCATCCGGCTCAAATACAGCACAAATCGCAGCAGAAAACCGTTTCCAAGGATATGCCCATAACACTTCTGGTCGTCTATAACCCCTAACCACGAATCATGATCAGCAGCATCTTGAACCCGCCCATGGGATTTACCGCGTGCGGGATATTGGCCGGCAGCAGCAAGCTATCGCCCTCTTCCAGTGTATGGCTAACGCCGCCCACCGGAACTTCAGCACGGCCTTCAACACCTATTACCAAGGCATCGTAAGGTGCGGTATGCTCGCTAAGACCCTCATTGCCGTCAAAGGCAAACAGGGTAACGTTGCCAACGGGGTTCTTGATCAGCATCTGGCTGACGACTGCCTTCTCCTGATACTGAAGCAGCTGTTTAAGGTTGCGTACTTCAGGGACTGCATTTTCCGTACTCATCGCTATTATCTCCTTGGAGTAGGCAGACATTACGCATGGCTGCTCACCTCGGATAATCATTCATATGCTTTCATGATGAGCGATTGAAAAATGCCTCCAATCGCTCATCTGAAGTGGCACCGTAGCAGCGCCCGCCTTGGTTTCCTCAATGCGGTCCGACAGTGCGTTCTGTCCTAAAGCCGTCCCAATTCTCAGTGCTCGATCGGCCGGAATCCTGCATCGTCGAAATACTTGCCGTAGTTATCGAGGGCGCCAATAACCTTGACTGCGCCGTTCACGCGTTTGACCCCTTTCATCTTGCCGGCCATCTCCTCGGCGCCAGCCAGCAGGTCTGCGACGATGATGTGAAGCTGGGCATCGGCGGCTGGCGGAAGCTTACAGCTGGCGACGATCTGACCGACAGCGCCTTCCACCTGTTTAGCCAGCCCATCGTAGGACTTGGCCGACATCTTATTTTCGTGGATCGCGTGCAGCGAGGACGCCATCGACTTACGAATTTCCCCCATGGCTGTTCGCAGCGGAGCATCGGTTTCCCATTTCTTGCCGGCGTTGAGTTGCAGGGTGGCCGATACCGAGCCATGGCCATGATCGTGTGCATCGTTCGCGGCCAGCGATGGGCCGGTGGCAGCAAGGAAAAGGACAGTCAGAGCGGCAAGGATATAGGGTTTCATGAGCATAATTCTCCAGATGAATAAAGGTTGATGGGAGCAAGCGTCAGCTACTCACATCCATTCAACGTTCGGGGGGCGCAAATGTTCCCGTCAGTCGCGGTGAAGGCGCTCGACGCCTGAGGGGCCTGCCGGCTGTGCAAGTAGTAATGCAGCGAGCCGTTCGCGTTGTGCAGCATCAAGTAACGCTCGCTCCCTTAGCAGTTGCTCGATCACCCGTTTTTGCTGAATCTCCTGCAGCGCCGCGATAGCGACGCGTTCGGCATCAATCTGGGCGAGATCGGGGGACTCGGCAAAAATGGCACGGATCATCCGGCTGCGGTGTGCCTCGATTGCCGTCGTAACGTCGGCGAGCTGGACAAGAAAATTTCGCTCTGCCTCGTGCCAGTGACGGGTCTGCGTTACATCGAGTTCGAGGTAGCGCGGTAACCCCGGAAAGGCGTCGGTGTTCAATTCCCGGTATGCGGCTGCACCGAGTACCCCGACGTTAATCAGGACAGAAAAAGCGAGCAGGGTTCGTAGCAGTTGGGGCTTCATTTGATCACTCCTGTCTTGTTGGGATATTCGGCATAGCAGCTGTCCAGACCGAGGCAGAGTCCGCCTGGCGGGATAGAATCGAATACGCTCATGGCCGTCTCTCGCGGTAGGGCGGCACTGCCACTAAATAGAACCCCACCAATGGCGATGCCCAGCGCGATTGAGACCGTGGCCCCAATTCCCGCAGGCAGCAGGCCAAGCCAGCCTAGCGTAGGTGTCCACCGGTGCGACCTGGCCGGTCCAGGAAGCTGTCCCGCTATGACGCTGGCGAGATCGAAACCAAGGCTATCTTTGGGTAACTGGGCGAAGTCAGCGGACAAGGCGGCAAAGTCGGCGAGGCGCTTTGCGCAAAGCGGACATGCAGCGATGTGCGCAGTAATACGGAGGCGAGCAGGAGCAGGAAGTTCTGCATCATGATAGGCGGACAGGTCGATGTCAGTAGCGTGGACTTCATGTGGATCAGTCATCTGGACTCTCCCCGGCGTAGTGACGGAAATTGGTAAGGGCTGCAGCACGTGCTCGGGCAAGGCGTGACTTGACCGTTCCTTCGTTGATCCCGAGTATTAAGGCGAGCTCCGCGTAGCTCATGTCCTCTAGTTCACGGAGCAGGAGGATTTCGCGTTGATCAACTGGGAGCGTGTCAATGGCGCGCTGAAGCAAGCTAATGCGCTGCCGGTCGGAAAATTGTTTCTCAGGAGATGGTGTGTAATCTTCCACTATGTCGTGGGAGGGATCAGCGTCGAGCGATACGAACTCAATACGCTGCCGGTGCCTCAGCAGGTCGAGAGCCGCGTTACGTGCTATTTGGAACAGCCAAGTAGTGAAGCGCGCCTCAGGTCGCCAATCCGGTAACGCCTTCCAGGCCTTCAGGAAGGAATCCTGGGTCAAGTCCATTGCCTCGTCACGCGTACCAAGCATGCGCAACAGGAAACCAAACATGCGATCCTGATGGCGGCGCACCAGACCTGCGAACGCTCGCAGGTCGCCAGCTCGGGCTGATAAGGCCTGCGCCATGTCTGCATCGTCTATTCCGGTTTTGTCGTCCATCCCCGTTTTTTCCTCGTCGCTCCAATGACGAAATTCGCATTGAGTCGCTTATGAAACGCCCGGCGGAAATAAATGTTCCATGCTTTTCCATTACGGTCATCGAGCATTAGCTGAGGAGAATCAGTAACAGACAGTAGCCGGCCACGAGCAGACTTTCGCCGCCCATACCTTCGCTCTACCGTTGGTAGTGGTGGTCGAACTGCTGCTTGCCGTCTTTGGCGTATTCAAATGCAGATAAATGGAAATACATCCCAGATCCGCTGGCAGACTTACCTTTGTCTATCCAATGCTTCGTCTGCCATGGATAACGGATCATCGATTGGCTCGAGATGTGTCATGACGTGCGCGTGCGGAAATTGTCTGCAAAGTGACGCTTCAATCTCCTCAGAAAAATCATGGGCTCTTTTTACTAACCAATCGCCAGGTACTAACACGTGCAAACTGATAAATACTCGCCTTCCGGCTTGGCGGGTCTGACCTGCCCCCGTCTTTAGTGCCAAGTCGTGGTTAGCAAAGTCCGAGTTGTGAATCTATCCGATTTCCGTCTCCGATGCGCTGTCGGGCAAGCTTGCCCGACAGCGCGCCGCGAACTCCGCCGGG
>JBFMFR010000094.1:0-4093 GCA_040752025.1 Chloroflexota bacterium | reverse complement strand
TGGACAAGATGCGCGCCCGCATCCAGTACGACATCGACTACATGCGCAACTGGTCGCTGGTGTTCGACCTCATGATCATCGCCAAGACGCTGGCCGTGGTGTGGCGGGACCAGAACGCGTATTAGGGCAGGCTGGAGGTACGCCGCTGCCCCGGTAGGAGGCCCGCCCCGGCCGAGGGCGGGCGCAACGCCACGCCCGATGAACCTGCGTCCCTGGTAATAAATTCCAGAATAGATGAGTCGTCCATACCGGTAACTTATACCTACATAAACAAAATCAATTAAATGGGCGCTTGTCGATAAATTTTACACACCCTACAATGCTTGGTACGTAATAACCATTCTGTTGAAATTAAAGAACTATTTTTGTGTCGTGCAGGAACGCGGGTGCTCATGGGGCCGATTTCGGCCCCGGATATGCCCGGGGCGCAGCAAAAAAATGTCGGAATTCTTTACAACAATGGTTCCATCGTACTTCGCATAATGGTATTTTTGTTTCATCAACAACTTAACCGATTGATTGGGAACGGCTAAATAAAAAAAGAAACAAGGTTGGTATGGCGGTTGCTAGGTGAGTGTCGCCGCGAAGCATGTAACCGGGGAGGTGGTCATCCCGTGTGGCTGGATTGTGGTGCGGTTCGATCGATACTTACCAATCAATGAAGAGGAGAAATACCAAATGAAACTTCAAAAAACTCTGTTGGGAATGGCTTTGGCGACCGGTTTCTTGGCTGCGCCTATGGCTGCCCACGCCATTGGAGTTGCCAGCCTGACGCTGTCCGCTGCTTCGTTTTGCATGGACGGTCCGGGCTCTATGAACACGAGCTGCATGGCGACGGGTACCGGCGGCAACGTTGGCACTGCGGTCGTGACAGGCGTTGATAGCCTCTACAATCTGGTCAGCGGCTACCATGGTGCTGGCACTTTCGGTGGTGGGCCCAACGCGGCTTCGATCATCGACATGACGTTCTTTGGTGGTGCCGTCAATGTTTATACTGCAGCCTCCAACCTAGGGGCGAGCACAACCCCGGCGGGCTCGATTGCCGGTGGCCCGGTCCCGACCGCAGACGTAAGTGGCAGCAGCATCACCATGAATCTCAGCAGCTGGTTTGCTAACTACAACGGTACCGACTTCAATCAGGGTTCGCCCACTGTGGTCGGCACGTGGAATTCTGTTGACAACACCTTCTCTGCGATTTGGACTTCCACCATTGTTGGCGGTTCGTTTAACAACTTCATCGGTACGTGGAAAATCACTGGCGTTGCCGCCCCCATCCCCGAGGCTTCTACCTACGGCATGATGCTGGCTGGGCTTGGTCTGGTCGGGTTCGCGGTTCGCCGTCGCAAGCTGATGGCCTGATGGCACGAATGGGGCGCGACATATCGCGCCCCATGATGTTTATACAGGGGTAAATCAAGAAATTACGGCGGTAGTTCGCCGTAATTTTTTGCGTTTGTGGGTGGCGTGCAAGCCCAAGGCGGATTTGATGTTGTTTGCGATGTCGTGGGTGTATGAATTTGAAGAATTGGCTGGTATGCGCATGTCGATGCCGGTTTGTGGTGCACAGTAATTTACAGAAAATAACTTGCTCGGAGGAGATATGCGTTTTGCTTTGAAACATGCTGCGTTGGTTGCTGTTTGTATGACCGCTTTCCCGGCCTATGCCACCAATGGCTATTTCCTGCCAGGGTTCGGCATCCGATCGCAGGGCATGGGCGGCGTGGGTATCGCCTATGGGCGGGACTCATTGTCCACCGCAGCCAACCCCGCCAATGCAGTTAATACTGGCATGCGAGGCGACCTTGGTTTTGCCGTTTTCAATCCGGAGCGGCATGCTTCTCTTTGGAACGACCCCAGCACGCCGGCGACTGGATTTTTTACCGGTACCGGCCATTTCGATGGCAACGTCGAAAGCGATGCGAAATACTTCATCATGCCGGAAATGGGCTTTAGCATGCCACTGGACGATAAGTTGCATGTTGCAATGGCTGTCGTCGGTAATGGTGGCATGAATACTACCTACCAGGAAAACCTGTTTTCATTGAACGGTACGCCTCCTGCAGACACAAAGATCGGCGTTGACATGATGCAATTGTTGATTCCAATCAGCCTCGCCTATAAAGTCAATGATAACCACGCGTTTGGTGCTTCAATTGTATTGGCAGAAACGCGTTTCCGCGCTTATGGACTAGGCGCTTTCAAGCTATTTCCAGTCAGCTCAGCCCAAGACTATCTTACGGACAATGGGTTCGATTACAGCTATGGGGCGGGCGTTAAGCTGGGGTGGCTCGGCCAATTCATGGATGACAAACTTGCCGTCGGTGTGGCGTACGCATCTAGAACCTGGATGAGCAAGTTCGACAAATACCGCGGCCTCTTTGCCGAGCAGGGTGATTTCGATATCCCGGAAAACTATGGGATTGGCATTGCCTACAAGCCGGTGAAAAACCTTGTAATCGCAGCAGACGTGCTGCGAATTAACTACAGTGATATCGCCTCGGTGGGAAATCGTGGTCCCGGCGTTTTCTCTTTACCGAGCTTGGGTATTTCTGCTTTGGTTGATGACAGCACTGACCTTGGTAATGACAAAGGGATGGGTTTCGGTTGGAAGGATCAAACGGTTTACAAACTCGGGGTCCAGTATGGCGTCAACAATCGATTGTTGCTTCGCGCGGGCTACAACTACGGGAAGACGCCGATTCCTGACGACCAAGTAACATTCAACTTGCTCGCTCCTGCTACGGTGGAGCATCACTATTCGATTGGGTTCACCTACCGGGCAAACGAGAATCTGGAAGTTACAGGGACTTATATGTATGTAGCCTCAAATAGCCAGTCTGCTTGCAACCAAAACATTGTGGATTGTGCGTCGTTCAACATGCACCAGAACGTCTTCGGCCTGACCCTCGGCTGGGTGCTTGACCATGGCCCCGGCGCACTCGAAGAGTACGGCACCGACAACTGGGACGGCATCAACTTCGATGGGTGGTACGCAGGCCTGAACGTGGGGCAATCCAACTACCGCGATTTTGCCGCAGCGTCGGCCAACACGCGCAGCGAAGGCTGGAAGGTCTATGGCGGCTACCAGTTCAACAAGTATCTGGCGCTCGAAGGCGGCTACGTCAACCTGAACGACATGACTGCCGCTACCGGTGCGCTGCGCACGAACATTGCGACCGATGCCTGGGCGCTGGGTGCGGTGCTGAGCTATCCGGTGAGCAACAAGGTTTCCGTGATGGGCAAGTTTGGCTACGCCTACATGCAGGGCGACACGAAAACCAAGAACGGCGCGGCGCTTACGGTGCACACCAGCCAGGACGACTACGAGCCCAACTACGGCGTGGGCGTAAGCTACAAGGTATTCGACAACCTGAATCTGCGTGCCGAGTGGGAACGCTTCGACCGCAGCAACATGGATATCGACCTCATCACGGCGGGCCTGCAAGTGAAATTTTGACCAATGGTTTTGATGTTGTGCGGCCGGGGAGTTCTCCCCGGCTTTCTCTGCGAATGGGTAGTCCAGTTCCGGATTTCCATAAATTCAGCTGATTCCGCTATCAAAAAGTTTTCAGGCGAAAGTTGGCCTGGCACGCATCGTGCCTTGGTTGTTTCGTAACGGGTGTTGGGTAACATTCGTACCACAAAATTTCCAATAACAGGATAGAGGAAGACAACATGCAGGTTTACAACAAGCTGGTATTGCCGATGCTGATCGCGGCGCTGGTGGCGGGCTGCGGCGACAAAAAAGAAACCGAGGCGGGCGACAAGCCCGCGAGCCAGGTGGTGGCCAGGGTCAACGGCACCGAGCTCACGGTGCACCAGGTCAACTTCGCGCTGCAGCGCATCCCCAACCTGAGCCCCGAGCAGTCCAGGGCCGCCTCGCTGCAGGTCGTGCGCAACCTGGTGGAGCAGGAACTGGCGGTGCAGCAGGCCCTGGCCGACAAGCTCGACCGCGACGCCACGGTAGTGCAGGCGCTCGACGCCGCGCGCCGGCAGATCCTCGCCGAAGCCTGGATGGGCCGCAAAGTGGGCGCGCCGGCCGAGCCGACCGATGCCGACGTGCAGGAATACTTCAACGCCCACCCCGAACTCT
>JBFMFR010000093.1:0-4811 GCA_040752025.1 Chloroflexota bacterium | reverse complement strand
TGCATCACTTCCAGCAGAAGCGGGAAATCGTCGATCCGTTCAGTGGTAATGTTCATCTCAGGGGTCATCCCCTGAGCTTATCAGGTAATTCGCTTTTTAGCCAGATTTTTCAGCGAATGGACAGTTAAGCAGTTGCATAAATTTTAATAAATATCTATGGTCGCGACTAAATCATTTGCAACTTGGTCGCTATGCCGAATATCTGACAAAGATGGAGTTTACTGCATATGGTCTGGATGTATTTACGGCAGAAGTAGATGACAAGGGGGTAGATTTTGTAATCCGAAAAAGCGACTCTCAATACTACGATATCCAGGTCAAATCTAGCCGGAATTTGACTTACATCTTCTTCCCAAAAGATAAGTTCAAACTGCGCCCCAATTTGCTTGCTGCGGTAGTGTTATTTGAAGATAACAAGCCAGCAGATTTATTCCTAATTCCATCGGAGACTTGGCAAAAACCAACCGCTTTATTCGTCAGCCGGGACTATGAAGATAAAAAGAGCTTGCCAGAATGGGGTTTGAATTTGTCGCGGAAGAACCTGCCGGAGCTTCAGCAATACCTGTTTGAAAATGTGGTTGGGAATTTGTAAGTTGAGCCACATTGCGCACACCAAAGGCTATCAAATTTAGAAACGAAAGATGACAAAGCCATCTTTGAAAAAAATCGAGGCCACGCTCATTAGCTTTGGTTCACTTATCTGCCTTTGGAACAAATTGGGCACAGAAACTTGACCGAATTATTGCCGATAGCGAAAAGCACTATCAAAAATCAAAGGTGAGACAAAAAACTGAGCTTGAATAAAAACCTGGCACAGGCCCGGCGTACTCCAACGGGACGCAGATTTTCGCTGATCTCCACAGATAAAAATCTGCGCCAATCTGCGTGCCTCTGCGGATGATAAATACTGAACCTTTCCTCTCCGCGCGGTGTCTTATAAAGTGGAGCCGAATGTGAACGACCCCCCGACCGACCAGGCCCTGATCGAAAGCATCCAGGGCATGCAGGCCTGGGCTTTCGAAGCGCTGTTCGAGCGCTACGAAAGCCCCCTGCACCGCCACCTGTGCCACATCGTGGGCGACGAGCCTGCCGCCGAGGACCTGCTGCAAGAGACCTTCTTGCGCGTCTGGAGGCGCGCCGGGCAGTGGAGCGGGCAGGGCGCCGTCAAGGCCTGGCTGTTCCGCATCGCCACCAACCTGGCCCTCAACCACCTGCGCACGCGCCGGCGGCGGCCCGAGCAGCCCCTCGACCTGCCCGATTACTGCGCCGATGTAGAGGACGACCTGCCCGACACGCCCGCCTGGCTGGTCGACAGCGCCAGCCTGGGCCCGGAAGCCGTCGTGGAACAGGTCGAACAGGCCGCCCGGCTCCGGCAAATCCTGCGGGGTTTGCCCGAAGACAAGCGTGAGTTGCTCCATTTGGTGCACCAGATGGAGTTCAGCCTGCGGGAAGCGGCTGACGAGCTGGGCATTCCCGAAGGCACCGCCAAGTCTCGCCTGCACTACGCCCGTGAACAGGTGAAGCACGGGCTGCAGGCAGAACAGGAGTAAAGCATGTCTATCAACCCTCAAACGCCCTGGCACAAAGCCTCCTACGATCGCTTTCTGTACGACACCCTGCCCCAACTGCTGGCCGAGCGCCTGCCGCTGGTGGACTACCAGGTGAGCGCAGACGATGCCTCCGCCCACACCTGCACGCTGGCGATCGAGCTGTCCGGCGGCGTGCAGGCCCGCTACCCGGGCATCCCCCGCCCGGACGAGGCCGGGCTGTTCTACTTCGCTGGGGAGCCGTACGTGGTCATCCCCCTGGCCGACCGCGAAGAGCTGGGCAGCGCCGAGATCGACTGCGTGGGCGAGCAGCTCTACGCCTACATTCAAGCGTGCCTGGGCCAGGCTTCGAACGGCCTGCACTGGGACGCCGAAATCCTGCGCGCCTGGCTGCCGCTGGAGCGCTGGGTGAGCGAGTTCATGCAAAACAAAGCCCAACCCCTGGATGCGATGGAATGGTTCATGCGCGTCCAGCGCCTGGACACCACCAACTGGCTCAGCCGCCACACGCATCTGCGCCGCCTGTTGATCCCCCGCCGCGAGAAAGTCATCGCCCCTGGCCAGATGGGGCGCGTCTGCCCGTTCGAGACGCCCGAAGGCCCCAACATCGGGCGGGCCTTCACCATCGCCGTGGGCGCCGAAATCCGTGAGCGCCGCCTGGTGGTGGTCGACGAGCGCCCGGAGGCCAGCCTGGGCCTTTCGGCCTCGATGCTGCCCTTCCTGGAGAACAACGACCCCAACCGCCTGCTGATGGCGGCCAACATGCTGCGCCAGGGCCTGCCCCACAACCAGCCCGAACCGGCCTGGGTGCAGACCGGCCTGGAGCCCGACGCTCCCGACTTCTGGTGCGGCCACAACCTGCTGACCGCCTTCGTCTCCTGGGGGCCGGGCACTTCGGAGGACGGCATCCTGTTGAGTGAATCGGCCGCCCGCCGCCTGCACGACCCCTTCCCGGTGCAGGTGGGCGATAAGCTCAGCAACCGCCACGGCTCGAAGGGTGTGGTCAGTTTCATCCTGCCCGACGAGCACATGCCGCACCTGCCGGACGGCACCCCGGTCGAGCTGGTCTACAACTTTCCCGGGCTGCGCACGCGCATGCACCTGGGCCAGGTGCGCGAGGCCGTGATGGGCCACCTGGCCCGCCAGGAAGGCGCCCCTGTGATCGTGCCGCCCTTCCACGCCCCCAGCCCGGAGGAGCTGCGCCAGCGCCTGGCCGCCGCCGGGCTGCCCGAAAACGGCATGGAAACCCTCACCCAGGGCAAAGACGGCCCGCCCCTGGAGCGCCCCAGCGCCGCCGGCTGGGTGTATTGGACCCGCCTGGCGCACCTGTCCAGTGACAAGTTGAGGCTGACCCTGGACGATGCCCGGGGCGGAGCCCAAGGCTCGGCCCACGCCGGGCAAATGCTGGGCGAAATGGAGTTCAACGTGCTGAAAGAGATGGGCGCCGTTGCCTCGCTGCACGAGGCCCTCAACGCCCGCACCACCCGCTCCACCTGGGAGGCCGCCTCCTCGTTCAACACTCCCCCCATCTTCAACGACCTGGCCCGCCGCTTGCAAGTCGCCGGCATCCGGGCCGAACTCGAGGATGGCCGCCTGGCCTTCCGTTTCGCCCCGCCGGATGGGGAGACACTCGAGCTGGCCCGCCCGCAGCCGCACCCCTGGCTGAGCGAACGCCCCCTGGAAGCGATCGGGGTGGTCCCGGAAGCCGACACCACGCTGCCGGGCGCCGAGTTCGCCCGCCTGGCCGAGGCCAACCAGCAGTTGGCCCGCCTGCTCTCCAGCCGGGCCCCCGAGCGCCTGGCGCGCCAGGCCGAGGCGCGCCTGCAGGCCGCCCTGAATGCCCTCTTCGATGTGCTGCTGCCTCCCGAGACCCTGGCCTTCCGAGAAAGGCAGCTTTTCAGCGGCCGGGCGGTGATCGCTCCCAGCCTCGACCTGCGTTTCGACCAGGTTGGCTTCCCCGAAAGCCTGTGCTGGCAGTTGTTCGGGCCGCAGGTGGCTGGCGAGCTGCAGGACGGCTCCTCGCCTGGGCCGGAGAACCCGCGCGCCGTCCAGGCCCTCGACGCCCTGCTGGCGCGCTCCTGGGTGCTGGTCAACCGCGCCCCGACCTTCTCCTCCACCGCCCTGCTGGCCTTCCACCCCGTGCGCGACCCTGGGAACGTCATCCGCCTGAACCCCATCCTGTGCCGCTGGATGAACGCCGATTTCGACGGCGACCAGTCGGCCTTCTACCTGCCGCTGAGCGCCGCAGCCCAACAGGAGGCCGGGGAACTGATCTCAGTGGCCGGACAGTTAAGCCACAACCCCGCCCTGGTCAAGACCCTCCTGCCGCCGCCCGAAGTGATCTGGGGCCTGGCCTGGCGCTCGCTCACCCCGGCCGGGCGCAGCCAGATCGCTCAGATCACCGGCGTGCCGGAGCAGGCCTTCGAGCCGCTGCTCACCCAGGCCGGCCTGTCCGACCTGCTGGCAACGCTGCTCGAACGCCACGGCGTGGATCGGATGCTGGCGACCCTGCAAAGCCTGACGCAGCTCGGCTATGAGGCGGCGCGTGCCTCGGGCGCTTCGATGAGCCCCTTCATCCAGATGGACGCGCACATGCCCCCCGCCCCGGAAGGTGACGATCCCGAGCGCTGGGAAATCTACGCTGAAGAGCTGGCCGAGAAGGTCCTCTCCTCGACCAATTACCAGGACGTGCACATCGGCCCGCAGCTTCTGGAGGCGCGTGCCCGTCCCTGGAACCGGCATTCGCTGCCGATGGTGGTGGGCGTGCGCGGCGTGGTCGCCGGCGTGGATGGGGAAGCCTTCATCGTGCGCCACAACTACGCCCAGGGCTTCACCCCCGAGGAGATGTTCGCCTGCGTGGCCGGGGCGCGCCAGGGCTTCGCCCAGATTCACCTGCAAAGCGAGCAGATGGTGTTGGAGAGTAAGAAGCGCGGCCAACCGGCCGGTCTGAACGTACTGGGGCGCGCCCGCCGCGCCCGCCGCCCCGGCATCGTCTTCGCCCGCGCCGCCGCCAGCGGTGAAGTCGACCCCCTGCAAGACCTGGACAGCCGCCTGCTGGCCGGCCTGGCGTAACTTCGCCCGCCACTACCCCAGACTCCCGGAGATTCCTAAATCTCCGGGAGTCTCAGCGCCAGCTCTCTAGTACATCTTGGCATAAATAGCTATGCAGAAAGGGCTCTGCCCTGGTAGGTCCATTTGAACGGTTTAGCCATGGTACGGTTGTAATACTCGATGAAGGCCAGAACCTTGCGTTTCAGATCGTCG
>JBFMFR010000092.1:0-4862 GCA_040752025.1 Chloroflexota bacterium | reverse complement strand
GACATAGGCATGCGAGTTTGATCGTGGCTGGAAAGGGGATCGGGAGGATTTAGTCTATCGCACCAAACTGGAGTGACCGCAGTACTTCGAGACCAGTCGAAGGGCCAATTCACAGTAATCGGCCAATGCTGCCGTTGGCTTGACGGGCGGTGTCGGGCGGCAATCTGGCGGTAAGCTGCCGGTCATCAACAACCGGCGCTCGAAGGTCTGCTTCCTATCATGGCGAACTCACACTCCCGACCCATAGCAGACGTCTATATTTGGCATAGATAGCACAACTTATTTCCCTCACAGGCACCCGCGACCATGCCACAAAAATGACATCAACGAGTCATCAAGGTGTCATATCACGACATTACCATCGCTGCAATTCAGATTCGTAATCAGGTCATCATTTTTGATTACGAATTCAAATCTGCCGGAGGTGTCATGATCGAACTACAGAATGTCTCAGTCAGTTATGGTGATGCGATTGCACTGTATCCCACCACTCTCAAACTCCATCAGGGACAGTTCACCGTATTGCTCGGATCTTCCGGCGCTGGAAAATCCACGCTACTTCGCTGTATTAATTCGCTGCATGCGTCGCAGCGCGGCACCACCATTGTCGCCGGCTTAGGAAATTTGGCGAACTCGCGTGCATTGCGCATGCATCGCCGACAGACTGGCATGGTGTTTCAACAGCATCAATTGATTGGCCGACTGACGGCTTTGCAAAACGTTTCGATGGGCCGAATGGGCTACCACACGGCATTACGCAGTCTATTCCCCCTCCCGGCGAAGGATCAATCCATATGCTTGCAAAGTCTGGACCGAGTCGGCTTATTGCACAAAGCCTTAAGCCGTGTCGACGCATTGAGCGGCGGCCAGCAGCAACGCATCGGTATTGCCCGGGCTCTGGCTCAGCAACCTAAACTGGTGTTGGCTGATGAACCGGTAGCCAGCCTCGATCCTGCTACTGCAGAGCGAGTGCTAAGTCTGCTGCACCGCATTTGTAAAGAGGACGGGATTTCGGCGGTCGTCAGCCTGCATCAGGTAGACCTCGCTCAACGTTATGCCGACCGTATTATTGGCCTGTCCCATGGCCGAGTCATTTTTGATGCCGCCCCGCAGACTTTGGATCAAGCCAGTTACGACACGCTGTATGAACAAGTACCCCGTTCTTCTTTGAGCGTTCCACAAGACGCTCGAGAGGAACGGCTTATCGATACTTCATTTCCCATGCAACTTGCTACCGTAAAGGATTGATTATGAAAAAACTCGCATCCGCATTAATGTCTGTCTTGCTTGCCGCCGTCTGCAGCATTGGCCATGCATCATCCAATCCCGATCCAGAAACGCTCAAAGTTGCGCTGCTGCCGGACGAAAACGCATCGACCGTAATTAAAAACAACAAGCCGCTCGAAATCTATCTGGAAAAAGAGCTGGGAAAGAAAATTGAGCTGGTGGTTACCACTGATTACTCGTCAATGATCGAAGCCATGCGTCACGGCCGTATCGACATGGCATATTTTGGCCCCTTGTCGTATGTGCTGGCTAAGCAAAAGAGCGACATCGAGCCATTCGCAGCGATGAAGCAAAAGGGTAGCACTACCTACCAGTCCGTATTGATCGCCAATACTGGCGCCGGCATCGCCAAAATCAGTGATATCGTCAACAAGAATGTCGCTTACGGTGATAAGGCATCCACCTCCAGCCATTTGATTCCGAAGTCGATATTGGCGGAAAACGGTTTGAAAGCCGGCGAAAACTATCGCGAACACTTTGCCGGTGCGCATGACGCGGTGGCCATGGCCGTGCAAAACGGTCACGCGCAGGCTGGCGGCTTGAGTAAGCCGATTTTTGAATCCCTGGTTCAGCGCGGACTGGTCGATCCCAACAAAGTAAAAGTTCTTGCCGAATCGAAGCCATATCCGCAATACCCGTGGACCATGCGCAGCAATCTGAAGCCGGAACTGAAGGAAAAGATCCGTGCAGCCTTCTTGAATCTCAAAGATCCGGAAGTCCTGAAACCTTTCAAAGCCGATGGTTTCGGCCCGATCAGCGACAAAGACTATGACGTGGTGCGCAGCCTTGGCACACTGCTCAAGCTCGATCTGTCGAAGTTCTAAGTGAGCGACAGCATGCAAGCTGATTTTGGTTTGATTCTGGCCGAGCGCCAGCGCGTATGGAACCGCACGATACTGCAGTTTGCCGTTGTGCTGGCGATTGTGATCGGTTGCTGGTATTACGTCGGCCTATTTGATGCCGAGCGATTGAAGGATGGCATGCCAAGCCTGGTAAAAATTGCCGGCGAGATGTTCCCACCGAACTTCTCGCAGGCTGGCACCTGGGTCAAACCGGTACTGGATACCTTGGCCATGAGTATCGCCGGCACGGCAATCGCGGTATTGCTATCCATTCCCTTAGGAGTGCTCGCCGCGCGGAATACTAGCCCTCATCCACTCGTGTATCAAGCCACACGCGGCCTGTTAAACGCTTTGCGATCGATACCCGAACTGATCATGGGCATCCTGTTCGTGGCAGCCGTTGGCTTCGGCGCATTGCCGGGTGTTTTAGCCCTAGGCTTACATTCGGTTGGCATGATCGCCAAATTTTTTTCGGAATCGATCGAACATGCCGATCCGGCACCGGTAGAAGCCGCGCATGCAGCGGGCTGCACGCCATTGCAGGTGATTTTTCATGGGATCTTTCCCCAAGTGCTTCCGCAAATGGCCGATACCGCGATCTATCGATGGGAATACAACTTCCGTGCTTCGACCGTGATGGGCATGGTCGGCGCCGGTGGAATCGGGTTCGAGCTGATGGGCTCTCTGCGCATCATGCAATACCAGGATGTCTCGGCTATTTTGCTGGTTATTTTAGGCATGGTTACCCTCGTCGACGCCTTCAGCTCCTTCCTGCGTCGCAAGTTCAAATAACTCCCAAAGCTTACAAAGGTTTTTATGAAGCCCAAAGTCGTCCTCACCCACTGGGTGCACCCGGAAATCATCGAATTGTTGTCCGCTAGCGCCGATGTTATCCCCAACACCACACGGGAAACCTTGCCGCGTTCTGAGGTAATTGCGCGAGCCAAAGATGCGGATGCACTCATGGCTTTCATGCCGGACAGCATCGACAGCGCGTTTCTCGAGGAATGTCCAAAGCTGCGTGTCATCGGCGCCGCGCTTAAAGGCTATGATAACTTCGATGTCAACGCCTGCACACGCCACGGTGTATGGCTTACGATTGTGCCGGATTTGCTTACGATCCCGACCGCTGAACTGACTATCGGCCTTCTTCTCGGTTTGACAAGGCATATGCTGGAAGGCGATAGGCAAATCCGTAGCGGACACTTCCAAGGCTGGCGGCCGACACTATATGGCTCTGGTTTGACAGGAAAAACGCTTGGCATCATTGGTATGGGGGCGGTCGGCCGTGCAATCGCCCAGCGCTTGGCTGGCTTTGAAATGAATCTCTTGTATTGCGATCCGATTCCGCTCAATGCCGAACAAGAAAAGGCTTGGCACGTACAGCGCGTCACGCTCGATGAACTGCTCGAAAAATGTGATTATGTCGTGCCGATGGTTCCGATGGCCGCAGAGACACTGCATCTAATCGATGCCACCGCGTTGGCCAAGATGAAAACCGGTAGCTACCTGATCAATGCATGTCGCGGCTCGGTCGTGGATGAGAATGCGGTGATAGCAGCACTGGCGTCTGGAAAACTAGCTGGATATGCAGCCGATGTCTTCGAGATGGAAGAATGGATACGCGCTGATCGCCCGCAGGCTATCCCCAAGGCGCTGCTCGACAATACGGCACAAACGTTTTTTACGCCGCATTTGGGATCGGCGGTCAAGGAAGTTCGGCTTGAAATCGAGCGGCAGGCAGCGATGAACATCATCCAGGCACTCGCTGGTGAAAAACCGATGGGCGCGATTAATCAGCCGTATCCGGGAGTAAAGGCGGCGTGATAGATCTGGAGCGTGTGGCGACGTTCATTGCCGTCGTCAAATGCGGGGGCTTTCGCGAAGCGGCGAAGCAAACTGGATTGTCCCAGCCAACAGTAACGCAGCATATCAAGCGGCTGGAGCAGTCTTTGCAGGCCCGGCTGATTGACCGCGCAACAATGCCGCAAAGCCTGACATTGGAGGGAAAGATTTTT
Organism: Chloroflexota bacterium; assembly: GCA_040752025.1. GTDB lineage: Bacteria > Chloroflexota > Anaerolineae > Anaerolineales > UBA4823 > JBFMFR01. The sequence goes on along the minus strand of JBFMFR010000092.1, from coordinate 715 downwards.
TTCCCCTATGCGGAACAATTGCTCCGTACTAGCCATAAGGCTACGGCAGCCCTCCACAATAAAAGCCTGGTCGTTGGTGCAAGCTCCAATATCGACATTTATCTTTTACAACCCTATATCAAGGCGCTCCAAGATAAATTAGCAAACAAGATCGATGTGAGGATCGGCAAAAATATCGAGATTGCCGCTTTGCTGGAAACGCTTGAAGTGGATGTAGCGGTAATGGAGTGGTGGGACTCACGTCCTGGGTTCGTCTCAACAGTATGGCGGCGCGAGAGGATGGTTGTCATTGTTCGCCCCGGCCATCCTTGGGCTGCCGAGTCGACCATTCCACTTAAGTGGTTAAAATCCCAGAACTTGCTTGGAGGCGAAGCGGCTACCGGAACTGGGCGCCTACTACAACAATATGCCGGTGCCGACTCGGCAGAGTTCACAGTGGGTATGCAGTTAGGTAGCACCGAGGCGGTCAAACACGCGGTCCACGCAGGGCTAGGAATCTCGCTTGTGATGGAAAGCGCGGTCAAGCATGAACAGGCAAGCGGATGGTTACATGCAATTCCGATTGAAGAAGATGTTTACAAAGATCTTTATCTCGTACATCGCTCAGAAACTTCGTTAAGCGGTCCGGTGGCAAGCCTTGCAGATTTGATTCTCCATTCTCCGGATTTAGGCTCAATAGAATATAAATAGCAAAACGAATGTCTGCTTCTGGCCG
>JBFMFR010000091.1:0-4878 GCA_040752025.1 Chloroflexota bacterium | reverse complement strand
GCTGCATCACTTCCAGCAGAAGCGGGAAATCGTCGATCCGTTCAGTGGTAATGTTCATCTCAGGGGTCATCCCCTGAGCTTATCAGGTAATTCGCTTTTTAGCCAGATTTTTCAGCGAATGGACAGTGATAATGCTGGCATTATTCATATAACTCCTTTTGAAGGGAGCGATTGGCTGGTATCCCAAAGAAGCAATATTGGATTAGATATGGGACAAATTATTATTTATAACCCAGAAACAAGAGAGTTGGTGACTTATACCTATTATTTAGGACATAATGCCTCACGAAATAGTAAAAAACCAGAAGACCATCCTTTTGAGAGTTTATCAAAATTTACTTCTGATTCTCAAAAGCTACGTTCAATCGCAATTGCACTTGGGAACGCACTTAGTTTAACAAAAATTGCAGTTATCAGTTCTGGCGATAATCAAAGAAGTGTTTTGTCAAACTACCTTGAACCGTATGTGATCGCTGGAGTAGTAAATCCAGATGGTACAATCCGATCTTGGGCTGAGTTTGCAGATCAAGTGGTTGAATAGACGAATCGTTCTAATATCTCAAGATAGCTAATCCCCAGCTAACTCCCCTGCTGACAAAGCGCAGGGGAGTTTCTATCATGCGAGTGATGCCGAATTTCCTGGACGGCCATGGCCTCTACTTCAGCAAAGCCAGGATATCGCTGGCATTGCCAATGCGAATCCGGCGGAATTTGGTCATGCCCAGCAAATGCTGGTCGCCCGTGGCGATCCAATTGGCGCGAGCCGCTACCGCACAAGCCAGCACCAGGTCATCATCTGGGTCGGCGGCGATTACGGGCTTCAGCGCCGCCGGCCGCGCCAGAACAAGGCTGAGATGACCGTATTCGTATCAGCGACGATCCGCACGCTTGTGGCGCTCCTGGCGGGCGGCCTGGATTTCAGCCTGGATGTCAGCCATGCTGAAGGGCGCAGGATCGCTGGCAGAGAGGCGGTCAGCCGCGGCGAAGAACTTATCTACATTGCGGCGGCGAATCTCCTCGTTGAGCAACGCCTCGATCGCACCAGCCGAGAGCAGCCCGGCGCGCTGCGCCTCCTGGGCTAACTGGTCAGGGAGTTTCAGGGTGATTTTTACTTCAACCATATCCGATTTCCTGGATCGCGGTTAATTCTATCATCAATTTCGCCTGGGTTGCCACGTGCACGCGCTCGTTGTTCCTGGCCTTATTCTACTCGATTTCGCCCAAAGGCGCATCTACCAACCCTCCGTGATCTGCATGGCATTCGCGTGCGTGTGCGTGTGCGCGGCAGTTTTCCCCTACAAGTCACGTGCATCGCACCCAGGACAGGTGCAACGCACGGTTTTTCCCTTTCAGGGCGCGGCTGGTGATTGAAAAATGGGTGGTTCCCATTGTATAATGAGCCTATGTTGACACCTGAAGATCAACGATATTGCCTGGGTGATCGGTTATATTGAACATAAACCGATCTCTCGTGGGCCAATTGATCACGGCGCAATTTCCCCAGTGGGCAGACCTCCCTATCCAACCAGTTGAATTCGACGGGTGGGACAACCGAAGCTTTCGTCTCGGCGAGGAAATGGTTGTGCGACTACCCAGCGCCGAGGCGTACACAGGGCAAGTGGAAAAGGAACACCTATGGCTGCCGAGGCTTGCGCCTCTCTTACCTCTTCCAATCCCTGTCCCTCTGGCAATGGGGGTTCCCGCCGAGGCTTACCCCTGGCATTGGTCTGTCTACCGGTGGCTCGAAGGCGAGAGGGCGACGATTGAGCGCATCACCGATTTACGTTTATTTGCGACTAGGCTGGCTCAATTCCTCACCGCCCTGCAGCGAATCGATCCCAGCGGCGGGCCGGCGCCTGGGCAGCATAATTTTTTTCGCGGCGGACCGCTGGCAACTTATGATGCTGAAACCCGGCGCGCAATTGCAGCCTTAGACGGCAAGATCGATACCCAGGCCGTGACTGCGGTGTGGGAAGCAGCTCTCAAGACAAGATGGTATGGCCCACCCACCTGGCTCCACGGGGACGTCAGTGCAGCGAACCTGTTGGTCAATAGGGGACAATTAAGTGCTGTCATCGATTTCGGGTGTTCGGGCGTGGGCGATCCCGCTTGCGACTTGATGATCGTATGGACGTTCTTGTCAGGGGAAAGCCGGGAAGCTTTTTACTCGGCTTACCCAGTCGATGGCGCAACGTGGCTGCGAGGTCGCGGCTGGGCGTTGTGGAAGGGCTTGATTACACTTGCCGAACACATCAACACCAACCCCATAGAAGCCGGAAAGGCCCGGCGCGTAATTGATGAAGTGCTTGCCGATGATAAGTACATCCTATGACCGCTCCATCGGCAGTCTGTCTGAGGGCAGCAGAGACCAGGTTGTCAAAAGCGGTAAGCTCATCATACAGGTTAGAGCTTTCTGGAACCACGCCAATGCGCTTCTTGATGCCCGGCAGATCACGCGCCAGTTCCAGCCCCAGCAGCGTAGCACGCCCGGAGGTCGGGCGGGAAAGCCCGGTCAACATGCGCATGGTGGTGGTCTTGCCTGCGCCGTTTGGGCCTAAAAAGCCAAACACCTCCCCTTCTTGCACACCGAAATCGATGCCATCTACGGTGGTCAGGGGTGGTTGGCCTTTCCCAAGCGGATAGGTTTTGGTCAATCCTTCAACAAGCACAGCATTGTTCATAGCAGAAAATCCTTCAGAACCCCAGGCAGAAAATTTCCCTGCGAATCTCTCTCGGCAGCTTTGACAAAGTATTCCCGCTCAAAGAAAAGCCGCTGGCGTTCTTCTGGGGCGCGCAGCAGCGGGGTGGCGCTCAATTGGGTGGCGTGGCAGCGGATGGCAGCCAGTTTGGTTTCCCAGACGGAGGAAACATCTACGCCAAAGGCAATGTCTGCATCTGCCACCGCGTGCACCTGGCGCATGCCCAGTTGGCCGGCAACGGATTGCGGCACTGCCAGGGTGTACAGCGCGGCGACATTCTCAGCGCGCTGGTAAGCCTCAAGCGCCCATTTCCCGATGGCGATATGGTCGGGATGGCCGGAGAGTCCATCCGGTCCGAAGCTGAGCAAAACCTGCGGCTGGACAGCGTTTACGATGGATAGGATCTGCGCAATTCCTGCTTCAGCTTCTACCTGTTCCAGGGTCCCATCCTGGTAACCCAAAAACTGCGGCGGCAGGACCCCCAAGGCGGTGCAGGCCGCTCTCAGCTCGCGCTGGCGCACTTCGGGCAGTTCTTCGGGCGTGCAGAGCGGGGGTTCGCCGCAGGAGCCGGCTTCGCCGTAGGTGGCGCTCACCACCTGCACGACCACACCCAGGCGCACCAAAAGCGCCAGCGTCCCACCGGGGCGAAAAGTCTCATCATCGGGATGGGCGAAGACGGCAAGCAGTCGGGGCGTATCACCAGCCATTTTCTTTTTCTACTTTGTTCCCATTTCCGCAATAGCCGCCTCCAGCTCGTCCAGCCTGAACGGCCCGCCTTCGATCAGCGGATAATCCTGCCGCCAGGCGACCTGATCCTGGGCGTCCAACAGCACCAGGCACGGGGCGCGAAATACCTTGTATTTGAGCTCGAGGTCGCGCTGCTGGCGGAAGGCGAGGCGCAGGACGGGGATGCCGCCGCGCCGCGCCTCCGGCCAATTTACCATTTGCACTTCTGCCCGCCGGGTCAGGTCTTGCATGCACTCGCAAGGTTCATCTTCGTTGAAGAACAGGACCAGCGGCCTGGCTTCGCTGCCCGGCGAGGCGTCTGCCGCGGCAAAAAGCTCCACGGAAAGTTTGATCGCAAAAACGATCAAGAACAGCCCCAGCGCCCCCAGCAGAATGATTTTGCGTTGATTCGGATTCATTTTAGCCTCATGCGATCCAAAGGAAATACAGGCCAACCCCCAGCACAATCACGCCGCTGACCTTTTCGATGACTCCAGACCAGCGGCCCAGAGATTGCAGGTTTTTCAAAGATAGATGCCGTCTGCCAGTTTGTGCAGGCGCGCAGTAAAAGCAAAAAACGTCACTACCTATGCTTCGACGAGTGGAACGTCTGGTACCGCGCCCGATCTGCAGAGGATACCAGTGGCAGTGGCAAGTTCGCTCCGCCTCTGATCGAAGAGCATTACAACCTGGAAGATGCCCTTGTTGTGGCAGGTTTTCTCAACAGCTTCATTCGACATGCCGATGTGCTCAAGATCGCCAATATCGCCCAGATCGTCAACGTGATTGCACCTATCCTGACGCGCGGCGACGAAATGCTCCTGCAGACCATTTATTATCCATTCCTGATGTATGCCCAACGCCGGGATGGAATTGCCCTCCAACCAGTTGTGAAAGGCCCTGGTTACGAAAGCGCCCGTTATGGATATGTGAACGACATTGATACCAGTGCCATCCTGGGGGATGGCCTGTTGCACATATTCCTGGTCAACCGTAGTATCGATGAAACTGCCGAAATTGAGATCGACCACTGTAGAGGAAAACTGGTATCGGTCATATCTGCTGAAGTAGTTAGCGGCCTAAGCCCAGATTTGTGCAATACCTACGAGTATCCATATGCTGTTTGCAGCCAGCCCTTGCAGACGGTTAAGATCAGCGAGGGAAAAGCGACCGTCCATCTTCCGCCGCTCTCGGTTGCCGCCATCACCATTAGAACTGCCTGACTACCTGTCAGATATACTTGCAAGGGCGTACACGCCGGTGATTCTTCCTGGCCCGCACCTTGCTTTATGCTTCAATAGGGGTAAGAAACAGGAGATTACACACACAGATGTTTAGAACCGTCAAGGGTATTGAGAGAAAGTTGTTGAGGGCAGCCAGGGAGAGAAGTGGATCGCCGGCGTAGTCGTAGTAGAGGGTGTGGAAAAGTGGGTAAGAGCGAAGCGGTATCCAC
>JBFMFR010000090.1:0-5430 GCA_040752025.1 Chloroflexota bacterium | reverse complement strand
TGCGGCTTGCTTCAGGATGATTTGGATCAGTTCTTCTCGGCTGAGATCGTTCAAGTCTGGCTGTGTCATTGTGTTACAATCTTATCAGATTTCCACACTTGTTAGCAACCCTGTGAGTAGATACAATCTATCTAAATGATTTGGCGATTTTAATTAGCCAAATATCTAATTAAATTATAGCATCCAATTAGGCATCTGTCAAATTAAATCTACCCACCGGTGAGAACCCCAGGGCCACGGGAGGCATTTACAGGCGAATTTCGGCCGATCCGTTCCTTGACACACTCCTGCCTTGAGTTTATAATTCCAGGGCTAAATTCCTCGATAGCTCAATTCGGCAGAGCGGGCGGCTGTTAACCGCTAGGTTCCAGGTTCGAGTCCTGGTCGAGGAGCCTCGAGCGCAGTCTTTTGGACTGCGCTTGCATTTTTATCAGCCCACCTAACCATCTTGTAGGGTATTTGCGGCGCTTCCCATTTGACGCAGCCCTGGCTTACATGTATAATCATCATCAGTATTACTCCAAAATCAATCAACTTGTTCCAGGCAATTCGAGGCGCCCATGGCACTGAAGGGCAATCTGCGCGATTTCACTATTACCCAACTGCTCAATCTGATCAATCTGGCACGTAAGACGGGCACACTAATCATCGAGGGACCCAGCGAAGTGATCTCGGTCAGTTTTCGCGAAGGGAAACTGGCTTACGCACAGGTTGGGAAAGAAGACAACAGCCTTGTCACAGTTCTCTACAAAGCCAACAAGTTAACCGCTGCCCAGCACCGCGCCCTCAAGGAGCGCGCCGGCTCGATGAGCGATAAAGAATTGGGGCTGTTGCTGATCAACGCCGACTACATCAACCAGCAAGACATCCTTACCAGCTTACAAACCCACTTCATTGCTATCGTCAACCGGCTGTTCACCTGGGTGGAGGGCCTGTTCCGCTTCGAAAGTGATGTGATGCCCCCGGAGGATAAGATCACCGTGCGCATTGGCCTGGAAAACATCATCATTGAGGGTTCGCGGCGCTTGCGGGAGTGGGAACAACTGCAAGACGAGATTCCCAACCTGGATATGGCGCTCAAGTTCGCAGACCGTCCAGGCACCAATATCCGCAACTTCAACCTGAGCGTCGATGAGTGGCGCGTGGTCTCGTACATCAACCCCAAGAACACCATCCGCCAGATTGGTCGCGCCAGCAAGATGTCGGACCTGGAAATACGCCGCATCGTATACGGCTTGCTGCAAGCCGGATTGGTTGAGATTACCCGGCCTGAAGGCGTTCCGGTGGCGCTACCCACCCCCGGCCGTCTGCCAGCCCAGCCGCAGGCGAGCGCCGCCGATCAAAAATCGCTGATTAACCGGCTGATCAGCCGTATTCGCTCGATCTAAGCGCCTATCTCTTTTTCTGAGGACACGCTATGCAAACAGTAAAAATGGTGGTTACAGGCCCTTTCAATGCCGGCAAATCGGAGTTCATCCGCTCTGTCAGTGAAATCGATGTGGTTTCTACCGAACGCAAGATCTCTAGCGAGGCCGAGCGCGTCAAGGAAACCACAACCGTGGCGATGGACTTCGGCCGCATTACTGTAGACGAGGACCTGGTGTTGTACCTGTTCGGTACCCCTGGGCAGAGGCGCTTTGATTTCATGTGGGAGATCCTGTCCGAAGGCATGCTGGGGTTCGTTGTAATGATCGACAGCACCCGTCCGGAGACTTTCCGAGAAGCACGCAGCATCCTGGAAACTTTCCGCGCCTACGCGCCCACCCCGTACGTGGTCGCCGCCAACAAACAAGACCGTGAGGACGCCTGGGAATTGGAGGATATGCGCATCGCCTTGCGCCTGGATCCAAAGATCAAATTGCTCCGCTGTGTCGCTACAGATAAAGAAACTGTCAAATCTGTGCTGCTGGAACTGCTCTACAGCATTTTGGAAGAGATCGAAGCCAGCGGAAACGGACGCTAATCCACCTCGATGAGTGTAAGCCGGCCCGGAGCCGGCCTAGATAACCGTGTCATCCTTTACCACCGACCAGGGCATCGTTCACTACGAAGTATATGGCCGCGGCCGTCCAGTGATTTTGCTGCACGGGTGGCTCGGTTCATGGGGCCTGTGGCAAGACACCATGGCGCACCTGGGGCGCCACTACCGCACCTACGCCCTGGATTTCTGGGGGTTTGGCGAGTCGGGCAAGAAGCGCGACTCTTATGCCGTGCAAGATTTCGTTTCGTTGGTCGAACAATTCATGGAACAGCTCGGCATCGAGCGCGCCCCACTGGTGGGGCACAGCATGGGTGGAACCGTCAGCTTATCGGTGGCGATCCAGTTCCCAGAGCGCGTGCGCAAAGTGGTGGTGGTGGGCTCGCCGATCGTGGGCTCTTCGCTGTCTTTGCTGCTCAAACTGTTCGGCCGGCGCATGGTTGCTTCGATCGTGCATAACAATCTGTGGGGCCTGCGCCTGGGCTTCAGGGTCCTTTCGCCCTTCTACACGCGCGACCCGCGCTGGCCCGAGATGATGAACCGCGATCTCTCACAGACCACGCTCGAATCGTTCCTGATGAGCATCGCCTCGCTGCGCGAGACCGACCTGCGTCCCCAGCTAAAAAGGATTAAGGTACCTGTGATGGGCATGTACGGCGACAAAGACATTGTGGTACACCCAGAGCAGTGGAAGCCCATCCTAGGCGGCATCCCCAACGCCCGCATCGAGCGCTTCCACGATGCCGGTCACTTCATTATGCTGGATCATCCGCAACAATTCATCGAGACGCTGCGCGATTTTCTTGACAGCCCGATCAATGCGCCCCTGGTTGCGGAGAGTGTACCCGAAATATTGGAGCGCGATTAACCTGGCTGCTTACCTGCGCTGACCAGCCCAGGCCGATACCAGGCAGATAAACTTATGAATAAGATCATCCTACAAGACCAACGCCATCTTCATCCCTTTAACGAAAGGGCGAGGGATTTGCGCCTGCTCAACAAACCACTGTGGTTGAACCAGCGCGACGTTCTGGCCCCTTATACGAGCCGCGAGATGGAAGTAGGACCCTGGGATAGCAACCTGCCCGAAGTCGATGGGCCGACTCTGGTCTACCGGGACAACCTGTACTTCGACAGCGAATACATCTGCGCCTTCCTGGCGCAGGCGCAGAAGAACTCCAAAAAAGTCAGCCGGGCGGCTTTCTCACTGGAAGATCCTGCCTTCCGAGAACATGCCCTGCCGCTTTCAACTTCCTACACGGCTTACGAGGATCTGTATTACGCCGATCTGTGGTACTTCCCTGACGGTACACACAGCCAGAGCATCGACCTGGCCTCCTTGGATGAAACTCAGCCCGTCCTGTTGGACCTGCAATCTACCGAAGTTGGCTATTATCACGTTCCTACCTACATGGCTTTCGAACAAGGCGACCTGATCTTCCAGGTGCCGCGCCGCAGTTTCATCGCCATCGATGCCTGGGTACATGTCTTCATTACCGATGTGGTTTTCGGCCTGTTTTCTCGCGGGGCGCGCTTCGAAGACCAGCTCAAGGGCAGCCCTTTCTTTAAACTGGGCATCCTGGCCAACGCCATGTATGAAGGCAAGCAGGTCCTGGAGAGTTCCAGGCTGGTCAAGATTGGGCGCAACTGCGTCATCGATCCCCACGCCGTAATCCACGGCCCGACCACCATTGGCAACAACGTGACCATCAATGCCGGGGCCACGATCGAAAACTGCGTCATCGGCGATAACGTTAACGTTTCTCAAGACTGCCAGTTGATGCTCTCCGTGGTTGGCGATGGCGCTTTCCTGCCCTTCCGCGCCTCCCTGTTCATGACCACCCTGATGGACAACAGCATGGTCGCCCAGAACACCTGCCTGCAAATGTGCGTGATCGGGCGCAACACTTTCATCGGAGCCGGTTCCACCTTCACCGATTACAACCTGCTGCCTGCCCCGCTGCGCGCCCTGGATGGCAATAATAAGCTCAGCCTGGCCAACCGCCCCGTCCTGGGCGGCTGCGTTGGACATAACTGCCGCCTGGGCGCGGGGATGATCATTTTCCCGGCTCGTACGATCGAATCTGATGTAGTCCTCTTCGCCTCTGAGGAGCGCCGCGTCATCGACCGTGACGTGCACTTCGAGGACAGCGACCATCACAAACTGACCTTCGCCCGCCTGCACCCCCGGCTGTACCCCCGCCCGGGAGAGGCCAGCGAAGAATCGTGGTAACACTTGGACACTTTCGCCTTCATTATCCACCCCATCGACCCTAAACGTGACGTCAGCCGCAAATATCCACTGCTTGGTCGCCTTCTCACAGAAAGGCAGATTAATTATCTGTGCCAGTTCTTCCCCCCCGTATACATCTCTGAAATCCAGGGGGTAACCTCTGCTGCCACAGGCAAACAAATCAAAGGCTGGTTCATCGCCTGCCCTTACACACCTGCCCGCATGTTGGAGTTGCCCGAGCAGGTAGTCTATCAAAAAGTCATCCAAACCGGTCATTTAGCCGAAAAACTGGGGGCCAAGATCCTGGGATTGGGCGCCTTCACCTCGGTCATCGGCGACGCGGGCGTTACCATCGCCCGCCACCTGCAAATCCCTGTGACTACCGGCGACGCCTATACAGTCTCCATCGCCGTTCAAGCCGTCCGCCAGGCAGCCCAGCTAATGGAAATCCCCTTACCGGCGGCGCGCGCCGCTGTCGTCGGCGCGACCGGCGCCATTGGCCAGGTTTGCGCCGAACTTCTTGCCAGAGATGTAGCGGAAATCCACCTGATCAGTCGCCGTCCGGAAGCCCTGCAGGCCCTGCGCCAAAACATGCTCCAGGCCGGCATCACCGCTCGCATCCACACCAGCACCGACCTGCAAGCCCTGCAGCAAGCCCACCTGATCATCACCGTCACCAGCGCGCTGGTGACGGTCGTCCAAACCGAGCACCTCCAACCGGGCAGCGTGGTTTGCGATGTCGCCCGACCCCGCGACGTTTCCCGGCAGGTGGCTGCTGCCCGGCAAGATGTGCTGGTCATCGACGGCGGCATGGTAGAAGTCCCCGGAGAAGTGAACTTCAACTTCGATTTTGGGTTTCCCCCCGGCAAAGCGTACGCCTGCATGGCCGAAACCATGGCCCTGGCCCTGGAAGGGCGCTTCGAAGATTACACCCTGGGCAAAGATTTCGACCGCCCCCACGTGCAGGAAATCAGTGAGATCGCCCAACGCCACGGCTTCCGGCTGAGCGGCTTTCGTTCCTTCGAACGCGCCGTCACCGAGGAACAAATCGAGCAGGTGCGCCAGAAAGCCAGGGCACGTTTTTAGTCTAAATTTGTAACTACCTACCCAGTGAGTAAGGAAACAGGCTGGTGAGCGAACAAGTCACGCAAGGTGACAAAGACATTGCGACCTTGTTTGCGGCAAGTGGAAATCACTGCTTGCAAGCGGGCATACACTT
>JBFMFR010000009.1:0-140883 GCA_040752025.1 Chloroflexota bacterium | reverse complement strand
GTTCAATTCGTAAAATTCGTGCCCTCCTCCCCCAAAAAATTCGTTCAATTCGTAAAATTCGTGGCCTTCTCCCCCAAAAATTCGTTCAATTCGTCAAATTCGTGGCCTCCTCCCCCCAAAAATTCGTTCAATTCGTAAAATTCGTGGCCTCCTCCCCCAAAAAATTCGTTCAATTCGTCAAATTCGTGGCCTTCTCCCCCAAAAAATTCGTCCAATTCGTCAAATTCGTGGCTTCTTCTACCTCGCCCCTTCCCCCTCAACCACCTTAAACAGCGCCTCCACCACCCCGGGGTCATACCGCTCCCCCGCCTGCTCCCGCATATACTTCCGGATCTGCTCCTCGGGCCACGCCGGGCGGTAAGCCCGCCCCTCGCCCAGCACCGTCCACGCCTCCGCCGCTGCGAAAATGCGCGCCGCCAGCGGGATTTGCGTTCCCTTCAGGCCCTGCGGGTAGCCCGACCCATCCCAGCGCTCGTGATGGTGCACCGGGATCGCCAGGGCCGGCTGCAGGAAAGTCAGCCTCCCCAGCATTTCCTGCGCCCATTTGGGATGGGCGTGCAGCGCCAGCCGCTCCGTCTCGCTCAGCGCCGCCTCTTTGTGCAGCACCGCCTCCGCCACCGCCAGCATACCCACGTCGTGCAGCAGCGCCCCGCGCCGCATGTGCACCATCTCCTCGTTTTTGACCCCCAACGCCCGCGCCACTTGCAGCGTCAGCTCGGTCACCCGCCGCGTGTGCCCGGCCTCATCCCGGTTGTGCACCTCCACCGCCTGCCCCCAGGCCTCCAGCGCCCGGTCGTATGCCAGCGTAAGGTCCAGGTTCGAGCGCTGAAGATCCTCGAACAGCCGGGCGTTGTCGATCGCCATGGCCGCCTGCCCCGCAATCATCTCCAGGAAGCGCAGCGAGTCGGGCTCGATCTCCTCGCGCCGCCGCAGGAACACCTCCAGCACCCCTTTGAGCTGCCCGCGCGCCGTCAGCGGCAGCCCGGTGTACGCCAGGAACCCCTCCTCGCTCAGCAGCGCCCGCCGCTGCGTTGACACGGCCTCCGAAGCCAGGTTCTGGCTGTGCAGCGGCCGGCGTTCCATCGCCACGCGCCCCGGCAGCCCCTCCCCCAGCATCAGGCGCACCTGGCGCAGCTCGTCGCTGCGAAAGCCGCGTCCTGCGGCGAAATCCAGCATTCGCGAGTGCGGGTCCACCAGCAGCACGTCCGCCGCATCTACCTTCAAGTGGTTGACCACCTGGTCGAGCACCACACTCAGCGTCACCCGCAGGTCGAAGCTCGAAGTGATCGCCAGGTCGATCACCCGCAGCGCCGAAAGCTGCTGCACTCGCCGTTCGGTCTGCTCGTGCAGGCGCATGCGTTGGATCGCGTTGCCGGCGATCTCGCACAGCGTCGTCAGCAGGTGCAGATCGGTCGCCGAAATTTGCCGCGGCAGCCGGGCTGACACGAACAGCACCCCCACCGCTTCCTGGCTGGTGCAGATCGGCACGCACGCCCCGCTCCATCCCGCCGGCACCACCGGCCGGCCCTTGGCGGATAAGCGCCCATCTGCGGCGAACTCCGTCGAAACGATCGCCTCTCGGCGTGCGAACGACTGCCCGGTGATCCCCTCGCCCGGCTTGAGCGGCACCTCCAGCAGATTGCGCGGCCAGCCGCGCGCCACCCTCGGCCGCAGCAGGTCTTCTTGCGCTTCGTACAGCGTAATGGTCCCCGCCTGGCAGTCCAGCACCGCCAGAGTTTCATCCAGCAGCAGCGCCAGCATTTCGTCCAGGTTGTGCGCGCTGCGCAGCGTGACCGACAGGTGATTCACCGCTTCGAGCTCCGCGCTGCGCCGCCGCTCCACTTCGAACAGGCGCGCGTTCTCGATCGCCAGCGCTGCCTGCTCGGCGAAAGCCTCCAACAGGCGCAAATCCTCGCTGTGGAATGGCCGTTGGCTCCCCAGCCGGCTCACCGTCATCACCCCGGTCAGGCTGTGATGGTGTTTGAGCGGCGCCAGCGCCAGCGCCTCATCCTCTTCGGGCGTGCCCGGCACCTGCACCCCGCCCGGGCTGCCCAGGCTGTTATTGACCATCTCCGCCTGCCCGCTGGCCGCCACTCTCCCGGTGAACCCCTCCCCTTTGCGCAGCGTCAGCTTCATCACCTCCTCGGCCCGCAGGTGCTGCGCCACCACGCACCGCAGAGTCTCTCCGTCTGCCTCCAGCAGGTGGATGCGTGCCCCGTCCGCCGCGAACAATTGCCTGGCCTGGCTGGCGATCGTTTCCAGCACTGCATGCAGCTCCAGTGTCGAGATTGCCCGCGAAGTAGCCAGCAAGGCCTCCGTCTGCTGCGCCTGCCGCCGGGTTTCGGCCAGCAGCCGGGCGTTTTCCAGCACCTGCGCCGCCGCCGTCGCCACGTTCGTCGCCAGGTTGATCTCCTCCTGGCTGAACCGTCTCGGCTGGACCGCGTCCAATCCCAAGGTTCCGATGATCTGCCCGCGCGCCGCCAGCGGCACGATCAGCATCGAGACCGTGCCGCGCTGCCGCATCAGGTCGTGGATCGCCGCCATGCGCGGGTCATTTTGAGCGTCTTCGCAGGCCAGCGGGATCCCTTTTTCCAACACGTACTGGCCTGCCGGGTTGCCTTGCAGCGGCATCACCGCCCCCATCCCGCTCGGGCGGCCGGGTTCCAGGTATTCGGCCACCACCCGCAGGTTGTCCCCGTCTTCTTCCAGCAGCGCCGCCGCCGCCTGGGGCAGCTCCAGCGCCTGGGCCAGCTCGCGGCACATGCTCTCCAGGATCGCCTCCACCTCCAGGTGCGAAGCCCCCGCCATCATCACCCGGTTGAGCACCGAGGCTTGCCGGTGGCGCTCCTGCAGCTCGGCGTGCAGCCGAAAAATCTCGTCATTTTCAGGCATGCTCAGGCTCCCATTTTCTTTTCTCTTGGAATAATCTCCGCCATCACCATCGCCGCCGCCCCCGCCGCCAGCCACCACAGCCCCTCCCCGGGCCATGCGCCTCCCAGGGCCATCGGCGGCGTACGCTCGTAGATCTCCTGGATAGTGCCCTGGATGTTCACCGCCTGCGCCGCCGCCGCCAGCAGCAGCGCCGCTGCGCAGCCCATCGCCGTCCAGCGCGCCAGGCGGGCCGGCCGCAGGTGGCCCCACACCGCTGCTCCCAGGCACCCGGCGCACAGGGCCAGCAGCAGGACCCCGCCGTGATCCTCCACCAGCGGCCGGCCCCCCGGGTTCACCTCGATCCCCGCCAGGCTCCGGGTGAAGCGCACCACATCCCCCACCGCCCAGTACATCCACGGCAGGAAGCAGCCCGCCGCCGCCATCCCCACCCCCGCCAGGTACAGCAGCCCCTTCAGCCAACCAGTCCACTTCGCCATGTGCACCTCCTACGCCCGCCTCAATTTTACACCAACCTCGTCACGAATCGAGTTATAATGCAACTGGCCTCAAGACCATCGCTGGTTAGAGGTAAGGAGTTGTTTATGTTACGCACCCGCGTCGAGAAAGGTTATCGAGTAACCATCCCGGAACCCTTGCGCCTCAGCTTGCATGAAGGCGAAGAACTTCTGGTGAGCGTGGATGAATCCGGTCGCATTCTGCTGATTCCCTTATTCTCATCGATCACTTCCATAACAACGTCGCGGCTACTGATTTTATCCGCCGGGCGCTCATGTCTGGTGAATCGTTGCTCATATCTGTGGCCAGCTTGGCCGAAATCCTGGCAGGTGTGCGTCCTGGTGAGGAACAGGATACGGAAGCATTGTTGTCCTTTTTTTGGCGTTGTGTGCATACAGCCAGGTGGTACATGCGGTAGGGGCGCACGGCGTGCGCCCACCTGCCGCCTCGCCCTCCTCCAGTGCATCCCCCCCCAATTTACCCCCATCCGCCTTGTAGGGGCGCACAGCTTGCGCCCTCCTCCCGCCTCGCCCTCCTCCAGTGCATCCCCCCAATTTACCCCCATTCGCCTCGTAGGGGCGCACGGCGTGCGCCCACCTGCCGCCTCGCCCTCCCCAATTCCTCTACCAGCATCCCCTCCAACTCCTCCACCCCCGCCTGCACCGCTGGCGACAGACCCATTCCCAGCCCGAGCACCCCCGGCTGGATGCCCACCACCGCCACCCGGCAGCCCACCTCTGCCGCCAGGTACCCGCAGAAAACGTGCAGCGGCAGGCAGTGCGTGCACGCGCTCAGCCCGCTGGTCTCCTCCCAATCCAGGCACGCCAGCCCGCCGGGAGGCAGATCGAGCTGCGCCGCGTCCACCAGCAGCGCCAGGTCGGGTGCGAAGCGCCGCAGCGGGCCGGTGAAGCTCTCCGGGGCCGGTCCGGCCGGGTAGACGCGCACCGCTTCCAGGTGCGCCAGGCGCGGCTTCAAGGCCAGCGCCAGGGCCATCCCGGCCGCATCATCGCCGCCCAGCTCGTTGCCGATGCCCACGATCGCCAGGCGCGCCGGGCGATCCCCGGCGCGGGCCTGCGCCTCAGCCAGCCGGCGTTTCAGATGGCTGCGCATCCCGCTGCTTCAGGAAGGCTTCCAGGTCGGCCTCGCTGCCGTAATGGATCGTGAAAGCCTCCTTCTTCAGGGCCGCCAGTTCCCAATCGCTGTTCGTCATGCCCATGCACTTGAAGCGGCAGTTCTGCACGCACTGCGCGCAAAACGTGCAGCGGTCCACGTGATAGCGCACCACGAAGCGCTTGCTCGCCCGGTCGATCGTCATCACCTCCAGTGCCTCGGACGGGCAGTCCTTAGCGCACAGCCCGCAGCCGGTGCACTTGGCCGGGTCCCAGGTCAGCTTGCCGCGCAGGCGCTCGGGCGGGTTGCTGCGTTCGAAGGGGTACTTGCGCGTCGCCGGCTTGCGCAGCAGCGAGCCCAGCACGTCCCACAACATCGTTCCGAATCTCATCGTCAGCTCCTCCAATTACGCCCGGGTCACGATCGTCACAATCATAATCATCATCTGCACCAGGGCCAGCAAAGCCCCGTAGCGCCACCAGCGCACCACCTGGTCGATGCGGAAGCGGGTCAGAATCGCCTGCATGATCGCCAGCACCAGCAGCAGCCCCAGCGTCTTGATCAGGAAATCGAGCGGGTTGCTGACCCCGCCCAGGTACAGCGCCGCGATCAGGGTCAGCCCGGCCACCAGCTCCACAGCCTTGCCCAGGCGGAAGATCGCCAGCCCGCGCCCGCTGTACTCGGTCAGCGCCCCGGCCACGATCTCGGTCTCGGCCTCCGGTGCGTCGAAGGGCGCCAGCTCCAGCTTGCCCATTAGCCCGATCAGGGCGATCACGAAGCCGATCGGCTGCGTGACCAGCATCCAGGTGTGCGTCTCCGCGTAAGTGGCGATGCGGCTGATCTGCCAACTGTCCGCCACGATCGCCGGGCCGAGCAGCGACAGCAGGAAGGGCGCCTCGTAAGAGAACACCTGCGTCAGAGCCCGCGTCGCCCCGATCACCGAGAACAGCCCGCGCGAGTTGGCCCCGGCCAGCCCCATGCACACCGTCAGCAGGCTCAGCAGGTACAACGTCGCCACCAGGTCGCCGGCGAAGCCGTACGCCGGGCGCAGCCCCAGAATGGGGATGTACAGCACCGCGGTCAGCCCGCCCGCCAGGGCGAACAGCGGCAGCGCCACGAACAGGAAGCGGTCCACGCCCTGCGGCAGGACCTCTTCCTTGCTCATCAGTTTGAGCACGTCGGCGAAGGGCTGGAACCAGCGCGGCCCCACCCGGTTCTGCAGGCGCGCCACCAGCTTGCGGTACACCCACTCGTAGAGCAGCCCAAAAGCCAGCACGAACAGCCCGCCGGGGAAGATCAGGAAAGCCAGGATTTCTCGCAGTGTGTTCATCGTCGGTAATACTCGATTGCGTAGCGCCGCAGGTCTTCCCACGCCCAGGTCTGTCTGGCGTGATCCGGCCTGCGGATGGTCACCAGGCGGTCGTTGCACGAAAAGCACGGGTCGATCCCCGCCAGGATCATCGGCACATCGGCAAGCTGGTGCCCGATCACCAGGTGCAGCACCGAAGCGAAGTTGCAGATGCTCGGCGTGCGCGCCTTGATGCGCTCGGGTTTCTCGCCGCCGTTGCTCTTGATGAAATACAGCAGTTCGCCGCGCGGCGCCTCCACCCGGCTGATAGTCTCGCCGGCAGGGATGCGCCGCGGCATGCGTGTAGTAAGCTCTCCCGCCGGCAGGTTATCCAGAATCGTCAGGATGGCCTTGCAGCTCACCCCGATCTCCTTGAGGCGCACGATGAACTTGGCCTCCAGGTCGCCCGCCGTCTCGCGCACCGAGCTGACCGGGAAGTGTGTGTACGCCCCATAAGGCGCCTCGACGCGGATATCGCGCACGATCCCCGACGCCCGCGCCGTAGGCCCGACCAGCCCCAGCAGCTCAGCCTGCTCGGCGGTAGTGATCCCAACGCCGCGTGTGCGCTGCAAGAAAGCCGCGTCGTGCGTGACGACATCCAGGTAGTGTAGGGCGCGCTGCTCCAGGTACTCCATGCCCTTGCGGATGGCATCGGCGTGCTCAGCAGTGACATCGAACTTCACCCCGCCCAGCACGTTGGCTGAATAGTTGACCCGGTTGCCAGTGAGGTTCTCGAGCAGATCCATGATGACTTCCCGGTCTCGCCAGGCGAGCATGAAGAGAGTTTCGAAGCCGGCTTCATGGGCAGCGACGCCCAGCCAGAGCAGATGGCTGTGGATGCGTTCGAGGCCAGCAACCAGTTCGCGAATGGCCTGGGCGCGGGCAGGGACTTCTACGTTTGCCAGGCGCTCAACGCCGAGCACGTAGGCGTAAGCGTGGGTATGGGAGCAGATGCCGCAGGCGCGCTCCATGAGGTACAGCGATTGGGTCCAATTGCGCTCCTCGCAGGCTTTTTCCAGGCCACGGTGCACATATCCCAGGCGAACGCTGGCGCCAATGACCACTTCGCCATCCACGGTGAACTCGAAGTGACCAGGCTCTTTCAGGGCGGGATGCTGTGGGCCGATGGGGATGATGAAGGTCTGACCGGCTTGGGATGGCATCTCCTCAGTGGTGTGGATGGCGCGGCGTTCTTCAGGAGTCATCTGCGGAGGAATGAAATCTTTGCGCAGCGGGTACGAGCCGGCAGGCCAATCGTCGGGGAGAAACAGGCGGCTGGGATCGGGGGTATCCGTGATGGCGATGCCGAACATCTCGCTAAGCTCGCGCTCGTAGAGGCTGGCGGAGGGGATGAGCTGGCAGATCGAGGGGATCTCAGGGGCCTGGTGCGGGGTGCGGAGGCGCAGGGTGAGGATGACTGGGCCGCTGCAGAAGTGGTAGAGGGCTTCCAGTTGGCCGGCTTCGGGACCCAGGTCCAGGCCGGTGATGGCGGAGAGGTAGCCCCAGCGAGCTTGCAGCAAGGCGCTGACTGCGGGGGCAAGCTGGCTGGCTTCCAGGACGGCGTCCAGGCGATTGGGTTCGGGGGTGCAAGTTTCCTGCGCCCAGGGCGTTACGATTTCGGTTGCGGTGTTCAGGAGAGCTTCGATTTCCAAGGTTACTCCTTAGCGGGGGCGGCCTGCGCCCCGGAGGGATTTTTGAGGCTTTCGAGCAGTTTCACCAGGCCGTCGATGATGGCTTCGGGGCGGGGCGGGCAGCCGGGGATGTAGGCATCCACGGGCAGGACTTCGTCGACGTGACCGACTACGTTGTAGCAGCCCTGAAAGGCACCGCCGGAGATGGCGCAGGAGCCAACGGCCACAACCAGCTTGGGGTTGGGCATTTGTTCGTAGACGCGCAGCAGGCGCTCGCGGGCCTGGCGTGTGACCGGGCCGGTGCAGATGAGAATGTCGGCGTGGCGTGGGCTGCCTTGCAGCTTGACGCCGAAGCGCTCCAGGTCGTAGCGCGGGGTGAGCGTGGCGAGGATTTCGATGTCGCAGCCGTTGCACGAGCCGCTGTTGAAGTGGATCGCCCAAGGCGAATTAACCAGGGCCCAGGTGCGAATCCGGTCGAGTACATTTTGCCAGGTTGATTCGAGTTGAAATTCCATACCGGTTATCCCAAGATCAAGGCGATAAGGGCCAGGAAAAGGCCAGCCAGGTAGGCGGCGGTCATCCAGCTCAGGCTGCCTGTGCCGATCATCAGCACGCCCAGGTGCAGGATGGCGAAGAAGAGGGCGATGAGGAAGAAGGGCTGGTAACCGGGCGCGCCGGTGGAGGTAGGGTGGGCCTCACCGCTGGAGTAGATGCTGGATTTGATCTCGGAAGGCTTTTCAGGCCCGGCGAGGATGCTGCCGAAGAAGAACAGAAGACCGGCGATGGCCAGGTTGACCAGGAAGGCTAAGGGTGGAGAGAGCAGAGTATTCATAGATACCTCTTTGCAATTCAACTGCCAAAAGCCGCCAGCAGGGCTGAGCCGGCCGGAGCGGTGAGCCACTGGATCAAACCGGGCCAGAAGCCCAGGAGGATGATCGCTAGGGCCAGGATCGCCAGCGGAACGGACATGCTCAGCGGGATGGGGGCGCCGTGCTGCACGCCGGGCGAAGGCTGCTTGCGATATACGGCATTGACCAGAGGGGCGTAGTAACCCAGGGAGAGCACGCTGTTCAGGGCAGCGAAGATGACCAGGGCGGCGATCCAGAAGTTGTGGGTGGCGAAGCCAGCCACAAAGATCTGCCATTTGGACATAAAGCCAGCCAGGGGAGGCAGCCCGCCCAGGCCAAGCAGCGCCAGGCTGAGGGTCAAAGCTACCCATGGGTAGCGCTGGGCGGCTCCATCCAGGTCAGCAACGGTGAGAGTTGCATGCTGGCTATCGACCTGGGTTTCGGATTGGGTGGCGAAGTGGTTGATGCCGTAGAGCAAAGCGCCAGCGGCCAGAAAGGCGAGCCCCTTCATCAGGCCGTGGTTGAGCAGGTGGAACATCCCACCTTGCGCCCCGACAAGCTGGCCACTATAGAGGGCGACGCCAATGCCGAAGAGGATGTAGCCTATGTGGCTGAGGCTGGAGTACGCCAGAATGCGCTTGACCTGTTTTTGGCGCAAGGCCATCAGGTTGCCGACGAGCATGTTCAAGGCGCCCAGGGCGATGAACAGGCCGCTCCAGGTGGCGCCAGGTGTGCTCGAAGCCTGCCAGGCCCCCGACAGTGCTCCCAGGGAGCGCAGCATGGCGACCAGGCCAGCTTCGATGACGACGCCGGAGAGCATGGCGCTGATCCCGCTGGGGGCCTGGGTGTGAGCGTCGGGCAGCCAGGTGTGCATGGGCACCAGGGCGGTTTTGACGCCGAAGCCGACGATGAACAGGGCGCCAGCGGCGAGGATAGCAGGGGAAGGCTGGACAGCGGTAAAGATTTGATCCAGGCGCATGGTTCCGGTTTTGGCGAGCACCAGGGCGATGCCCAGCAAGATGAGCACAGAGCCGGTGGCGCTTTGAACAACGTATTTAACGCCGGCTTCGAGGGAGGCGGGCTGTTCACGGTAGAACATCACCAGCAGGTAGGAGGATACAGCCATGGCTTCGAACCAGACCCACAGGTTGAACAGGTCGCCAGCGCAGCCTAAGCCGAGCATAACGCCGATCATGGCAACCAGCATGGCGTAGTATTTCTCTTCGCCGATTTCCCCGGACATGTAAGCGCCGGAAAATAAGGCAACCAAAGAGCCCAGCCCGAGCACAACGGTCGCTAGTAAAAGGCTTAGTCCATCGACTTGCATGAGGATCGATTCAACCTGGTCAGAAACCGGACCGCTGCGGATCACCCGGCTGATGAGGGCGATCAGGAAGACCCAGTCAACGACCAGGATCAGGAAAGCCAGCCAGCGCGGCGAAGCTTGTAGGAAGCGCACCTGGCGCATCTGGCCGATCCGCCCGATCAGATAGATCAGCGGCGAGGCGATCAAGGGCGTGGCGATGAGCCAGAACAATGGATTGGTTAAGTGAAGCTGCATAGCTTTTCCCTTTACATTCCCCAGGCCAGCCAGGCCAGGACGAAGATGAGCCCGCACAGGATGCCAACAACATTCCAGTTAAGTTGCCCAGTTTGTAGGATGCTCAGGGAGGCGGCTGCGTTTTGGGTGGCTTCTACGATGCGCCGGTTGAGCCATTCGAAACCAAAGCTTCGACGGGCGGCGAAGCGGAGTGGGGTGAACAGCCAGCCGATCCAGGCTAGGCGAGCGCGCCAGAGCCAGGCGGCCAGGCCCAGGGCAATGACGGCGAGGACTAGCCAGGTGGCTGGAGCCGACAGGATCGCTAGGGCGTACTGGCCGGTGCTTTCTGCGTGAAGACGGTTGAAGGGCAGCGTGGATGCGAGCATGCGGCTGAAGGCGCCTGCGAAAATCCAGGAGGCCAGGCTGCCCAGGGCGAGCAATGCCAGGGAAATGCGCATGGCGGCAGGGGCATCATGCGTGTGAACTGGCTGTGCTTCTGGCGAGCGAGGTGGGGCGAAGAAAACCATCCATACCATACGAAGTGTGTAGAAGGCAGTCAGGCCTGCTACCAGGAGCATGAGGATGTACGCCCAGGAAGGGCCGGCTTCCAGGCCTGCCTCCAGGATCAGCTCTTTGCTCCAGAAGCCATTGAGTAGGGGCAAACCCGCCAGGGCTAACGATCCGGTGATGAAAGCGAGGCGCACGAAGGGCATACGGACGCGTTCCTGGCCCATCTGGCGCATGTCACGCGTGCCGACGGCGTGGATCACTGCGCCAGCGCCCAAGAAGAGTAGGGCCTTGAAGATGGCGTGGCTGAAGAGGTGGAACTGGCTGGCGAAGATGCCGCCGGCGCCAACGGCATAAACCATGTAACCCAATTGGCTGACGGTGGAATAGGCCAGGACGCGCTTTAAATCATCGGCCAGCATGGCCATGATGGCTGCCAGCAGCGCAGACAGGCTGCCAACGACGATCACGGCTGTGCGCCAGTCAGGGACAGCCTGGAAAGCGGGGAAGAAGCGCGCCAGCAGGTACACCCCAGCATTGACCATGGTGGCGGCGTGGATCAAGGCGCTGACGGGAGTGGGAGCTTCCATGGCATCGGGAAGCCAGGTCTGGAAAGGAACCTGGGCGGACTTGGCCGCAGCGGCGATCAAGAAGCCGTAGGCCAGCAGGCTCAGGAGCGGCGTGGGTAAGGAGCCCGACTGCTCCAGGAAGGAGCGGATCTCGAAGGTGCCGAGGTTGGTGTAAGCGATCAGCGCGCCAGCCAGCAAGCCGACCCCGCCTACCTGGGTCATGATCAAGGCTTTGATGCCGCCGGCGACGGCTTTCGGATCGTCATTATAGAAGGAAATCAAAGCATAGGAACACAGGGCGGTGATCTCCCAGAATACAAATAGGAATAAGAAGCTGCCTGTCAGGGCGAGGCCGGCCATGGCTCCAATGAAAAACAACACCAGGAAATAGTAGCGCCCTAGTTGGGCTTCGCCGTGCATGTAGTCGATCGAGAAGATGACTGCCAGGCTGCCAATGCTGGTTGCAACCGCGGCCAGGAAAACGCCCATGCCATCGGGCACGAAAGTCAGTTCTCCGAAAAAGCTGCCCAGGGGAAGACGGATGACCGTCTCCTGGGTAGCGAAGGGCAGCAGGCACAAAGCGACAACGCCG
Source organism: Chloroflexota bacterium (assembly GCA_040752025.1). Classification (GTDB taxonomy): domain Bacteria; phylum Chloroflexota; class Anaerolineae; order Anaerolineales; family UBA4823; genus JBFMFR01. The sequence goes on along the minus strand of JBFMFR010000009.1, from coordinate 129,351 downwards.
GCGGCAACCGAAAAGACCGTGGCCAGTGTATGCTGGGCTTTTGGATGGCGGTCTCCTGCGAGCCAGACACACAAAGCGCCGACCCAGGGTAATGCGATGCTGAACACAGTGAGGTAGACGGCCATGGGCTATCCTTTCAGGGTGGCGATCTCTTTCAGATCAAGCGTACCCATGCGCCGGCGGATTTGGACGGCGAGCGCCAGGCCGATTACGGCAACAACGGTATCGGCAACGATCACGGTGGCGGCCAGGCTCTGGCTCAGGTAGAGTTGGCCGCTGATTTTCCCTGCCAAAACCAGACCCAATACGGCGGCTTTTACGAGGATCTGTAACACGGCGACCATTTTGATCAGGTTACGCACGACCATGAGACCATATAACCCAATCCCCAGCAGGCCGATGATGCCAGCCAAAACAATGTGCAGCGGTGTGATGAGTGTCATGGGACAGGCTCCTCTTGCTTAGTTTCCGATTCCGGGATGGATTCCGCCAGAGGGCTCGGTGTTTGTTCAACTTTTCTGATCTCCAGGGCCGGAGGGCAGCCAGCCGGTGAGCGTATTTCGGCTAACAAGCCGATCAAGCCCATCACACCGGCGAAAATCAAGACCATTTGCGCCAGGACATCCAGGCCGCGGTGCTGCCAGAGCATGCTGGCAAAGGAAATTTCGCTTGTGACGGGTATGACACTGGCAGCAGTGGGCAGGATCAGCCAACCTAGCGCCAGGATGATGCTTAGGACCAGCACCCAAACCAACGGGCGCGGGATGATGGTGGCTTCGTCTAAAGTCAGCTCGCCGACGATACTGAAGGCAAATACGAAAAGGACGGTGACCAAGCCGGCTCCGACGCTTAGCTCGATTACGGCGACCTCGGGAGCACCGAGCATATAGATGAGGATAGCAACCAGGGCGCTGGTCAGGGCCAGCCACAGTGTGGCGATGAGCAAGCGCGCCGATCGCATTACTTGGAAGGCGCAAAACAATGTGGACAGAACAAGTAACAGGAAGATCATGGATGTTTCCTCGTTATGAGCAGCAATTAAGCCTCTTGCTTTTTAAAAAGCGTTTGTTTTTATTGCAGTATACCCCTTTCAGCGAGCCTGGTATGTGACAAAAATCACGAACAACGCGGTTAGTTCTTCCTGTTTATGGAACAGTGCAGATGAATTAGTTTCCCCTCTTGACAAATTACAGATAATTCTCTATAATTATGTTACCGGTCACGTGACCGGTAACATAATCTTTTTCCATTGTTTTAAGCATCTGTGCCTATGTCACGTTCGCGTATCACCATCCGAGAAGTTGCTGCCCATGCGGGGGTTTCTCACCAGACGGTTTCGCGCGTGATCAATGGGAGTGAGCGAGTCAACCCAGAGACGCGTGAGCGCGTGGAAGCTGCCATCGCCGAATTGGGATACAGCCCAAACGCAGTGGCGCGCTCAATGGCGCGCGGGCGGACATGTATGTTGGGCTGCATTGCACCCAATTTGACGGATTACACTTTTGCCAGCGTGATCGAGGGCGCTGAGAGACAGGCCCGCCAATCTGGTTATTACCTGGTTTCATCTTCTGCCAAAGATGCCGGTACCTTCGCTTCCCTGGTCGAGGAGTTGGTTAGCTCGCGACGGATTGAGGGCTTGTTGGTGATCAACCCTTACGCCGATGACCGGCACAAGTATGTACCGGTTTCTTTCCCAGTGGTTTATATCGGGGCGCGCCCGCGCGGCGAGCAGGTCAGTTCGGTCAGCCTGGACGATGTTGATGTGGCCAGGCAGGCCACCCGGCATCTCTTAGAGTTGGGGCATCATCACATCGCTATGATCACTGGCCCCATGGAAGAAGATTGTTCGCAGGACCGCTACCAGGGTTATAAGCAAGCTTTACAGGAGGGGGGAAGCAGTTATAACCCCGATCTGGTTTTCTATGGGGACTGGTCGGCGACCTCAGGTTATGAAGCGTTTGATTATTTGATGGGGAGAACACCCTTGCCAACCGCAGTTTTTGCGCAGAATGATCGCATGGCTGTCGGCCTGATCCGGGCGGCGCGCGAGGCGGGCATGAACGTTCCTGGGCAGTTGTCTGTGGTCGGCGTAGATGATATGCCGCTGGCTTCCTACTTCGATCCACCGTTGACCACGATGCGCCAGGAAATTGCGGAGTTGGGCGGCCTGGCGGCGCGCATCCTGATTAAGGTTGTTGAGGAACAGCAAAGCTCTAGCGAGCATTTTTCTGTATTGGCCAATCTGGTGGTGCGCCAATCAACCGCACCTACATGCCGTGATGATGTGAGGAGGTGAGTCTCAAAAGCAACTCGATATCAGTTCGTTCTATTCAGCAAGAAGAATATTCAGAAACAACCCATTTCTATTCTCGGAGGAGAACCGTATGAATCGCAAGACCCTATATTTGATCGTCAGCCTGATGGCGATTTTTACCATGCTTTTTAGCGCCTGCACCGCTCCGGCGACTGAAGCGCCCAAAGCTGAGCCAACCAAGGCTGAAGTTGTGAAACCGACCGAAGCGCCCAAGCCGACTGAGGCCCCCAAGCCGACCGAAGCTCCCATGGAAGAAGTGAGTTTGCGCTGGCGCACTCGCCCTGACAACCAGGCCGAGATCGACGTCTATCAGAAAGCCAGCGACACGATCGATGCCAAGTTGGAAGGCGTGACTTTGGTTTACGAGCCCGGTGGCTCCGAGTCCTCCAGCTACCAGGATGTGCTGAAGACCGAAATCGCAGCCGGCACTGCGCCCGACGTTTTCTGGATCCCCGGAACGGACGTGGCGGAGTTTGCCAAGCGCGGCCTGATCATGAACCTGAATGACATGGCTGCCAAGACCGAGGGCTTCAGCGTGGACAATTTCTACCCTGGCCCGATGTTCCACCTGACCTACAATATCGACACTGCTAAATCGGGCGGCGACAGCGGCGTGCTTTGGGGCCTGCCGCGCGATGTTTCCACGTTCGTGCTGTACATGAACCTGGACCTGCTCAATGAGGCTGGCGCCGAAGACCCGCGCGAGCTGGCCAAGAACGGCGAATGGACCTGGGACAAATTCCTGGAGGTGTCTCAGAAGGTGCGCGGCCTGGGCACTGACATCTATGGCTATGGGGCGAACGCCTGGTGGGGTCCTTACGGTGTATGGTTGAATGCCGCCGGTGGTGGCTTCTTCAACGCAAACCGCAGCGCCTGCGCGCTGGACACAGCCGAATCCCTGGCAGGCCTGACTTTCCAGCGCAGCCTGTACGTGGATTATGACGTGGCCGTGCCCTACGGCGAAGACAGCGAGCCGCCCTTCATGGCTGGCCGCGTGGCCCTGTTCCAGAATGGCCGCTGGGCGACGCCCGGTGTGCGCGCCAACGCCAAGTTCGAGTGGGACGCAGTTGAACTGCCGACCGGCCCGAAGGGCATGGGCAACTGGCTGTTCTGGGGTGCCTATGTGGTGAATGCCAACACCAAGCACCCCGAAGAGGCCTGGAAGTTGATGCAAATGCTCACCGCCGCTGACGTACAGGGCATGATCTCTGAGCTGGGCACCAACATCCCCAGCCGCGTTAGCAAGGATGCCCTGGATGCCTTCCTGACCTTCACCCCGCCGCAGAACAACCAGGCTTTCCTGAACGGTTTGCAGCAGGGTTCCACGGCTGAAGGCCCGCTGTGGGCTGGCAGCTGGCCCGAGTTCGACGCGGTCATGGGTCCGGCCATCCAGGCAGTGTTGACCGGCCAAAAGACGGTTGAGGAGTTCGCTCAAGCCATCTGCGCTGAGGCCAACAAGGCTTTCGGCGAGTAAATCAGTGATTGAGCAGGGCGGGCGTTTGGGAAGGTTCCCGATGCCCGCCCTGTTTTTTGCAAAGGATCATGGAGATGGGTATGAAGGCATTCGAATCCCCTGGTGAGACCGATGCCCGGACGGCTTTATGGTTGAAAGTGCTGACCCTATGGCATGTGGTGCTGTGTGTCGTCCTGGTGTTTGGGTTGGTTTGGTTGTGGCTGCCGTCAACAACGGCGGCGAGCTGGATGCGATTGGTTGGCAGTAGTATCTTGGCATTGGCCGCTGGCGCCAGCGGTGCAGCGGCGACCCTCATCCCGCGTTACCGGCATCGTGGGCGGGTGCTTTCTCTTGTGGTCAATTACCTCGGGTTTTTATTTTGCCTGTTGTACGGGCTGCATGTGATGGGGATCTATGAGGGTATCGACGCGCTGGGAGGAACCTTCGGACTCGGCCTGTCATTCCTGGCGTTGGCTTTCGTCGGTTACCTGATCTCCGCCTTAGGTGATCGCTATGAGGATTATCCCAAGCGCCAGCAGGCTTTTCGTTGGGTTGGCAACTTGATCATGATCGTGTTCGCCACAGTAGCCCTGGCACGCATCGTCATCGGTTTGTTGCCGGGTTCGCTGGTTTTTCTGGAGAAACTGGTTGCGCCGGCTGCTTTAGCCCTGGTAGTTGGAGCAATTATTTTTGGTGTGATGATTGCGGGGATGTGGCGGCAGCCGACGGCGATGGCGATGCGCGCCCAAAATGTTCACGAAGAAATGTTGAGCGGCTATCTGTTCTTGTCACCCAATTTACTCGGTTTCTTGCTTTTCTTCGCTGGCCCGCTGCTGCTTTCATTCTACGTGAGTTTCACCAACTGGGATTCTTTTGGCACGCGCGATTGGGTTGGCCTGAGAAATTATGCCAAACTGCTCAACCTGGATATTGCTGCTTTGCAATCTCCCACCCAACCGGTAGCCGAGGTAATGGATGTCACGGTTTATGACGAGTTGACACGTTTTGGTATCCTCGGGAAAAATTTCGCCATTGGCGCGCAAGATAAATTGTTCTGGCTGGCGCTGCGCAACACCTTTGTGTTCAGCCTGTTGGCAGTGCCGCTATCGGTGATTCCGGCTTTGCTGTTGGCGAACTTGTTGAACAGCAAATTGCCAGGGATGAAGTTCTTCCGCGCCATTTATTTCTTGCCCAGCATTGCCGCGGTCGTCGGCGTAGCGCTGATCTGGCAGTGGCTTTACAATGCAGCCGTAGGCTATATCAACTACTCGATTACCAGTTCGGTGGGCCTGATCAACAGCGTTGTCGGCGTTTTTGGCGTCAATGCTATCGATCCTCAAATTCGCTGGTTATCGGATACGCGTACGGCTTTGCTGGCGGTTGTGATCATGTCTGCCTGGCAGTGGGTTGGTTTCAATACGGTGCTGTTTCTGGCGGGGTTGCAGAATATTCCTGGTGAGTTGTACGAGGCTGCCACTGTGGATGGAGCCGGGAAGCTCGCCAAGTTCTGGCATGTTACCATTCCACTGTTAGCGCCCACCACGTTCTTCGTTGTCACTACGGCGGTGATCCAGGCGTTACAGCTTTTCGAACAGGTGTATGTACTCATCCCAACGGAACCGCCTGGAGGTCCGAATAACTCTACGCTGACGTTGGTTTTGTACCTGTACCAGAAGGGCTTCCAACGATTTGAGCAGGGCTACGCTTCCGCAGTGGCCTGGACGCTGTTTGCGGTAATCTTTGGGATCACGCTGCTGCAATATTACCGGCAGCGCGCCAGCAGCCAGAATTATTGAGTCAGGAGCCAGTCATGAAATCATCTTACCGCATTCTCACCTGGATTACCAATTTCCTGGCGTATGCTGTTTTAGCGGCGTTTGCATACCTGATGCTTTTCCCGTTCCTCTACATGTTTTCCACCTCGCTCAAGTATCAGACGGATACCTTCCGTTATCCACCTCGCTTGATGCCGATGCAGCCTATTTCGGCGCAGGTGGAAGGGTTCGACGAGCCGCTCCCACTGTACGATGTTACTTTGGATGATGGCCAGGTGAAACAGTATGCTTTGGCCGAGAGCAACATCAAGATTGGCATTTACGCCCAACCGAATAACTTGGAGGTGACGTATCAGTCGCCGCTCTCGCAAGCCAGACCGGTCGGCGGGGCAACCAACCAACAAACCGTGAACGTCAACGGCAAGAATGAGAAGTTGTTCGAAATCACGGTCGACAACCAGGATTTGCAGGTGATTAAAGTGGATCAGACTGCTTTGGGGCGCTTCGTGAATCCTAACGATCCCAAGCAGTTTGTGCTGCGCAACGTGCGCCTGACCCCGGCGGTTGAGCAGCCTACCCTGAGACCGGTGAATTATCAAGAGGTGGTGGATTTGCAAGGCCTGGATCGCAGCCTGACCAACACGGCTTTAGTCACCATCCTGGTGGTGATTGGGCAGTTGACCACTTCTGTGTTGGGTGGTTATGCCCTGGCGCGGCTGCGCTTCCCTGGGCGCGACCAGTTGTTCGTGATCTATTTGGGCACCATCATGATCCCCTTCGTAGTGTTGATCACGCCGCTGTACCAGCTCATGGTAGCGATTGGCTGGGTCAATAAGCTGGCCGCGCTGGTCATCCCGTGGATCTTTACAGCCTATGGCACTTTCTTGATGCGCCAGTTCTTCATCACGATCCCCAAGGAAATCGAAGAAGCAGCCTTGATCGATGGCGCTTCACGCTTCCAGATTCTGACCAGGATCTTTTTGCCCGCCTCTGTACCGGCGTTGGCTACCCTGGCTACTTTCACTTTCCTGTACGCCTGGAATAGTTTCTTCTGGCCGCTGGTGATCATCAACACGGGCAACCGGGCCAACCACGTGCTGACGCTTTCCTTGAGCATCCTGCGCGGGCGCGCCAGCGATAACGCCAACCTGGTGATGGCCGGCGCGGCGATTGCCGTTCTGCCGCCGATGATTGTGTATATCCTGGCGCAGCGCTTCTTTGTCGAAAGCGCGGTAAGCAGCGGTGTGAAGGGGTAATTACCAGCGCAAAAGAAGCGCTGTAGGAATGTGCAGACCGCAGAGTCTTGGATGACCTCTCGGCATTTCCAGTCTCTGCGGTTCTGATTCTATAGATGAATGTATAATTGCTGATGCAATAAGATTACAACGCCTGGAGTATTATCATGAAAATGGAAGATGGTCGATTCGTCGTTTATGGAAATGCGATCAAGAAATCGCATTCGCAGCAAGCGATCAAGTGGCAAAATTTTTTTGTAAAGAAATTCAACTATGATCCTGATGAAGAATATGTGCTAAGTACCGAGGATAACCCTTACCTGGGACCGATTTTTGGGCTGAAGGATATCGTCCGGTCTGGCCAGGGGCAAGCCATCCAGCCTGAAAAGGCGGTGGTTTGCAGTACCATCCGCATGGGTTTCGGCCATTATCGCATTGCCATGGCTGGCGTGTCGTGCGCGCGGGCAATGGGCTTTCAGCCGTATTGGCTGGACCTGCTGGCGATCCCAGGGATCACCACGGATGTGATCAATCGCTGCAATACCAATTACAGTTTTTGGTCGCGCATGTCGCAGCGCAGCAAGCTGTTCAATAAATACGTATGGGAGCCGGTTACAACGGGAGAACCCACATTACCAGTTTTATCGACTCTCCTCAATACCTGGATCGCCGGCTGGCCGTGGCGCTTTTTGAAAACCAACGTCAAAGATTACAAAATGAGCGAGTTGTTCCGCAACCTGTTCCAGGCCTTGCCGGCGGATATGCCGGTGCTGACCTCGCACATGTGGATTTGCATGGGCGCGGTGGCAGGTGGGATGACCAACGTGGTGGACATGATGTTCGACAACTGGCCGATGGCTTTTCAGTTAACGGAAGGCGCCAGGCACGGAGTCCAGTCGCCATCGGGTTATTACGGTTTCAGGATCATGCGCGGCTTTGATGAAACCGGTAAGGTCATGAGTCCTGTTCCTAAGGAAGCGCTTTCCTATACCGGGCACCACGTCGATCACGAGCTGGTGGAAAACATCGAGGTGGACTGCGAGGCCCGTTTGAGGAGGATGCGCAACAGTGAACCGAGGAGGTTCCTGCTGACCATGGGCGGGGCCGGGGCGCAGCGCGAGCTTTTCAAGGCGATCATCGACCACTGCATTCCTATGATCAAAAAGGGCCAACTGGCTTTGTTCGTCAACCTGGGTGACCACAAAGCCAACTGGGAGTGGCTGCAAGCCGAGACTGCCCAGCATCGGGAGATGATCCAGACGCATTTCTCCTGGGAGGATACACAGGCATTCGCGGACAGCATCCGGCAGGGCGAGGCCAGCGGGCTACACGTGTTCCTGCACGACAATACCTTCCATGCGGTGTATGCAACCAATTACCTGATGCGCGTGGTGGATGTGATGATCACCAAGCCCAGCGAGCTGGCTTTTTACCCGGTGCCGATCATTTTCAACGAGCGCGTGGGTGGGCACGAAATGTGGGGGGCCATCCGGGGAGCCGAACTGGGCAATGGTACGGTCGAGGCGCGCAGCATCCTCCACACCTTGCAAGCCCTCGATTTGCTGGCAACAGAAACCGACTTGCTGGCGATGTACTGCGATTGTATTGTAAAGAACAAGCACATCGGCGTCTATGATGGCGCCTATAAGTGCGTCGAGCTGGCGACCGGCAAAAAGTTCGAGCGCAAGCTGACCGGCCCGAGCATCGTGACGATGTCATCATAATGTAAGATTTGTTTGGCCGAGGGATCAACCATGCTGCCTGAAATGTTTCGAGAAGTGCCTCATCGACGCTATAACCCATTGACGCGTGAATGGGTGTTGGTTTCGCCACACCGCGCCAAGCGCCCGTGGCTGGGCCAGGTGGAGAAGGCGCCGCCGGAGAACCTGCCGGCCTATGACCCAACCTGTTACCTGTGCCCTGGCAACGAACGCGCGGGGGGAAAATATAATCCAAAGTACGAGGGCACGTTCGTCTTCGACAACGATTTCCCGGCTTTGCTGCTGCCTGAGCCAGAAGAGACGATATTTAATCCCGATTCGCCCATTTTCCGTTCCCGGGCTTCGTCTGGGATTTGCCGGGTAGTGTGTTTCTCTCCGCGCCACGATCTGACCCTGCCCGAGCTTTCGTTGGCGGAGGTCGAGGCGGTGCTGCGCACCTGGAGTGATCAAACTCGCGACCTGGGTGAGATGGATTTCATCCAGTACGTGCAGGTGTTCGAGAATAAGGGGGCGATGATGGGCTGTTCCAACCCGCACCCGCACAGCCAGATTTGGGCGACCAGCTACCTGCCCAACGAGCCCGCCAAAGAGATCGCCAGCCTGGCTGAGTATGAGAAAGAACATGGATCCTGTCTGTTGTGTGATTACGTGGCTGCCGAGCGAGCCAGCGGCGAAAGAGTGGTGTGCGCAAACCAGTACTTTACCGCGGTGGTGCCCTTCTGGGCGATCTGGCCTTTCGAAATCCTGGTAATCTCGAATCGCCATGTTGGCTCTTTGCCCGACCTGGGCGAGGCCGAGATCACCGGGCTGGCGGATGTGCTACGGAAAGTGACGGCGCGCTACGACAACCTGTTCGAGATTTCGTTCCCCTATTCGATGGGTTTTCACCAGGCTCCTACGGATGGAGGGGAGCATTCCGAGAATCACCTGCACGCTCATTTCTACCCGCCGCTGCTGCGCAGCGCCACCGTGCGCAAGTTCATGGTGGGCTTTGAAATGTTGGGCATGCCGCAGCGCGACCTGACGCCCGAAACCGCCGCCGGGCGGCTGCGCGAGCTGGGTGAGGTGCATTACAGAACGAGCACGTGAAGCCGCCAGGCAAAATAGGATGGAGGAAACGGATCGATAGCAATTTCTGGAAAAGTGACAAATCTGGGAAGATTGTCACTTTTCATTTGTCCAGAATCTAGTTATGCTAATCCTAGCATGGTAGGGTCGGCTTGTCTCCAGATACGAATGTCCAACCAGCCAGCTTGACGTTTCGGCGGGTGACCTTTTGGGTTGCCTGGCCGATTTTTATTTTCGCTTCATGGAGGTGAAGAAATGAAGTCTTTTTATCATCGCAGATCCCAGGTATTGGGTTTGTTAGTGGTCATCAACCTCGTGTTGATGACGTTCGCCACCGCCTCTGGCGGAAAAGCGCAGGCCAGCGAGAAAGAGGCGTACGCTCCGCTGGCAAGTGTAGCCGTCTTCATCAGTGAGATTCACTATGACAACACAGGCGGAGATGTCGATGAGGGCATCGAGATCGCTGGCCCGGCGGGGACGGACTTGAGCGGTTGGCAGTTGGTGCCCTACAATGGGAACGGCGGCGCGTCTTACACGCCCATCGTCAACCTGACCGGGACGATCCCGGACCAGCAGAACGGATACGGCACGTTGTGGTTTGCGCTGACTGGACTGCAGAACGGAGCCCCGGATGGGATTGCGTTGGTGAATGCGAGCAGCGCCGTGGTGCAGTTCCTGAGTTATGAGGGTTCGTTTACCGCGACGAATGGCGTTGCCAGTGGGATAACCAGCGTCGACATCGGGGTTGCTGAAGCAGGCACGGAGGCGGTGGGCCAATCGCTGCAGTTGTGCGGCGCTGGGACTTTATACCAGGAGTTCACCTGGACGGCCCCATCTGCACATTCGCGCAGCCTGGTAAATAGCTGCCAGAGCTTCGGCACGCAAGTTTTCATCAACGAGATTCACTATGACGATGGGGGCGCGGATGCGAACGAGGGGATCGAGGTGGCTGGTCCAGCGGGGACGGACTTGAGCGGCTGGCAGTTGGTGCCCTACAATGGAAACGGTGGAGTCACCTACACACCGATCATCAATTTGACTGGAACAATCCCGAATCAGCAGAACGGTTACGGTACACTCTGGTACGACCTCGTTGGGTTACAAAACGGGGCTCCGGATGGGATTGCGTTGGTAGCACCCGGGGATGTGGTGGTGCAGTTCCTGAGTTATGAGGGTTCGTTCGCGGCTACGAACGGTCCGGCTAACGGGATGACCAGCACGAATATTGGGGTTTCTGAGACGGGCTCAGAGGCGGATGGCCTATCGCTGCAGTTGTGCGGCATTGGAATGTTCTACGAGGAGTTCACCTGGACGGGCCCATCTACGCATTCGCGCGGCCTGGTGAATAGCTGCCAGACTTTTCCAACAACCATTTTCATCAATGAGATTCACTATGACGATGGGGGTGCGGATGCGAATGAGGGGATCGAGGTGGCTGGCCCGGCGGGGACGGACTTGAGCGGCTGGCAGTTGGTGCCCTACAATGGGAACGGTGGAGTCACCTACACGCCGATCATCAATTTGACTGGAACAATCCCGAATCAGCAGAACGGCTATGGCACACTGTGGTACGATCTCGTTGGGTTACAAAACGGGTCTCCGGATGGGATCGCCCTGGTGGATGCCAGCAGCAATGTGGTGCAGTTCTTGAGCTACGAAGGCTCTTTCACAGCGACGAACGGCGTTGCCGCCGGGAAGACCAGCGTCGATATTGGGGTTTCTGAGGCAGGCTCGGAGCCAGATGGTTTATCGCTGCAGTTGTGCGGCACTGGAACCGTCTACGAGGAGTTCATCTGGACGGCCCCATCTGTGCATTCGCGCGGCCTGGTGAATAGCTGCCAGACTTTTGGTGATATCGTTGCGGATCTGATCGTTACGAAGACTGGTCCAGAGGATGTGCTCGTTGGCGAAGACATGGTTTACGAGATCTCACTGGAGAACACGGCTGGCGTAGCGGCGGACGATGTGGAGCTGACCGACACTTTGCCGGCCGGGGTCACCTATGTGACTGACGACAGCGGATATACCTGCACGGGCTGCAGCATGGGCGGCGCAGGGCCATTGGTTTGGACGGTAGGCAGCGTTGCAGCGGGGACAACGGTGACTTTCAACCTGACGGTGCACGTCGACAGCGGCGTTAGTGATGGCACGCTGCTGACCAACCTGGCAGAGTTTACCACCTCCTTGCCAGGCGATGATCCGGACACCAATACGTCTGAGGCCGAGACGACGGCCCATCAAATCACTCCGATTCACGATATCCAGTTCGTGGTCGATCCTGAGGCCAACGACGCCTCGCCGTTAGCTGGACAGTGGGTTTACGTAGAAGGCATCGTCACAGCGGAGCCGGGCGACCTGGATAGCAGCTCTCGCGTCATGATCATCGAGGACCCGGCGGGTGGGCCATACAGCGGCTTGCAGTTGTACGCATCTACGGGGAACTTTTCAACGCTCAGCGCTCCGCCAGGAACCGAGGTGCGCGCCTTTGGCCGAGTGTATGAATACTATGGCTTGACAGAGTTGCAGGTGGATGGCGCGACTAATGTTACTGTTCTGAGCACAGGCAACCCGGTGCCGGGGCCAGATGTGGTTACCACCCACGATTTTGCTACAGGCAATGCAGCCGTAGCGGAGGGTTGGGAGAGCGTGTTCATCGAGTTCCACGATGCGATTGTGACCGACGAAAACCTGGGCTATGGCAACTGGGCGTTCGATGATGGCACAGGCCCGACGCGGGGTGACGATATGGGCGCCTCGGGCAACCCGCTGACGTACGAGCCTACACTGGGGGATGAATACGTTTTCATCCGCGGCATCGGCTTCTATGACTTCGATGATTACAAAATAGAGCCGCGTTCGGATGCAGACATCAAATTGCGCGTGTACGCGCCGAAAATCAGCAAAGCTGCAGATACGCTGGTCGCTCCAGGCGGGGTGCTGGATTACACCATCACCGTGAAAAACGATTTTGATTACGCTTTGACCAGCGTTGTGATCACGGATGTGGTGCCGGCAGGGACGACTTTCGCCTATGCGCTCGATAGCGGTTCGGAGTCTGGCGGGATCGTGACATGGAACGTGGCGAGCCTGGCGCCTTACGCCAGCGTGGACGTTCACTTTGGCGTAGCTGCCCCAGGAGCGGCTGGGTGGATCGATAACGACACCTACGCAGTGAAAGCCAGCAACTTTGTTACTTCCACCTTCGGTACACCGCTGCCGACCCTGGTGGATACAGCCATGCACATCCGCGACATCCAGGGGGCAGGGCACTACTCGATCTTCACCGGTCGAGCGGTGACGGGAGTGCAGGGCGTGATCACCGCGGTGCGCTCGACCAGCTTCTACATGCAAGACCCGAACCCAGATGCAGACGATGCCACCTCGGAAGGCATCTTAGTGTACGTGGGCAGCGCCCACGGCCGGAGCGTAGGCGATCTGGTATCTGTAGACGCTACCGTGTTTGAATACTACCAGGATGGCCCGGCTTCAGGCAACTTGTCGGTCACGGAAATCAGGTTCCCGACGGCAATCACGCTTATTTCGAGCGGGAATCCGCTGCCCGCGCCGGTCGTGATCGGCATTGGTGGAAGGTTGCAGCCGACGCAAGTGATCGAGGATGACGTCTTTGGCACTGTGGAAGATGATGGGGTCTTCGACCCATCGCTGGACGGTATCGATTTCTACGAGAGCATGGAAGGCATGCTGGTACAGGTGAACGATGCCCTGGTAGTTGGCTCCACCATGGACTACAGCTCGGGCAAGGAAATCACGGTAGTGCCAGACCAGGGTGCGAACGCCGCGTTGCTGTCGCCGCGCGGCAGCATCGTGATCCGGCCGGACGACTACAACCCGGAGCGTATCATCGTCACCGATGTCCTTTACGGCTCGACGCCTTTCCTGGATTCGGGGGCGCAGTTCACCGGGCCGATCATCGGCGTGATCGATTACTCCTATCGAAACTTCAAGTTGTTCAACACGGTTGCGCTCCCGCCATACAGTGATAACCTGGAGGCTGAAACAACCAGCCTGACGCCGACGAGCGAGCAGCTTACAGTGGCTACCTACAACGTCGAGAACCTCGATCCGGGCGACCCCGATACGAAGTTCGCCGCGCACGCCCAGCAGATCGTGGTCAACCTGGGCGCTCCGGATATCATCGGTGTGGAAGAGATTCAGGATAACAACGGCGAAACCGACGACGGCACGGTGGCAGCCAACCTGACCTTTGGAAAGCTGATCCAGGCCATCCTGGATGCGGGCGGGCCGCAGTATGCCTATCGCAGCGTTGATCCGTTAGACAATATGGACGGCGGCGCCCCAGGCGGCAACATCCGGGTCGGCTTCATGTTTCGCACCGACCGTGGGCTGGCCTTCGTGGACCGGCCTGGTGGTGATGCAGTCACCGCTACGGCGGCTGTCCCCGGACTTTCGGGAGTAGAACTGACCCTCAGCCCCGGGCGCATCAACCCAACCCATACGGCTTTCGATGACAGCCGCAAACCCGTGGTGGGCGAGTTCGTCTTCCTGGGGCGCAAGCTGTTCGTGATCGCCAACCACCTGAACTCGAAGGGCGGCGACCAGCCCTTGTTCGGGCGCTTCCAGCCGCCTGTACTGGCTTCTGAAGTGCAGCGCTTGCAGCAGGCCCAGGTGGTCAACGATTTTGTGGACAGCATCCTGGCCCTGGATCCCAGCGCCCTGGTGATGGTGGTCGGCGATCTGAACGACTTCCAGTTCTCGGCGCCGTTGGATGTCTTGAAGGGCGGTGTGCTGACCGATCTGCACGGTCTGCTGCCTGAAAACGAGCGTTATACCTATTCGTATGAAGGCAACATGCAGGCGTTGGATCACATCCTGGTGAGCGAGGCGCTGCTGACCATGGGCGTGGATGTGGATGTGGTGCACGTCAACGCCGAGTTCGACGACAAGCAGCGCGCCACCGACCACGATCCCGTGCTGGCGCTGATCGATCTGCCGCAGACGTGGAGCTCCTACGAGCTGGATGATGATCCTGGACCAGAATGGAGCAAGACGACCATGACCACTTCACCCTGTGGCACGTACTTCCTGGGTGAGTTCGGTCAGGAGACGGTGACGCTTTCCTTGAGCGAACTGCCGCCGCATTCGTGGGTGAGGGTGGTCTTCGATCTGTTCATTATTCGCTCTTGGGATGGCAATAACGCCCAGAACGGTCCCGATATCTGGCAGTTGGGCATCGATGGGAATCCTTTGTTGCACACAACCTTCTCGAATATCAAGCACCCCACTTATTCGCAGGCCTTTCCTGGAGAATATCCGGGGAGCGTCTATGCTGCGCAGACCGGCGCGGTAGCTGTGAACACGTTGTGTTACCAGTACAACGGCGTGACGATGGATGCCACCTATCACCTGATGCACGATATGCAGCATACGGGAAATACGATCCAAATTGACTTTTCGGGGTTGCAATTAGGCAGTATTTCAACAGAGAGTTGGGGCCTGGATAATGTGGAAGTGTATCTGTTATCGGATACGATCTACCCCTATCATTTCTACCTGCCATTGGCAACCCGGTGATGTCTACTGGTGAAACCAGGCAGATAGGATAGATCAAACTTCGACAGCCTCCCGCAGGCGCTATCTTTCGAGATCGCAACCCTGTGGGAGGTTGCGCGCCTGGACGCGGTACAATAGGGGTGTTAATGGAAGGGCTAATATGAGCGAAACAACGATTGAAATCCTGATTACTTTGCCATTTAGTGAAGAACAAATCAAGCAGCTAGAGAGTTTATCTTCACGGCTGCAGATTCGCGCCATTCGAGCCACAAAGGTGGAAGACATCGCGCCTGAATTTTGGGCCACGGCAGATGTGCTGTACACGGATCGCCTGCTGCCTACACCTGAACAGGCGCCGAACCTGGGTTGGATACAATTCCATTGGGCTGGCATCAGCCATGTGGAGGGGGCGCCGATACTCGACAAACCCGGCTTGCGCGTCACCACCCTGAGCGGTGCAGCCGCGTCCAAAGCGGCAGAATTTGTCGCGTTGATGTTGTTAGCATTTGGGCACCGTTTTGTAGATTTGATGGACAACCAGCAGAAGGCTGAATGGCCGGCAGATCGCTGGGAACGTTTCAGGCCACGCGAATTACGCGGCAGCACAGTGGGAATTGTTGGATACGGGAGTATTGGCAGGCAGGTAGCCTGGTTGCTGAGGCCATTTGGGGCGCAGGTATTAGCAACAAAGCGCGATGCCATGCATCCAGAAGAAAGTGGTTATGCGCCGGAAGGGTGGGGCGATCCGCAAGGCGCTCTGGTTCACCGTTTATACCCGGCTGAGGCGATTCGATCGATGGCGCGCGAGTGTGATTTCCTGGTGATCACTGTACCGCTCACGGAAAAAACGCGCAACCTGATCGATGCGAGCGTGTTATCAGCTATGAAGCCCACGGCATTCCTGGTCGATGTGTCGCGCGGCGGTGTTGTTGACCATGCTGCATTGGTTGCGGCGCTTAAGGAACATCGTTTGGCAGGTGCGGCCTTGGATGTGTTTTCGAAAGAGCCCTTGCCGCCAGAAAGCCCCTTGTGGAAAACGCCGAATGTGATCCTGACGCCACATGTGGCGGGTATTACGCCTTTTTATAATGATCGTGCTCTGGATTTGTTCTCGGAGAATTTGCAGCGTTTCCTGGCAGGGTACCCGCTGTTGAACCTTTATGAGCCGGACAAGGGATATTAGTATAAGTTGAGATGATGGGAAAACGTCGATTTGAAGTAATTCTTTTTGATCTTGGAGATACCCTGATTTACTTTGACGGTGATTGGACGGAAATATTTTTTCAAGCACACCAGGCGTTATTGCGTAGTTTGCAGGGGTTGGGACTGTCTCTTGAGCCAGGCTTTATCGATGATTATCGGGAGAGGTTAGAGGTTTATTACCGGGAACGCGATACCGAATTCATCGAGTACACGGCATTATTTTTGCTCAAGAAAACGTTGGCAGATTGGGAACAGACAGACATTCCAGAAACCAGCTTGATCAAGGCTTTGGCTGATATGTATGCCGTCACTCAGGCACATTGGATCCCCGAGTTGGACGCACTGCCTACATTGAGATTGCTCGTGGAACAAGGTTACCGCCTGGGCCTGGTTTCAAATGCGGCTGATGACGCCAACACACAGGCGCTGGTAGATAAGCTGGGAGCGCGACCTTTCTTCGATGTGATTATTTCTTCAGCAGCAATAGGAGTTCGCAAACCTAACCCCAAGATTTTCTGGAAAGCCCTGGAGCAAATGAAAACCCCACCATCACAGTCCGTGATGGTGGGGGATAAGCTGGGCGCGGATATTCTCGGTGCACGCCATGCTCACATCTTCAGCATCTGGATTACACGCCGGGCAAATACCCCTGGAAACCGGGATCACCTGGACACGATCTTCCCAGATGCCAGTGCAGCAACCCTGGCTGAGATACCAGGGTTGCTGCGATCTATCTGAAACAAATCAGGGCGTTTCCTGGACCTCGTTGGGACGGGGTTGGAGCGTAGCCGAAACCTCTTTCGTTTCGCCATTGCGAACGATCGTCAGTTGTACGGTTTGCCCAGGTGATGTCTTTAGCGAGATGTAGACCAGGATGTCTTCAAAAGAGTGGACGGGAGTGCCATCAATGGCGATGATTACATCTCCGCCAACTTCGACCAAACGACCGTCCACAGTTGTTTGTTTGTTGGCGCCACGCAGGCCGGCCTTATCGGCCGCGCCGCCAGAAATCACTTCGGCGATATAGGCGCCTTTGTCTACAGGGAGTTGCATTGCTTCGACCAGTGTGAGGGTCAGGTCGCCGCCTCGGACACCCAGCCAACCCCAACTGTAGCTGCCATCCTCGATTAATTTTGGAATGACGCGCGAGGCGATGCTGACGGGAATGGCGAAACCAATGCCGCTATTGACGCGCCCGTTGCCACCGGTTTCAATCTGTGCATTGATACCAATCACTTCCCCTTTCAGATTCAGCAGTGGGCCGCCCGAGTTACCCGGATTGATGGGGGCGTCGGTCTGGATAGCCTGGGGAATGGAGAAGGATGTCAGCGCAGGGATGTTGCGGCCCAGGGCGCTGACGATGCCACGCGTCAGCGTTCCACCATAGCCGAAGGGGTTGCCGATTGCCACCACGGTCTGCCCCACAGCAACTTCATCCATGCTGCCCAGAGGAAGGGGCGTGATACCCGAAGGCATATCATCCACTTTTACGACTGCCAGGTCGCTGTGCAAATCTTCGCCAATGATTTCGGCGCGGCGAGTATCGTTTCCGGAGAAGGTAACCTCCAGTTGATCGGCGCCGTGAACCACATGTGCGTTGGTAACAATGTGCCCAGATGCATCGAAAACAAAGCCTGAGCCTTGCCCTTGAGGCATAACCGTTTGTCCTTGTTCGACATATGTGGTTATGCTGACAACGGCTGGATTGGCACGGGCGTAAAGCTGCGTCAAAACAGCCTCTTCATTCGATAAAGCAGAGGGTAGTTGAATAGGGACTGGGGTAGCGGCGACAACAGTGACCTGCGGGGGTGGTGCAACCACGCTGGGTGCCTGAGCACCCAGGTTACAGGCAAACGCCAGCAGAGGCAGGAGTAATGCGAGCCAAATGAGATTGCGATTTTTTTTGTTCATATTTGAGAGTATAGTACCGCTTGTTTAGAGTATCCTGAAAACAGGATAAGAGCAAAATAGAAACCCGGGAAGCAGCCTGTGGCGATGCTTCCCAGGTGAATCTGGCTGTAGAGAGCCATGGTTTACGGAAAGGTAAAATTTACTTTGACTTCGACGCAATCGCCGCTGGCGTTTCCTTCTGTACATAAAACGATGGTCGCTCTGCCATTATCGCCTACAATGGGGGTAAAGCCAACATCTCCACCAACGTATTTGGTCTCGCCAGGCAAGATGATACTTCCCCCTGGAGGGCAAACCGGAGAACTGGTAAAGGGCGAGTTGGCCAGATCGGGTCCAAAGACAACAGCTCCCAGAGTCTGGTCTTTGATTGTCAGGATCATCGATATGAATGGCGTGTCGCCATTGTTGTAGATTTGGAAGATGGCGGCGGGTGATCCACCGCAATTGCGAATTTTCCAGAATTGGGCCTGGAATGAAGGGCCAACCGGTATTGGCGTTGGTAGAGGCGGCGGCGTGATGATCGGTAGCAGGCTGGTATTGCCAGTTACGACTGTTGATTCGCCCCAAACCCAGCAGTATTCGCCGGGCTTTTTGAGATTTTCGATATACCACCAGGTATTGGAACTGTTGCGACCGACGACTGCGGCCTGCTGCCCGGGAAGGATGTAGCCCACGCGTGGATAATCTTTGCTGGGGCCGGTGCGGCAGTTGGTTTCGATGTCTGCTGTGATTGTTGGGTTACCCGAGATGGGAGCGGGGGTATCTGAAGGAGCGAGGCTCTCTATGGTCGCGGAGGGCGTGGGGAGTAAAATAGGTGATGTGGTGTCTGTTGGAGCGCCCGGCGCTACTGTTGAAGCGGGCGGGGTCTGGGCCGTAGCGGTCTGTTTGGCGGTTTCGGCCTGAATAGTTTGTGCGGCGGCCGTGTTGATGGCGCTCAGATCTTTGACCGGAGTAGCGGCAGAGGGCAAATTGCAGGCTGATAGCAGCAGCGAGAGAGTCAGGATAGATACAATCGTGCAACTAAATGGAGTAGAAAAAGATTTAATGCGCATAGAAATCCTCACCCGATTACGGACAAACTATATACTAATACTAGCATATATACGCAAGGTGGTCAAGGAAAAGTCAGTTGGGCCTATCCTCCAGCCAGTTGAGCGCCTGCGCCAGTTCTGACACAGCGCCTAAGGTGGTCAAACGATCGCCGTATTTCAGGCGAGTATTTCCATGAGGGATGATTATTTCTCCATCCCGGTTGATGGATAACACCAGTAGATTCCCGGGCAATCCCAGGGTGCGGACGCGCTGGTTATCGACTTCAGGATTTAGCACCTGGATCTCGCGCACGTCCTGATCGTCACTTGTACAGGTTAGCAGCCTGAAAATGTCTGGGCTGCGGGCCAAAACAGCCAACAGCGAAGGGCGGTACAGAGCTGGCGTAAAGGGGTTTACCCCCAAGCTGCGGTATTCGGGCAGCAGGGCAGGGTTATTTACCAGGGCAACGATGTGGTCGATGCCCTGGCAGGAGGCAGCTTTACATACTTGCAGGTTGCGATCGTCGTTTACTGAGAGCACCAACAACGCCTGTACATGGGCTTTGGAGACCTCTTCCAGGCAGTCGCCAATGGTTTCGGAGTAGTAGGTTTCGAAGCCAGCGCGCCGAGCATTCTCTGCGAGTTGCGAGTCCATTTCTAAAAAACGCACTAATTCCGAGTGCCCTTTCAGTTCTCTAGCCACTTGCAACCCAAGATCGTCCGCGCCGAAGATCACCATCCAACGCTTTTCGCGTGGGGTGGAAGCAGGAAGCAACCCATTGGCGAAGATGGGCATCAGCAATACAGTGATAAGGGAGAATAGTATCAATGCTGTACCGGTTGCCTGATCCAGCAGGTGAAGGCGCACGCCGATGACCGCTACAGCGATCTCCAGAGACAGATGTGTAGTGAGCAAAAAAGCCCCAGCCAACGTTTCGCGCCACGGTAGCAGGCGGCGAAGCACCAGGGTTGGAAGGGCTTTGACCAGTAGCGCCACAACCAACAACATGGGCAGCAGAGCCAGGCTGCGAGGAGAAGAGAACAGGGTGCCGAGTTCCAGGTTGACGCCGACCAGGATGAAAAAAATCGGGATAAAAAAGCCGTAGCCAAAGGCCTCGAGTTTATGGATCAGGTCAATATCCTCAGGCGTACGAATCAGGGAGATGATCATACCTGCTAAAAACGCGCCCAGAATGAGTTCAACCCCAAGCAGGCTGGCCAGAACGACGAATCCCATCAAAATGGCCAACGCCCCTCGCACCTTGATTTGTACCGTTACCTGGGAGAGTTCTTCAATCAGGGCGCGGACTCGTTTCATGCCAAAGAAACGCGTCAGGATGCGCTGGGCGATGAAGAAGGCCAGGAAGAGAAGCCCAATCGAAAAGATTTGTACATCCAACCCCTGGTGCTGGATGATCAGGAAGATGGTGAGTAAAATAACAGTAATGAAATCTGCCAGGAGAGCAGAAAAGAAGATGGCCTGTCCAACGAGGGTGTGCGTCAACCCGCGCGCCTTGAGGATAGGCAAAAGAACACCCAAGGATGTTGCCCCCAGGATAAATGCCAATAGCCAGGGATCTCCCTGCAACCCCAGGCGGTTGAGTAGAGCGCCAGCTGGTAGAGCCAGCGCAAGCGTCAGGATGTAAACTACCAGGGCGTACAACAATAAGTTCGGCGTTGCATTTTCGGGTGGTGTTTTATTAGATTGACGCTCACGGGCCGGGAACAGGCGGTCGAAGTCGATTTCCAGGCCTGCCAGAAACATCAGAAATGCCAACCCGATGTTGCTGAAAACCTCCAGTGTGGCGTTTTCTCCAACGAGGTTCAGTCCCGAGTGCCCAATGATAATCCCGGCTAAGATCTCTCCAACTACGGTGGGCAACCAGCGCAGCCTGCCCAGCATCATTGGGACAGCAAATGCCAGGAAAAGTACGAGTACCAAAGGAGCAAAATCCAGACTTTCTTCCAAATCATCCTCCATACAATTACAATTACAATTGCTCAATTGTAACATGCGGGAATCGATGAGCGATCAGGTATAATCGCGTTGAAAGGAAAATCACATGCGTGAAATGCGCCTGGAACACGACCTGCTTGGCGAGAGAGAAGTGCCTGCAGAGGCCTACTATGGCATACAGACATTGCGGGCAAAAGAAAATTACAACATCACGGGAATCCCGATATCCTATTATCCGCGCTTGATTCATTCCCTGGCTTATATCAAGAAAGCCTCGGCTTTGACGAACCGGGATCTCGGTTTGTTGGAAGCCAGGATCGCGGATGCGATTTCCCAGGCCTGCGATGAAATCGTGCAGGGAAGTTGGCACGAAGAATTTGTCGTGGATGTGATCCAGGGGGGAGCCGGCACATCGACGAACATGAATGCCAATGAGGTGATCGCAAACCGGGCGCTGGAGATTCTGGGTTATGCGAAGGGCCGTTATGATGTGGTGCACCCGCTCAATCACGTTAACATGTCCCAATCCACCAACGATGTCTACCCTACAGCGCTGCGCATGACGCTGAGTATGAAAATGGATGGACTGCGCGTCGAGATGGATCGTCTACACCAGTCACTGCAGGCAAAGGGTAATGAATTTAGAGATGTGATCAAGATGGGCCGCACCCAGCTCCAGGATGCGGTGCCGATGACATTGGGGCAGGAATTTGAGGCCTATAGGGTGATGGTAGGAGAGGATATCCAGCGGCTTATGGAGGCGCAATCTCTGATCCGTGAAATCAATATGGGCGCGACTGCGATCGGCACAGGCTTGAATGCGCACCCCGAGTACGCGCCCCGAGTTACGGATACGCTGCGACAGGTCTCTGGTGTTCCGGTGGTAGGTGCAGCCAACCTGGTAGAGGCGACCCAGGATGCGGGCGCGTACGTTCAGCTCTCGGGCGTGCTGAAGCGGATCGCAGTGAAGCTGTCCAAGATATGCAACGATTTGCGATTGCTTTCTTCAGGGCCGCGCGCCGGATTGGGCGAGATCAACCTGCCGCCCATGGCGCTAGGTTCCTCGATTATGCCCGGGAAAGTCAATCCGGTGATCCCAGAAGTGGTCAACCAGGTGGCTTTCGAAGTGATTGGGAACGATATCGCGGTAACGATGGCTGCCGAAGCCGGGCAGCTTGAGCTGAATGCATTCGAACCGGTGATTGCCTTCAATTTGTTCCGTTCGATGGATATGCTGGGCCGGGCCTGCCGTACGCTGGCACAGCGCTGCGTGGATGGGGTTACCGCCAACCGAGAGCGCTGCCGGTGGATGGTGGAACACAGCATTGGGTTGGTGACAGCGCTCAACCCGCTCCTGGGATATGAGCGTTCAACAGAAATCGCCCGCCTGGCGCAGGAAAGCGGGTGTTCTGTGTACGAAATCGTACTGGAAAAGGGTTATCTAAGTAAAGACGAGCTGGATGAGGTGCTATCGCCAGAGAATATGACGCGTCCGCGTTATATTCATCACTAAGCCGCGGGAGCGCCTTGATCAAGCGCCGTAAGATTTTATCAAAGCCTGTACGCAATCGCCATCGTAGAGCTTGTCGATATTGTCATATAAGTGGTCAAAAACTGCTTCGATGTCCATAGACTTCCGGTATGGCCGGTCAGTGGTCATAGCATCGAATACATCAGCTACGGCAACGATTTTCCCGATAGGTGAGATTTGATCTTTGTGCAGGCCGAAGGGATAACCTTTGCCATCCAGACGCTCATGGTGTTCGGCAATCGCTGGCAGCGCGTTTTGCAGCAAATGTACAGGGAGCATGATGCGTTGGCCGATTGCAGGATGTTTTTTCATAATCTCGAATTCAGCCTCGGTTAATTGATCTGGCTTTGTGATGATGGTATCGGGCACACCGATTTTTCCAATGTCGTGCAGCAAGCTGCCGATGCGCACATCGTGAATCGCGTCCGAACTCATGCCAAGTTGTTGGGCGATGGCGACTGAAATATCGGATACGCGCTGGGAATGACCACGTGTGTAAGGATCCTTGGCATCAATCGCACCAGCCAAAACCTTGATGAAATCCAGGAATAGTTGATCGGCGTCCGTGTAGAGTTGGGCGATTTGTAAGACGGTGCTAGCCTGGCTGGCGAGGATTTCAAGCAACTGGCGATCTTCAGAGTCGAAGGCGCCGGATTTCTTATTTAAAACCATCAAATTGCCAATGACTCGCTCATCCCGGGTGTTGCGCTCTCTGCCCACAGAGATCGGCCTGGCTCGCAAGGGCACAGCCGCGGTCGAGTGTGCGATAAAGCTGTGTGTTTGGAGCTCCTGGGGCGTTTCTGGTTCGAGGCCATTGGCATCATCTTTGGCTTGGCTCGAAGGTGGGGCAGAGAAAAGCATCATCTCTTCATTGAGCGGGTTGACCAACATCGCTGTGCTACGTTCGGCCTCGAGCAACTGGTTGGCGTTTTCAGTGAGCAGGCTGAGCAGATTGTCGCGATCCAGGGTAGCGCCGATTTGACCGATGATGCTGACCAATTTTTGCAGGCGCTGGTTAGACCGCTGGGCTTTTTCGAGCAACAAGACCTTGTCAACTTCGGAAGCCATGCGATTGCCAAGCAACTGCAGGATTTCGAGTTCAGCGCGTGCAAAGTTGAATATTTGTACAGCGCCAATCGGCTTTCCCTGCAGAAGCAAAGGAAGGGTAATGGCATTTTTTAATTGGGCTGTTTCTTCTGGGCTGATCTCCCAGTACCAGCGAGGGTCACCGGCTAAATCGTCGATGACGATCGGAGAAATGCTCTGGATCGAAACACCGACAATGCCCTGATCCTGTTTTATGCGCTGTCCAACCAGGCCTTGCGATCCTTTTTCGCCTTTTACCACTTTAAAAACTAATTCGCCAGCTTCTTTATCCAGAAGATAGAGCGTTCCTGCATCTCCGCCCGAAACATCGATCATCAATTCCAGCATTTGGTTGAGTAAGTCTTCCAGGCTGGTCATGCTGGCAATACGATTAGCCTGTTCAAGAACAGCCAGCAGTTGTTGGCGTCCACTGACCAGGGTGTATTCCATATCACTTGTAGATGCGGAAGTCTGTTGTCGGGACATAGTTTATTCTCTTGGAGAAGGGCTTGCTGTGAGTATGCCACAGGAGGTTAAACTATGCAAGGGGTAGGCGAAGGCTATTGGTTGGCGAAATTTAACTGAATTTCTATCAGGTGGAGGAATTCTTTTGGTTTTATCCTTCAGTGATACAATTTCTACAGGAGTAAATCGGTGATCTGCCTGGTCTGGCAGGAGAAATCGTATGGAATGAGCGAATTATATGTCTTTATTACGTAGCGTTTCCCGTAGAGATGATGAATCGCGCGAGTTGATCGTTTCGTCTGCTCGCAACTTGATCTCGGTGGTTGCCGCGCTGTATCTGGCGTGGCATTTCATCGCCACACTCACCTGGCCGAAAATTTTTAGTCCCAGCCTTTGGGTTAGCACGCTGATGATGCTGATCATCGTGAGCGTATCTTTGGGATTGTTGGAACGGCATTACCTGGTTTCTCTGGCAGTATGGCTGGGTGGATTAACCGCCACGATCGTGCAAGCTTATTTGGTCTACTCGCGACCAGAAGTATTGATCTTGTTGGCATTCCTGCCGCTTATGGGGGTGGTTAGCCTGGGGGTAAGCGGTGCATTCTTAGTAGAGCTAATCATCATCGGAACGATGGGAATGCTGGCGCGCCTATCCTGGGCACCAGGGTTACCAGCAGGCTATGCAACCGGGGTGATCCTGGGAAGTATTTTCACGGGCTTTTTTGGCTGGGGGCTTTCCAGCAATCTAATATCGGCTTTTGATGCGGCTTCGTATCATTTCTCGGAGGCGCGCCGCTTGCTGGAAGAGACGCGCCAGCACCGGGCAGAAATCAGTCGCATGTTGAAAGACAGGAATCAGGCCAATTACCAGCTTGAACGCTTGAACCAGATGCTCAGTTTTGCCCGCCGGCGGGCGGAAGAGGCGCGTTCTGACCGGGATCGATTTGTTTTGGCGGTTAGCCATGAACTACGTAGTCCTTTGAATTTCATTCTTGGTTTTAGTGACCTGATGGTGAACTCGCCAGAGACTTATGCGCCAATCGAAGAATGGCCTATGGGTCTATATGATGATGTTCAAGATGTATATCACAGTAGTAAACACCTGTTGTCATTGATCAATGATATCCTGGATATGGGTCAGATCGAGGCGCAGCAGATGGGAATGGTGCGCGAGCCCGCTTCCCTGGAACGACTGGTGGAAGATGTGCGAAAAATGGTGGAGCCGGCTTTTGTGCAAAAGGGTCTGTGGTTGAAAACCGAGTGTGAAAGTGGCCTCCCCGAAGTGTTTGTGGATTGCACCCGCATCCGCCAGGTTTTGCTCAACCTGGTGAATAATAGCCTGCGGTTTACTGAACAGGGTGGAGTTACGATCGGATTGCGCCGCGAAGGCGATGCGCTCCAGGTTCGTGTAGAGGATACAGGTAGTGGAATAGCTGAAGAGGATGTTCCCAAAGTGTTCGATGAATTCCGTCAGGTCGGATTGGAGCGCTGGCGGCGGCGAGAGGGTTCCGGATTGGGGCTTTCGATCAGCCGCCGTTTTGTGGAGTTACACAAAGGGAAGATGTGGTTGGAGAGCCAGTTGGGCATGGGTACAACCATTTACTTTTCTATCCCCACTTTGGACGCAGATAGCCCGGAGGACTCGATGGGGGTCGAATATGCACTGGGAAACCGAGACGCGTTCGGCAGTGGGCAGCCCCGGAGGTTGGTGCTTGTGTTGACCGATGATATCGAGATGGTCAGAATCGTTCAGGGGTGGCTGGAAGAGTACCAGGTGGTGCCTTTGGATGATGTTTCGCAATTGCGAATGCGTGTTTCAGAATCCCTCCCTCACGCTGTGTTGGTGGATAGGGCGTTAGTGGATGAGCGGTTTTCACTAAAGGATTTGCCTTACGATCTGCCAGTGGTGAACTTGTTTTACCCGGGTGGGCGAGAGCGAGCCAGGGTGCTGCCATATGGAGTTTCGCGCTATCTGGTAAAACCGGTGACGCGACAGGCTTTGCTGGAAGCTGTGCAGGATTTGAACCTGAGAGGCAGGCGTTTGCTGGTAGTTGATGATGATGCGGCGATGCTGCGTTTTGTAGCCCAGGTTTTCCGAGTTGAGGCGTCGCTTTCGGTGCAGGATACGGAAAAAGGCTACGAATTGATCCTGGCTCAAAGCGCCGAGGAAGCGATTCGCATCCTGAGAGAGCAGGAAGTGGATGGTTTGTTGCTGGATCTGGATTTACCGGATCGTAGTGGATGGGATGTTTTGGCGCAAGTACAGCAAGGCCTGGCGCGCTCGCAGCCGGGCGTGGCGATCGTTTCTGCGCTGGATCTGCCGCAGATGTTGTTTTACTACGGGCAATCAGTATTGGAATTAAGTATGAAACGAGCCATGACGGGGCAGGAGTTAGGCGCGGTGCTGAAACCGCTGCTGGACCATGTGCATCCGAACTATCCAGGTGGAGAAGCGCTAACCAATCTTCAGTAATTCGAGCTTCTCTAAAGCCGTGAGCAGCTCTTTCTGCGTGATCGGCTTTTTGAGGAAATCAGCGGCGCCTAAAGATAGCGCCAATTCAGAGGCTTCCCAGGCGGAACAAACGATGACTGGGATGTTTTGGGTTTTGGCGTCGGCGCGAAGAGCCTGCAGAATTTCCCAACCGTCCACATAGGGCATCATTACATCCAGAAGTATCAGGATGGGCTGCATCTGGTGTGCCAGAGGTAGCACCTGGGTGGGATCGGATACCCCTAATATTTTCAAGTTCGAGCGGCTTAAATAGCGCTGGTACATTCTCAATGTGGGCTGTTGATCATCGACAACGATGACGATTGGGGAAGCGCTGGAAGGCATCGAAACGTGAAAATGCAGCAACCCTGCCTGGCCTGGTTGGGGATAGGTTTGCTGAATATTGATATTCGTCTTCTTGCCCCAATGCCGGGCGGTGTCGAGCAGATCCTGGTGCTCGCTGCTGTTCCAATCTGCCCATGTATCTTCGATCGCAGCCCGTATGTGTATGTGTGCCTGTGTATCGTCGAAAGTTGTGCTTATTTCGATAACTCGGTTGGTAGGCATGCGAAACACATTATTAAACAAACTCAACAATACCTGCCGTAAGACGATCCGATCGGTGAGAACCGGGTTGGCAATTTCGCTAAGAGATAACTTCAGGTGGATACCCTCCGCGTCCGCACGCGATTTCAGGGTGGTCAGGACACCTTGTATGACCAGGTATAAATCTAGTGGCTCCGGGTGAATCTCGAAGCCTCGCAGAGCGGCATTTTCTTGTCCTTCAAAGGGCTCTTGAGATCCTAGCTGGCCTGGAAATAGTTGGTCATACAGGTGATCTGCAAGGGCTTGCAGGGCGCGACTGTGATCCCGCCGGAGCTGGCGCTCGCTCAAGGCTAATTTGCCGGCCAATTCTTGCGGCGATAGCCCCTGGATGTAGCGCCCATGCAGGATCAAATAGGGACGGGACTCGGGAGCGGTGAGGTTGAGCGTTCGGGTGACCGGCTTGAATTTTTCGATAGCCTCAGCAACTAGTTTTCGTATGTATTCACCTCTACTACCGCGATGATCCTCTGGAAGGGTCAGAGCTATGGTCAGAGGGTGTGCCTCTACAACTGTATAATCGTAGAGGTGTGGAATCAAATCTCTAAACAGATCGTTAAAAGTTTGTCGGTCCATCGTTTTTTTTTTGGCCGCGATATGTCCGCTGTAAGTCCACAAAGGGGTTGAGTTGCCAGGAGCGGATTGCTATAATATATTTTAACCCATTCTATCCATGTATTGTCAGGAGGTGTCTATCGAGAGTGTTTGTGCTTGGTCGTTGCCCCTGTGTAAGTGAACTCAGATAGTTCATGTTCGTTTCGTGATCCCCAATTATTTTAGGAAAAGGAGAGAAGAGAATGTCAAGAAACAAGCTCGTTTGGACCCTGGTGTCTGTGTTGATGGCGATGTCACTGTTGCTTGCAGCCTGCAAGCCGGCAGCGACCCCAACCACTGCACCAGAAGTCAATCCCACCGAGGCAAAACCGGTTGAGGCTAAGCCGACCGAGGCCAAGCCGGCCAGCGGCGCAAATCAGGTGGAAGTGTTCTCATGGTGGACGGGCGGCGGTGAAGCTGCCGGTTTGGATGCCATGATCAAGATCTTCCAGGCCAAGTATCCTGATACTGAGTTCATCAATGCCGCCGTAGCTGGCGGTGCCGGCACGAACGCGCGCGCTGTGCTGGCGACGCGCTTGCAAGCTGGCGACCCGCCGGATAGCTGGCAGGGCCACGCCGGCCAGGAGTTGATCGGCACGTACGTGAAAGCCGGACAGCTTGAGCCATTGAATTTCCTGTACGAAGAGGAAGGCTGGCTGGATGTGATGCCGGAGACGCTGATCCCTCTGATCTCGCAGGATGGCAACATCTACAGCGTGCCGGTGAACATCCACCGGGCGAACGTGCTGTGGTACAACCCGGCGATCCTGAGCGACAACGGCATCGAAGTGCCCGCCACGCTGGATGAGTGGTTTGCGGCGATGGATACCTTGCAGGCGGCGGGCGTGACCCCGCTGGCGCTGGGCGAGCAGTGGACGGCGATGCACCTGTTCGAGACGGTCCTGCTGGCTACCCTGGGCCCGGATAAGTACAATGGCCTGTGGACAGGCGAGTTTGCCTGGGATGCTGACGAAACCAAGGAAGCCGTGGCGAATTACGCCAAGATTCTGACCTACACGAACAGCGATGCAGCCTCGTTGAGCTGGCAGGATGCAGCCCAACTGGTGGTGGATGGCGATGCAGCCTTCAACGTGATGGGCGACTGGGCAGAAGGGTTCTTCCGTGAGTTGGGCAAAACCCCCGAGACCGACTACGGTTGGGCCGCGGTGCCTGGCACGGGCGGCAACTTCCAGTTCCTGTCCGACAGCTTCGTGCTGCCGGTGGGCGCTCCGCACCGCGACGCGGCAATTGCCTGGCTGAAGATCGCTGGCTCGAAGGAAGGTCAGGATGCATTCAACCCGGTGAAGGGTTCGATCCCGGCCCGCAGCGATGGCGACCGCGCTCTGTATGGCGTGTATTTGCAGTCGGCGATGGATGACTGGGCCAGCAACGTTGTGGTTGGCTCGCTGACTCACGGTGTGGTGGCGAACGACTCCTGGAAGTCGGAGATCGACACAGCTCTAGGCCTGTTCCTGGCTGACCTGAATGTGGACAACTTCGTGGCAGCCCTGGTAGCAGCCTGCGCAAGCTCTGGCCCTTGCCAGTAATTTAGCTGAGTGTTTGGGGACGGGCGTCTTCCGGCGCCCGTCCCATTTTCCAAGAGGTGCCCCTGGCCTAAGCGCCGGATTAGAAGAGAAGCGTCTTCGAGGTGACCGGATGACAAGAAATAAAGATACCATCCTATCCATTGTTTTGGTTTCGCCATCGATCCTGGCGATTGCAATTTTTGTGTATGGTTTTATCGCATGGTCGATGCGCGTGTCGGTCAGCCAATGGAAAGGTTTGCTGCCTGACTATACCTGGGTGGGACTAAAAAATTATATTGAGCTATTTTCTGACCCTCGTTTTCATGTTGATATACGCAATACAGTTGTCTTCACAGTTGTCTTTGTAGGCGGTTCGTTGCTGCTGGGCCTGGCGCTGGCAATTATGTTGGATCAGAATTTGCCGGGAGAGGGCTTTTTCCGAAGCCTGTTTCTTTTCCCGATGGCGATCTCGTTTATTGTTACCGGTGTGATCTGGCGCTGGTTGATGAACCCGGCCATGGGATCGCGCATGAGCGGCTTGAACCTGTTATTCAGTAACCTGGGCCTGGATTTCCTGGTAAATAGATGGCATACCACTCCTAAATGGGGAATCGCAGCCATTGCCCTGGCGGCGATCTGGCAGATGTCTGGATATGTGATGGCGCTGTACCTGGCCGGCCTGCGTTCCGTCCCGGAGGAACTGCGTGAAGCGGCGCGCGTGGACGGCGCCAGCGAAGCCCAGATTTATTTCCAGATCGTTTTCCCGCTGCTCAATCCGGTAACTTTGAGCGCGATGATTATCCTTGGGCACATTTCGCTCAAGGTGTTCGATCTAATTATCGCAGTGGCTGGTAAGCAACTGGCGCTGGATGTGCCGGCAATCTACATGTGGCAGACGACCTTTGATGGCTATTTCTTCGGGAGAGGCGCTGCAGTGGGCATTCTGTTGCTCTTGAGCGTTGCCGTGCTGATCATCCCATACCTGAGCTACACACTGCGTACGGAGGCGGAACTATGAGTGCATCGGTTTTACCTCGAAAAATTCGACAGACTTCTCGGTTTCAATTACGTTACTTGCTGCTGATCCCGCTGGTACTGATGTCGGTGTTCTATCTGTTGCCAATGTACGTAATGCTGTCTACCGGGTTCAAGAGTTTCGATGAAGTTTCCTTGCGAACGATGTGGCAATTCCCAACCGGAATCCACTTCGATAATTATTTAGCGGCTTTCGAGAAGCTGGCGCCATATCTATGGAACAGTTTTAATATGGTGATCCCGGCTGCGGTACTTTCATCTTTCTTGGGCTCTCTCAACGGCTTTGTTCTGGCGAAATGGAAGTTCCGCGGCGCAGACGTGATCTTCCCCTTGATCTTGTTCGGGATGTTCATCCCTTACCAGAGCATTCTAATCCCGTTGGTCGAGTTCATGAAAAACATCAATATGTACGGGGGGTTGCCTGGGCTGGTGCTGGCGCATATCATCTATGGCATCCCGATTACCACGCTGACCTTCCGGAATTATTACGCCAGCGTGCCCAAGGAACTGGTCGAGGCCTCGCGCATCGATGGAGCCGGGATGCTGGGTTCGTATTGGCATATTTTACTGCCGATCTCGATCCCGGCCTTCGTGGTGGTATTGATCTGGCAGTTTACCTCTGCCTGGAACGATTTCTTGTTCGCAGTGGTACTGACCAACCCGGAAAGCTGGCCGATTACCGTGGCGCTGAACAACATGGCAGGTAGCCAGATTATTGCCTGGAATGTGCAGATGGCAGGCTCTTTCCTGGCGGCTTTGCCTACTTTGTTGGTTTATATTTTCTTGGGACGGTATTTCTTGCGAGGCCTGATGGCGGGCGCTCTGAAAGGTTGAGCCTGGGCGGTGTATAAAAAAAACGACCGGGGGCGGGATCATCCGCCCCCGGTCGTTTTTCGTGGTATTTACAGGTTGAGTGTGGCCTTGGCCATGTTTTGCTTCTCGTCCAGGTGAATCTCGAAGCCGAGTTTGCGGCAGAGATTTTGCATGGCGTGATTATCCAGGGTTGTGATCGCTTCCAGGCCGTCTAACTTTTCCTTGCGAGCCACATCGATCAGGCGGCGGATCATTTCGTTGCCGATGCCAATCCCCTGGCATTGATCACTGACCAGCAGGCTGAAGCGGGCGGTATTGGTGCCGTGCAGCTTGGTCATGCGGCCGGCACCCAGGATGCGCAGTTCTCCATCTTTGGCATCCGGATTTTCGGCAATCAACGTGATCTCGCGTTCGTAATCGCAGTGGCAAATGCGCGCCAGCCGCACGTGGGCGGCACGCTGGCTGAGCAACATGGGGTGCATGTAGCGTAAGTAGACACTGCGGTCGGAGAGCGACTCGTGGAATTGCACGATCCAGGGCTCATCCTCGGCGCGAATTGGTCGAATGATCAGGTTCGAACCATCCCGGGCTATCCACGGGCTGACATATTGCATGGGGTATGGGCGGATTGCCAGGCGGGGCAGCGCTTCTTCTTTGACCTCAGGGCCATAGAGCACAACGCGGGCATCCAGGGCCAATACTCTATCCGATGAAACCAGCAGGGGATTGATGTCCAACTCTTTGACCCAATGGTGTTCGGCGATCAGGTTGCTGAAGCGCACAACGAGTTGCTCCAATGAATCCAGATCGACAGGTTTGCGGCCGCGTACGCCTTTCAATGCGGTATATACATTGGTGCGCTCCATCATGCGTCGCGCCAGGGTGGTATTGAGCGGCGGCAGCCCGAGAGCGCTGTCTTTGAAGACCTCTACCAGAGAACCGCCTGTGCCAAACAAGATCACCGGTCCGAACTGCGGGTCAATGCTGCTGCCCAGGATCAGCTCATAGCCCTCCATCTCGGCCATGGGCTGTACAGTTACACCCAAGAAATGAGCCTTTCCGTTTTCATCCCGCTCACCGACGCGTTGGGCCAGAGTGGTGGCGATTGTTTGGAAGGCTTCTTCCACGGTCTGGGCATTATCCAGATTGAGCTGCACGCCGCCCACATCCGTTTTGTGCGTGATGGTTTCAGAGTGTAGTTTGAGCACTACCGGATAGCCGATATCTTCGGCAGCCTGCACAGCTTCTGCTGGGGTGCGGGCGATGCGCGTCTCGACGGTGGGAATACGGTAGGCTGCTAGCAATTGCTTGGATTCATACTCGGTCAGGATGGTGCGGCCGGATTGGCGAACGGATTGGATGATTTCGACCGCGCGCTGGCTATCAGGAGCGTTATGGTTGCTGGTTGCCAGCATGGGGGTTTCGTATAGCCGTTGTAGGATGCCTGAGTAGTTGGCCATGTAGTCAAACATGCGGGCAGCGGTGTCTGGATAAGGGAATGCGGGGATATTGGCGCGGTTGAGGACATGTTCGCCTTCAGAAACACCATTGCCGCCCATCCAACTGGCAAGCACAGGTTTGTCTAATTGTTTTGCCACTTTGACAAGTTCTTCGGCTGTGGCTGTGGGGTCGGTCATATCTTGCGGCGTGAGGATCACCAACATGCCATCGCTGTTCTGATCCTGAGCAGCGATTTCGAGCGCTTTGGCATAGCGCTCGGGGCTGGCGTCTCCCAAAATATCGACCGGGTTGTTGCGGCTCCAGGCGGCGGGCAGCAGATCGTTGAAAGCTTGCATGGTCTCGTTCGAGAGATCGGCTAGCTGACCGCCGTTGGTGATCAAGGCATCCGTAGCTAATACGCCTGGGCCGCCAGCGTTGGTCAGGATCGTCAGGCGGTTGCCGACCGGTCGAGGCTGTTTCGAGAGAACTTCGGCGGTGTAGAATAGCTCTGCGATCGAATTGACGCGCAACACGCCGGCGCGGCGGAAAGCTATTTCCAGCACTTCATCGCTGCCCGTGAGTGAGCCCGTATGCGAAGCAGCCGCCTTGGCCGCGCCAGCAGTGCGGCCGGGCTTGATCACAATGATGGGCTTGGTATTGGCAACTTCTCGGGCGGCAGATAGGAAATAACGAGCATCGCCGATGGTTTCCATGTAGATTACGATGCTTTCCGTGTGTGGATCGTCGCCCAGGTGGTAAATCAGGTCGCCCCAACCTACATCCAGCATAGATCCGACGGAAACGAAGTGGCTGAAGCCAACATTTTCACGCAGGCTCCAGTCCAGGACGGCGGTGCAAAGCGCCCCACTCTGGCTGATGAAGCCGACTTTGCCCTTGTGCGCCATGGCTGCTGAAAAGGTAGCATTCAACCCACTCACCGGGCTCATTACGCCCAGGCAGTTAGGTCCAATGATGCGCATGTTGCCACGCCGGGCATGTTCCATGATGCGTCGTTCCAGCTCGACGCCTGCCGGGCCAGTTTCTTTGAACCCGGCCGAGATTACGATTGCGCCTTTTACGCCCACATCTACACATTCAGCGATGAGATCGGGCACGGTATGTGCTGGTGTGACCAGCACAGCCAGGTCAATCGGTTCCGATACGGCGGCGATATTGGGGTAAGCCTTGACGCCCAATACGCTGGGGCGCTTGGGATTGATCGGAAATACAGCGCCGCCAAAAGGATTGCTCACCAGATTCCACATGATGGTGCGGCCTACACTGCCCATTGTTTCTGTCGCGCCGATTAGGGCAACGTTCTTAGGGGCAAAGATAGCGTTCAAAGGGCTACCTTCGTAGCGCAGCACATCGTGGACTGGATCAAATGAGGGGAGAGATGATTGAGTCATAATTTTTTCTTTCGTTTTGTTTGTATTTTTACGCGTTTCCGGCGTCCGCTTTGCGGTCTTTTTCACGCATAAAGTAGCACAAACGGACTGCCTGAAACCGGCCTCTATTTTAATATGATTTGCCATACAGGGATGGTTACAAACGTTATGGATATTTAGTGTACTTATTCACTTCGCCGGTGGAGGTCATGGTTCAGGTTTCAGGGTACGACAAAATCGATTACTTTCTTTACACAAGTTCCTCTGAGGTTCTCCTGGTCGCACAGTTCAATCGTAGCCCGCAGGGTATGCCCTTTCAAAGCACGGATGCCGAGCGATTCGCCCAGGTATAAGAGTTGGCCAGAATCTAACCGGTTGATGTTAGCAGTGTAGCAAGAACGGTCCGAGTCCATAAAAGGCGCGTTGCTGGAGATTGGGCCCACCAGGCTGTGATTGGTGGTCACATCGCGAACGTACAGGTAGGCCGATTCGAGCGCTTTCGTGCCACCGTTATAGACAGTAAAAACCACCCAGGGTGTGCCGAAGCAGTCGTGCAGGTTGACTCCATCGATGGTGTAGCGCAAGCCATACGCTACCGGACGCGTGCTGGTCGGAACAATCGTTGATGTAGCGGTTGGCGTTTGTGAAGGACGCAGCGTGGATGTGCGCGTAGGGGTGAGCGTGGGCTTTTGCGTGGGGGTGTTGGTCAGGGTGGGTTGCTGCGT
Source organism: Chloroflexota bacterium (assembly GCA_040752025.1). Classification (GTDB taxonomy): domain Bacteria; phylum Chloroflexota; class Anaerolineae; order Anaerolineales; family UBA4823; genus JBFMFR01. Next base: position 94,454 of record JBFMFR010000009.1, on the reverse strand, counting down.
GGCAGTGAAGGTCGGTGTGTTAGTGTTGGACACTGCAGGTTTGGAGAGCGTGGTATTGGTGGGCAAAGGAGTCGACAATGTGTCTTGGGCGCGCGTCGAGGCAATTTGAACCTGGATGGTGGCGGCGACTTTTGTCAGTAAGGCTGAAGAAATCTCCGAAGTGGGCTGAACTGATTGTGACGCAGATAATGTGCAGGCGCTGCCCAAGAAAACAATTATGGTGATCGTGGCGACCAGAAATGTGTGACGCAAGTTAGGTAAAGACATGCTCCTGCTCTCTTTCTCCCAGGCTCGGGTTGTCAAGTCTACCTGGACCTTTGCTTGAATGCCTGTGCTTTTGCCAATGCAATTATATCGCGACCTCGGGGAAACCAGCCCCGATAAGGTGCCCTGGATTGTCCTCAATAATGGTTTTCCCTTGTTTTCATGGAGGTTTTCGTAAAAAAGTTCACGAACTTCTCTACACCCGGGTGTCCAAAACCTTAAGACTGATGTAGAATAGATTACATCAGGGGTTTGATCAAAACTGAAAAATGAAAGGATAAGAATGCTTTACAAAACATTGATCTCCACATCTGAGCTTGCCGAACATCTCAACGATCCGGATTGGGTGGTTGTAGATTGCCGGTTTGTGCTCAATGCGCCCGAGCGTGGGGAACAGAACTACCTGCGTTCGCATATCCCAGGCGCAGTCTATGCTCATTTGGAGCGCGATTTATCCAGCCAGATTATCCCAGGGGTAACCGGGCGACATCCTTGGCCGTCTGTCGAGCAGGCCAGCGCTTTCTTCGCAAGCATTGGCATTGAGCCGGGCGTGCAGGTGGTGGTTTATGATGACGCTGGCGGGGCTCTGGCGGCTGTGCGAGTTTGGTGGATGCTACGCTGGCTTGGCCATGAGACTGTAGCTGTTTTAGATGGCGTTTGGCAGAAGTGGGTGTACGAAGATCGCCCGGTGGTTAGCGGAAGCGAAACGCGAGCAGCGCGCCAGTTTGTTGCGCACCCCAGGCCAGAACTGCTTGTGGATGTTGAACAAGTGGATCGTATGCGCTTAGACCCGGCTTATCGAGTTTTTGATGCGCGCGCCTACGAGCGTTACCTGGGCCACAACGAGACTATTGACCCTGTAGCCGGGCATATCCCTGGGGCGAGGAGCGCCTCTTACCTGGAGAACATCAGCGCAGAGGGAACCATGCGCCCGGCGGAGGAGCTGCGCCAGCGTTTCCAGGCATTGTTGGAGGGCGTTCCAGCCCAGAACGTGGTTTTTTACTGCGGCTCGGGAGTTACCTCTATCCATGATCTCCTGGCGATGCTATTTGCTGGCCTTGGAGAGGGTAAGTTGTACCCAGGCTCGTGGAGCGAATGGATTGTGGATGCGCGGCGGCCCGTGGCTACTGAGGAGACAACCGCGTAAAATCGAAAGCCAGGGGCGGCTGACCGATGGAATCCAGGGTCAGACTGCCGGCACCGGATAGTCCCAGGCGCAATTCGAGGCCAGCGGCGCTTTGCCCCAAGTACAGGTAGCGTTGGTCGTCCACCCAGCGCGGGAAGTGGATGCCGCTTGACCCGGCGCTAAGCAGCGCCGGCGGCTGGTCCGGGCTTCCCAGGTACATGATTTGATCTTCACCCTGGGAGAACGTGAAATGGCGCGAGTCGGGCAGCCAGCCAGTCAGGTTCACCAGCGGACCAGCATGAACTACCTGGTCGGCGGAGCCATCCAGGCTGGCGATGTGGATTTCGCGCCAGTTCTCATCCCCATGATCGATGTCATTTAGGTAGAGCAGGTGTGTGAGGTCAGGTGCGAAGGTGATTGAGGTATCGAAGTAGGGCACTGCGTACAGGCTATGCACATGTTGCGCCGGGCCCGCGGAGGGATCGATCGCCCATAGGGCAGTCGGAGCAGGTGGATCTGCCAGGGGGTCGGCGGGTGGGATAGCAACGCTCAGGCGCTTGCCATCCGGCGACCAGACAGGCTGTGCGTAAAAGCGGTAGTCGCTGTAAGTCAAGACAGGTTCGTAGCTCAGCACGCTGCGCCAATCGCTGCCATCCAGTTTGGATAGGACTACGTTGGTGGGAGTAGATAGCGCCACCAGGCTACCATCCGGGGATAGGCTGAATTCGCCTCCCCAACCAGCCAGCAGAACGAAGGTCACCTGCTGTGTGTCGGCATCCACCAGGTTGAAGTCATCATTGATCACCAAACCAGGCCCCTGGAACACCTGCCGGGTGTTGAATGCCAGGGCATGGCTGTTGGGCACCCATTCGAAGTGGTGTGGGACGACTGCCAGGGCATTGGGCTCGAGTACGCTGGCGCCGATGGTGTTCAGATCGTCAATGTTGACCAGCCGCCGCTCGTTGCCCCCGTCGATGTCGATCGCCCATAATTCCAGGTGCACCTCATCCACCTGGCGCAGAAAGGCGACCAAACGACCATCGGGGGAAATGCGTGGCGCAAAAACCGGCTTTGATGAGGTCAGGAGCCTGGTTTTCCCAGCTTGCCAGAGCCACAGGCTATCATCTTTCAAATAAACTACGCTCAGGTCCTGGCCGGAGGGCGTTGCCAGTGGAACAGATGTTGGCAACGGAGGCGCGGTTGTAGCTGTACTCGTTGGCGCGGAAGTAAGAACCGCCATTGTGCTGGCTGGCGAGACGGTGGGCGTTGGGCTGGTGGCAGGTTTACAGGCTGTGTTGAGAAGCAGGAACAAAGCCAAAGCGAGCAGGATTTTGCGCGTCATAAATCTTGGTAGCGCGAATCGTCCAGCTCTTTGCGCAATTTGTCTTCCTGGCTGGCGGCTGGCCGGGGCGAACTATCCTGGGATGCCTGTAACTCAGCGGCTTCGGCGGCGCGCAGTTCTGACAGGGGGCGGGAACGCATCATCCCCCATTTGCCGCAGAAAGGACAGCGATCGAATTTGCCCACCAGGAGGTTGGGCGCCATAAAGTTCAATGAAAAAGGCCGGCTGCATTTCGGGCAGATGGCCCCGCCGGCCAGGCCGTATTTGCGCTGTGCGCCAGGCAGCGGGTTCTTGCGCTTGCCTATAGAGATAAATGAAAAAACGAAAGAAAGAACCACCACGCCGAATGTTATGACTAGTATCGGTGTGGCGATGCGCAGTCCTTCTTGCCAGCCCTCTTCGGCGCTGACGAACTCGGCGCGGATCACATTCGAGCGCAGCTCGCTCCCGCTGGCAGTAAAGCCCACGGCGTACAGGCTGTGCATGCCCGTGGGGTAGCTGTCCGTGGTGAAACGCAGTTGGAAAGGCGCCTGGGTGGTCTCGCCCAGCGTTTGCTCATCGATATAGAAAACCACTCGTGTGAGATCTTCCGGGCCGGTGACTTTCATGGAGAAAGTGCCCTGGATCCTGCCGGTTCCGGATGAATAACCGAAGTCGCGTGAAAGGCGCAGTGCTAATTCGGATTCCTGCTGGGCAGCGGCTGGTTGTGCCAGGATCAACAGGAAAAGCACAAGCGCTATCCATTGAAGTGGCGAAATCTTTCTGTTTTTCAGCACGTGTTTGCTCCTGAAAATGTGTTTGTCGGACAGGTCAGAACCCGGTTTTGCCTGGTTGGGAGAAGCGGGTTTATTTCCAGCGCGTCAGGATGGTTTCGCGCTGGAACAGGCGCACGGCCAGGTAAACCAGGAGCGTATCCAGCACGACCAGTACCAGGGCGGTGATCAATACCAGGCGGCGGTCGATGATGAACAGGCCGGAAATCTGTCCAAAGAAAAAACCCAACACCGGGATAATGACGACCATGGAGAGCTGCTCAGCCACGCGAGGGTCATTGACGCGCGAGGAAACCATGATGCTGACATTGACAGCCATGAGCGCCATGAGCGGACCAACCACGAATACGGCCAGCAGCCAGCGTGCATCCATCATAGCCCCAAACAGCACCGGGTTTGCGATCATCAGCCAGGCTCCTGCGGCATAAACACCAAAGGCAAGATCTGTCGCCAGGATTGCCGGGATGATTGCGGATAGGCTTTTGCCGATCAATAGCTCCAGGGTGGTGATGGGAGTAGCCAGTAAGGGTTCCAGGCTGCGCGTGGTCTTCTCGCCGACGATGGAATAGGCGGCAATCGTAGCGGGGATCGCCAGAGGCAAGATCATGAACATGATCATGAATTGGCTGACCAGGTAAACCTGGAAGCATTCTCCTCCCGACAGGCTGGCCGGGCAGAAAGCGTTGAACTGTGCAGGAAACTCAGCAGTCGCATCCTGCAGCGTGGCATCCCCATGCATGGCGAACAGGATGCCAAGCGGGAGGGCGGTCATGATCAGGGGCATAAAGGCCACGGTGAAGAGCACCATGCGGTTTTTGAATACTTCTGCCCATTCCTTGAGCACGATAGTTTTGATTTTGTTCATAAGTTCTCAAGCGTTCTTTACGAGTCGAAGGTAAACATCTTCCAGGGAGTGGCGCAGCTCGCCGACGAACTGGATGTCTGCGCCGGCTGCGACCAGGCTGCGTATGATGTCCGGATTGTGCACCTCGGGCTCGTCCAGGGTGACCAGCAGTTTGCCTTCAACCAGGCGCGCCTCTTGCACGAAGGGCAGAGCGGCGATGGAGTCAGCCAGGCCCTGGTCAGCCTGGCGTAAATGGAAGACGACTTTACGGCCGAACAACTGCGACCGCAGGCGGGCGGGCGTGTCGACGACCAACAGGTGGGTTTTGAAAACGCCAACGCGGTCGCACAGGCGGTCGGCTTCATCTAGATTATGAGTGCACAGGAAGATGGTGCGGCCTTCCTTGCGCAACTCGTCGATGAAGTCGCGCACCAGGCGGGCCGCTTCGGGATCCAGGCCGGCAGTTGGCTCATCCAGGAACAAGATGCTGGGCTCGTGCAGCAAAGCGCGGGCGATAGCCAGTTTTTGCTTCATCCCTTTGGAAAATGTACCGGCCTCATCGAAACGCCTTTCCCACAGGCCCAACATGCGCAGGTACTTCTCGATCTGCCCAGAGATGTCCTTGACTTCATACAGGTTGGCATAGATGCGCAGGTTATATTCGGCGCTCAAGTTGTCGTACATGCCGGGCGTTTCAGTGAGGATGCCAACCGAGCGGCGGATGTGGATGTCTTCTTTGCCCAGGCGATAGCCGTTGACACTGGCGCTGCCCTGGGTAGGTGCGATCAGGCCGGTGAGCATGCGCACAGTGGTGGTTTTCCCGGCGCCATTCGGTCCCAGGAAGCCAAATACTTCTCCCTGGTTCACCTCCAGGTTGAGCTGGCTGACGGCCAGGGTCGTGCCGAATTGTTTGGTCAGATTCTCAGTGGTAATCATGGTTTGAAAGTATCTAATTGTAACGTGTTTCTTCCAGATTCTCCGGACTTTCTTCGATGGGGGGCAGTATGAGTAGTTCGGTGCCCACATCTGGAAGTGGGGCTGGCGCTATGTCAGCGGGCTTAGGTTCTGGCTTGCGCAAGAGGAAAATGATGCCCAGGTCGATTACAACGGAGCAGCCGATGATCGCTTCGGTAGCGTAGGCCCCCCAGCGGCTGACCGCGAACACAGCCAGGGTGTTGATAGCAGTATGCCAGCCTACGGAAAACCAATACCAGCGCCACTGGCGGCGCACGAAAACCTGTAAAATCAGCAAGGAAGCCGAAAGGTGGAACGGAATAGTGAACGCTCGCTCCAGCGCCCCTAACAAGCTGACGCCCCAGGGGGCTGACCAGTAAGTTTCGAGTTGATGTTGGGCTGTAGACAGTTGCGCTGCGGGTACAAGCTGGGTGAGGTCCACATTTTGGGCGTAAACCATGTTAGCGTAGGTGAACAGCACCAACACTCCCAGAATGATCGCCTCGATGCCGCCATGTCCGGTGCCCAACATCAACCCCGTGCGCCAGGAACGGGCCTCTTTGGCCCACCAGCGGTAGGTGATGTAACGGGCGCTTTCTTCCCACAACCCGGCGCTGAGCCCTAGCAGGATAGCGCTGAAAGGCAGCCGCCAGCTTTCGGGGGGAGTCGGGAGCAAGTTGCGCTCAAAAAGCAGCCCCAGGGCGAAATTGAAAGGCAAGTGGCCAATTTGAGAAAGCACGAAGGTCGCTGCTCCGATCCACCACAGGCGCCAGCCCAGGCGAAATTTGCGCGCCAGGTAGATGCCCAGGATGAGGGGCATAAGGATCATCAGGAAACCGTTCAGGAAGTGGGTGATGTAAAGGATATCCAATTCTTTTTATGCCTGCATCAAACATTTTTTGGGTGAAATAAGTATATCTTAAGAGAGGCTCGAGCGCTTGGCCTTTTACCTGGGATAACTGGTACAATGGCGATATGATGTTTGGTTCTTCAGAAGACCTGACTTCAGACCTGGATTGGATGTTACAAAGCGGCCAGGTTTCGAGGAATGTACTCCTCGAGGCGCTGCTGCAGGAGCATTATCTGCCGGTGTATCGCCTGGCGCTGATGTTCCTGGATGATCCACAGGCGGCGCGCATGGCAGTTGAGCGGGGTTTTACTACGGCATTATTGAAAGTTCACGAATACAGCGAAGAAATTGGAGTGTTGACCTGGCTGTACCAGATCGCCCTGGAAACGATCTGGATAGCAAAGGAGCACCGCCAGAGTTGGATTGCAAAGCTTTTTTCTGGAGCACAATCCAAGAAATCCGATCTGGGAATGGTCTCTGGTTCGGAGGAAGAGCAGGCGGCGTTCTGGCAGGTTTTCGAAACGCTGGCAGATATCGAGAAGGTGAATCTGGTGCTGAGCGAGGTGGAGCACTGGCAGCCGGACCAGGTTGGGGCGGTGCTGGAGATGGGCGAAGGTGAAGTGGTCTCGGCTTTACGCAGCATCCACTTGCGAATCCATAGTGAGATCTGGAAAGCGCAGCAAGCCTGGCTTGCGCCCGGCGAGAAATTGCAGGAACGCCAACACAGCCTGGAGATAGGGCGCTGGCTCGAGGTGCGCTGGCCTGCCCCAGTTTGGTCGGAAGATGAAAGCGATGAACTGGCCGGCGAGATCCTCGAATTGGCCGCTCGCAAAGGCGCTCGCCGGCGCGGCCTGATGCTGGTGCGGGAAATGGCCATGATCGCCGCCACTATCAGTGTGGTGCTCGTTGTGATATTTGGGGCTAACTGGTTGTGGCCAGAGCCGCAGCCGGCCTCGACCGCTGCACCTCCGCAGCCTACGGATAGGGTAGTGACCCAATTGGTGTATGTGACCTCTACGTTGAAGCAGGTGCAAATTGTGACTGCAACGTCTACGGTCACACCCGAGGCGCTGGCGCGTCCGCCTGCAGATATTTTCTACGTGGTGCAACCCGGCGATACACTCACTACTGTAGCTTACAAGTTGAAGACAACCGTTGAAAAACTTCGTCACTTGAACCGTATCCCATCTGGCGTAGAACTCCAGGCTGGTCAGAGGTTAATCAACCCCGTATTGGCCCCGCTAGCGCCGACCCTGGCAGCAACCCCGGTAGCAGTTCCTTCCAGCCCTGCTCCTTTGATAACGCCATACAGCCCTCAGACGCTTTACCAGCGCCTGATCCCCAATCCCTCGGATTTTGCCAGTTTGTGGCTCGACGCCCTGCTGGTCGATTATGGCCCTTTGAGCTACCTGGGCCCGCCGCGCGTCCAACGCGTGCAGACCTGGCTCAGCCAGGACCAGTTCCTGATCATCATGGGAGACGAGCGCAGTGTGCAGACCGTGTGGATGCAAACAGGCGGCGAGCGTTACATTGCCAGGCCTGGCGTCGGGCTGCCCTGGTTCATGGTTTGGGATGAGAGCGTGCAGGGCGAAAACCTGGCCGACCTGGTCACGCTCTATAACGCGATCCTCAGTACGCGCGACCTGGCTGCTTCTCCTTTTACTACGTTGAGACCCGGGGGCAGAGAAGAAGTGGCCGAACGGCAGGCTATGCTGGTGGATGTGATCAACCAGGATGGGCAGCGCGAAGCGCGCTTCTGGCTGGATGACCAGAGCAACCTGGTGTTGGGGAAGCAGTTCTTCGGCGGCGAGGATTTTCAAACCCTGATGACCGAAGTGCTCGTCACACAGGTAAAGTATTACATCGATCTTCCTCAAGAGTTTTTCGACTTGCGTCTGCCCTGGCGTGGGAATTTTGCTCTGGATTCCAGTGGGCAGCCGATCCCGGCGGACGCCTGGTCGGCTATGCCCTACGTGGAAGGGGAGCGGCAACAGCTTGGACACACACCTGCCCCACAGGGATTCAACCCGGCTGGCAGTCGCCTGGCTTTCCAATATCCCTCCAGCTACCAGATCGATGATGAAATGACGAATATCTACCTGTTCGCCGACGAATACCTGCTTTCTAGCACACCTTTCGGCAACCCGTGGACGACGATCTGCGATCGCTCGCCGGATGGGCTCAAGGTGGCCTATGTCAGCCAGCCATTCCGATCCCCGTATTTCGCCTCTAGCCTGTATTGGTTCAACCTGGCAGAAGCGCCAGGAATTGTAAAGATGATCCCTGCTCCGCCGATTGTCACGCAGTTCGCCTTCGCCCCCGATAGCCGACACATGGCTGTTTTCGGCTTTTATGACCCACAGGACGTGGGTGTATTATTTATCGTAGATTTGGAAGGCGAAGTGCTTGATGTAGAAGGTGAGTCGTTAACGTTCTTGGCCCGGTTCGTAGATGTCCGCAGCCTCGTGTGGAGCCCGGATGGCGAGCAGCTGGCGCTGATTGCACGTCTTAATGAGGGATCTGCAGAAGATTATGTAATGGTGTATTCAAAGAGCGGTGATCTCCTGTATAGTAGCTCGATCGATACCGAATCCAACGCCCATTCGAATTGGCCGATGGATACGTGGGAGGTAACATTTCCGGTGGAGATGGGGCGGATGGATGCTTGTGCCATGCCGCCCGGGCCATAAAGCAAGTGTTAGGGGGATTCTCAAGAAATATTCAGGGAAGATTGCAGGCCGGTCTGGTATAATTCGCTTGGGTTACAATGAGAACCGAGCTTGATCCTGTAACGCCGGGAACTGCCCGGTGTTATTTTGTGTGTTATTCCCAAACAGGAAGGCCTGGAAAAGAAAATGGAGAAACAAGAGTATTTAGATCTATACCACCAAATGGTACTGATCCGTTTGGTCGAGGAGCACGCCGCCCAGTTATACCAGCAGGGAAAAATCGGCGGGTTCTTGCATCTGTACATCGGCCAAGAGGCGGTCAGCACCGGCCTGATCGCGGCGCGTAAGCCGCAGGATCGGGTGATCACCGCTTATCGCGACCATGGCGTGGCGATCAACTGCGGCCTCAGCGCCAAGGTAGTGCTGGCCGAACTGCTGGGCAAAGCCACGGGTTGCTCGCAAGGCAAGGGCGGCTCGATGCACATGGCTGATGTGGAAAAGAATTTTTGGGGCGGGCATGCCATCGTTGGCGCACACCTGCCGCTGGCGTCCGGATTGGCCCTGGGCGATTTGTACCAGGGCAACGACGGGGTCACGATCTGCATGTTCGGGGACGGCGCCACCAACATCGGTTACTTCCACGAGGCGGTGAACCTGTCCAAGGTGTGGAAACTGCCGGTTCTGTGGGTGTGTGAGAATAACCAGTACGGCATGGGTACCGCGGTCGAACGCGCTTCAGCCGTATCTGAAATCCGCCAAAAGGCCGAGGGTTACGGCATCCCGAACCGGCGCGTAGATGGTATGGAAATCTTGCAGGTACGCCAGGCGGCTCTGGAAGCGCTGGAGCATATCCGCGGCGGGAATGGACCGTATTTTCTGGAAGTGATCACGTATCGCTTCCGCGGCCATTCGATGGGCGACCCGGAGCGCTACCGCCCGGCTGAAGAAGTCAAGTGCTGGGAAGATGAGAACGATCCGGTTGGCATTTTCCGCAAGTACCTGGTTGACAAAGAGATTGCCAGTTCGGCGGAGTTGGACCAGATCGATATCCAGGTGCTGGATGAAGCTAAGGAAGCGGTGCAGTTCGCCGAGAGCAGCCCTGATCCAGCGCCAGAGGCTTTGTTCGAGCATATTTATGTTGAGAATTAGCTGAGGGTCATGCGATGGCAAGAATAACTATGCGAGAAGCGATTTCCCAGGCTTTGTGGGAAGAAATGGAACGCGATCCCAAAGTATTCATTATGGGCGAAGAAGTAGGCGTGTGGGGTGGCACGTATGCCGTTACCAAAGGGTTCTATGATCACTTCGGCGCTGAACGGGTGCGCGATACACCGATTGCCGAAGCGGCGATTATCGGCGGGGCGATTGGGGCTGCTTTGACCGGGCTGCGTCCGGTGGCCGAACTGATGACCATCAACTTTGCCTTTTCGGCTATGGATCACATCGTAAACGAGGCCGCTAAGCTGCACTACATGTTTGGTGGGCAAATGGTGCTGCCGATGGTGATCCGCGCCGTAGGCGGCGGCGGGCGGCAGTTGGGCGCTACACATTCGCAGACCCCCGACGCAGTCTTCGCCCATTTTCCCGGTTTGAAGGTCGTCTCGCCGGGCACACCCGAGGATGCCAAAGGCCTGTTGAAGGCTGCAATCCGCTCGAATGACCCGGTATTGTTCATCGAACACGCGACGATGTACCAGGTGCGTGGCGAGGTGCCGGATGGTGACTTCGCCCTGCCGATTGGCGTGTCCAAAGTGCAGCGACCGGGCCGGGATGTGACCATTGTAACCTACAGTAAAGGCCTGGAGATTTCGAACAAGGCCGCTGAGCAGCTTGCCAAACAGGGCATCGAGGCCGAAATCGTCGACCTGCGTTCTCTGCGACCGCTGGATATGGAACCGGTATTAGAGTCATTTCGCAAGACCAACCGGGCCGTGGTGGTCGAGGAAGGCTGGCGCTCTTTTGGGATTGGTTCCGAAGTGGCCGCGCGTATCTACGAAGAGGCCTTCGATTACGTTGACGCCCCGGTGCGGCGGGTAGCGCAAAAAGAAGTGCCGCTTCCCTACAACCGCGACCTGGAGCAAATGGCGCTTCCGCAGGTTGAGGATGTTGTCCAGGCGGTCAAGGAGGTGCTGTGATGGCTGAAGTTGTCACCATGCCCAAGCTGGGCTTCGATATGGCCGAAGGCACACTGGTGCGTTGGGTGATCCTGGAAGGCGATGCAGTAGCCCGTGGCGCCATCCTGGCCGAGATCGAGACCGACAAAGCCACGGTGGAAGTAGAGTCGAATTACGAAGGCATCCTGGCAAAGCACCTGGTTCAGGCTGGTGATGTTGTTCCGGTTAACACGCCCATCGCCGTGGTCGCGGCTCAGGGCGAGGCCTTGGATTTGGCTGCCCTGGGTCTGGAAGCCGGCGCGGAAGCGCAGTCGCCCGCGCCTGTGACAAAGGCAGAACCCAGTGGGGTAGCCGCTGGAGCGGCCCAACCTGCTGAATCACTCTCGGGGCAGTTGCCTGGAGGCGTCAAGGCTTCTCCATTGGCGCGGCGCATCGCAGAAGAGCGAGGCGTCGACCTGGCGCAGGTGAAAGGCTCTGGCCCCGGTGGGCGTATTGTGAAAAAGGATGTCGAAGATTTCATCGTTGTCGGCGCGGCGCGCCAGGATGTAACTGCCGGGAAAGCCGCGCCTACGATGCCGGCGGCAACCTATGCCAGTGCACCGGCTCCTGCCTCGCAGGTGGTGCCTCTCAACCGTTTGCGCGCTGCCATCGGGCGGCGCATGACCGAGGCCAAGCAGCAGGTGCCGCATTTCTACGTGACGCACGAATATGACGTGGAAGCCCTGATGGCTTTACGCAAGCAGATCAATGCCTTTTTACCCGAAGACGAAAAGGTGTCCGTGAACGATTTCATCGTCAAAGCCGTGGCGTTGGGACTGCGCCAGTTCCCCAACCTGAACGCCTCGCTGCAGGGCGCGCAAGTCGTGCGCCATGGGCAGGTTAACGTCGGCGTGGCGGTCGCAGTTGAAGGCGGCCTGTTGACTGTAGTGAACCGGGACACAGACCGCAAACCCTTGCGCTTGATTGCGGCGGAGCTGCGCATAGCGGTCCAGCGCGCCCGGGAGGGCAAAGTACGCCCAGAGGACATCGAAGGCTCGACTTTCTCGGTCAGCAACCTGGGGATGTTCGATGTCGAGAATTTTATTGCGATCATCAACCCGCCGGAAGCGGCTATCCTGGCAGTCGGTTCGGCGCGCCAGGTGCCTGTGCTGAAGGATGATGAGATTATGCCTGGCTGGCGCATGAAGGCCAGCATCTCTGTCGATCACCGCGTCAGCGACGGCGCTGAGGCGGCGCGCTTCATGCAGGCGCTGGCTGTGTTCCTCGAAGAGCCCCTGCGCCTCTTGGTTTAGTGCAAGGGGGCGGGCATGAGTAGCGGCGTTCCAACCGCAGATTGCGAGTTGCGTTTTTTACGCGCCGGCCTGGAGAAGCTGGAGAGCTACTTGCTTTCCAAGGAAATCTACTGGCCAGTGGGAATCGCCGCCCGGTCAGGGGAAACGCCTTACCCGCAGATGACGCTGGGGGCGTTGTTGCTGGCACTTCGTCGCGCCCAGGCCCTGGCAGGCACGCCAGCCGAAACCGCCGAGGCGGATCGCCTGGCGCTTCAACTCGATGCGACTCGCCAGCGCTGGCGAGTCGCCTGGGAACAGAAAGCAGCAGCAGAGTTCCAGGCGCGGCTAACCTTGTGGCGTAACTTCATTGAAGAGTATCGCCAGGAGCCCGGGAATCATTTCAGCCACTACCGCTATGAAGTCGGGCGGCGTGTTTTGCTGCACCTCCTGGCGGAACAGGCTGGTGAACTACCTGAGGCGCACAGGGCGCTTTTGAGTGGCTTAGATGCTGTGCTGGCCCAAGTGCTGGTTCCAGGCGATTTTATCTGGGAAATCGAATTAGAGCAGCTTTTCCCTCGGGAAGTTTTTTGGTATCTGTTTGGTCGTTTGCCTGAGCAATGAAAGTTGGTTTCATAGGAGAATTCAGGTAACGTGCGACAATTACGTTGGTCGGTGGCGCCGTATGATGTCACCCCGGCGCAGAGAAAGAATTTCATCAATGTACAGGTCGATGCAATCGGAGTTGGGCTGGCAAATGCTGCCAGCCCCTTCTTGCCGGTCTTTTTGACGCGCCTGGGAGCCACCAACTTGCAGGTAGGCTTGCTCAGCTCCATGCCAGGCGTTACGGGATTGTTTTTGGCGCTGATTGTTGGGCGGTTCTTGCAATCACGGCGCAATATCGTGCCCTGGTACAGCGCCGGCCGTTTGCTGGTGATCTCTTCGTATGCCGCCACTGGCCTGGCAGCATTCCTCGTTCCTCAGGATAAACTGGTAGTGACGATCCTGGCGATCTGGGCCTTTGCCACGCTGCCGCAGACTGCGGTAGCCGTTGCTTTCTCGGTCGTGATGAACGCTGTGGCCGGACCGGTGCGCCGCTACGATTTGATGAGCCGGCGTTGGTCGATCCTGGGAGTGGTCACGGCGGTGACCGTCATGCTGGTGGGGCAGGTATTAGAGCGTTTGAGCTTTCCTTTCAACTATCAGGTGGTGTTCATCGCGCTTTCGCTGGGCGGGCTGATTAGCTTTTATTTCTCCAGCCACATCGATTTGCCTGATTTGCTGCACCACGAAGCGCCGGTGCGCAAGTCGCTGCGGCAGCAAGGACGGGAATATTTCGGGCTGATTTTCAGCCACGGCGAATTTGTGCGCATCTCCATCAAGCGCCTGGTGTTCATGACGGGCACGATGCTGGCCACGCCGCTTTTCCCGCTGTATTATGTGCGCGAAGTGCACGCCAATGACGCCTGGATCGGTTTTATCAGCACCTCCCAGACTGCTGTTTTGCTGATCGGCTATTTCTTATGGACGCGCCAGTCGCGGCTGCGCGGCTCGCGCTTCGTTTTGCTGTGGACTACTTTCGGCCTGACGCTTTACCCGGCGCTGGTAGCGCTCACTCAGCGAGTCGAGTTGATCGCCCTGTTAGCCGGGCTGGCGGGTATCTTCCAGGCTGGTATCGATTTGGTCTTTTTCGACGAGCTGATGAAGACTGTGCCGGAGGAATATAGCGCCACGTTTGTCTCATTGGCGCAGAGCATGCAGTATGCTTCGGCGGTGGTGGCGCCCACCCTGGGCACGCTCTTTTCGAATTACATTGGGATTAGTGGGGCCTTGCTGGTCAGCGCCGGGCTGCGCTTGGTTGGTGCGCTGCTGTTTGCGCTCTGGAATCCAGATGCAAAATTGGTTCAGGCCCAGAGTCAATGATTGATTAGAAATATATACAAAAACTCAACAACAAGTTGACGTCCTGTTGATGCTATGTTATAATCTTGAGATAAGAAATGCCAGGCAGGTGTTCCTTGGAATGTTGAGAAACCAATAGGCTGACGTGACGATCAAAATGTGAGCGCTGCGCCAGCCTGTTATTTTAGGGAAGCTAAAAAGCGGAAGACCTCAAGAGATGTCTATGACTGATTGGTACAAAAGTGAACCAGAGGATATCCTGGCCGAATTGGATAGTGATGCCGGGCGCGGCCTGGAAATGCAGCAGGCTGAGCAACGCTTGTCCAGGATGGGCTTGAATGAACTGCAAGACAGCGGTCTGCGCTCTCCGTGGGAAATTCTTTGGAAACAATTCAGCGCTACGATGGTGCTGATCTTGATCGGGGCGGCCCTGCTTTCGGCTGTGCTTGGCGAGTTCAAGGATGCCATTGCTATCGGAGCGATCGTGGTGGTGTTTTCGATCCTGGGGTTCGTGCAGGAGTACCGGGCAGAGCAGGCCATGGCGGCGCTCAAACGCTTGTCTGCACCAAACGTGCGCGTGCTGCGTGATGGCCAACCAGGGGAGATTTCCTCCCGCCAATTAGTTCCGGGCGACATCGTTTTCATCGAGGCGGGCAACCTGGTTCCGGCAGACGTGCGCCTGCTGGAGAGTGTAAACCTGCGCATCCAAGAAGCCACGTTGACCGGGGAGTCCGAGCCGGTTGAAAAAGACAGCCAGCTCCGGCTGGCGACCGACCTGGCGCTGGGCGACCGGCGTAACATGGCTTACATGGGCACCACAGTGACTTATGGGCGCGGCAAAGCGGTGGTGGTAGAGACTGGCATGCGCACAGAGCTGGGGCGCATCGCCGCTTTGCTGCAGGAAGTCGGCCAGGAACTGACACCGCTGCAAAAACGCCTGGACCAACTGGGTAAACTTCTGGCGGCTGCCGGGTTGGTAGTGGCCGTGTTGATCTTCATCGGCGGACTGTGGATTGGTGAGCCTTTGCGGGATATGCTACTGACCGCAGTCAGTATCGCCGTGGCGATCGTGCCCGAAGGGCTGCCGGCAGTGGTCACGATCACCCTGGCATTGGGGGCGCAGCGCATGTTGAAGCGCCAGGCTTTGATCCGCAAGTTGCCTGCCGTAGAGACCCTGGGCTCTGTAACCGTGATCTGCTCGGATAAGACCGGTACGTTGACAGAGAACCGCATGACTGTTGTGGTACTGGATGTGGCTGGCCACCAGGTGCAGGTCAATGAGGCGCTGCGCCTGGGAATGCCAGCTCTGACACACAGCCAGGGGGAGGCCGCACAGCAACCTGGGGCGATTGGTCTGCTACTGGCCGGGGGCGCTTTGTGCAACGACGCCACGCTGCTGCCCCTGGCGGATGGCCAGCGCTTCCAGACGGTGGGCGACCCGACCGAGGCAGCCCTGCTGGTTTCGGCAGCCAGTTTTGGGCTGTACAAAGGCGACCTGGAAACACGGCTGCCGCGTCAGGCTGAGCTGCCTTTCGACTCAGAGCGCAAACGCATGACGACAGTGCACCAGGTGGATCCCCGGCAGGTGCGTGAAATCCCGGCCCTGGCGCAGCTTGCCAGTGGTGAACATGCCTGGCTGGCTTTCACCAAAGGGGCGGTGGATGGCCTCCTGGATGTCGCCGGGTTTGTTTGGTTGGATGGTGAACAGGTCCCCTTGGATGGCGATTGGCGCAGGCGCGTGCAGGCTGCCAACGACAACCTGGCTCAGCAAGGCATGCGCGTCTTGGGGCTGGCTTTCAAGTCGCTAGAGGCTCTTCCGCAAGGCGAGCAGTTCCAGGCGTTGGAAAGCCAGCTGACCCTCGTGGGTCTGGTGGGCATGATCGACCCGCCGCGACCGGAGGTGAAGGCTGCCGTGCAGACCTGCCAGAGCGCGGGCATCCGCCCGATGATGATCACTGGCGACCACCCCCTGACGGCTCGCCAGATTGCGAAGGAACTGGGCATTATCCTGCCCGGCGCTGGGAGCGACCGCGCCATCACTGGGCAGGAGCTGGAGCGGCTGGAGGCCGGCGAGTTGGATGAGTTGGTTGAACACGTTTCGGTTTTCGCCCGCGTTTCACCCGAGCACAAGCTGCGCATCGTCGAAGCCCTGCAGCGCAAAGGTCACATCGTAGCCATGACCGGGGACGGAGTGAACGATGCCCCGGCATTGAAGCGCGCTAACATCGGTGTGGCCATGGGCATCACCGGCACGGACGTTTCGAAAGAAGCCGCCGAGATGGTTTTGCAGGATGACAACTTCGCCTCGATCGTAGCGGCTGTAGAGGAGGGTCGCACCATCTACGACAACCTGCGCAAGTTCATCAAGTATTCCGTGGCCGGCAACATCGGTAAAGTTTCAGTGATGCTGCTGGCGCCAGTGCTGGGTAAACCTTTGCCGTTGGAGCCTCTGCAGTTGTTATGGCTGAATCTGCTCACCGATGGTCTGTTGGGTCTGGGGCTGGGGATGGAGCCGCCAGAGATGGATGCCATGCGCCGGCCGCCCTATTCGCCGCAGGCCGGTTTCTTCAGCCAGGGCCTGGGACGTCACATCCTGTGGGTGGGCGCCCTGATCGGAGCGCTGGCGTTGGGACTGGGCTATATCTACTGGCGCATCGATCCGAACGGCAACTGGCAGACGATGGTCTTCACCACCCTGGCCTTTAGCCAGCTGGCGCAGTCCTTCGCCACGCGCTCACGGCGCGAATCTTTCTTTCTTCTGGGGATTAGATCCAACCTGGCGGGCAGTTTCCTGGCTGTGTTGGTGTTGGTATTGCAGCTCTCAGTGCTGTACGTGCCCTTCCTGAGCAATTTCTTCCATACCCGGCCGCTCTCAGCGTTGGACCTGGCGATCAGCTTGGCGGCCAGCAGCCTGGTCTTTGCAGCCATCGAGATTGAAAAATGGCTCACCCGGCGTTCTGAATCTGCTGCGGCAGCAGGCGTAGAACACAGATTGGAGCGGCATGGCTGATTTCGAACACGCCCTTTTCATGTTGTTGTTACTTGTGGGAATCTTGAGCGCCAACCCACCGCAGCGCGCCTGGACGATCCCGGCGATTGCCTGCGGTCTGGCGCTGGCGTTCTTGCCGCCGGTGTTTTCGCTTGAGCTTCCTTGGGAGCTGATTTTCTCTCTGACCCTGCCGTTGCTGTTCTGGCAAAACGCCAGGCACTGGCTGGCAGCACGCTGGCGGGCTGGCTGGCGTGAGTTGTTGCTGTGGTTGCTCTCCATCCTGGCACTGGGAGCCATTCTGGGCCTGAGCGGGGCTTTGCCGTGGGCCAACAGCGCCCTGTTCGGCCTGATTGCTACCAGCATCCTGTGGCGAGCGCTCGAGCCCAAAGAGAACACCTACCAGATCAGCCAATTGGGTCCTTTGACCCTGGTTTTCCTGTTGGGTGAGGTGGCCCCAGCAGTGGAAACGCCTAATCGTTATTTGGGTGGGATGATGAGTGGGGCGGCCGTTGGCGTGGGCATAGCTCTCCTGGCGATCTATGCCAGCAAGAAGCTGCCCGATTCTTGGCTGGGCTGGCTGGCGATCGCGCAGGCCTATCTGGCTTACGGCTTAGCGCTGGCGATTGAGAGCTCCGGCGTTGCGGCGGCCCTGGTGAGCGTGGCGGTTTACAGCGAAGCAGGCATCCGCAGGAAGGCTGCCTCGCTTTCGCTGCCCGCACCGTTGGATCGCTGGCCGGTGTTTATCCTGGCGCTGGCCTTGTTTGTATTCTTGGGCTGGCAGACGCACCAGCCCCTGACCTGGGCCCTGCTGTTGGAAGCGGCAGCCGGGTTGCTGGTGGGCTGGTTGATCGCCTGGCTGGGCCGCCGCATGGGCGTGGCCGGTTTTATCGGGCGCTCGGAATTGTGGCAGGCCGGTTTACGCCTGGGGCTATTCTTGTTTGCTGCACTGCTGCTCTGGCCGCGCAACCTGCTGGTGGATGCGCTGCCATTATTGGCGGCTGCAAGCCTGGCAATAATGTTGACTGTATTGGCAGTTACGCTGCTCTCGGCTGTCAAGAACCTGGCCGGACCGGCGAAATAAGATTTAGGGAAGGTGAAATGAGTCCATTCTTACAATTGGCCCTGGCTTTGGCTATGATGATCGCCGCAGCCAAGGTTGGCGGTTACCTGAGCTACCGGCTCGGGCAGCCTTCGGTGTTGGGCGAGCTGCTGGTAGGCGTGATCCTGGGACCTTCGGTGATCGACCTGCTGCACCTGGCCTATTTCAGTGATGAACATTTGCCGGAAGTCGTGCACCAACTGGCCGAGGTTGGCGTGCTGCTCTTGATGTTCATCGCCGGGCTGGAACTGCATCTCTCTGACCTGGCGAAATCAGGTAAGGTGGCGGCTATGGCAGGTGTTCTGGGGGTGGTCGCGCCGCTGGTTCTGGGCGCTTTGACCGGCATGGCTTTCGCCATGCCGCTGCAAGAATCAATCTTTCTAGGCTTGATCCTTTCGGCAACCAGCGTTAGCATCTCGGCCCAGACGCTGATGGAGCTGCGCGTTCTGCGCAGCCGGGTGGGAATCGGCCTGTTGGGAGCGGCGGTCTTCGATGATGTTCTGGTCGTCCTGGGCCTGTCTGTTTTTACCGCGCTGACACTCTCAGGCGGTGGGAGTGGGCTGCTGGGCGTGCTAGGCATCGCCGCCAGGATGCTGCTCTACCTGGGGCTGGCGACTGCCCTGGGCTTGTTCTTGCTGCCCAGGTTGAGTCGCAAGATCGCCAGCCTGCCGGTCAGTCAGGGCCTGATCGCTTTCGCCGTCGTGGTGATGTTGCTTTACGGCTGGACTGCCGAGGAATTCGGGCGCATGGCAGCCATCACCGGAGCCTTCCTGGCTGGACTGGTCTTCGCCCAGACATCTGTCAAGGAGCGCATTGAGACTGGCTTTGCACCGCTGGCTTATGGTTTTTTTGTGCCAGTCTTCTTCATCGATGTTGGTCTGAAGGCCAACGCCCGGGAGCTGGGCGCTGGCGTGCTGGGACTGTTCCTGGTGATGACCCTGGTTGCCGTGGTGAGTAAGGTGCTGGGCTCAGGCTTGGGGGCGCGCTGGAGCGGTTTCAGCAACCGCGAATCGCTACAACTGGGCCTAGGAATGATGTCGAGAGGCGAAGTCGGCCTGATTGTGGCTTCAGTGGGCGTGGCCGAAGGTCTGATCCCAGGCAACCTGTTTTCGGCGGTGGTCGGCGTGGTGATCGTGACCACGCTGCTGACGCCACCTTTGCTGCGCGCTTCTTTTCGAATGCGGACGGCGCCGGGTGGAAACGCGCCGCGTCAGGAAGGCGTAAGCGCAGGAGATGAAAAATGAGCTATATGGTGGTTTTGATTGTAGATGACCTGGACGATTGCCCGTCCATCCTGGATGCCTGGGAGCGCCTGGGCGTTTCTGGCGTTACGATTTTTGAGAGCACTGGCCTGGGCAGAGTGCGTCGTTCCGGGCTGCGCGATGATCTGCCGATTATGCCCAGCCTGCACGATATCATGGGAACGCGCGAGGTCCCCCACCGCACGCTGCTCTCGGTGGTTGAGAGCCTGGAGGTGGTTGAGAAGCTGGTTGCCGCGGCGCAGGAAATCATCGGCGATCTGAACAACCCGCACACGGGCTTTTTATTCGTAGTACCCGTGTTGCAGGCCTACGGGCTGGGCAAGGAGTTCATCCGGAGAGAATAACGCTAGTAATGGCCCTCTTCGACGTATTGGGTGATCTCGGTCACACTCAACCCGGCAATGCCCAGTTTGTCCAGGGTACGCCCGCGCCGCCAGTAGTCGGTGCGGTGGATGATGCAGGCTAAACGGATGATGCTTTCAATGCCGCGCACCGAGACGCCGTATTGTTGCGCAAAGGAAGCGATCGGCACCAGGCTCATCGGCACGTCTTCGAAGATGTAGCGGTGGTTGAGCGTGCTGGGGGCTTTGATGCCGTAGTATCCTGGCTGGTTCTGGATGGCTTCGTGCAGGTCATCGCCGATCGTATTGTAGGCCATGTGCAGCCATTCCAGGGCAGTGCGCGCCCGGATGCCCAACGAAGACGCCACGGTGACGCGCTCGCGGTCGAGCACTTCCAGGACGCGAGCTGTGGCTGGAGTGACTCCGTCGATGTAGAACTGGAAGTCGCCGTGGGTGCTCTCGATGCGCCCGGCGTTGAGCAGGGTCAGGGCGGGATGGAAGATGGCGCCCATGTTGTTCAGCCCGGTGTGCAGCACGTTCTGCCCGTCGATGAACTGCGGGTAGGCCGGCTGGATGGTCTCCAGCACTTGCTGGGTGCGTTTGGCGGGCAGGGCCGCCAGGGGCACGGCCTCTTTGATGCGGAAGATGCGCGCCTGGGCCGGGCCGTCGGCGCGGCTGGCATAGATGAATGTTTCAGCCTCGGCGATGGTCACGTCAGCCTGGCAGCCGTTATCCAGCAGGGTCTTCTTGAACTCCAGAGCTCCGCAGGTGCGCCCGGGGTTGAGGATCACGATCTGCCCGTCGCGCAGGTGTGGTGCGGTCGCGTGGGCGATGTCCACATGGGCCGAGGAGGGTACCACTACCATGATTACTTCTGCGCCGGCCAAGGCCTCGGTCATCGAGGATGTGGCGCCGACGAACTTTCCGAATCCGTGCGGCCCGCCTTCGTGGCTTTCAAGGTCGACGCCGCCGCGTGCTTTCAGAGCAGCAATGTGCTCGGGGGTGCGGTTGTAGAGCACGACCTGCGCGCCCATCAGGGCCAGGTGGGCGGCCATGGCTTTACCGCCATGCCCGGCGCCGATCACCGTGTAATGGCTGGCTGTTTCCATAATGCTTATTCTCCTTTCAGTCGAACTATGGGGGGCTGCTATGTTTGCAGCCATTGTACCAGTAAACCCGCACTGGTTGTAATGGATGCTGTGGAGAGCCAGGGGCAAGTCAAACCGCGCAGCGCTCCGCGCCCGTACGACTGCCACCGTCCCGGTTGGATCAACGAGTTGGAAAGCGAATAAACGAATCCGCCTACTCTGCCGTTCGCTTATTCGTTCAATATTCGTTGATCGGGTGGGTTAGGCGCGAAAGACTCCCGGAGTTTTCAGAAACTCCGGGAGTCTTTCGCGCCGAGGTCGTATGGCGCTGCTGGGTTAGCAAACTTATGGGCGAACCAGCGGTTTTCGTTTATTCGTTGCTTTCATTCGTTGATCGTATCTATCTCAGGCCCCCGGGATCTCCGGCAGGCTTTTCATGGCTTCCTTCACTGCCTCTTCAGGATACTCGTAGTCCTGGAGCTGCCCGGCGAGGTAGGCCTGGTAAGAGTACATATCGAAGTGGCCGTGGCCAGACAGGTTGAACAGGATCACGCGCTTCTCGCACTTGGCCTTAGCGTCCAGGGCCTCGTCAATGGCGACGCGGATGGCGTGGGCGCTCTCCGGAGCGGGCACGATGCCTTCGCTGCGGGCAAACTGCATACCGGCCTCAAAGGTGGCCAACTGGTGCACGGCGATGGATTCGATGTAACCGGCATTACAAAAGGCCGACAGGCTGGGGGCCATGCCATGGTAACGCAGGCCGCCGGCGTGGATGGGCGGCGGGACGAAGGCGTGGCCCAGGGTGAACATCTTGACGATGGGGGCCATCTTGGCGGTGTCTCCGTAGTCGAAGGCGTAAGCGCCCTTGGTAATGCTGGGGGTTGCGAAGGGTTCGACTGCCACCAGGCGGGTGCGCTGTCCTTCGCGCAGGTTCTGGCGCAGGAAGGGGTAGGCAATGCCGGCATAGTTGGAGCCGCCACCCACGCAGCCGATGACCACGTCGGGGTATTCGCCGGCCATATCCATCTGCTTGAGGGCCTCTTCGCCGATAACAGTCTGGTGCATCAATACGTGGTTAAGCACCGAGCCCAGGCTGTATTTCTTGATGCCGCCCGAGGTGGCTGCGACTTCAACGGCCTCGGAGATAGCGATGCCCAGCGAGCCAGGGCTATCCGGATCCTCAGCCAGTATGGAGCGCCCGAACTGGGTGCGGTCGGTGGGGCTGGCGAAGACCTGCGCCCCGAAGATTTCCATCAGGTTGCGGCGGTAGGGCTTCTGGTTGTAGGAGACCTTGACCATGTAAACTTCCAGATCCATGTCGAAGAAGTTGCAGGCCATGGACAGGGCCGAGCCCCACTGCCCGGCGCCGGTCTCGGTGGTGATGGCTTTGGTGCCGGCCGCTTTATTGTAGAAGGCCTGGGCGATGGCCGTGTTGGGCTTGTGGCTGCCCGAAGGGGAGACACCTTCATACTTATAGTAGATGTGGGCAGGTGTGTCCAGGGCTTTCTCTAGGTTGTGGGCGCGCATCAGCGGGGTGGGGCGCCACAGCTTGTAGATCTCGCGCACTTCTTCGGGGATGTCGATATAGCGCTCGGTGCTGATTTCTTGCAGGATCAACTCCATGGGGAACAGCACGGAAAGGAAGTCCGGCGTGACTGGCTCTTTGGTGGCTGGGTGTAACACAGGTGCCGGGGGTAGAGGTGAATCGGCGTTGATGTTGTACCAGGCCTTGGGCAGGTCGGTCTCGTTGAGCAGAAAACGGTATTGCTTAGACATGTTTACCTCCAGAGTAAGATGAATGGTTGTTCGGTTCGTTTAAAACATAAAGCGCTCGTCGCATGGGGACGAACGCGCTGTGTCCGTGGTGCCACCCCGGTTAGACTGACGGTTAATCGAAAACCCTGCCGGTGATGCGACAGGGGTTTGGGTTGAGGCCAGCCTCACTTATGTCGGGAACGATCATTCCCTTTGCCCTGATAACGGTGGCAACTCCGGCTCGGGCTACTGGCCGCCTGCGCGTTCGCCCTGCAACTCCGAGGTCCATTCAACGCCAGCGTACGGGCGGGACTCTCACCTGCACCCGCTCTCTGGACCGCCGTTTCGGCGCCTACTCGTCCTCTTCACAGTTTTTCGATGTAAGGTTGGCTGGATTATAAGCAAAAGGGGCCATTTGTCAAGGGAATCCTCGTAACAACTTTACCGATCCCCAGGTCTATGGGATAATTCGGCTGTTACCTTATTCCCTGACTATCTTGTTACCTGATCACCCGGAGACCTTTGATGCGTTTTGGAATTATGGCCATGCAGATCGATGCCTTGATCCCGCCAGCCGCGCAGGGACTGCCGCCGCAGGATATGCTGGCGAGCGTACTGAGTTTCAGCCATGCTGGGCTGGTGCGAGGCTTGTTTGCTGCCGGTTTCAACCCCATCGAGCTGGGCGGCGACCTGGGGATGCTCTTGCCGACGGCTTTTTCGCCCCCGGCGATAGACGAACTGGCCGCCCTCAAGGATGAGCTTGGCATGCGCTATACCGTGCACCTGCCGTTGTGGTCGGTAGAGCCTTCCACGCTGCTCGAGCCGGTGCGCCAGGGTTCGGTGCAGGCGATCGTAGATGTGATCTCTGCCACCCGGCCCTTGAAGCCGGAGGTTTACGTGCTACACGCCACCGGAGCGCTGGCGGCCGAGTTCTACCGCATGCGTCTGCCAGAAGCCGTGAGAGCCCTGCTGCTGGGCCAGTTTCAGGCGCGGGCGCGCCAATCGATCCAGGCGATCTTGCAGCAGACCGGACTGCCCTCGCGCCAGTTAGCCATCGAGACGATCGAATTTCCCTTCGACTTGACCCTCGAGCTGGCGGAGGCGCTAGACCTGTCGATCTGCCTGGACACCGGGCACGTGCTGGTGGGCTTTTCCGGGCCGGTTGAGTTGTTCGAAGCCCTGGAGCGCTGCCTGCCGCGCCTGGCGGAAGTGCACTTGCACGACGGTCCCTGGCAGGGGCCGGAGATGCACATTGGTTATGGCAAGGATCACCAGCCCCTGGGTCGCGGCGACCTGGATGTGGCGCGCTTTCTGGCGCGCCTGCAAGAGGCCGGTTTTGGCGGCCCGATCATCTTCGAGTTATCTCTGCCTCAGGCCCAGGATTCGCTCAACACCATTCACCAAATAAGCGAGAGTTTATCTTGAACGCCAATTACACCCCGCAGCAGCCGGCTGGCGACCGCTTGGCCTTGCTCTACAACCTTGCGCAGACTTTCAACTCCTCGTTGGACCTGGACGAGGTGCTCAACCGGGTGATCGACGAAGTCATTGTGGCGGTGCGCGCCGAGCGCGGTTTTGTCATGCTGCACGACGAAGGCGGCGCGTTAGCCTTCCGCGTGGCGCGTGGTATGGATCAAAACTCGATCAACGAGCCAGTCTTTCAGGTTTCGATGAGTGTGGTTGAATGGGTGGCGCAGCAGGGCGAGCCAACCCTGACCGTGGATGCACAGACCGACCCCAGGTTCAGCATGCAGCAAAGCGTGCGCTTGCTGGGTTTGCGCTCGATCCTGTGCGCACCGCTCAAACTCAAGGAGCGCGTCCTGGGAGTCGTTTACGTGGACAACCGGGTGCAGTCCGGGATTTTCACCGAGGACGACCTGGAACTGCTCAACTCGATTGCTTCCAGCGCGGCCGTGGCCATCGAAAACGCCCGCCTGTACCAGGTGGCGGTCGAGAAGGGCCGCCTGGAGCGCGAGTTGCAGATGGCGCGCCAGGTGCAGGCCAGTCTGTTGGCCGAAGAGACCCCGGCGCTGCCGGGTTGGGATTTCGTGGCGCGCTGGTTCCCGGCTCGCGAAGTAGCAGGCGACTACTACGATTTCATCCCGGACACGGCCGACAGGCTGGGGGTGGTGGTCGCTGACGTTTCCGATAAAGGCATGCCCGCGGCGCTCTTCATGGCGCTGACGCGCAGCATCGTACGCGCCAGCCTGGATGGGGCTAAGTCTTCAGCGGAAGGCATCGCTCGGGCCAACCGCCTGATTTGCGCTGACGCCACCAGCGGGATGTTCGTGACTTTATTCTATGCCCTGGTCGACCCGTCCGAAGGCAGGGTCACCTACGTCAACGCCGGGCACAATCCGCCCCTGTTTTTCCAGCGACGGCAGTCTGGCGCGGGGCAGATGACGCGCCTGGGCCGCACCGGCATGGCCCTGGGCGTGGAGGCGGAGAGCGATTACCAGCAGTTCACTCTGGCGCTGAAGCCTGGCGATTTTTTACTGTTGTATACCGATGGGGTAACAGACGCGCTGAACGCTCAAGGGGAAGAATTCGGCCTGGAAAGGCTGGAGCAGGTGGTTTCGGCCAACAGCTCGCGGACCGCACCCGAGATTGGGGCTGCGCTGCAGAAAGCCATCGAAGATTTCCTGGGGACGACAGCCTTGTTCGATGACATTACCTTGATGGTGGTCCAGCGCAAGTAGTAGCGTTTTATTTGCTGTGGTTCCGGACTTCCGAAGTTTGCCAGACTTCGGAAGTTTTCGTCTAGAAGATATGTAAATCGGGTAGAATAGGGGAGAAACTAGGCACCTGAGGAGTACATGATCGGGAGTTCGTTCGCGAAGCGCTATCGCATCGACGCAGAACTGGGGCGCGGCGGCATGGGGGTGGTCTATCGCGCCCACGACACACTCTTGCAGCGCGACGTGGTGGTGAAAGTGTTAGGCAAGGCCGGCGACTCGGCTTTGAACACCGAGGCGCGGGAGCGTTTGCTGAACGAGGCGCGCGCCGCGGCCAGGTTGAACCACGCCCACATCGTCAGCGTTTACGATGCCGGAGAAGTGGACGACCAGCCGTATATTGTCATGGAACTGGTAGATGGGGCCTCGCTGCAAGAGCAGCGCCCGGCTACTTTCGAAGAAATCATCAGCACTGGCAAGCAGATCTGTACCGCCCTGGCGCACGCTCACCAGCACGGCATCGTCCACCGCGATCTCAAGCCCGGCAACGTTTTGATCGGCAAGGATGGCACAGTCAAGCTGGCGGACTTTGGGCTGGCGCGCTCGGTGGCCTCACACCTGACCGAGGAAGGCTCGATTGTGGGGACAATTTTATACCTGCCCCCCGAACAGGCTATGGGCAAGCCCATCGACGGGCGCGCCGATCTGTACGCCCTGGGAGCAATGCTATACGAATTAACCACCGGACGGCTGCCTTTCGTGGGTGACAGCCCGGTGGCGGTCATCTCGCAGCACCTGTACGCTCCGGTCGTGCCTCCCAGCACCTTTCGCCCCGACCTGCCTGCTGGCCTGGAGCGCATCATCCTGCGCCTGTTGGCCAAGAACCCAGACGATCGTTACGCCTCTGCCAACGAACTACTGCACAGGCTGAGCGAGCTGGAGATGGAGAGCAAGCCAGCCCTGCCGGTTTTCGTTCCAGAAAGCGATACCACCGATACGGTCTTGCTGCTGGAAAAACTGGTGCGCGGCCGGCTGGTGGGGCGTCAGGCGGAACTGGAGCAGTTGCGTGATTTATGGAAGCACGCCCGTAATGGCAACAACCTGTTGGTGCTGATCTCCGGAGAGCCGGGAGTGGGCAAGACCCGCCTGGCGCACGAAGTGATCGTTTACGCCCGCCTGGGTGGCGCGGCTATCTGGCAGGGTGGCTGCTACGAGTATGAGGCTGCCACCCCGTATTTGCCCATCGTCGAGGCGCTGCGCGCCTGGGTGCGCGAGCAGAACACCGAGGCGTTGCGACTGCAGCTTGGGGCGCTGGCCCCGGAACTGGCCAAGCTGGCCCCTGAGATCGAGAGCCGCATTGGCCGGCTGGCGCCCAATCCTTCTCTGCCAGCCAGTGAGGAGCGATTGCGCCTGTTTGACCATGTGACGCGCTTCATCCACCAATTAGCGGGCGAGCGCGGCCTGCTCTTCTTCCTGGACGACCTGCACTGGGTGGATCAGGGCACGCTGGCCTTGCTGCATTACCTGCTGCGTAACCTGCGCGGCGTTCCCATGATGATCCTGGCTGCTTACCGCGAGGTGGAGTTGGATCGCAACCATCCCCTGGCGGATGCGCTGGTTGAATGGAATCGCGAGCGCCTGGCGATGCGCCTGCCTCTGGGCCGCCTGTCGCGCCGGGATGTCAGCGAACTGCTGGCCTCCTTGTTCGGCATCGAAAGCGTCTCGGATGAATTTATGGATGCTATCTACAGCGAGACAGAGGGCAATCCCTTCTTCGTGGAGGAAGTGGTCAAATCTCTGATTCAGCAAGGGCAGATCTATCGCCAAGACGGGCGCTGGCAGCGGCACGAGATGGAGCACCTGACCATCCCGCAGAGCGTGAAAGAAGCCATCGGGCGCCGCCTGGGGCGCTTGAGCAAGGCCTGCATGGAAGTTTTGCATACCGCCGCCGTGCTCGGCCGGCGCTTTCCCTTCCGCGAGCTGGTTTTTGCCTCCCAGGGGGATGAGGAAGAATTGTTGGACGCCATCGACGAGGCGGTGATGGCGCAGTTATTGCAGGCGGAGCCCCGGGAGACGTTCACATTCACACACGATAAGATCCGTGAAGTGTTGTACGAGGAGTTGAATCCCATCCGCCGCCGTCGCCTGCACAAGCGCGTTGCTGAAGGCCTGGAGCGCCTGCTGGCGGAACCCGCCAGCCGCAGCGGCCTGGAAGCCGAGGTGCAGGATCTGGCTTATCATTTCATCGAAGGCGATGAGCTGGAGAAAGGCCTGGATTACTCGGTGCAGGCGGCCGAGAAGGCCTGCCGCTTGTACGCGCACGAAGAAGCATTGTGCTATTACGAGCAGGCGGTGGACTGCGCCGAGTCCCTGGAGCGCGAAGATATGCTGGTTTCTCTTTACCGGGCAATTGGCCAGGTGTACGTAGCCAGCGGTGAAGCCGCGCCAGCGGTAGAGAATTTTAAGCGCGCCCTCGAGTTCAGCACGCTGCCGGAGCAGCGCGCCGAACTGGCCGTTCACATTGGTGAGACTTATATGATTGTTGGCGATGAGCGTGGCATGGATTTCCTGCGGGGCGCGCTCGATGAACTGGACTCGGCCACGCAGACCGACTTGCTGGCGCGTGCGATCGCCTCGATCGGGCGTTTCCACCATTATCACGGTGAATGGGAGCAGGTGATCGAATATTTGCAGCGCGCCTTGCAGCTGGCTGAACCGTTGGGACAGGCCGATACCCTGACCTGGATTTACGGCTACCTTTCTGGCGCTTACCAGCAGATGGGGAAACTGGAGGAGAGCCTGGTCTGGGCCAGGCGTTGCATCGAGCTGGGAGAACGGCTGGATTATCCCCTGGCGATCGCCCTGGGGTACGAATTCCTGGCCGAAGATGCCACCTGGGTGGCAAACTGGCGCCAGACTCTGGAATATGGCCGGCAGGAGGTTGAGATTGCTGAGAAGATTGGCTCGCGCGGCCGCCTGGGCTGGGCGCAGGCCAGCATGGCCCTGGCGTATCACCGCCTGGGTGAGATCGAGCAGGCCCTGGCTTCGGCTGAGACAGCCATCTCCCTGGCTGAATATACCAGCGATAAGCGCCTGGAGGTGTTGGTGCGCACCCGGCGCGCCGTGATGTATTCGGATTTGGAGGATGACCTGGCAGCCCAGGCGGATATTGATTTCTCGATGGCCTACGCCCAGGAATCCGAGCAGATCCAGTTGATCTCCTGGTGTTATAACACCCTGGGCGACGTTTATGCCCGGTGTGGGGAATGGCAGAAGTTGTTGGAAGTCACCGGGCAATTCGAAGCACAGATTGGCGGCAAGCGCTATGATTGGCGCGTACCGGCAGCGATTGGCCTGGGGGATATCCAGGAGTTGGAGAAATTGGTTGCCGAAGCACGGCGGTTGGATGGACCCGTAGATATGGCGGCGGCGCGGGCCTTTAGGGCCCAGCTTTGGGGACGGGCCTATGCAGCGCTTCAGCAATGGGAACAGGCTGAGCAGCGCCTGGACGAGGCGATCTCGATTATGGAAACGATGGAGTCGCCCCTGGACCTGGGGTTTGTGCTGTTCGCTCGGGCCAGGTTGTGGCTATCCATGCAGCGCCGACAGGAAGGTTGTCAGGAGTTAGAGCGGGCGCGCCGGTTGTTCGCTGACTGCGGCGCAGTTCGCTACGTACACAACATCGAGCAGGTTTTGCAAACAGAGGCCTGTTCGAAACAGGAGGATTGAATGCCGAAAGTGGATTGGGCAGTATTTGAGTTTCACGTGGCGCGCCAGGCGCGCGAGCGTTATCAGTTCGATGAGGGGATATTCAGCCTGAGCGGTAATGTCATCTTTGTCAATTTCCACGCCGCGCGCCTTTTCGCTCAAAAGATGAACGCCAGGCGTGATTTGGTAGCCTTCCCAGAGCAGGTGGTGCGGGCAGGGCAGATCAACGCCATGGGCTTGATTGACGAGATTTTGCACGTGGTGGTTCAGCGTTATCGCCAGCAAGCCAACCCACAGGTAATGCAGCAGGCGCTTGAATGGCTGGAAAGCGAGCTGGGTGAGTCCGCTGTCCAGCGTACGCTGGAGCGTTTCGCAGTGCAATTCCCGCCCCTGGCCGTGTACCGGCGTGAGCTCAGCCTGGAGGCATATTTGCAGGGCGAGTCATTGCTGGAAGACGGGCAGCGCATCTCCAATCGCCAGATCGTTTTGGAAGAAATGTTGATGCTCTGGCTGGCGAACATGAACCCGGCTTTTTCACCATACCTGGAACTCTTCGACGATAGTGACCTGGAGAAACGCAGCCAGTACATGCAAATCCTGGATCGCCTGCACGATTTTTTCGATACACAGCCGCCTTTTGGGCCCGACCACCAGAATCTGATCGATATGTTGCGCAGCCCGGCGCTTGCGATGCCTCACTCGCTCACCGGGCAGTTGGAGTTCATTCGCGGCCGCTGGAGTTTCCTGTTGGGCAGGTATTTGTTTCGCCTGTTGAGCAGCCTGGATTTGATCAAGGAGGAGGAAAAGGCATTCTTCGGGTTCGGCCCTGGCCCGGCCCAGGTAATTGATTTCACTGGCCTGGAGGCGGAGCCGGAGCGCTTCAGCCCCGATCGCGATTGGATGCCGAGCCTGGTGCTGATCGCCAAGAACAGCTACGTCTGGCTGGACCAGCTATCGAAGAAGTACAAGCGCCCGATCACGCGACTGGACCAGATCCCTGACGAGGAACTGGACAGCCTGGCGCGTTGGGGGTTCACGGGCCTGTGGCTGATCGGGCTTTGGGAGCGCAGCATGGCTTCGAAGAAGATCAAGCAGATGCGCGGAAACCCGGACGCAGTTGCCTCAGCCTATTCGCTTTTTA
Source organism: Chloroflexota bacterium (assembly GCA_040752025.1). GTDB lineage: Bacteria > Chloroflexota > Anaerolineae > Anaerolineales > UBA4823 > JBFMFR01. The sequence continues at coordinate 64,290 of JBFMFR010000009.1, read as the reverse complement.
GCTACGATATCGCCTCCGACCTGGGCGGTGACGAGGCCTACCGTGCCCTGCGTGACCGTGCCTGGGGGCGCGGCATTCGCCTGGCTTCAGATATGGTGCCCAATCACATGGGCATCGACTCGCGTTGGGTCGTTGAGCACCCCGACTGGTTCGTCTCGTTGAATTACAGCCCCTTCCCGTCATACACCTTCAACGGTGCAAACCTATCCTGGGATGACCGGGTGGGCATCTATCTGGAGGATCATTATTTCAATGATACCGACGCGGCAGTAGTTTTCAAACGCGTCGATTTTTGGACGGGCGATACCCGCTACATTTATCACGGTAACGATGGAACTTCAATGCCCTGGAACGACACGGCCCAGCTCAATTATCTCCTGCCGGAGGTGCGCGAGGCGGTGATCCAGACCATTCTGCACGTAGCGCGCAAGTTCCCGGTGATCCGCTTCGACGCCGCCATGACCCTGGCCAAGCGCCATTACCACCGCCTGTGGTTCCCCGAGCCCGGCAGCGGCGGGGATATTCCCAGCCGGGCCGAGCATGGCATGACCAGGCTGGATTTCGACCGCGCTTTCCCGCAGGAGTTCTGGCGCGAAGTGGTCGACCGGGTGGCGCAAGAAGTGCCCGATACGCTCCTGCTGGCGGAGGCGTTCTGGCTGATGGAGGGCTATTTCGTGCGCACGCTGGGCATGCACCGCGTGTACAACAGCGCTTTCATGAACATGCTGCGCGATGAGAAGAACCAGGAATATCGCCTGGTGATCAAAAACACGATCGAATTCGACCCTGAAATCCTCAAGCGCTACGTCAACTTTATGAACAACCCGGACGAGCGCACCGCCGTGGACCAGTTCGGCAAGGGCGACAAGTATTTCGGCATCTGCACCCTGATGGCGACCATGCCGGGGCTGCCGATGTTTGGGCATGGCCAGATCGAGGGGTACACCGAGAAATATGGCATGGAATTTCGCCGGGCGATGTGGGATGAGCGCCCGGACGGCTACCTGGTAGAGCGCCACGAACGTGAGATTTTCCCTCTACTGCGGCGACGCTACCTGTTTGCCGATGTGACCAACTTCCGCCTGTATGATTTTTACAATCCAGAGGGTTATGTCAACGAGGATGTGTATGCCTATTCGAATCGTTCTGGAGAGGAGCGCGCTCTGGTGATCTATCACAATCGCTACGCCAGCGCCAGGGGTTGGGTGCGGCTGTCGGCGGCATTCCCGATGAAGAGCGGTCCAGGCGAAGAGCGCACCAGCGCACAGCAGACTTTGGGAGAGGGCCTGGGGATAAGCGATGATCCTCAAACCTTCGTGGTTTTCCGCGACCATGTTTCTGGGTTAGAGTTCATCCGTAGCGCCCAGGCGCTGCACGAGCAGGGGCTGTTCGTTGACTTGCAGGCGTATGCCTATCACGTGTTCCTGGATTTCCGCCAGGTGCAGGATGATGGTTACCACACCTATGCGCAATTGGCGACATACCTGGATGGGCGCGGCGTTCCCAGCATCGATGAGGCTCTCAAGGAGATCTTTTTGCAGCCTGTGCACACGGCTTTCCGTGAATTGGTCAATGCTGGCATGTTTCGCTGGTTGATCGAGCATCGCGCCGTTGAAACGCAGGCAGATCGGCGCGCCGAGACTTTGTCGCGGGCCCTGGATGAGGTTGAGGAAAAGAGCCTGGCGCTGTTGCAAGCCATACAGTCCCTGGTGGGTGGCGATGGCGATCCGCAGGCAATTGCCAGGCAACTGCACGCCGAAGTCGAACTTGGATTGGCTTTACCGGGCCTGGAGCAGCGCTATACCGCGCTGCATGCTAAGAAGTACGCTCAGGCCCTGGCGTTCTTATGCAGCGGCCCGGTTGTGCAGGCAGGCGCATCGTGTCAGTTTGACGATGGCGAACCGGTTGTGTGGGGGACGCTCTTGAGCTGGCTGTTCACCCGCAAGCTGGGAAAAGTGATCGCCGAAGCCGGGTTTGCCGAGCAAAGCCGCACCTGGATCGATGAATGGCTGCTGGGCAAAATCATTGCCGGGATGTTGAAGGACCTGGGGTTGGACGAGCAGAGAGCCTGGCGCCGCGTGGGCTTGGTGCGCTTGCTGATCAGCCAACAGGACTGGTGCCAGCCTGGTGAGGCGGACCAGGGGCAGTTGATCCGGGCCGTGCAAAACTGGTTGAAAGATGCAGAAGGGCAGCGCTTCCTGATGGTGCATCGCTACCAGGGCGTGCTGTGGTTCAACAAAGAAGCTTTTGAAGAACTATTGTGGTGGTCCTTTGTGGTGGTGCTGTTGCAGGTCTACACAACCGAAGCGGGCGAGGAAGGTGGAGCAACAAGCGCTATAAAACCTGAAAGCGTTTTGCTGGATTGTTACCAGAGTGTGCAGCGCATGTTAAAAGCCCTGGCAGAATCCGAATACCAGGTGGAGAAGCTGTTGCAGGCGGTCGCCGCAGGTTAGCGCAGGCGGCAGCAAAAATTGCTCAGATAATGCCCGGCGATGATTTTCACATCCTTGCCGGGCATTTGATTTCAGGTCGGAGTTGTTGCTGGATGAAACAGGCGATAGGGTTTGGGTTCAGGAGCTGCGTGTGCGTTGGATGCTCCGGAGTTGCGCCTGGTGCGATGATTCGGCGCGCTGGATGTGTTGCTGGAAAATATGGTCGGCGCGCAAACCGGTGCGTGGGCTGCTCACGCCAGCCAGGTCGCGGGTGATGGCGGCAGCCAGATCAATGCCAGTCGCCTGGCGCACGAGATGGACGGCCTGGGCGGCGTAGGCAACGTTGTTGCGTGGTTCGATGCGATCGAAATCCTCGAAAAACCAGCCGCAAGATGTGAACATGCGCTGGCGCTCACGTTGGGCAGCTAGCAAAAACTGCACGCGGCGGGTGATCTCACTGGTAGCGCTGGACAAACCGAACTCGTTGAGCAAAACGGGCAGTTCGATTTCTCTCAGGATCACATGAATGTAGCGGTCGCGTAGCTCCCAGGGATCACTCACCAGCCTTCCAGTCACATCCAGGTAGATGCGATCGATCTCCTCTGCCAGGCTCTCGAGTGAACATCGCAGCACGGCTTTCCAACTGCCGTCTCCAGGTGTGCAGGGGCACTGGCCCGTCCAACGTGAGACGCCGTGATGACAGCTCCAGGAGGTGGCCTGGCGGATTGTAACTGTGCGGCGCGGGGGATGGTTTTTTAGCCACAGGGCCGGGTAGGTGGAGCGGATGCCGAACTGGCTGCTGGCGCCGTCCACCAGGCGGGCCAGGAAGCGGTCGCGCAGGTGCTGGTGGTGGCCGTACAGTTCACCATCCGAGGCCACCAGGATCAGTTGGGGCTCGCCGCGAGTGGCTTTCAGGTCGTCGAATTGGGAGAGCAGGATGTACTGGGCGAAACTGTCGGCGTTGATTGTGGCGCTGGGATCGAAACTGACCCGGGCGCTCAAACCCTGGTGGTAAAAGAAAACCGTCACCTGCTTCCGGTCGGGTAAGATGACGGTATAAGGCTCGCTGGGGTCGAGTTCAGCGGCGGCGGCTTGCCAGGGTGCCAGTATGGTGAAGGTGATGCCCAGGTGAGCCAGAACTTGCAGCGTTTCTATGTCCACGGCGGTTTCGGGCAGCCACATGCCGTGCGGCAGTCGCCCAAAGCGGTGTTGGAAATCGGCAATACCCCAGTAGATCTGGGTAATTTTATCCTGGTAGGAACTGAGCGGCAGGATCGTGTGGTTATAGGCCTGGGCGATGGCGTTGCCTACGCCGTGGCGGTTTACATTGCTGCGATCTTGTTCGACAATCTTGCGGGAGGTCTCAGGGTCGTGCGCCTGCATCCAGGCGGATAATGTGGGGCCGATGTTGAAACTGATCTGTTCGAAGTTGCGCAGCTCTGCGTTGGGGCGGTAGCATTCGGCGTGAATGCGTTCATTCCAATTCGGGAAGGGGGCAGCACCGCTTTCATATGGGATGATTCCGGTCAGCGGGTCTTCACGAGGGGGTTGATAGAAATGAGCGTGGATGCTAATTGCGCGTTCGGCCATGCAGTCTCCGGCAGCAGCGTTCGAATGGGGGTAAGTATGTCACATAAGGCGGAATTTATCCAGTGACAATTGTCACTTTTATAATCAAGTTGAAGAACAAATCCATTCGAGGGCGGATTTCAGGTGATTTATCGAAATGCGGGTAAAATAGGGGATACTGCAAGAATGTTGAAGTTCTATCATGGTGTGCGTTTATTCTAATTGATCTTCAGGAAACAGCCGTGAATTCATCGTTAAAAGTATTGTTTCTGGCCGCTGAGGCTGATCCATTGGTGAAGGTTGGCGGCCTGGGAGATGTAGCCGGGTCGCTGCCGCGCGCCATGCGGGAACTGGCTGGCGAACCAGCGGTGGACGTGCGCCTGGTGTTGCCTTATCACGGCGTCATCCGCCGGCAGAGCTACCCGGTGAAAAGCCTGGGCACTTTTTCGATCCCTTTCCACGTAGGGTGGACGCGGGCAGAGGCCTGGGAATTGGATTTAGATGGGCTGCCGGTATACCTGATCGGGGGCGAACTGGCACCAGTGGATGCGCCGGTGTATTCGCAAGATACCGCCGCTGACGGTCTGAAGTTCACCTTCTTCTCGCTGGCGGCCCTGGAACTGGCGCGGCGCCTGGAATGGCAGCCGCAGGTGGTGCACGCCAACGACTGGCATACTGCCCCGGCGGTTTACGCTCTGGGTTTGCGGCGCAAGCTGGATGCTTTCTACCGGCGCACGGTTACGCTGGTGGGGCTGCACAATTTGCCTTACCTGGGTGTGGGCACAGGGTCGGCTCTGGCGGCTTTTGGACTGCCGCCCGCGAAAGATTCGGCGCTGCCCTGGTGGGCGCAGGATATGCCTCTGCCCCTGGCGTTGTTGAACGCCGATGCGATCGTGGCTGTTTCGCCCACCTATGCCCAGGAAATCCTGACGGAGGAATTTGGCTCGGGCTTGCAGGATTTCTTACAGACGCGCAGGCAGGTGATCACTGGCATTTTGAATGGCCTGGATGTGCAGCGCTGGAATCCAGAAAGCGATGAGGCCCTGGTGGAGCGCTATACAGCCGCCAATCTGGACCAACGCCAGGTGAACAAGGCTGCCTTGCAGGCCGAGTTCAATTTGCCGCAGGAGGCGGAGGCTGGTTTGATGGTCATGGTGACGCGCCTGGATCACCAGAAAGGGGTGGACCTGGTGCCCGAGGCGCTGCGCCAACTGTCCAGCCAAAAGAAAGCCAGGGGAGCGCCCTGGCAGATGATCATCCTGGGCTCTGGCAACCCGGAACTGGAGCAGGCAGTCCGCCAGTTGGAAGTAGATTTCCCGGAACAGGTGCGTACTGTGCTGCGCTTCGATGCGGCTTTGAGCCACCGGCTGTACGGCGGAGCAGATATGTTGCTGATCCCGTCACGCTACGAACCGTGCGGGCTGACCCAGATGATCGCCATGCGCTACGGTTGTGTGCCCGTGGCGCGGGCTACGGGAGGCCTGCGTGATACCATCGGCGACGATCAACAGACCCGCGCCAGCACAGGTTTTTTGTTCGAGAAGGCCGACTCTGGGGAGCTAGCTCAGGCAATCGGACGCGCTTTGCGATTATTCAAGAACGCGGCTGCCTGGCGGGGGATGCAGGAACGCGGCATGCAGCAGGATTTTTCGTGGGCGCGCTTTGCACAGCAGTACCGTGATTTATACGAGGAACTGGTAATAACTGGAGGCAGTGCCGATGGCTAAACAAAGCGAGACTATCAAGTTCAAGCTGGTAGTGAATGCACCAGCTAGAGAGGTTTTCGAGTCCTTTACCAATGCTTCGGCACTGACTGATTGGTTGTGCAATGTGGCCGAGGCGGATGGAAGGCGCGGAGGTCGCCTGTATTTGTGGTGGAACACTGGTTATTTTGCCAGTGGGGAGTTTGTGAATCTCGAGCCGGGAAAGAAGATTGTCTTTTCCTGGCATGGGGCCGGTGAGGTGGGTAATACCCGGGTGAAGGTAGAGCTGGAAGCTGCTAAAACCGGCACACTGGTATATTTGAGCCATAGCGGCCTGGGCGCGGGTAAGGATTGGGCGAAGGCGCGTCGTTCGATCAAACGCGGCTGGCGAGATGGCCTGGCTAACCTGAAGTCGGTGCTCGAGACAGGCTTGGATTTGCGTTTCAGGCGCCGCCCGGATCTGGGAGTTTCTGGCCTGGAGGATATCAGCGCGGAACAAGCGGGGCAGTTGGGTTTGCCTGCGCGGGCTTGCGTACGCGTGCTGGGCGTTTTGGATGGGCAAGGAGCACAAGCCGCTGGGCTACAAGCAGGGGACCTGGTTATCAAGATGGCAGGAAAGAGGGTTGATTCTAAGCAAATGATGTGGAGCCTTATGCAGCAATATCAGGCCGGGGATCAGGTAAAGATGGTTTTCTACCGGGATGGCCAGCGCCAGCGTGTCAAGCTTCAACTTTCGCACCTTCCACTGCCGGATGTACCTGCCAGTTTGGACGAGTTGGTTGAGGTCTTACAGCAGGAGTACCAGGCCTGCCAGTCACAGCTTGCCCGGGCATTGCAAGCAGCGAGCGACGAGCAGGCCGGGCAAAAGCCTGCCGAAGAACAATGGAGCGCCAAAGAAGTGATAGCGCACCTGATCAATACCGAGCGAGAGTTGCATTCCTTGATTGCCAGTTTCCTGGTTGGGCAGCAGGCGGAATTCACATTTTATGCTAACCAACCAGCATTTGTCAGCGCTACAGTTGCAGCCTGGCCGCTGCTCGATGACCTACTAGATGAGCTGCGGCGCAGCCAGGAGCAGACGCTGGCTATGGCTGCTGGTTTGCCCCCTGAATTTGCCGTGCAAAAGCGCTCCTACTGGCGGTTGGGAAGTGAGTTGTTGGGATTCTCGAGTCACACGTGCCAGCACATTGCCCAGATCGAGTCAACCTTGAGAGCAGCTGGCGTTGTGCAGGAAGTGAATTAGCGTTGGGTTGTTTATCTGAGCGAGGAGGTTTGGGATGAGTATTCGAGCAGTGATTTTAGCAGGCGGTGAGGGCTCCAGGCTGGGCGTCTTGACGGCCAAGCGCACCAAGCCAGCCGTGCCCTTTGGCGGTAAGTACCGTGTGATTGATTTTACTTTATCGAACTGTGTTAACTCTGAAATCTTCGATGTGATGATTCTGGCGCAGTATCGCCCGCATTCTTTGATCGAACACATCGCAGCAGGAGGTCCGTGGGACCTGGATCGTCACTTCACCGGCGGGGTGAGCATCCAGACGCCTTACAAGGCGCGCGGTTCTTCGGAATGGTACCTGGGTACGGCAGATGCAGTCCAGCAAAATTTCATGTTCATCAAGCGCGGCCCGCCCGAACAGGTGTTGGTACTCTCGGGAGATCATATCTACACGATGAATTATCGCAAGATGGCTGCATTTCACCGCGAGCGCCAGGCTGACCTGACCATTGCTTCCATTCGGGTGCCTTGCGAAGAGGCCACGCGCTTCGGCATCCTGGGGATAGAGCCGGATGGTCGCGTAACCTCTTTCGTGGAGAAACCGCCTGAACCAGAGTCTGACCTGGCGAACATGGGCGTCTACCTGTTTGACACCCGTGCACTGGACTGGGCGCTGTGGGAAGATCACCAGAGCGGCGAATCCTCGCACGATTTTGGCAAGGATATCCTGCCGCGCATGGTCAGTGAGGGCAAGCGCGTGTATGCCTACCCGTATGAAGGCTATTGGGTGGATGTAGGCACGATCGACTCCTACTGGCAGGCGCACATGGGTCTGTTGAATCAGCCGCCCACTTTGGACTTGAACGACCGTTCGTGGATCATCCACACGCGTACCGAGGAGCGCCCGCCGGTGCGCATCGCCAGCGGGGCAATCATCCGCGACAGTATGATCACGGATGGCTGCCAGATCGCTGCTGGGGCAACCATTGAGCGCAGTGTGCTCTCCCCGGGTGTACGGGTGGAGCCCGGTGCGGTCATCCGCGAGTCGGTCGTGCTGACCGACTGCGTGATCAATGCGGAGGCAATCCTGGAGCATGCTGTGCTGGACAAAAAAGTGGTGGTCGGCGAGAAAGCGCGCATCGGGGCGCGGCGGGCAGGTTTTGCCCCGCTGCTGACCATGATCGGCAAGAACAGCCGGGTGACACCGAAAATGGTGATCGAGCCCGGCGCGGTGGTCGGCTCGGATGTGGTCGAGTCGGATTACACTTCTCTGTTGGTGCGTGGCAGTGACTACATTCAAACCAAGAGGTTGCCTTATGAAATTTGAGCGTTCATCGGGGATTCTATTGCATCCAACCAGTCTGCCTGGCAGGTTTGGCATCGGGGATATTGGCCCGCAGGCGTATGCCTGGATCGATTTTTTGGCCGAGGCGGGCTGCAAGCTGTGGCAAGTGCTACCGCTGGGGCCAACCGGGTACGGCGATTCGCCCTACCAGTGTTTTTCGGCTTTTGCCGGCAACCCCTACCTGGTCAGCCCGGAAGCTTTGCTGGCGGAAGGTTTGCTGCACTCGAATGACCTGGTTGAAGCGCTGGATTTTCCTGCCGAACGGGTGGATTTTGGCCGGGTGATTTACTGGAAGCTGGACCTTCTGGATCGTTCTTTCATCCAATTTCAGCAGGCGGCGCCAGCCGCGCTGCAGCGGGATTACCGCTTGTTCTGCGAACAGCAGGCCGACTGGCTGGAAGATTTCGCCCTGTTCATGGCGCTCAAAGAAGCCCACGGCGGCGCTCCCTGGCCGACCTGGAAAGCGGCTTTGCGCGACCGCCAGCCACAGGCGTTAACTAAAGCGCGCCAGGATTTGGCAGTTGCCATCCAGCGCCAGATCTACCGCCAGTTCTTGTTCTTCCGGCAGTGGGGGCGCTTGCGTGAGTACGCCCACGAGCATGGCATCCAGATCATCGGGGACGCGCCGATTTTCGTGGCGCACGACAGCGCCGATGTCTGGGCCCATCCGGAGCTATTCTACCTGAATGCTAAGGGACAACCCACCGTGGTGGCGGGCGTTCCCCCGGATTATTTCTCGCCGACGGGCCAGTTATGGGGCAACCCTCTGTACCGGTGGGAGGTGCACCAGGCGAACGGTTACACCTGGTGGCTGGCGCGCCTGCGGGCAGTTTTGGGCCTGGTGGATATCGTGCGTTTGGATCACTTCCGCGGCTTTGCCGGTTATTGGGAAGTAAAGGGTAAGGCCAAAACGGCTGAGAAGGGCCGCTGGGTGCCCGGGCCGGGCATGGATTTCTTCCAAGAGGTCAGCCAGGCTTTGGGCGAATTGCCCATCATTGCCGAAGACCTGGGGGTGATCACCCCGGATGTGGAAGCGATGCGCGACCATTTTGGGCTGCCGGGCATGCGCATCTTGCAGTTTGCCTTCGCTGGTGGGCCAAAGGACCCCTTCCTGCCGCACAATTACGTGGAGAACTGCGTGGCCTATACAGGCACGCACGATAACGATACGGTGCGGGGCTGGTACGAGCGCGTGGAGGAGGATGAGAAGGATTTCTACCGGCGTTATCTGGCGCGTGACGGGCACGATGTCTCCTGGGACCTGATCCGGGCGGTTTGGGGCTCGGTGGCCGTCTTCGCCCTGGCGCCAATGCAGGACTTCTTGAGCCTGGGCAACGCCGCTCGCATGAATTACCCGGGCAATCCCAGCGGGAACTGGACCTGGCGCATGCCGGAGGAAGCCCTGAACGAGTGGTTGAAGTGCCGTATCCGCGACCTGAATTACCTCTATTGGCGCATGGAGCCTGAAGAGCCGGAAGAAGCCTGTGAGGATGTAGACGACGATAAGTAGGGATCGCTTAAATGCAAGCGCCCGAGTGAGGGGGGCACCCGGGCGCTTGCAATGCCTATTATATGGATTCCGCTGCCTGTGTCAAGGTTTTTGGGGGAAAATCGAAAGAAATTCCGTTTTCAAGGGCAAAGTGGAATCAACTTATCGGCTGTGCGCAGCGCCTCCAACCAGGTGAATTCACGGTTGTCGCTGAAATAATAATAGGCCGTGCCATTTGGGAAAAGCGCCACTACGTTGCCGCTGATCCCCAGCATGTGCGGCACCCAGAACTCGCAGGCGAAGCCTTCGCGCTGGCCGTATTTTTGCGCCCAGAAGGCGTTGTTGTACTTGCGCTGCGTATCGATGTCCACGCCGCGGTCGCTGGGGTCTTGCTGCATGGCGTCTGCCAGCAGGTTGGGGTTCAATACCTGCACGCCATCGATCTGCCCGCCCTGGTCGTTGAGCAGCCAGGCCAGCTTGGCGATGTCGTCCGCCGTCCACCACAGCCCGTAGCCGCCCTCTGCCTGGCCCTGCCAGTTATCGTCGGCGGTGCGCATGCTGGTCGTCGCCCCAGGGCTGAGCTTGAGCGGGCGGTAGATTTCGTCGACCACGAACTGGAAGATGTCAGCCTGTGAACCTTGCTGGGTTTGCAGGTAGTTTTGCATGGCGCGTGTCACGATGAAAGTATCCGAGGTGCGGTACACCCAGCGTTCCCCTGGTGGGATCTTGTCCGGCCAGTCGAAGGCTTTGGCGATGCGCCCGGCGTAGGGCTGCGCTGCGAAGAATTCACCCATTTTTCCGCCTTCATCATCGATCATGAACCCGTCTGAGCCATATTTGCCGGTGGCCATATCCAGGGTGTTATTGAAAGTCACCTTCTCCCAATCCCCGGGACTTTGGGCGGCCTCCGGCACGTAATCCTTGATCAACAGCTCTCCGACCTGCGGATCGTATTTTTGCGCCAGGCGCATCAGCGCCAGGCTGGGGAACAGCGACTTGGCCGTGGAATAGGAACTGGCCCGCATGGATTCGCAGTAGGGATAGACGCCGTAACGCGTACGGCAGCCGCCCACGTAATTGACCCCGTTGATCACGAAGCCATAGTAGGTCATGTAGCCAGGCGTGACCCCGCTGCCGAAGGCCTGTAAGTTCACGCCGGGGTAATCTTCGGCCAGCTTTTCGATCGGGCGGGTGGGGAAGCGTTGCGCCATTTCCTGGTCGAAGGCCTGGCGCACTTGCCCGGCTTCGGCCAGCGTTTCAGGATGGTAAGCCGCTTCCAGCAGCCCCCACAAGTCCATCTTGGGCGAAAGGTCCGTCTCCTGGGTGACCTGATACCATACCCTGGAGATCTGCTGGTCGCTGAACAGGAAGGTCAGCGTGCCGTTGAAGGTGGCGTTGCCGCCCTTGACGGTCAGGGCGAAGGGCAGGGAAGCGCGCGTCCAGCCCTGGTCGCTGTCCTCTTGCCAGGCGCGCCCCGGCTCGAGGAAGATGTTCCAATCCGGGTGCTCGGCCACGATAGCGCCGCGCTGCACCGGGATCAGGTAGCTGCCGTTCTGCACGAAGGCGAAATCGAACGGCGGCAGGTGGAACAGGGTTTCGGACTGGTCGGCGCTGCCGGAGACGATCTTATGCCCCCCGCTGCTTTCCTCGTCGAGCAATTCCAGGCGGCCATCGAAGCTGTGCTCGGGATGGGCGGCGTTTTCAGGCAGAGTCAGGGCGGCCTCGTCCACGGGCGAGTTTGCTTCGAAGCCATCCAACAGGTTGGCGTAGGTCAACAGGCTGCGCGTCACCGCTCCGTCCCCGGGCAGGCGCTCCTGGCTGGGGGGTGGATTCGTTGGTACAGCCAGGGTAGGCGGCGGTGTTGCTGTTGGTACGTTGGCCTGGCTGGTCTGGCAGGCGCTCAGCATCCAGGCGCCGGCCAGCAGGCAGGCTGCAAAGGTGAGCAGAGTTTGATGGATGCGCATTTCTTCCTCCTGAGTGCACTTCGTTCGTAGATTATTCCGGGTTACCTTTGCTCACGCCCTGGCGTTCAGGCGCAGCTTGGCAAAGCTTCGCTTACCTTATTTAGGAAACCGATTACTGCCTGGCTGTATCCCTGCGGGTCGAGCAGCCAGCCGTAAGCGTGCACCGCGCCGGGGATATTCACAATCTGGCACTGGGGGGGGAGTTGGCTCAGGCCTTGCATAGCACGGCGCATGCGCTCATTTTGCAACTCGCGCTCGCCCGGCAGCATCAGCACCGGGCAGCATAGGCGGCGGTAATACTGCTCGAAGCGGGTGGTGTAGTAATTTTGCATGTAGGTATCGCGCGCCCATTTGCGCCAGCTATTCGTATAGCCACTATCTTCCGCTGGGCACACATCGTATGCTTCCACCGCCTCAACCGCCGCGTTCCACCAGCCAACGGCTTCGTAGGACTGGCGCGAGGCCTGCACCAGCGCTTCTGGCGTCTCGTAGCGCGACTCAGGCTCGGCGCGCATCTTCGCCAGCCGGCGTCCCACGCTTTCCACAGCTACCAAAGTGTCATCCTGGATGCCGTAAGGTCCAAACTCGCAGTACAGTGCCCCCTCGCACACCAGCGAAACCACTGACTCAGGATGGTTGGCCGCCAGGCTCAGGCCGACCTCTGCCCCCAGCGAACTGCCCACCACATGGGCTCGTTCGATGCCCAGTCGAGCCATCAGCCCGTAGATATCCCCGGCCATGTCGTCGATGTGGTACCCGCTTGGCGGCTTGTCCGAGCGACCGTGCCCGCGCAGGTCGGGCATCACCAGCCGGTAAGCTCTCTCGAAGAAAGGCGCCACGCCCTGCCACATCACCAGGTTCCCGCCGCCGTAGTGCAGGAAAATGATCGTCTCGCCGGCTCCTGGGTATTCCCGCACCTGGAGTTTCAAGCCATCGATTTCCACCGGGTAATCCCTCATCTCGCTCCTCCATCTAACCTTAGTGCTTACACTATAGTTACGCCTGAGAACGGGGAAGTGTTCACAACTAGGGGCCGGAAAGGCAGTTTGGTGAGGAATCGTGCACGGATTGTACGGATTGGAGCGGATGCTTGCAGTTTACCTATTGAGAAAATCGCAAAAAGCGAGTAAAGTATAAGTAATTTGACTCCACGGAAATCTGTAGCTGTAGAATGCCGGATCACATCCTAGAAGGGCGAATAATGAAAAGCAAATTCTCGATCCTCAGGTTATTCAACTTACCCCCGTTGGCGGTATGGTGTTTCTATTTGGGTTTTCATTTCGTTGATTCTGAGCTTGGGCTAGGAGTGGATGATAGCCTGGTGGTCTTGATTTTCTTTGGAGCCGAGTTGCTGGCTTGGTTGCCGCTGGCCTGGCGCTGGCGCGCTCATCCGGCGATATTTTGGCCGACTTTCTTTATTACCTCTCTATTAAGCTTGGCTTTATCGTTTGTCGGTACTGAAGTTCTATATTGGCAAGTTGTTGTTGTCGGGGGAAGCCTGTTAATTGATTTGATAATAGTTCGACTATTCCAGCCAACCACTTGGCTTAGCCTTTGGCATAGAATAACTGCCTGGGTCAGGTCTGAGTTGGGCGAGAGGCCGGGGGCACTCTGGTTGAGTATATTATGGGTATCTACTTTATCGTCTATTTTGTCTATCCTGATAAGAACCTTCGTGGAATATCCAACGCTACTCCCATTCTGGCCCGGGCAACAGGGACTATTCGTACTCGCTTGTGCTGCTGCGCTGGTGTACCATTTGGTATCGACTGGCAAGTTGGACCGCCGCATCAAATGGGCAGGCGCAGGTTTGGCCGCCCTGGGCTTAGGGGGTGTGATTTACTTGTTACCAGTTCTGACGGGTTTCCTGGTCGGCCGCCTGGGGGAGAATGTCCCTGGTGAAATTGTCAATCTGGCGGTTCTAGGATGGACGCCACTTGGCGTGCTGGCCAGCACTTACATGGCTTATACCCGCCGGCATACTTTGCTGCCATTGTGGCGCGTGATTATCACAGGCCTATCAGCAGGCTGTTTCCTGGTTATGCTGCTCGCCTATCCGGTGATTACGACCGTTTATGATCGTTATGTGCCTGGTTACGCTTTTGAAGGAGCAGTGTACCAGCGAGTTGTGATCGCATTATTCGTTCTGGCTGGTGCGTTAGCGTTGGCGGTTGGCCCGCTGGCAGTCGTCTGGTCCCGGCCTTCTGGCGTGAAAGGGCGCTTGTTGGCTGGGGCAGCGGCTGGGGGACTGTCTGGGGCCGTGTTGTTTGGTATGCTTGTGGGTCCCGCGGCTGGCATTGCCGCTCAGTCACCGAATTACGGTGTGGTGGTCTCCCGGCTTGGTTATGAGCCTGATTTATTCCCCTTGAAATTGGGAATTGCGGTCTTATCGAACTTCCCGGCGATTTATGGGGCTTTCTGGCTGCTAATTGGATCTGGCGCTTTAGTCGCCGGGCTGGGAGCCTTGTTGTGGCCTGTTGGCCTGGTTAGATTGGATAAGGGATCAGGTAATGTGTCTGCAACTGGGGCGTGCAGACGAAATTTGCTTTGGGTATTGTCGGTCGCGCTCGTGCTCTTCTTGATAGATGCATTGATCTGGATGGTTATTTTTGCGCTATTTGGGCCTGCTGTCCAAAATCTCTTTGATGCGCGCGGCATTCGCCCGGCTTGGCCTATAGAATGGTGGATCGAGTTATTACCGGCCGGCCAACCCTTGATCCTGGCGATCCTCATCCAGGCGCTGGGTTTGATCGGCTTGAAACGCTGGCCCCCAGGCGCTCGAGGGCGCGAATTAGTATCGGTGGTTGCTTTCGGAAATGGATTGTTAGCTATCCTCTTGCCAATGATAGTATGGATAGTGGATCGTCCTATATTATTCAAGCCGTGGCCTTTTATACTGCTGGCGGCTATTGTAGTTCTTGGAATAGAGATGCTGATTACCGGTAGAAGTTTGTGGTCTAACACGCCGGTTGAGAATTGGCAGAATTTGGAGGAAGCCTCTACAGAGATAAACGCTATTGGAGCAGTTAGTGGATTGCTGGCAGGCATTTCCTTCTCCGTCCCGATAACCATTGCGGTGAGCTTGGTTTTGAATTCGATCGTTTTACTTGTAGATATTGCAGATTACTGGGCTCCAACGCCTAAGCCGGAATGGCTGCACGAGGTTTTGGCGCCTATATTTCGTTTCCCGCCGGCTTTTTTTGTGGTGCTGCTAATTGTTTTCTTATTATTTGGATTAGGGTTGGTATATCCTCTGCATCGCTGGCCTTGGAAGTGGGTGGTCTGGATCTGGCCGAGAATTCAACTTTTGGCAACAACTTGGCGGGCACGTCTCCAGCGCATTAGCCCTGGCTGGTTGTTGAAAGCCGCTGGAATTATCCTGTTAGCCGGCTTGCTTTGGGTATCTTGGGAAAACTTCATCTTATTTATCCTAATCTCATTCTTGCTGGTTTCGGCGGCGTTACACAGGCTCAAGGTGACTCGCTTAAGTTGGCCTATTTTAGGCGTGGCTGCTTTGTTGGGTTGTCTGGGATTGGTTGGATTATCTTTCGGTTACTTCCGTTCGTTTCTATTCTTTCATGTAGATAGTGGGCTCAGCTTGCTTAGTTTTTTCTTATTCGCACCAGCGTCAGCGGTCATATTCCAGGCTTTGAAGGAGCATACTTCACCAGACAGGCAACAGGCTGTTCGTATGGCTTTCTGGTTAGGGGTTGTGGTTCTTTTTAGTTTGGTTGGCGCTGCTAGCCAGCAAAGTGTCAGTGTTAGTGCTGGCGTCTTGCGCTTTGATGGGGCCAGTTGGAACCATGTCAATCCAGAAAATAGTTTACTTGGCAACCAGTTGTTGTACCGTTTCCTCTTTGATCAGAAAGGGCGTATGTGGTTTGGCGGTGGTTTGGGCCAGGTGGCAGTAGATCCGCAGAAGGGCGGTTTAGTTTACCAATTAGTCTCCAGATCTAGTGAGGAGATTCAGGCGAGCAGGCGCACCGGAATCCCAGAAGCTGGTCAGCGTATGCTCTTTCTTGAAGATCGTCAAGGACGTGTCTGGGTGGCCATAGAAGCCAAATTTGGGCGTTTCGATCCGGATGTTGGTTCTTATCAATCGGCTGCTTTACGCCCGCCTGGGAAATGGCTAGAGATCCCACGCCCTGTTCAGGATCAGAATCCGCTGGTATGCAGCCTCGCAGCGGTGGAACTGGTCTCTATTGTGAGTGGTCAGAGCCGGGTCTGGGGAGTTCCTGGCGTTCATCAAAATGCTTATCCTCAGTTTTCTCCTGACGGAGACAGGTTTATAACGGAAACTGATGGTATCGTGTACTTGTTGGATCAATCAGGCCGTCTGATTAGAGCACTGCAAGGCCCATATGGGCTGGTAAACATGGCTGCTTTCAGCCCGGCTGGAGATCAGATCGTGACTGCCAACCAGATACCTGGCGCGATTGTCTGGGATACCCAAGGTAACACTTTGTTTGAGTTGAATGGTCACCAGGATTCGTTGAATTGGGCAGGCTTTTCTCCGGATGGCCAACGCCTGCTGACCGACAGCCAGGATGGCAGCCTGCGCCTGTGGGACTTGGCTGGCGATACTCTGGCAGAAATGAAGATCATCAGAACGGAAGCGACTAGAGATCAGGATACTACGGCTTTTTCTCCAGATGGCCGGTATATCCTGGCGCTTAGCCAGGGAAAACCTTATCTTTGGAGCCTGGATGGCCGGCTCCAGTACACTTTGCAAGACCCTACTGGTGGTTTGGGGATCTCTTATGCCGTATTTAGCCCGGATGGCGAATCGATCCTGGCCGTAGGCGACAATGGCAGCCTGCTAGAATGGCAGGATTGGGGCAGCCCTCCTCAGCAGTTGCCGCTCCAGGTAGCGCCGGAGACCACTCTGACTTTCAGCCCGGACGGAAGCTGGCTGCTTTTGACAAACCCCAAGCAGATCCAGGTTCTGTACAGCCGCGATTGGACGAGCCAGTTTACCTTTGCTTCTACTCAGTCTATAAAGACGCCAACTTCACCCTCAGTCGCTGCCAGTTTCAACCCGGATAGCCGGACTCTGGCGATTGTCGATGGCAGTAGCCAGGTTCAATTATGGCAGGTGGGCAGCGGTGCAGGCCCGGAGGCCTTGCAAAGCGGCTTGAGCCAGGTTGGAGCCGTAGATTTCAGCCCGGACGGGCAATCGCTTTTGTTAGGCGGTTGCCTGTACCAGGATCGCTATGAGCGCCTGGAGCTCGGCGCGCCGGTTACTGCACTGGCGCTCGGCTGGGATGATGATATCTGGGTGACCACGGAAGGCGATGGCGTTTATCGCCTCAATCATCGTTTCGAGGTGGAGAATACTACCTGGCAGCACTACACCACCCAGGACAGCGGCCTGGCCTCCGACCAGGTGCTGGCGATTACTGCCGGACCGGGTGGGACGCTGTGGTTCGGCACGGCCCGGGGCCTGAGCACCTGGGATGGCGTCGATTGGGAGCGTCCCCACCTGCCAGATGTGGCTGAGACTGCCCCGGTGACGGCCTTTTTGGAGGATTCACAGGGCGGTATGTGGGCCGGGGCGGGCGGGCGCGTGGCGCATTGGGATGGCCAGAAATGGACATCTTTTGAGGTGCTCAGCGGCTCACCGGAGTTAGGTGGGGTAATGGCACTCTTCGAAGACAGCCGCGGCGGCATCTGGGCCGGCACTGTAGCGGGTGCGCTGCGTTATGATGGTCAGCGCTGGTCGCGCCTGGTGACCACTCCAGTTTCTGTGTTTGCTGAGCAGCCGGCTGGCGTGGTGTGGGCCGGCGGTTTGCAGGGCCTGGTGCGTTATAACCTGGACACCGGCGACCAGGCGCTCTATACCACCACCAGCCCGGAAGTGGCGCTGCCGGCCAATGCCGTGCAGGATTTGCAAGTTGATTCCCAGGGGAACCTGTGGGTCTCCACTTTCGAGAGCCAGGTTTCAGGTGGCTCGCCAGCCTGGGCGCTGGCGATCACGGCCCTGTTTTTCAGCGGAGTCTTCCTGTACACCTATCGCGGCTACCAGCGGTCGCCACAGGTGCGCGCCCGCCGCCTGCGGCGCAGGTTGCAATCCCGGCCGGAGGCGGCGCTGGGCGAATTGTACCTGGCGCTGCGCGGCCAGCCAGACGCCGGCCAGGTGTTGGCGGAGCTGGCGCTTCCCTCGCCTGGGCAGCCGCCCACTTGGAAGCCCCTGGCTGCCGGGTTGGAAAAAGTGAGCCTTAACGTTCCAGAACCGGACCTGGATGCCTGGGAGGATTTCTCCGGGCAGTTGCAATCGGCTGAAGGCACAATCGGCGCGCCGGAATTGGGCTGCCTGTACGAGTTTCTGGTGCAGGCCGGGCGCGCTGCCTCGATCCATCAGATCGTTGCCTGGAGCGTGCGCCTGGCGCGCCGCACCGACCTGGCCCGGCCCATGCTGGTCAGCGAGACCTGCCAGCCGCTGCTGCTGCCGGAGCTGGTGGATGGGGCCGCGCTCGAAGCGCTGGATGCTCTGGGCCAGGCGTCTACCTTCCTGGGCAAATATATGCAGGTGGAGCATTCCGGCGATAAGGTCAGTTACCTGGCCGATACCCTGGGAGCTGTGGAACGCGCTGCCCGCCAGGCAGCGGCGGCCCAGCTGCCCGAGCGCTCCTTGCTGGTTCCCGTGGCCGACCGCTGGCGCGAGCTGGTCAACGGTGAACTGAACGCTTTCAGCGGGCAAGCCGACCTGCGCCTGGAACTGCGCACGCGCCAGTTGCGCCGAGCCCCGCGCCTGACCGTGGCTTTGCAGTTGAAGAACGCCGGGCGGGCTGTGGCCGAGAATATCTGCGTGACTCTGCTGGAAGGCGAAGGCTTTATTTCAGGAGCGGATACTCAGAAGACCCTGCCGCGCCTGTCAGTCGGTGACATGGCAGCCTTGGACTTCGACGTGCAGCCGGGCGAAGCCAGCAGTTTGCGCATCGCCTGCCGGGTTACCTGGAACGACCGCGCCGGAGCCGGGCGGCAGACCGATTTCGCCGACATGGTCACGCTCTACCGCCAGGCGGAGGAGTTCCGCCCGATCGACAACCCCTACGTGCCCGGCCCGCCGGTCAAGGATGCCCGCCTGTTCACCGGGCGGCAGGACGTTTTCCAGTTCATCCAGGACAGCCTGCACGGGCGCAGCCAGCAGCGCTCGCTGGTGCTGCACGGCCAGCGCCGCACCGGCAAGACTTCGATCCTGTACCAACTGCTCGGCGGACGCCTGGGGGATAAATTCATCCCGGCCCTGGTCGATATGCAAGAACTGGCTCCGTTGGTGCTGAGTGAGGCTGATTTCTTTGCCGAGCTGGCCGATAAGCTGCAGCGGGCGGCGGGAAAAGCCGGGTTAGAATTGACTGCTCCTGGCCTGGAGGCGTTCAACGTCTCACCGGCGCGGGCTTTCAAGCGCTTTCTCGACGATTTAGAGCCGGCCCTGGCCGGCCGCCAGGTGTTGGTCATGTTTGATGAGTTCGAGCTGATCGAGGAATTGATCGAAAAAGGCCGCCTGTCCGAGGATGTGCTTGGTTACGTGCGCAGCCTGATCCAGCACCGCGAGAGTCTGGTGTTCATCTTCACTGGCACGCACCGCCTGGAGGAGATGAGCCGCGACTACTGGTCGATTTTCTTCAACATCACCCTGTATCGCAAGATCAGCTTCCTCAGCCAGGCGGAGGCCGAGCGCCTGATCCGCGCCCCGGTGGAGGGACTGCTGCAAGTCGATGACCTGGCAGTCGAGAAGATCATTGCCCTCACTCGCTCCCATCCTTATTTCCTGCAGTTGTTGTGCTGGGCGTTGGTCAACCACACCAATGCTCAACGGCGCAATTACGCCACTTTGAACGATGTCAACGAGGTGTTGGAGGAGATCCTGATGACCGGCGAGCCCTACTTCGCTTACATCTGGCAGCAGGCCAGGCATGGCGAGCGTCTGGCGCTGGCCGGGCTGGCGCACGCTATGCAAGCTGGCCAGTCGTGGGCTCGCCCGGAGGAGATCCTGGCCAGCCTGGTAAGCGGCGGCGATGTGCAAACGCAGCGCGATGTTCTGCTGGCCGACCTGGACCGGTTGGTGCAACGCGAGGTTCTGGAAATTGCCAGCGAGGGGGCGCTGCGCTACCGCTTCCAGATCGAGCTGCTGCGCCATTGGGTGGCCATGAACAAGACCATTTCGATTCTGGTGGGGCGTGGGGCATGAATCCATACACGTCACGAGCCATGATCCGAGACCCGCAGGCCTTTTTCGGGCGGGTTGCAGAGCTGCACGAGCTGTATACTCGTTTGCGCAACTCACAAAGCTGCTCGCTGGTTGGGCCGCGCCGCGTGGGCAAATCCTCGTTGTTGCAGCACCTGGTTCAGCCAGGCACGTACACTGCTCACCTGCCGGAGGCGGAGCGCTACGTATTTGCCTTTGTTGACTTGCAGGAGCTGGCTGGCCTGGGGCCGGAGGACTTCTTCCAGGTGGCGGTCGAGCGCCTGAAGCGCGCCGGCGCAGGGCGTTTGCAGGCCGACGTGCAGCAGGATGGCACGCAGGCCGGCTTCCGCCGCTTCCTCAGCCGCACCACAGATCAAGAGATGCGCCTGGTGCTGTGCTGTGACGAGTTCGAGATGCTCAGCCAGAACCCGCACTTCGACGCGCACTTCTTCGCCTACCTGCGGGCCTTGTGCAGTAATTACAACCTGGCGCTGCTGACTTCCTCGCGCGCCAGCCTGTTCGACCTGTGCCACCAGGGCGATTTACAATCCTCGCAGTTCTGGAACATCTTTGTCGAGCTGGCCCTGGGCCTGATGCAGCCTGACGAAGCACTTGACCTGGCCAGCCAGCCTTTCGAGCGCGCCGGTTTCAGCCTGTCTGCTGAGCTGCAAAAAATTGCGCTGGACCTGGGCGGCTGCCACCCCTTCTTCCTGCAAATTGCCTGTTATCATCTATTCGAAGCTCTCCAGATAGCCGATGGATTACCCGACCTGGAGCGGGTGGAGGCGTGCTTCTTCGATGAATCCCGGCCGCATTTCACTTACGCCTGGGAGCAGCTCAACGCAGAACAGCAGGCTGCCTTGCGCTCCCTGGGCCAGGGGCAGGTACCATCCTTGCCAGCTAACCTGTTCCGTGATCTGTCGCGCCAGGCACTGATCTCGGGCAGCCCGGCTGCACCGGCCCTTGCTTCACCGGCTTGGGGCAAGTTCATCTCAAGCCTGGGTCCCGCGCCTGGGGCTGTCCCAGTCCCTCAGGCACCCTCCGTACAGCTAACCTCGCCTCCGGTGACCCAACCCGCGCCAGCCGCGCCCAGGCCGCATTTCCAGCAGGCGGATGTGCGTTACATGGATTTTGACCTGCTCTTCGAAAAGTCAGGCGGCAAGTACCGGGCGCGCGTGCTGAATTCGCCCTCCGGGCAGGCTGCCGCCGATTTTAGCCTGCCGTTTTCTGATCTGGAGCTGGATAATTTCTACCTGCGCCTGGGTCTGCCGCGCACGGATGTGCGCCGGGTCGGCTCGCCGGGCATGGAAGCCGCCCGCGCTTTCGGGCAGCGCCTGTTCGAGTCGACTTTCAGAGACGAAATCTACAACTGCCTGAACCGCAGCCTGGATGAGGCCAGCCAGCAAGCCAGCGGCCTGCGCATTCGTTTGTGGATGGCGGACGTGCCCGAGCTGGCCGACCTGCCCTGGGAATACCTGTACAGCCCTTCGGCCAACCGCTTCCTGAACCTGTCGTTGGAAAGCCCAATTGTGCGCTACCTGGAACTGTCCGAGCGTCTGCGCCCGATGAGAGTCAAGCCGCCGCTCAAGATCCTGGCGATGATCTCCAGCCCCAGCGATTACCCGCCTCTGGATGTAGCGCGCGAGTGGCAGAATCTCAAGAACGCCCTGGCCGGCCTGGAGCAAAGCGGCCTGGTGCAGGTGGAGCGCCTGGAGCGTGCTTCGCTGGCGGTGCTGCTGGCGCGCTTGCGCCGGGACTCTTACCACATATTCCATTACATTGGCCACGGCGGCTTCGATGCCCACAGCCGGGATGGGGTCTTGATGCTGGAGGATGAAACCGGGCGCGGCCGCCAGGTAGGCAGCCAGCACCTGGGCATGCTGCTGCACGATGAGCATTTCGTGCTGGCCGTGCTGAACGCTTGCGAAGCAGCTCGCTCGGCGCGTGATGATCCCTTCTCCGGTACGGCGCAAAGTCTGGTGCAACAGGGCATCCCCGCGGTGATCGCCATGCAGTTCGCCATCAGCGACCAGGCCGCCATCACGTTCTCCCTGGAGTTCTACACCGCTCTGGCCGAAGGTTATCCGGTTGACGCTGCCCTGGGCCACGCTCGCAAGAATATTTTTGCGGCGTGTAGCGATGTCGAATGGGGCACACCAGTCTTGTATCTGCGCTCCAAGGATGGCTTTATCTTCGATCTCCAGGAAACGTAAATTTCCCCGGCCTGTTCTTATCCCCCGCTGGCTGTGCTGAGCGGGGGATTTTTGATTCCTCCGCATCCTTGCCTAACCCAATACTCTCCAAATAACTTCTTCACATTCTCTTAACAGCTTTTGTTTATGCTTGGCATGGATCGATCGAAAAGAATTTCTAATGCAGCAGGAGAAAAAACATGTTAAAAAGCAAAACTTTCTGGATTGTTCTGGTGCTCATCCTTGGGCTGGCCGGCGGCGGGTATTACTACTACACCCGCCAGACGACCACGGCCCAGGCAGCCGCCGCGGAAGAGCCCGCCATGCAGACCGCGGTAGCCCGGCGCGGCGAGCTGGTGGTCCTGGCCAGCGGCACCGGCTCGCTGGTGCCCGCATCTGAGATCAGTCTGGGTTTCGATGAGAGCGGCACGCTGATCGAGTTGAAGGTCGGCATCAGCGACCAGGTGCAGGCGGGCGCTGTGCTGGCGCGCTTGCAGACCCAAAACACGCCGGAGGAGATCGCCGTGTCCATTTCGGAAGCAGAAATGGATGTGATCAGCGCTCAGCAGGCGTTGGATGATCTGTATGCCAACGCCGAGATTGCGCGCACCGATGCCATGAACAATATCGCTACGTATGCCCAGGAAGTGCGCGATGCCCAGTACCAATTGGAAAATTACTCCATGCCTTTGTACTTGCAGGGCATGGATGCCATCCAGGCTCTGGATGTGACCAAGGCCGCCTTGGATGTAGCCAGCGCAGCTTTCGAACCCTATAAATACTACGCGCCCGGCAATACTACTCGCCGGGCCCTGTTGGAGGATTTGAATGTCGCCCAGAGCAACTACGATGCGGCGGTCAAGCGCCTGGATTACGAATATGCTTTGCAGGTAGCTCAGGCTAACCTGGATAAAGCTCGCCAGGAGTACGAGGCTTATAAAGATGGCCCGGCTGCTGACGAACTGGCCGTGGTGCAGGCCGAACTGGCCAACGCCGAAGCCCGGCTTTCCTTGGCTAAAGAGACTCAGTCGATTATCGAATTGGTCGCGCCTATGTCGGGCACCGTCATGGCCGTGGATGCCAGCGTGGGAGAGTCGGTCGGCACCAGCACGTTCATCACTTTGGCTGACCTGGACCAGCCGCTCCTGGAAGTTTATGTGGATGAGACCGACCTGGATAAAGTGGCCGTAGGTTACCCGGCCGAAATCGTTTTCGACGCTCTGCCCGACCAGACTTTCAACGGTGAAGTGATCTCCGTCAGCCCTGGGCTGGAGTCAGTTTCCAACGTGCAGGCAGTCAAAGTAATCGTGGCCCTGGACAAAGACGAACTGGGTTCGGAACTGACCTTGCCCGTGGGGCTCAATGCTTCCGTGGATATCATCGCCGGACAGGCAGAGAACGCTGTGCTGGTGCCGGTTGAGGCTTTGCGCGACCTGGGCGATGGGCAGTACGCCGTATTCGTGATCCAGGATGGCGAGCCGGTCATGCGCATGGTCGAGGTCGGGCTGACGGACGTCACCTATGCTGAGATTACCTTCGGTCTGGATGCGGACGAAGTCGTCTCGACGGGCATTGTGAGTGCCGGCAATTAGCTGCCGCGGATTGGAGTTAACTATGTCTGAACACACGATTATCCGCATCGAAGAGGTTACCAAGATCTATGGGAAAGGGGATGTCCAGGTGAAAGCTCTGGACGGTATCAGTATGCAGGTGCAGCCCAACGAGTTCGTCGCCATCATGGGCCCTTCCGGTTCGGGCAAAAGCACGCTGATGAACATCCTGGGCTGCCTGGATCGCCCAACCAGCGGTCGTTACTTCCTGGCTGAAGAGGATGTCAGTAACCTGAGCAAGGACCAGTTGGCCGTGATCCGCAACCAACGCCTGGGTTTTGTCTTCCAGTCCTACAACTTGCTGCCTAATACCACTGCTTTGGAGAACGTGATGCTGCCGCTGCTCTACCGCCGTAATGGACATTCTGGTAACCCTGAGCAGTACAAAGCCAAAGCTTTGGCAGCTTTGGAAGCCGTCGGGTTAGCCGGGCGCGTCCACCACACCTCGCAGGAGTTGTCGGGCGGGCAAATGCAGCGCGTCGCTATCGCCCGTGCTTTAGTCAATGACCCGGTGCTGATCCTGGCCGATGAGCCTACCGGCAACCTGGACACTCGCTCGGGCGAGGAGATTATGTCTCTGCTGCTCAACCTGCACGCCCAGGGCAGCGCCATCGTCATGGTCACCCACGAAGACGACATCGCCGCGTATGCCCAGCGCGTCATTCACTTCCGTGACGGGCGTATCGACACGGATTACAAGAACGGGCACTTCAAGCCCAGTCTGGTGTTGGAGGAGGTCCTCCATGCGAGCTGAGAAAGTTATCGAAATTGCCTGGCGAGGCCTATCTAAAAATAAGACCCGCGCATTGCTCACTATGCTGGGTGTGATCATCGGCGTGGCGGCAGTGATCATTATGATCGCCATCAGCGCCGGCACCGAGAAAGCCATCGAGGAACAGATCACCGGATTAGGCACCAACCTGATCTTCGTCGGCCAGAGCTTCACCCGAGGGGGACCTGGACCCGGTGCGCCGGGGAGCAGTTCCGGCGGACTGGTGTACGACGACGCCTCCGCTATCGCCGAACAGGTGAACGGCGTCACTGCCGTGGTGGTCGAGCAGGAGAGCGAGGAAACGGTCAAAGCCGGAAACGTCACCCTCGATTCGGTCTCGATCCTGGGCAGTACGCCCGATCTGCCATCCGTGCGCGACATGACTGTCGCTACCGGGCGTTATTTCACCCAGACCGAAGTCGATCGCAAGCAGAAGGTGGCGGTTTTGGGCGCCAGCCTGGCAGAGGAACTCTTCGGCGACGATACGCCCGTAGGGCAGACCATTACGGCCGGCAATACCAAGCTGGTGGTGATCGGTGTCTTCGCCGAGAAGGGCTCCGTGTCGGGCACGGATTACGATATGCGCCTGTATACCCCGATCACTGTTGTGTTCCAGAAGTTCACGCCTTCGTTCATGGCGCGCGTCATGGGCGACCGGGTGCGCATGATCTACGTTGAAGTGGATAACCAGGTGAACCTGGACGATATCATCTTGCAGATCGAGCTGCTGCTGGCTAAGCGTCACGATGTCAGCTTGGACTCGGCGGATTTCTCGATCACCACGCAACAGGATATCATCGAAACTCAGGAGTCGACTACGGCGGCCTTTCGTGACCTGCTGGCCTGGGTGGCGGCGGTCTCGCTGCTGGTCGGCGGTATCGGCATTATGAACATCATGCTGGTCAGCGTCACCGAGCGCACGCGCGAGATTGGCATTCGCCAGTCCGTGGGCGCCAGTCCCAACGACATCCGCTGGCAGTTCCTGACGGAAGCCTTGCTGCTCAGTCTGGTAGGCGGCCTGCTTGGCGTGGCGGCTGGCGTGGGCGGCGCCTGGCTCTTCGGCCAGGTGGGCGATATGCGCACGGTGATCGTACCGAACTCGATCCTGCTCGCCTTCAGTTCGGCCGCCGCGGTGGGTGTTTTCTTCGGGTTTTACCCGGCGAATAAGGCCGCCCAACTGGACCCGATCCAGGCTTTGCGGCATGAGTGAGGTCGGATGATCGCATTTTGAGCGGCGCTGCTTTGTGCAGTGCGACGGCAGGGTGCAGGCGAAGGCGTCCTGCGATGATGAATCGTGATGCTCAGAGCGCCTTCGCGCAGCCATCAGTTTCTATATTTATGCAAATTGGAGAATAGACCATGAAAAAGAACACAGTTTTGTCAATCGTTTTGCTGCTTTCGCTGCTGCTGTCGGCCTGCAGCGTGGCCGTGCAGGGTGGCGCGGTCCAGGCTGAGGCGGCAGCCAGCACGCCGGCCCCAAAAACCGGCGCAGGCGAGGCCACCGCGCAAGCGCCGGCCCCGAATACCACCCCGCCAGCCGGCGGCGCAGCAATGGGCGCCTCCATGGCGTTGCAACTGGCTTTAGGGACCGTTAAGCTGGAAGAGACGGATTACCCCGTCGATGCTGATCAGGCCCGCCAGTTGCTGCCCCTGTGGAAAGCCGCCCGCTCCCTCAGTCAGAGCGAAACCACTGCTCAGGCAGAGGTCGATGCTTTGTTCAGGCAGATCCAGAACACCCTGACCCCTGAACAGATGCAGGCGATCACCGCTATGGATTTATCTATGCAGGATATGGCCGCGGTCGGCGAGCAACTGGGCCTGGCGCTCGCTCCAGGCGGCGGTTTCGGTAACGCCGACCCTGAGATGCAGGCCACCATGCAGGCCGCCCGCGAGAGTGGCCAGATGCCGCCAGGCGGTGGACCCGAAGGTGGCATGCCAGGTGGCGGTCCTCCTGGAGGGGGTGATTTCGGCGGCGGACTTAGCCCGGAGGCTCAACAGACGGCTATGGCAGAACGCAGTGCTCGCGGTGCTACCCTGGGCTTGCCGTCTGAATTAATGGATGCGCTGATCGCCTTTTTAGAGACAAAGATTCAGTAACCGTATTGTAGGCGTCTGGCAGGTTTCTAGAAACCTGCCAGGCTGCCCTGTCAGGTGGCGAAATGAGGTACAAGATGAAACGGATAAAACGAGTAATGTTGCTGTTAGCCCTGCTATCCCTGAGTATGTTAGGCGCCAGTCCCTGGGCTGGAGGCCGCCCGGCAGTACTGACGGTGATCAATAAATCCGGCATGGTAGTTGAAATCAGCCTGTCCGGAGCGAATTTGGAAAACGCCTATTATCTGCGCGTGCCAACTGGTGATCGCACGGTTCCAACGGTCAAGACCTTTGAGATTGTCCGCGACCAATACGCTTCGACTCTTTACTACGTTGAGTTGTGGGACCCGGTGTATGGGTACAGTTGCAGCCGAGATAGCCAGCAGTTGGATCTGACTCGCAACGTGCGCGTGGTGGTTACTGAATGCGATCGTAACGCCTCTGCCCCTGGCGAGCCCTCTATGCTCAAATATGGCGCGCCGCGCCACCCCCGATCCCCGCAGCCCAGGTGAGTCTTTGAATGGAATGGCCTGGCATGGGCTCAGATACGGCATTACTCGTGTGCGCGATGGAACTCATTCGAGAGATCAATGCAACTGCGACTACCTCCAGACTCCCAATTGCCCTGGCTGGCGAACACATGACCGAAAGCGAGCGCGTCCTGGCCCTGGAGGGTGGTGCGGATCTATGTTTAACGGATATCTGTAGCCCTCAACTGCTCGCCGCACGCCTGCGTGCCCTGCTGCGTCGCTGTCCGTATTGATTGATCTGTATTGGATTTGTTCGTGTTGTGGGGGTCATCCGCAAGGGAAGTACATCGAAAATACAGTTCCCTGTCCGACTTCGCTTTTTACTTCGATCTTGCCGCCCTGGGCTTCCACCAGCGACTTGGCGATGGTCAATCCCAACCCGGCCTCGCCGTTGTTCTGCCGGGCCGAATCCCCACGATAAAAACGTGTAAAGACTTTGGGTAAATCTTCGGGCGAGATGCCTGAGCCGTTGTCGCTCACGCGCAGGCGCAGTGTGTCCGCCTGCGCGTCGGCTGCAAGCTCGACCCATCCCCCTTGGGGTGTGTAGCGTAGCGCGTTGCTCACCAGGTTGCCTAGCACCTGTTCCATGCGCTCTGGATCGACCTTGATTTCTGGCAAACCTGGCTGGGCATCGATGCGCAGCGAGACCCCTTTTTCATGGGCATGCGGCTGATAGGTTGCAACCGTTCGTTCGATCAAAGCAGCCGGTGGGAGGCTGACCGGGTTGATTGGCAGCTCCCCAGCGTCTGCCAGGGAGATAGTGCGCAAGTCATCCACCAGGTGGCTGAGGTGCCGGGTGACCTGGTGCATGGTGCTGAAAATCTCCTCCGAGCCATCTAGCTTGCCGTCGCTTAGCGCTTCGGTGTACCCCAACATAATGCTCAGAGGTGTGCGCAGGTCGTGGGCGATGTCGGCGGTCATTTGCTTGCGCAGCCGGTTCGATTTTGCCAGGTCAGTGCTCATCTGGTTGAATGAATCCCCTAATTGGCCAATTTCGTCGCGTGAGCGCACCTGCACCGTATAGCCTAATTCCCCTTTGGCCACCTTGCTGGTGGCGGCTGCCAGGTCGCGCAGGGGGGCCGTCAGGGAGCGTGCCAGGATGCTGCCCAGCACCAGGGCCAGCACGAGCGCACCGATGGCACCAAACAAGATCGACTGGTTGACGGTGCGTAAGAAAGCTCCCTGGGGTGTATTGCGTTCCCACTCGGGTCGGGGCGGCGGGTTGAGCAGCCAGCCCACAGTCTGTCCGTCGACCTCCAAAGCAACGCCATTGTTGATCTCTGTGGAGGAAACCGTTTGCCCGATCTGGTCCCCCCGGCCGTAAACGACGATTCCGTTGGCATCTACCAGCATAAAGGGGAAGGGGGCCGTATTTGTCGGACCCCTGTGATCATTTTCGGATGGCGGATAGAGCGATTCTGGGTTTTCTTCTTTGGACCCCTGGCGTAGGGCTTCTCCTACGTTATCCCAACTGCCATTGCTTTCGTAATATTGGGTGAGCGTGCTGGTGAAGGTGGCTTTGTTTTGGTCGAACAGGAAGGTGTCGAAGGCCGAGCTGGTGCGCTGTTGGATCAGCAGCGCCGCCAGGCCGGCCCCTGCCAGGCTTACCAATACGAAGGCCAGCGTTATTTTGAAGAAGAGGGAGCGCATGCTTACCTCTCATGTTGGGGTGAAAAGCGGTAGCCCGCGCCGTACACGGTTTCTACGTAGCGCGGGTTGGAAGCGTCTGGCTCGATTTTATTGCGCAGGTTATGGACATGCACATCGATGGTGCGCTCGTAACCTTCATAAGCTGCCCCTTGGATGCGTTCCAGCAGTTCCAGGCGGGAGAACGAGCGCCCTGGCGCGGCCATCAGAGTTGCCAGGATGTCGAATTCTGAAGTCGTCAGGTCAACTGCTTGGTCGCCAATCCTGACCATGCGTCCGGCTCGGTCCAGGGTGATGTCTGCGGCCCGCAGGATTTCCTGGGGGAGGTCTTGTTTGGCCATGCGGCGCAGCACGGCTCGCACGCGGGCGGTCAATTCGCGCATACTGAAGGGCTTGGTGATGTAGTCGTCCGCGCCCAGCTCCAGGCCCAGGACTTTATCATTCTCTTCCAGCTTAGCAGTCAGGATGATCACGGGCGTATCAGCTTCGCGACTGAAAGCCCGCATGAACTCGTAGCCATCCATTTCCGGCATCATCAGATCCAGGATCACCAGGTCGGGCCTTTCGTAGCGTGCTGTAAACAGTGCTTCTCGCCCATTCGCCGCCCCCACGATCTCAAAGCCTTCCTGCACCAGGTAGGCTTTGAGCATGGTGCGCATCTGCTGGTTGTCGTCTACGATCAGGATCTTTCTGGACACCTTTGTACCTTTAGACCCAGCGCCGTACTGCGCGCCGGTATGCTTCATAGTTTTCTGCAAACACCTGTTTCAGGATCGTCTCTTCGTAAGGGATGAACAGCCAGTTGGCTGCTGCAAAAAAGATCAGTGGAAAGCACCAGGCTTGCAACGAACCTACGAACACGGCTAATCCAGTATAAGCCAGTAATGTGCCAAGATACATGGGGTTGCGACTGAGTCTGAAAGGACCTTCTGTGACCAATACCCGCGGATCTGTCAACGGGTTGAGTGTTGTGCGGGATTGTACCATGTGCAAGGTTGCCCAGGAAAGCAAAGAGATGCCTGCCAGGATGCCTAAGATGCCTATCCAGGAGTATGGTGCAGAGATCAGGCGGGTATAGCTGGTCAAGGGAAATGCCAACATGGGCAGCAATAAGATGGCCGCTGCCCAGATCAGTAAATGGATTGAAAATTGTTGAGCTTTATGGATCATCATAGTTTTATTGTAACCAATCATTATGGAGAACTTATGCAGAAGTGATGAAAGGAACGTGAATTCTTTTGCTTCTACAGCCAGGGGCGCGACACCTTCGTCGCGCCCCTGGTTTTGCCTGGATAGCTCATCACCTCCTTAGGATATAGGGCAGGTCAGGGTCGTCTAGGAATCGCCATCCTGGGTGGTAGTGCCTGGCATGGGTGGGCGCTCGCCGCCGTGCTTTCCACCAGGACCGCCGCGGCCGCCGAAATCTCCGAACCCGTGTGGGCCAAAGCCTTCGCTCAAGATCAGGTCAGCCTGTTCCTGAGTGATGACACCGTCGGCGACAGCTTGCTGCACGGCCTCTTGGTAAGCAGCTTGCATGGCTTCCTGCACCTGGGTTTTGTCCAGGCCCAGTTCGTCGATCAGCGCCTGCATTGACTTGCCTTCTTCACGCGCGGTTTGCAGTTCTTCAACTGATATGCCCAGCGCCTGAGCGGTCAGAGCGTCCTGATCGATGTAATCCATCAGGGCTTTGCGGGCCTGCATCAACTGAACTTGCTCTTCGGTGATATAGCCTTTTTCGATGGCAAGCTGCATGGCAGCTTCATCGGCCTTGGCGCGGGCGGCTTGCAGATCGTCCACGCTGATGCCCAGGGCCTCTGCTAACAGAGCATCGTAATCGATGTCTCCACCGAATCGCAGCCCACCGTGTCCGCCTGGCCCTGCATCACTTCCGGGGCCGAGTATCAGCCCATTGGGCTTCTGCGGAGCGCCATCCTGCGCCTGCACGGCTTGCGGGGCAAAAGCCAGCACACCCAGCGCCAGCGCGCCCATTACTAGCACGGCGATCATCGTCCGCGTCAATGGTTTCAGCTTCTTGTTACCTTGATTTTCCATAGTTGTCTCCTTTCATAGGACTGTGGTTTGAGTTGTGATCAAGGCAAGCGCTTGCCTGCTTGATCTGCCTAAAGGATAACAAGGAGCTGTTCAGAGATTGTTAAGAAGTAATTTGCAAATTATTTGAATCGTCCGCCGATCAGGGCTTTCGATGCTTCAAGGTATGCCCAGCAGATGGATTACGCCCTCTGGCGAAGCATAGGCCAGAAATCTCCCATCTGGTGAAAAGACTGGGAATCCGGCCCCGGGCACAGCGAAGGTGCGCAGATGTGACCTGTGTTCAACGTGCCAGATCATAACCCCATCTTCATCTGACACGGTTGCCATCAATTTTCCATCGGGTGAGAAGCTCATGCCGAGGATTTGCCCGTTATGCCCGGTGAAATATCCGGCATCCTGCCCATCCAGGGCTTCGAAAAATTCTATGTTTTCGCCTTCGATAGCTGCTAGCGTTTGCCTTCCAGGGATAAATAGGAGAATATATACCGATTGCGGAAATGTGACAGGCAATGTGTGCTCCAATTTACCCTGTGACAATCCCCAGATACGGGCATTTTCCATGAACAAACCGGCCAGTTGGCTCCCGTCTGTTGAAAAGGCCAGGTTTCCGGGGTAATCGCCCACCTGAAACTGATTCACTATGCTATTATCTGTTATGCGCAGCACGTTTACATACTCACCATCCGAATAGGCCAGCAATTGCCCATCCGCTGAGAAAGTGACCGGCATTGTGCCTTCTGGGATGTTGATGGGCACACGCTCGCCGTTTGAGCGCCATAAGACTGGCTCGAGGGCGGAATAAATCCAGCTCCCATCGGGCGAAAGGTTAACTCCGGGCATCATGCGGAAAGAACCTTGCCAGGTACTGGCCAGGCTGCCATCGGCTGAGTTCCACAGGTGTACCTGGCTATCATCAGAAACGCTCAACATCTGTTTCCCGCTGGCGCTGAAAGCCAATCCCAGCAATCGGGATGAGCCACGCCACTGCTGCAGCATTTCACCGGATGCTACGTTCCAGGTCCGCACCCAGGAATCCTCCCCGATGGTCGCCAGGCGCGTGCCATCTGGCGAGAAACGCAGTCGTTTTACAACGCCTTGCGCTGCGCCCAGGTCACGCCGCCGGTTGCTTGTGGCTACTGCCTGCCAGAGCTGCACGCCGCCTTCGCGGGTACATGTAGCAATGAAGCTGCCATCAGGGGAATATTCCAGGTCATACCCTGCGGCTCCATCTAGGCCGGCCAGGAGGCTGCCGTCTGATGTCTGTAAAATATTTATCGTAGCACTGCCATCATTTGCAGCAATCCATTCACCATTTGGGGAGAAAGCAATGCTGGAAACTGGCGGTCGGTAAATGCCCTGGAGGGTATTTACAAGTGTGCGAAGTTGGGCACCATCTTCCACTGACCACAGTCGCGCCGTGCCATCGTACGAGGCTGAAGCCAGTCGAGCGCTATCTGGAGAAAAAGACAGATCCAATACGGTGCTTTCGTGCCCGCTGATCACACGCAGCATGCTCCCGTCACTTACCAGCCACAGGCGGATGGTGAAATCCTTCGATGTCGAGGCCAGCATCGTGCCATTAGGAGCGAAAATTACTTGCACTACAGGATCGTTGTGCCCTTCCAGCGTTTGCAAGAGGCTGCCATCTGCCACGCGCCATAACCTCAACCGCCCATCCTGGCTTCCGGTAGCCAGCATGCTTCCATCTGGCGCAAAAGCCAGGGTGGTGACCATGCTGGGCGAAGAGATTGTGCGTATCTCTTCCAATGTGTTCGCCTTGAACAGGCGCACACCTGGAGGAAGCGCCAGGGCCAGCAGGTCCCCAGCCAGCGACCAGTCCAGGTCGCTGGCTGCGCCGGCTCCCCACTGGGCTACTTCACGTACCTGGCCGATGTTCTCTGGAGTGATGGGTTGGCGAATCTCAGGCAGTGGCGTGCCCGCCAGGCGAGGCCCTTCCGGAGTGGGCGATGCCGTTGGACCGGGAGTTGCCGTCATTTCAGGAGAAGTAACGCTTGAGGTTATCATCGGAAGGCCAATCGACGAGGCCAGGCTGGGAGTAGCGAATGGATTGTCTCCCTCAACAAGTTTACGTACCAGCACACCTCCCAGCATCCCGGTCACCAGCAGCACGAGCGCCAACAGGCCGGCCGCCAGCGCCCAGGTTCTACGCTGGTTGGAGCGTTGGCCGGTTTGAGCGGCGTTGTTCAGCAGGCTTTGTTTCGTTCCTGTCAATACTTGCGTGGGCCCACCGGCTAACAGGCCCGCTTTGAATTGCGCCGCACTCTCTAACCGCTCGTCGCGTTTGAGCTGCATGGCCTGCTCGATTAGCGCGCTCACGCCGGGCGATACCGCCGGGTTGATTTGGTGTATGGGTATGGGCGGGGGCGTATTCCCGGCAGAGATGTCCACGCTGGCTGGTGGGATCAGGCCGGACAGTAGAGTATAAACTGTGGCGCCCAGGGCATATACGTCGCTGCGGGCATCTGTCTTACCCAGGCCGTATTGTTCGAGCGGTGAGTAGCCCGGTGTCACCGCTCTTGCCCCCACCGTGGTGCCGGCTTGTGGGTCGTAGAGCTTGGCAATGCCGAAATCTACCAGCATCACCTTACCCTGAGAAGTGATTTTGATGTTGGCAGGTTTGATATCCCGGTGGATTACCGGCGGGTTTTGCGCGTGCAAGAAGGTCAGCGCGTCACAAATTTGCGCCATCCAACGCACGACCTGGCGTAAGGGGAGTGGGCCTGGTCGTCCGTTTAGCATGCTTTGCAGGTCTTCCCCATCGATGTATTCCATCACCAGGTAAGCCGAGCCGCTGCCCGTTCCGCTGCCTGGCAGGATGAAATGATCCACCACACGCGGCAGGTTCGGGTGCGATAGGCGCGCCAGAATCTGCGCTTCGCGCTTGAACTGCCGCAGTGCTTCCGGGGAAGTGTCCAGGTTTTCTTTGACTGCACAGGGTTGTTCCAGGTTCAGGTCCCAGGCGCGATAAACTGCCCCGAAACCTCCCTGCCCGAGCAGTGAAACGATGCGATAGCGTTGATGCAGGATTTGTCCAGGTGAGAGTGACATTGCCTCAATCGATCATTAGTTGGGATTGCCATGAAGGAGAAATCAGCTTGATTCTCATCTCGAGTATGGCCTGGTTGCCGCCAATTTTACCTTGAAGCCCACTTCATGCCTTGGTGAAAGAGCCCGCCTGAGGTTGAATTTACAATCTCTTTACGACGTTCGTTTTTGAACCTGGCTGCTGCTGGTTTCGTAGGTATAACAGTGCCTTCGTGTCTATGGTTTATCTACAGGAGGAATGATCGGTGAAAATTACCATCCCTACAATTGGCACGCGCGGCGACGTGCAGCCTTTTATTGCCCTGGCTCAGGGCTTGCAGAGCGCCGGACATGCAGTTGTGCTGGCATCACATCCACTGATGCGATCCCTGGTTGAATCTCACGGAGTCGCTTTTACACCGATTGGCCCGGATATCGACCTTGGGGTTGCAACTGCGGATATCCGCCTGCGCTCTGGCAATGTGATCGTTGGCTTGTTGCGCACCATGCGTTTCGCTTTCGAAATGCTCGAAAGCGAAACGCCGATATCCTGGTCGCCTGCCAGGGTTCCGACCTGGTTGTGGTTTCGGCCAGTAGTGCTGCGGGCCGCAACGAGGCCGACTTATTAGGATTGCCAAACATTAGCGTAAACCTGATGCCCTGGGGCATCCTCACCATCGACCCGAAATGCCCGGTGTACGTGCGCGCCACCTACGCGGCGATCGGTTGGTTGGTGAGCCTGATTACCACCCGCCCGCTCAACCGTACGCGTCGCAAGCTTGGTTTGCCCGCAGTTGGCCCCGAAGGCTTCACTTCAGACCTGCTCGACCTGGTGCCGGTCAGCGCCCAAGTCTATCCTCCCGATCCGCGTTGGCCAGTGCACCACCGCCTGGTGGGATACTGGTTTGTCAAAGACCCGGTTGGCTGGCGGCCCGCGCCGGACTTGCTGGCTTTTCTCGGGAGCGGCGACCCGCCGCTGGTGGTCAGTTTGGGAGCGATGAGCCTCGGCAGCCAGGGCGCGCTGCAAAGCGCCCGCCTGTTCGTGGATGCCATCCAGCAGGCGGGCGTGCGCGCCATCGTTCAGGGCTGGGAAGCTGGGTTGAGCCAGTTGCCTCTCCTGCCCAGCATCTATGCCTCTGGGTCGGTTCCGTACTCCTGGCTCTTGCCTCGCGCCGCCGGCCTCATTCATCACGGCGGCTTCGGCGCCACCTCTGCTGGTCTGCGCGCCGGCATCCCTCAACTGGTTATCCCACACATTGCTGACCAGTTCTACTGGGGACAGCGCGTGCACCAGCTTGGCGTTGGTCTGCCGCCCATAGCGCGCCCCAGGCTTACCATGACTAAGTTAGCCGCATCTTTGTTGAAGGGTGAGTTTGGGGCTGCTCGTGTGGCAGTTTTCGGCTCGCTAGTGCAGTCCGGTTTATTTCATCCGCGCTCGGATATCGATCTGGCTGTATGGGGATTGGATGAACGCCTGTATTTCCGGGCGGTTGGTGTGCTGCACAGCTTGGATGTGGATTTCG
The DNA here is from genome assembly GCA_040752025.1 of Chloroflexota bacterium. GTDB lineage: Bacteria > Chloroflexota > Anaerolineae > Anaerolineales > UBA4823 > JBFMFR01. Next base: position 28,922 of record JBFMFR010000009.1, on the reverse strand, counting down.
AGATCGACCTGGTCATTTTCGATGAGGCTAGGCCGGTCATACAGGAAGCAATTTTAAGTGAGGGAGAGAATTTATGAGTGCATACACATTAAACCTGCGCCCCGCCCGCGTCAAAGAATTGGCGGACGGGTTGCAGGCTTGTTATGAGATGCTCAACCAGGACTTGCTGGCTTTCGCTGCTTTTTTGGAAGCGATAGATTAGTCATTCCGCTAAGCTAGATCGAGAAATCCTGACCTTGCCAGATGCCCTGGGCTGGGGCATGCAGGGCGTGCTCGTGCTCGGCGTGCCCATTGATACGCTCTTCCAACTGCTGCACATGTTCTACCAGCGCGGCCAGCGTTTCGCCGATCGTATCCGGCAGGCGCCCGTGCTCCAGGTCGGGCAGGCTGGGCTGCGGGCGCGGCCGGCTGCGCTGCACGATTTGTCCCGGTACGCCCACCACTACCGAATCGGGCGGGACTGGCTTGACCACCACGGCGTTGGCGCCGATGCGGCTGTTGGCGCCGATGGTGATGGCGCCCAGCACCTTTGCTCCCGCGCCTACCACCACGCCGTCCTCCAGCGTAGGGTGGCGCTTGCCCTTGTTCAAACTCGTTCCGCCCAGGGTTACGCCGTGATAGAGCGTGACGCAGTCGCCGATCTCGGCCGTTTCACCGATCACTATCCCCATCCCGTGATCGATGAAGAAGCGCTGGCCGATGGTGGCGCCGGGGTGGATTTCGATGCCGGTCAGGCTGCGCAGCAGTTGTGAGACCCAGCGCGCCAGTAATTTGAAATTATGCAGCCACAGCCAGTGGGACAGGCGATGCCCCCACACAGCGTGTAAGCCAGGATAGCACAGCAGCACCTCCAGGGCGCTGCGGGCTGCCGGATCGCGGTCGAACACCGATTGGATGTCCTCGTGCAAGGTTTGGAAGACCTTCACGGATCTTCGTTGAGACTTTTCAGCGCGCACATTCTGTGCGGCGAAATCTTGAGTAGTCATCCTTCTGCCTCTCAATCTGCTAAGTGTGCGAATAAGGGTGTGCTCAGGTAGCGTTCCCCGAAAGAGGGGATGATCACCACCAGCAGTCTGCCGGCTTTCTCGGGGCGGTGCGCCACTTGCAGCGCGGCCCAGGTTGCGGCCCCGGAAGAAATCCCCACCAACAGCCCTTCTTCAGTAGCCATGCGCCGGGCGGTTTCGAAGGCCGCCTCGCCGCTCACCTGGATGACTTCATCGTAGATGTGTGTGTTGAGCACTTCGGGGATGAAGCCGGCCCCGATACCCTGGATGGGGTGGGGCCCTTTTGCGCCACCGGAAAGCACGGGCGAGCCTTCGGGCTCCACGGCAATGACCTGGACGGATGGCTTGCGGGCTTTCAGCACTTCGCCGGTGCCGGTGATCGTGCCGCCCGTGCCGACTCCCGCGACTAGGATATCTACCTGGCCGTCCGTGTCGCGCCAGATCTCTTCGGCGGTGGTACGCCGGTGGATTTCGGGGTTGGCCGGGTTCTTGAACTGCATGGGCATGAAGTAGCGCCGGTCGGATGCCACCAGCTCTTCGGCGCGGCGGATGGCGCCGTTCATGCCTTCGCTGCCTGGTGTCAAGATCAGCTCGGCCCCGTAGGCGCGCAGCAGCATGCGCCGCTCTTTGCTCATCGTTTCGGGCATGGTCAGCACCAGTTTGTAGCCGCGGGCGGCGCACACGAAGGCCAGGGCGATGCCGGTGTTGCCGCTGGTCGGCTCGACGATGATTGTATCCGGCCCGATCAGGGCGTCTTTTTCTGCGGCCTCGATCATGGCCAGGCCGATGCGGTCCTTCACGCTGTGGGCCGGGTTGTAGAATTCCAGCTTGGCGACCACCTGTGCCACAGCGCCTTCCGTCAGGCGGCGCAGGCGCACCATCGGAGTGTTGCCAACCAGCTCGGTAACGTCATTCGCAATTTTCATGGGTAATTCCTCCAAATCGGTTGCCGGTGTAGATACACCGTTGATCTTAAATGCAGACTCCCGGAGACTGGTAGTCTCCGAGAGTCTTGGGGTGCAAGCGCGAGACAGCCAGCCGTAAGTACGTAAAAGCGCTGCGGAGAGGCTTTCAACCGCTTACGGCTGCTGGAACCAGTTTGTTTTTCTAAACAGGGGGGTGTGGTTCGATGCGTACAGGCCGGGCGGCGGTTATGCTCCCCGCCCGGTACAGGAGCAAGCGTGAGGTCGGGTGTGTATCAACATCTCATCCATGTCTGTATTTCATACTAATTGTATAGGAAAAAGGTGCTTTTGACAAGGGTTGCCAGATTATCGTTCGCTAAGAATTTTCAGGGGCAGCGGATGATATCGTGCGCCCACAAACAGTCGGCGCAGGAGGGCTCGTTGCCCCAGCAATCGGTGTTCTCCTGGGCGAAGGTGCAGTCCATACCGCAGTCCACGCAGGAAGGGAAGCGAAAGTCCTGTACCTTGGCGCGGAAGGTGACGTATTCTTCCGAGTTCCAGATATCCAGCAGCGGCTGCTGGTTAGCATTGCCCAGCTCGTAGCGGCTGACTTCTTTACGGCGCCTGTAAATGTAATAGGTATAAGAGTGCATCAGCGCGTAGCACGGGCTGACTGCGCCATCCCAGCCAATCACCAGGGAGGGATCTTTGATGAAACTGCACTGCCGTGCGGCGCTCCACTTCATGCGCGGCAGGCTGGCAGTGCCCCATTTCACCCAACCGGCGCGGTGCACGCCCCAGCCGCCGCCCAGTTGCAGCGGCGCATCGCGGTCGTAGAGGATTTCTCCCTCTAGCTCGCGGGTGTGCGGTAGTAGATTGGTGACAATGATGAAGGTGGCGCCAAGCTGCTTGGCCAGGGCTGGCAGCTTGTACAGGTCCGCCAGGTTGCTGCGCGTCACCACGTATTCGAAGCCCAGGGCCGGCAAGGTGAAGCCCAAGTCGCGGATCAGATCGTACAGGCCGTGCAGATTGCCCAGCACCCGGTCGTTCACCAGCCCGGCCTGTTGGTAGGCCTGGATGTGCATGCTGTCGATTGACACTACCAGCGTGTCCAAACCGGCGCTCAACAGCGTCTCGGCTCGCTTACGTTCCAGCAGGATGCCGTTGGTGATCATCGTCACGCCCAGACCCAGGGCGTGCACCTGCGCAACCATCTCGACGATGCGCGGGTGCATCAAAGGCTCGCCGAAGCCGCCGAAAACCACCCGTTTCAACTCCGGGAAGGCTTTCAGCCCTTGTAGCACTGCCTGGAAAGTGTCGGCGCTCATCATGCCCTGCGGGTCGCTCCACGCCTGGCGCACGCACATGGCGCAGCTCAGGTTGCAGCGCGTGTTGACTTCCAGGTAAGCGCGCACCGCGTCGGGGCGCACCAGGTGTAATGCCAGGCTGCGCTCGAAGGGTTCCAATACCAGTTCGGAGCCTGGCTGCAAGCCGTGCCGGCGCAGGAACTCCTCCGGCAGGCAGATCCGTCCATCTTCGCCAACAGTAAGTTTCGCCATGCGCCCATTATACCCGCTGGCTGGCCTGGCGCGGTTGAAGAAATTGTAAGGCCAGGTGTTGACTTCCAGCCAGTAGCGGCGCTAGGCCTCAAACCATTGCGGCTGATTTACCCTCCAGCGGTCGAAGCCGGAAAGCGGTTTGGGGCGAGTGACTTTTGGGTTGCAGTTGTTTGAACGGGGGTATAATTTTGAGCAGGAGGCTGACATGTCTCGAGTAGCCGAAATTGCCAACATTCCCGCTGCACAGCTCGAGATTCTGCATAACCCCCAAAAAGGCGGCATGACCGAAATCGAATATCGCCTGATGTGGACGCGCACCTACTTGAAGAAATATGGTTTGATCGATAATTCTATTCGCGGAGTCTGGTCGCTCACTCCCCAGGGGTCGATGACCGATCAAGTTGATGAAAAAGAAGTCATTCGCCTGGTGCGCGCGCAACTGAGCAAACAAAAAGATGTTACGGATGAGAGTGTGGATGAGCCGAACAGTACTGTTGAATGGCAAGAAGAACTGCTCGATGTGTTGTTGAACATGTCTCCTGCCGCGTTTGAAAGGCTCATCCAGCGTTTGCTGAGGGAATCGGGCTTTGTGCAGGTGGTTGTGACTGGCCGGACAGGCGATGGGGGCATCGATGGCCAGGGGATTCTACGACTGGGCGGCTTATTGAGTTTTCATGTGATCTTCCAGTGTAAGCGCTGGCAGGGTTCTGTGGGAGCCAGCCAGGTGCGCGATTTTCGCGGCGCGATGGTTGGCAGAGCTGATAAGGGTTTGCTGATCACTACAGGTGCCTTCACCAAGGATGCGATCAAAGAAGCCACTCGTGATGGCGCGCCGGCCATTGATCTGGTGGATGGCGACCAACTGGTCGAAAAACTCAAGCAGCTTGCTTTGGGAGTGCAAACCAGGAAGATCGAGCTTGAGCAAATCAGCATTGATAAAGACTGGTTTGCGCATATTTGATTTGGAGTTGGCCTTCAGTCGTGAAAAGGTTGCCAAGTAAAGCCCTGAAGTGGATCAGTTATACCCTGATAGTGTTGAGTGCTTTTGCGTGTCTCGCCGCTTTCTGCAACGTGAGCCCGGTTGTCATGTATGCGCAGCAAACCGGTCATAACGCTGCTCTCCAGGTCATCATCCCGCTTGGCCTTGCAGCGATATTCAACGGAATCGGGCTTGCAGGGCTTGTGCTGCTTTTGAACAGGCGAGAGCAATAATGGCGCTTATTCAGACACCCGGAGTTTCTAAAAACTCCGGGTGTCTGGGGTGTGGGTCAAGCCCGGCGGCTAATGCACTCCATAGCGTTCGAGTAATTCTTTGACCATCACGATCTGTCCGGTTTTGATCGATTCTTCGGCGGCGGCGCCGACCACCACCGACCAGAAGCCTTCTTCTACCGTGGCGGTGTTGGTCGGACGGCCTTCGATGTTATTCATGAAGTTGATATGTTCGAAGAAGGTTGCCCCGTTGTGCCCACTGTCCTGGATGTACCCAGGGTAGGCTGGCTCGCTGAAGCGCGACGGGGCTCTCTCGCCGCGGCGGATCTCCAGGTGTGTGCGTGGGCGCGGCCCGGGTAGCATATCTTCGACTTCGTACACTTTCAGGTGGCCTTCGTCGCCGCACAGCGCCATCTCCTCGTAGAACATCGGGGCGAACATGCACAGGTTGAAGCTGCCGCGCACGCCGTTTTCATATACCACCGTCACCAGGGCGTTGTCGAGAATGTCCGACTTCTCGCCGTTGTACTCGAACTCGATGAAATTGACCGCCATGCTGCCCGAGGCGTACACACTGACCGGCCGGGCCCCGGCGAACAGGTTGAGCAGATCGAAGTAGTGGCAGCACTTCTCCACCAGCGTGCCGCCCGAGAACTTCGAGAATTTGTTCCACTGCTTGACCTTGTCCAGGAAGGGCACGCGGTGCTCCAGGATGCTGACCATCTTGATCTCGCCGATGGCTTTGCGCTCCAGCGCCTCGTGGATGGCCTCGGTGTACATCGACTTGTAGCGGTATTGTAAACCGATCTGGAACACGGCCGGGTAATTCCGCGCCAGTTGCGTGATCTCGTAGGCGTCAGGGATCGTGGTGGCCATGGGTTTTTCCAGCAGGATGTGCTTGCCGGACTTGGCCGCCACACGGATCACATCGATGTGGCTGAAGTTGGGCGTGGCGATCACCAGCCCGTCCACAGCCGGATCGTTGCAGGCCGCTTCTAGCGAATCGTAAACCACCAGATCGCTGCGCCCGGTGAACTGCGCATAGTCTTTGCGAGCCGCCTCCACGCTGCCAGGGTTGGGATCGTATACCCCGTGGATGGTTGCCCGGCCTTCCAGCAGGGTAATGCGCACATGCTCCTGCCCGTTCACCCCCACGCCGATCACGTTGAAGCGGTAGCGCGGCGCCGGGCGGGCGAACAGGTAGCGGTCGCCTTCCGGCAGGTAATTGAAGCGCGGGTTGAGGGCGAAGGCCCTGGGTCGAATTTCTTTGCCTGTTTTCATGGTTTCTCCAGTTGGGTAAATGTTTGTATTATTCAAGACTCTTGAATAATTATACCCCTCTTGCGCCTCAATGCCTCCCTTTTTTATCCGCAGATTGTACAGATTATCGCAGATAAGAGAAGAAATCTGTGGAATCTGCGGATAAAAACGTGATCGAGAGATTGGCCTCTCTCGATCACGTTGGTGCCGAGCTTACGCCAGTTTGGCGCTGTACACCATCATGGCGGCCTGCATGAAGTCGGCAAGGCCGGGGGCGTAGCGCTCGAAGAAGGCCCGGAACTCCGGGTCTTCGATGTACAACCGTCCCAACCCGGCGTACAGCTCCGCCGGGGCAGTGTAGAAGTGTTCGATCATGGCGTGGTGGTGGGCGATTACCTGCTGCACCTGCGCATCGTCCGGTGCGCGTCCCATCAGGCTTGCCATCTCCTGGTAGATCTGCTCCCCTTCTTCCTTGAGCGCCTGCCACTGCGCTTTGGACATCTTGCGCGCCCGCTTCTCGCTTTCTTCTACCAGCTTGGGATCGTAGCGCTGACGCGCTTCGCGCCGGTAGCGCTCGATTTCTTCTCTTGAGAACCCTTCGTAGAGTTCTTCGTCTGTCAGTTCCATGTTAACCTCCGTCAGTTTTTCGATAGTCTTGTCGATTGTGTTGATCAGTTGCGCCAGCCGTTGGGCTTCCGCGTGCAGCAGGCGGCGGTGGTTTTTCAGGGCCGCCACCGCGTCGAAGTCGGCGCCATCCAGCATCTGGCGGATCTCGTCCAACGGCACTTGCAGTTCTTTGAAGAACAGGATTTGCTGCAAGCGCAGCAGATCGCCTTCGGCGTACAGGCGGTACCTGGCTGCGCTGCGCGCCTGCGGCTTCAGCAGCCCGATCTGGTCGTAGTGGTGCAGCGTGCGCACGCTCACCCCTGCCAGGCGGGCCAACTGGCGCACGGTGTAAGTTTTGGCCAGTCTGTCCATACTCCTATCATAAACCATAACGTAACGTTAGAGTCAAGGGTGAAAGGTACCAGTTTGCAATTTTTTCGCTTGGCTGCGGTAAAATTGTGGCGCTGTTTGCGCTTGGAGGAGCGATCGCCTTGAAATCACTGCTGCTGGGAACCCGCAACCCGGCCCGCGTCCGGATGCTGCGCGCGGCGCTGGCGCGCCTCTCGCTCAGGGTCGTGACCCTGGATGAATTGGGCATCACCAGCGAAGTCGTCGAAGATAGGCGCTCGACCCGCGAGAACGCCGAGAAAAAGGCGCGCGCTTATTTCGAGCGCGCTGGCATCCCCACCCTGGGGCTGGACGGAGGCCTGACGACCCCCGCCTTTCCGTCTGAGAAGCAGCCGGGTGTGTGTGTGCGCCGTATCCACGCCGGTGGCGCGCCTGCTACGGATGAGGAAATGCTGGCCTATTACGCCCGAGAAATCAGCGCCGGAGCGGCTGTTGACCCGCACCTTCACTTTCGAGACCTGGCTGACCTCACAGCCGCGGGGTCAGGCCGCCCCTGGCATGGCCCTCGACCCGCTCATGATCGACCCGCCCTCCGGCAAGATTACACCCAACTGGCTGACGAAGAGCGGCCTTACTACCGTCATCTGGTCGACTTCGTCGCCGAACACATCCAGGAGTTATAACTACCGATGCCTGATGCCTTTGACCTCAACTTCGAAATCGACTACCCTCACCAGCGCGCCGGCTGGATGGACTGCTACCTGACCTGGAACGGCCAGCGCCGCCACCTGTGGGCCAGCAGCGTTTTCCCACCCTTTCTGGATGTGCTGGACTGGCTGCGCGCCATCCACGCCCAGCGCCTGCCCCACAGCTTCATGTGGGATGAGGAAGGCAAAGGGGCGGTATTCGAGGCCTGGCCGGTGGCCCCCGACAGCCCGCTGTGCCGCGTGCACATCTGCTATTGGAATGCCGAAGCCCCCTGGGTGGAGGCAGAGCTCGACCGCCAGGCGCTCATCCAGGCATTCCTCTCGCCGCTGAAGGAATTTGCCCGGCGCTCTCGCAGGGCGGCGGGTTGGGGCCTGACCAAAGCCGTCATCAGCGATTTCGAGCGCTTCCAGCGGCGCGCCATCCCGCCGCGCAGCGACCTGACTGCCGCCGAGCCGCTGGCCTTCGCTTTCCGGCGCTCTGACCAGCCTCGCTCACCGGTGCAGTGGATGGATATCCGCATGTGGGGGCTGCTGCTGATAACCTGGATGCTGGACGATGGCGATCCCTTCTGGCCAGAATGGTTTGCTTTCCTGGAGCAGGTGGCTGCCGGGCGACTGCCGGCCGGCTTCGAATGGTGCAATCTGCACTTGCAGCAGTTGGTGCGCGACATGCGGCAGGCCTTCGACCTGCCAGCTCCCGAGGTTGAGCCCGTTTGCAATACCATCCAGCGCGCCGATCCGCTCGAACAGCCGCACCTGTTTCGCCTGGCGATCACCGAGAGCGACGACCGCTACCAGGATTTCCTGCGCCTGGACGAAGTCCTGGAGCGCCGCCAGTTCGTGGATGCTTTCTGCCAGGCCTTCGAAAAATTCCTGGCCGAAGATTACGAACTGCTTCCTGGGGAGGATGGCAGCAGCTTCGACCTGCGCAGCCTGCCGCTCGAGCGCCTGAAGTCGCTCGTGTAGGATAGGTGCTCGAGCTGGTTTAGGCGCTGCTTTTGCGCAGCAGCACCAGCCTGTATTGGCCGCGCAGCAGGCTGGGCTCATCCTGGACGATCTCGAGGCCGGGCGTGTCCGCCAGGATATCGCTCAGCCGCCGGTTGGGATCGGTGCCAACCGCCCGGATCACCTGCCCCAGCAGGCGGCGCGGGGCGTTCACCTCGTGGCCGGCGGGCAAGAATTTATCGAAGATCGCCACGCGCCCGCCTGGGCGCAGCACACGCCAGGCTTCCTGGAAGGCCGCTCGCCCGTCTGGCACTACGCTCAACACCAGGTTGAACAGCACGGCATCGAAGCTTTCTGCCGGATATTCAAGGCGTTGGGCGTCCATCAAGGCCAGCTCGATCTCCAGCCCACCGGTTTTCTTTCGGGCCTGGGCCAGCATATTCGCACTGATGTCTCCTGCGGTGATCTTCACACCGGCCGGGATCAGGGGCAAATCCAGGCCGGTGCCCACGCCGGGGATGAGTAAGCGCTCGCCTGGCTGCAACTCCAGCAGGCGAATGGCGTGCTGCCGCGGCCTGGCTGAGAGTCCGCGAAAAACAGCATCGTAGACGGGTGCGTAGAGCCGGTAGATATTCTGGTTGGGCAGTTCCGGCGCGATCCGTTTGGGCTTGTATAACAAGGCGCGCAAAATCCTCAGCAGGAAATTGCTCAACCCGCTGCGGGCCGAAGCCACGATGGCCTGGTTGATCAGACCGGGAACGCAGATCACCTGTTCCTGCTCGATGCCGCCCAGCGAGGCCTGCACCACGGCTGCGCTGCTCATCCACAGCCAGGCGGGGACGCGCTCCTTGATGTGGTATTGGGCGTATTGGGGCGCATCGTGGAACTCGGTCAGGGTGAAGCCCGGGCACAGCGCTTGCAGGCGCACGCCCGTGCCTTTGAGCTCGATCGCCAGCGATTCCGAGAACATGTTCAGATAGGCTTTGGCTGACACGTAAGTGCTGTCCTGCGGTTTGGGGGTGAACGCTCCGATGGACGAAACGTTCACCACCGCCCCGTGGCGGCGCGTCAGCATGCCCGGCAGCGCCGCCCGCGTGAAGCGCACGCTGGCCAGCAGGTGGCAGTTGATCAATCCTATGGCTTCTTCGGCGGGGATTTCGGCAAACGGGCCGAAGACATCGTAACCGGCGTTATTTACCAGGAAGGCGATGTCGCCTTTTTGCTCGATGCGCCCTTCCACGTTGGCAATGCCAGCCTCGCTGGAGAGATCGGCGCTCAACACTTCGACCTGCACCCTATAGCGGGTATTCAGATCGCCGGCCAACTTGTGCAGGCGCTCTGTGCGCCGGGCAACCAGCACCAGGTTGTAGCCCCGGGCTGCCAGCGCCTGGGCGTAGGCCTCGCCGATGCCGCTGGATGCCCCCGTCACCAGGGCGGTGCGCTGCGCCTGGGCTGCCATCTGGCTGTGCCAGGCAGCCGCCCGAGCCGCCTGGCGGCGTCTGGCACAGGCTGCCCCGGCGATCCCGGCCGAGAGTCCCAGGCCAAGCCACACAAGTTTTTGGGTAGAAGGGGATGGAAATTTACGCGGCATATTCGCCTCTATTTTCTTTGAACCATTGGTCACAGGCGTTGACAATCGTATCCCAAAAGGCTCGCTGCGCTGACCAGTGCCCGAATGGGATCTCCAGGTAGCGTTTCGGGCCGCCCAGGCGCTGGTAATTGCGCCGGGTGACTGCGGGATCGACCATGCGGTCGCGGCTTTGATTGATCACCAGCGTGGGCGTGAGGTTTTTCTCGAAGGGGATGGCTGGCGGGGTGTCCAGGCTGCTGGCCAGGGCGCGCAGCGTCACCAGGCGGGGCGGCACAGGATCGGCGTCCCACTGCGCCTGGAAGACGGCGTCGCCTTCATCCATCAGCCGTTCGAAAACGGCAAACCAGGCGAAGGGCAGACGTAACCCGTCAAACGACTTCGCCAAGCTCATGCTGGCGGTTGCCAGACGCGCCAGGGTTGGGTAGCGCCTCATCCAGGCCAGGCGCGAGATCGCCATCCCATCCAGCCTGTTGCCGAAATCGAACAGGTTCAGGCAGGCGATGGCCTGGGCGGGGGCCCCAGCTGCCGCGGCGTAATAGGTATAGGCCCCGCCCACGCTGCCTCCTGCCAGGAACAAGGGCCCACTGAAATGAGTTCGCCCCCAGGCAGCCGCGTCGACGATGTTTTGAACGCACTCTGCCACAGTGTAGTCGCCGCTCCGCCCGCCGGAGAAACCCTGGCCGCGCTGGTCTGGCAGCATTACGCTGTACCCCAGGTCGTAGAAAGCCAGGGCCAGCGGCGCGAACAGGCGGCAGTAACCCGCTGCACCGTGGTTGAAGATTATCAGGCCTGCCTCGCTTTCTGGGTGAGGGTACACATCGATGTGCAGGTCCACGCTGGTGGAGCGCAGGGCTACTTCCTGGCGCAGGCTGTTGCTGCGCTGTACAGTTTCGCGGTCGTGATAGATCTGCCAATAGTCAGCCTCAGTTGTAAGCATGGCTTATTTCCGCGCGGCGTAGATGCCAAATCCGAACAGGTAGCGCCGCTGTGTGATGCTGAACCCACAGTTTTCCATATGCGCCTCGAGCTCGCGCAATCTGAAGATATCCGTATCCGGGTGTCCCCAGTGAAAGACGCGTTCCCATGGCCCCAGCAGCCCGGCGTCCGGTTCTTCCACATAAAGTTTCCCACCTGTTCGCAGCACCCGATAGCATTCCTGCACTACCTGCCTCCATGATGGGATGTGGTGCAGCACGCCAAAGATCACTACCGTGTCTTTACTCTCGTCCGCGCAGCATTTCAGATCGCTGGCGTCTTGCACGCTGAAATGCGCTCCAGCCAGTTCTCGTTGCTGTGCCAGCGCGATTTGTTCGGGCATCAGGTCGACGCCGGCGTAACTCTTGGGCTCCAGGCTAAGCAGCAGCGTTGCCCCATACCCCGAGCCGCAGCCGATTTCCAGCAGGTCGCCGGGGTTGTTCGTTAGTCCCAGCCGTTGGAAGGTGGGGAATTCAACCTTGCGCTGTATGAAGCGCCTGAAGGCCGTGTTCATCGCTTTGAATTCTTGATTCGAGAGACGCATGGTGTGTTCCTTTCTCGCGCCCATACGCCTGCGCGAACCGGCTTTGCAGTGGATGTGGGAGTTCTAAGAACTGGCCTGGTTTTTCTTCTCTAGTGTTTCCAGCAGGGCGGGCAGGCGTTCTTCCATCATCGAGAAAAGATCGTGGGCTGCGAGCAGGCGTTCTTTGACCACCTCGGGCTTGCCTTCCATCAACAGCAGACCGCGCTCGGCGATTTTATGCAGCTCGGACATCAAGCCCAGCCACTGGCGCATGTACAGCACCCAGCCACCGGGCTTGAAGCGGTAGTAGTCGCGCCGCGGCACGGGCGAGGCCGCCCGTTCGATCAGCCCGTTTTCCACCAACAAGCGCGCCATCATGCTCACCGAACTCTTGCTGGCCTTGAGCGCCTGGGTGATCTCGGTGATCGATTGGGCTTCGGGATCTGAAATGAGCAGGAAGCCCAGCATGCGTCCGGCCATGCGTGGCATGCCCATCTGCTCGAAGAACAGGCCGATATCTTCGATGAAATGCTTTTCTTCCAGTTGGCGATGGATGTTTGGTTCCATAGTTTCACACTCCTGCGCTGCACCTAAAGTATAGCAAGTTTCGAAAGTTTTGTAAATACCGAACAATGTGAACGAAAAGCCGGGTTTTCCCGCGCGGCTGGTTCGTTAACGAACAATAACTTGACATTTGCGTCCTGTTAATACGCCCAGTTTTATAATCGTAACACCAATCTGGCAGGTGACTGGGACCCTGCCAAATCTCTCTGGGTAGGAAGTTCGCATGGCGCTCACCAAAGTGTTGTTTCTTTGCACCGGAAATTCAGCTCGCAGCCAGATGGCCGAAGCCTTTCTGCGCAAGTATGGCGGCGATCGTTACGAGGCGCACAGCGCTGGCTTGGAGCCTAAGGGCATCCACCCGCTCACCCAGCAGGTGATGGAGGAGGTTGGCCTGGATCTGCAAGGCCAGGTTTCTAAAGATGTGCGCGTTTATCTTGGGCGCACCAATTTTGGTTATCTGATCACGGTCTGCGATCACGCTGAGAAGAACTGTCCCACCACCTTCCTGGGTATCAGCCGGCGCCTGCACTGGTCTTTCGAAGATCCGGCGGCTTTCGAGGGCAGCGAATCGGAGAAGTTGGCCAGGTTTCGCCAGGTGCGCGACCAGATCGCAGCCAGGGTCAAAGCCTGGCTGGATGAGGCTTAGCGCCTGGCCTGCGCTTGCCTGTCCTGATGGGAGTGTATCCTCTGTACCTCTATTGAAACGATAGCGCGCCGGATTCCATTCGGGCCTGGCACGGCTGGTATAATTTCCCCAATGCCTCGAGGCTTTCACCAGAGGTAGATTTCATCAATTTGCTCTGCGAAAATCTGCGTCCTCTGCGGATAGACCTGCCACATGTCCTATTCTTCCCACCCCTGCCGCTATCCACAAGATCGCCAGCCCCTGGTCGATCTCCTGCTATCTTACCGCCTGGCCGCCGGCGTCGAGCTGTACCCCACCATCTGGCGCAGCCTGCTGCTCTTGACTTCCCGCGTCTGGCAGCCAGAGCAGGATGCCCGCCTGTGGCTGGACGCCAGCGGCAGCTTGCTGGCCTTCGCCATGCTGTGGAGCCGGCGGCGCCAATCGCCCTACCTGGCGCTCGACCGCTGTGTCCGCCCGGGGCTGGCGCAGGACGGCACGACGCTGGCGCACGATATGCTAGCCTGGGGCACCGAGCGCGCCCAGGCGATTGCGCGTGAAAACGCCGCCCCGCTGCGCCTGTTCGCCAGCGCCCTGCACCCGCAGGTCTGCCCCGGCGAGCGCCTGGAGGCCTTTGGCTTTGCGCCGGTCGTGCCCGACCCGCAGGACAGCAACGTGTATTTTGCCCGCCCGCTGCAAGAGGCGCTGCCTCCGCCGCGGCTTCCCGCCGGGGATACCCTGCGCGCCGTGGGCGCGGCCGGCGAGCTGGATGCATACCAGGACCTGTACGGCTTCACCGCCGTCAATCCCCAACACCGCCAGGAACTTCTGGAAAGCGACGAATACGCCCACCTGGTAATCGCCGACCCTATCGGAGCGCTGCAGGCCTATTGCGAGGTTTCCATCTACCGGGCTGAGTGGCAGGCCAGCGGCCAACGCATTGGTTGGATCGATTACATCGAGACCCGGCCCGAGGCTCAGCGCCAGGGCCTGGGTCGCGCTGCCCTCCTGGCTGGACTGGGGCAGTTGCAGCGCTGGGGCGCTCAGCAGGCCAGGCTGGTCACGGTTACCTCGAATTCCCCAGCGATTGGCTTGTATCTCGTCACGGGCTTCGAGCGTCTGGATATCCGCGAAGCGCCGGGTTATATGCAGTGCATCGAACCTTCAACGTTGGATTGAGTGCAAGTCAAGGAGCCTTCTATGCAGAACAAAACCATCCTGATCACCGGCGCTACCAGTGGCATTGGGCGTGCCTCCGCCGAAGAGCTGGCCCGCATGGGCGCCACCGTAGTAGTTGTCGGCCGCTCCGAAGCGCGTTGCCAACAGGTCGTCGCCGGCATCCAGGCTGTTGGAAATCCAGACTGTGCTTACCTGCTCGCCAACCTGTCCGATATGGGCCAAGTGCGCCGGTTGGCGCAGCAGTTCCGCGAGCGTTACGATCGCCTGGATGTGCTGCTCAACAACGCTGGAGGGTATTTCGCCGCCCGTCAGCTCAGCCCAGATGGCTTCGAGCTAACCTTCGCTCTCAACCACTTGAGCTATTTCCTGCTCACCAGCCTGCTGCGCGACCTGCTCGAAAGCACGGCCGCGCAGCACGGAGAAGCTCGCATTGTCAATGTCGCCTCCGGCGCGCACGCCGGTGCGCGCCTGGACTTCGACGATTTGCAGTCTGAGCATTCCTACGATCGCATGGGCTTTGGCGTTTATGGCCGTTCCAAGCTGGCCAATCTGCTCTTTACCTTCGAACTGGCACGGCGCTTGGAGGGCAGCGCAGTGACTGCCAATGCCTTGCATCCGGGCTTCGTCGGCAGTAACTTTGCCATAAACAATGGCTGGTTGTATCGGGTTGGCATGCGCATCGCCGGATTGTTCGCCAAATCCCCGCAGGAAGGCGCCCAGACCAGCGTCTACCTGGCCACTTCACCACAGGTCAGCGGGGTTAGCGGACAGTATTTCGCCGATTACCAACCCGTGCATGCGGCATCACAGGCCTAGGACCAGGCTGCCCAGTCACGCTTATGGCAGGTCAGTGAGCAGATGCTGTTGCCCTGGTTGGCCAGCGATTAGTATAATCGATTTGCTGGCCAGGCCGCCGTCAGGGCATTTCGCCCAGGTCGGCATGCGCTGCAAAGGCTGCTCCGACCATGCTCGGGCCGGTATGCGCGCCCAGCACCAATGACATCGGTCCGATGGGTAGCCAGGTGCAGCGGAAGCGCTGGTCGATCATCTCGCGCAGCAGCGCGCCGCCCTCTGGATTGTAGGAATATAACACCTGGGTCAACAACGCGCTGCCCTCAGCGTGTTTTCTGGCGATCAGGTCGACCAGACCTTGCACGGCGCGCTTGAACGTGCGCGCCTGGCCCAATTGCACGTAAGTGCCGTTCACCTTCTCCACGCCGATGATGGGCTTGATGTTCAGCAGCGAAGCGATCAGGCCCTTCATGTGGCTGATACGTCCGCCGTGGATCAGGTATTTAAGCTCTTCCAGGGTGTAGATACTGTCAGCCGCCGAGCTGATGCGCTCCAACATCGCCTGGATCTTTTCGACTGCCCAACCGGCTTTCACCGCCCGGGCGGCGGCCTTCACGTGCCAGCCGGCTGCCGCCGAGAGGGTCTTGGTGTTGAAATGCGTCACCCTGGCCTCTGGCGCCATCTTCGCCCCAGCAAGCGCCGATTGGTAGGTGCCGCTCAACCCGGCAGACATGTGGATAGACAGGATGTCCGGGTCGCTGGCTGCCAGGCGCTGGTAGGTTTCGGCGAAATCCCCTGCAGAGGGCTGCGAGGTAGTGGGTAGGCTCTTGGATGCAGCCAATAACCGGTAGAAATCATCTGGTCCGATGTCCACCCCTTCGCGATAGATTTTACCCTCCAGGGTGACCACCAACGGCACCACGTGAATGTTCAGCGCGGCCTGTTCCGCCGCGCTGATGTATAAATCTGTTCCACTATCCGTTACGATCTGCATCTGAGTAAACCTCGTTCCTTTGGCGATTGTTCCTTCTTACTGAAATGTACAGACAATTTTATCGCACATTTTCGCCTCCCCTTGATCGAGATGCACTGCAGATTGTTTACCAGGTGTGTTCTAATCCGGCAGGGCCTGGATTTGGATCACGAACAGGCGCCCATCCTCGAAATGCCCGCTGAAGACCCACACTGGTTGGACAACAAGCCAGCTTCCAAAGTTCTCCAGCGTTTCCGGCGAGCTAACACAGCCTTCCAGGGATACTGCCGCGTAAGCCAGCTCGATCTGGTCGATCGTCACCTGACCCTGCATGTACTCGGAGTTGTAGTTGGCCCCGCTGCCAGCCTCATCCCACACGCCGATTTCCAGGCTGGAGAGCGGGTAATCCTTCAGATCCAGGTTGGGTGCAGCCATGCCCGCGCTCAGTTCCACCAACACCGGGTAACCGCCGAAGGTTTCGCCGGGCAGCAGGTAGCCTTCGTAGATGGCAGTGTCGCCCGGCCGTCCCACGATACAATCTGCTCCGCAGTCGATCGAGCGCTTCAGGATATAGGTATTGCCATCCTGCGCGCTTAGGAGCAGCGCTTTTTGGCCCTCCACAGTAACAGCTTCGACGCTCCCCATCCAGGCCTGGACGCTCAGGTCGGGATAGGCTGCTTCGATGCGTGTAACGGTTACAATTGGTGTTCCATCGCGTACCTCCACTATCTGCCCCCAAACTTTGACGGGCAGGCTCTGCAGCGGCTCTGCTCCCTGTAAGCCCGGGCCTTCCAGCAGCAAGGACAGTGCTTCGGGCGAGAAATTCCCCGGCTCGACATACAGGCTGCCTTCCAGTGCCTGGTGGCCATCTTCGTAGCGGTGCTGGTACAGGGTCAGCGCTCCCTGTATTCCTGAGATTTCCTGACCCGTTTGCAGTGCGCCTGTAGGCGGGATAGGCGTCGGGGTAGCTGTACCTCCGGCCTGAGGGGTCAACGTGGATACGGCAAGCAAAACATCCTCCAGTTGGAACGAGCCGCCGCCGAAGTTGGCGTTTTCAGGCCCGCCGCCTCCGCCGCCCCCACCGCCTCCGCAGCTCCGGCTGACTCCATAGGATGAAAAGCTGCCGGTCTCCAGCAGTCGCCATTGCAGGCTGCTTGGGTTGTCGGGTGTAACCACTCCCGTGGCGAAGACCGCTGCCCCATCTGTCAGGTCCGCGGGCGCCCCAGGCAGGCGCAGACTGCGCCCATCCTCAGTCAGCAGTGTGATCTGCTCGACCTGGCGCTGGATTGTGCCAGGCAGATATTCCTCTTGCGCCGTGGAGATTTCCCATCCCGTCACGTTCAGTACCGAGCGGCCGGCCGTATCCGTTTCGAACTGCCCCCAGACATGCAGGAACTCGTTGTTCGGGGCCGCCGCCAGGGCGGCTTCGTTGGCAATCGCATAGCCGTACATCCATAACTGTCTGCTGCCACCCGGCGGAGAGATCACCTGGAGGTAGCCGTACAGGTCCGCGCGCTGCCCAGTTGAGTAAGTGGGAGACCACTGCTGGTATGGCGTCTCTCCGGGCGCGGCAAGCACGGCGAACATCGAGCGCGCCGCCGCGTTGCCGCTCGATAAGCGTTCCCAGGCCTGGGCTGCACTCAAGATTGGTAAGCTCCCCAGAACTTCGAATGTCTGTTTGCTGTAATACACCGCGCTCACCTGCCCGCTCGGGTCCAGTGCCACCTTGGCCAGACCCATAGCGCCAGCCGTATCGCCGATCCCGTACAACACTTGCCGGCCTTCCAGCAGCGGTGTGAACTCCACTTCGCCCCGCGGGTTGATGCCTGCCTGGTAGGGCAGTTCCAACAGACCGAGCGACTTCAGGTAAGCTTTGGCCGCGGCGATCTGCTCCTGCTCGGAAAGCGGCGCGCTCCCACCAGGTTTCACCAAACTGGCGGCGCGCGAGATCACGAAATTGTCCGGCGAGTTGATGAAGCGCGCCACGTCATACCCGTTGCTGACCTCGTAGATCGTATGCCTGGCCGCTTCGCCGTAAGTTTCTTGCGGTTCGCCGTTGACCCCCAGGCGCGCTGCCATTTGCCGGGCGTTATCGGCGGTTAGCGCTTCCGATAAGACTTGCCGGAAGAGCTGGACTTCCTGGGGCTGGTTGGGTAGGGCCACTGCGAAGGTGAAATCCGTATTCGGGAACAGGCCTACCCAGCGTTGGGTTTCTGCTGGCAACACCGGGGTGGCGCTAGGCGTGAGCGCTTCCTGGGGCGTGCTGGGCGCTGGACTATCTTGCGTTGTGGTCGGTAAAAGCTGAACGCTGGGGGTTATCCCAGCGGGTCCGGCTGGCTGTGGCAGCAGGGCATGGATGCTCCAGCTCAGCAGCACCACGAGCAATACGACTGCGCCTGCCCCCACAAGCGTGCGTAAACCATTTTTGAACATGACTTGCCTCCTGGCTCGAGATTGGATTCTCCCCAGGGCGGCGTCGATGTCAGCCGCAGAGGCCTGCCTGGCTGGCCAGCGCGCTTGCAGCTCTCTCGACAGGCGCGTTTGCAACCCGGCCAGCTCGGCCTGGTAAGCGCGGCACGCTTCGCAGCCGTCCAGGTGCTCCTCCAGGTCTTGCCGTTGGCTGGCGCTCAAGCGCCCGTCGGCGTCTGCCTGTAAGGCTGCCCGCGCTGCGGCGTGTGTCATCTCTTTCTGCCTGTCCAGTTCATCCGGCATCATCGCGCACCTCCGCCTGGGGATGGGTCTTTCCCAACTCTGTTGCCAGTTTCTGCCGGGCGTAGTGCAGCCGTGAATGCACCGTGCCTTCGTTTAGCCCCAGGCTCGCGGCGATCTCCGGCACACTCAGTTCGTGCACGTAGCGCAGGATCAGCGGCAGGCGATGTTTTTCCCCCAGTGCATCTACTGCTTGCCACAGCTCGCGCCGGGCCTCATCCTGGATGGCCGTTTGCTCAGGGCCATCTTCCGGCGCCGCCAGCAGGTGCACGGCCTGCAGGGCCGCTTGCAAGGCGGCGCGCCCCCGGCGGCGGCGTAGCCGCCTGCGGCAGAAGTTTACTGCGATGGTGGTCAGCCAGGTCTTGGGAGTGGCCTGCCCCCGGTAGCCCGGCAGGGCGCGCTCTGCGGCGATGAAAGCCTCTTGAGCGGCATCCTCCGCCTCGCCTGGATCATCCAGGATCGAGAGCGTCAAGCGGTGAACGTAATCGTAATACGCCGTTACCAGGCCCTCGATGTCCACTGGACTGTGCGCCTGCGACTTAGTACGTTGGGTATATGGCATAGAAACCACGTCGGAGTTGGGCATACTGACGATTAGACGCGGCCCAACCCCGAACCCTTCAATTTTACCCTAACCTGGATGGTAATCTCAATCGTGGCTGACCAGCGGCAAGAAGTATTTCATGAACGTGCGGAATTTGAACACCTTCTGGTCGTTAGCAGCGAAGCTGTCACCAGATGCGGATAGGCTCAGGTTGACTTCGTACCATTCTCCTGCGCCTGTCAGTTCGCTCAGATCCACGGCGATCGTTCGCGTGCGCGCCGCGCGGGGAGGAACGTTAAATTCGAACACAGGGGTATTCGTTAAGATTTCCCAGCAGTCCACGCTTGTGGGGCAATGTACGAACTTGGTGATCGCCCGGGCGGTCACATTATCGGTAGCTGCCCCAAAATTCTGGAAACGAAATACCAGGCGATAGTTCCCGGGTGTCAACTGTTCCCATGCGGGCGAAACGTCCGTCCAGTAGTTCCAGTGGGCCGGGGAGCTTTCCAGGGCGCCAATTGCATTGTCGCTGGCAGCCGTGGGGACGAACTTGGCCCCTACCAGGCCGAAGTCGACCGCCGGGCAGTAGGCGCTGTCGTAGGTGCCATCCTCTTTGGTCGGGCAGCCCGGGGCGCGGCTCTGGCGGATCAGGTGTAACGCCATCGGGATGAAATTATCATCGATCACATCCCAAATCGCGTTGCCGGAGGGATGCCAGCCGTTGCTGCTATCCGTGACGAATTGGCGGTAGGGTGGAACGTACACCGAGCTCTTGAAGGGCAGTTCGATCAGGAAAGTCTGGACGGCGCGCAGCGTGCCTTCATCGGTTTGCGGGATCAGAGCATTATGGAAGAAATCGTACATCCATAGTCTTGACCCCTCCAGGAATATGCCCACATCTTCCACGTAATCCTGGCTGTTGCCGTTGAAATCGCCGGCAAAGGGCAGCCCATTTGAAAGGCCCCATGGGCCGCTGGCGTGATCGGTGTTGCCATCGTGATCCAGGTCGTAGTACCACATCCGGTTGGAAGGCCGGAAGACACCCACATCGTCCACCGCGCCATCCTGGTCGAAGTCACCGGCAAAGGGCAGGTCGCCTGCCAGACCCCACGGGCCGATTGGGGTGATGCCATCCCCAACGCAATCGTGATCGATGTCCACGTACCATCTGCGATCAGATGAGCAAAAGGCGATGCGATCGTCCACGAAACCGTCTCCATCGTAATCGATACTCACCGGCCGGAAGCAGGATGATCCACAGACGCTCCGGGTTTCGTTGGTTGTGCCGTTGTGATCGTAATCGTAATACCAGGTGCCGGTAAGGGTGCGAAAGACGGCCACATCATCGCTGAATCCATCCCGGTCGAAATCGCCAGCGAAGGGTACCTGGCTGGGGTTACTGAGCCACGGACCAACCGTCGCGTCTGTGTCGCCTGTATGCCCGTAATCGTAAAGCCACATATAAGTGCTGGGGCGGTAGATGGCCACATCATCGGCGCGCCCATCCCGGTCGAAATCCCCGGCCAGGGGTTGGTCGCCGTCCAGGGCCCACGGGCCGCTGATATCATCGACTTCATCCCCAGAATTCTCTGAGGGGAACGCCAGCCAGGCGGAAAACTGACCGGAGGTGGTGCCGAAACGGCGCGCCTCCAGCTCGTAATTAGCCTGGTCTATCGGGTCCGCCCAGCCTTCGCGCCAGATGCGGCGCGCTTCGTCGCGCATGCGCACGCCGGCATCGTCGTCCGTCCACCACATGTTGGTGATCTCCTGGGAGGTGGAATGCAGCAGCACCGCCATCGAGATCGTGTGGTTCTCGACAAACTCGCGTAGCGCGCTGGCTTCGAAAGTTGAGAAGGGCGCCGGGCCGCGATAGTAGCGATCACAGAAGACGTGGGCATCGACCGCGTTGAAACCCGTGGAGAAGTTGCGCGCCAGGTCCACGCCCGTGTCGCACAGGCTGGTATCGTCGTTGCCGCGCCATCCGTTATCCATTGGGGGGGTATTGTAGAAAAGGGTTGGGTCGCCCCCCCAGCCGTCGTCGACCCAGCGCCCGGTGGGGTTGGTTAAAGCCACGATCCACACGTCCGTTGTACTCAGCAACGTGGGCACCGGCGTGGTGGCGTCTGTGCGATGATCCACCAGGTATTCGGCCAGTAGCAGGCAGCTTTCGGTGGTCAGCCATTCGCGAGCGTGCATGCCACACTCGAACAGGATAGCGTTCTTTTGAGGGTTGTCCCCTACCGATTCGACCGAATCGGCCGAAACGCGCAGAGCAAGAATGGGCATGCTCTGCGCCCGGCCGATGGTTTCTAAGGTGACGTAATCGCTGTGGACTTCGAGCTGGTGCAGGAACAGGTTCGTTTCGAAAGTATCATGGTAATTCATCTCCAGCGGCATGGCCGCTGGCGCTGCCGGAGGGACAGCCAGAGCTGGCTCGACTCCACCTGCTAACAGCAGGCATAGCAAGGCTATTCCAGGCAGGAACCATTTCAGTTTCATGATTCAGCCCCTTTCTTGAATCAACGACAGGGCTGCTATGCGGGCATCAGTCGGACAGAATCTGTCCCTGATTATACCCTGTCTGAGTTGGGGGCTGGCTGTGAAACCATGTAATTCTTTCCTACCTTGTACGCCTCGGCCAGGAAATCGCCGGCTCTGAAATAGGGGCCATCCGGCATGAAGAAAATCATTGGTTTCATTTTGCGGTAGTCGGGATTGCCCTCTGTCAGGTATCGTTCTTCGCAGTACATCTCCGCAATCTCGCCGATGATCAGTTCCGTTGTTCTGAATTCCTTTGAATCTACCAGCTTACAGGCGATATTCAGGATGCATTCCTGGATCATCGGCGCTGTCTCGAGTTCGCCATAGAAAATGTTGAACAGCCCCGCTTTATCAACCTTCGCGCCGGAGTGCAACCCGCAGTAATCCACCACCTGCGCCATATGCGCAGGCGGGATGTTCAGGCTGAAGGCGCCGTGCTCTTTGATACCGTTCTTGGTGTAGCGCCGTTTGCTCATCGCCGCGCCGATCAGCGGTGGGTTGTCCTGCAGCATGTTGAACCACACGATCGTAAAGAAGTTCGCCTTGCCCGAGACCGTTGCTCCCAGCAGCGCCACCGGCAGCGGTAAGGGTGGCAACGACCAGTCCATCTTCATTTTTCCCATCGTCTATTGCTCCTCTTTCATCACTTGCTCGAGGAAAGCCTCGAAAGCGGGGTAGAACTCCTCTGGATTGTCGGCGTAAACCATGTGATCCGAATGGCTGATTTCGGTATAAGTGCAGTCCGGGATCAGGGAGCGCATGTGCTCCGCCTCCTCCGCCGAAAGGCACCAGCTTTTCCTGGCGCGCACCAGCCACACCGGGCACTGGATGCGCGGCAGCAGGCTATCCCAGCGTTGCTGGTATTCGCTCAGGGCGGCCATGGCGAAGGGCGAAAAGCGGTAAGTGTAGCCCTCCACGCTCTCTACCAGGCTGTCCAGGAAGTAGCGCTTCCCAGTAGAGCTGAAGCGCCCATCCAGATCGGACAAAGCCTCATCGTAGGTGGCGTAAGGCGTGGGCCAGTCTTTGGTCAGCTCGTCGACTGGTTCCAGTTCTTGTGGTGGGCGTTTCGAAAGCTCTTCGTGCCCCTCGGTGCCATTGTCCAGGATCGCCAGGGCGCGCACCGCCTGCGGGTACAGCGCCGCCAGATAGCTGGCTACGCGCCCGCCCATCGAGTGCCCCACGGCGATCACCGGCCCGCAGCCCAGGCGCTCGATCAGCTCGTACGCGTCCCTGGCCAGGTCTTCCCCTGCGTAGCGGGCGATGGGTTTGTCGCTCAATCCGTGGCCGCGCTGGTCGGGCGCCACCACCCGGAAGCGCTCCCGGTAGCGCTCGATCAGCTCCGTCCAGGTCTCGCCCCGACCCCAGCGCCCGTGCAGGCAGAACAGGGTAGGGTTGCCTGATAGTGTGTCGCGATAGAACAGCTTGACGCCGTTGACCTGTTCGATGGCTCTTTTTAATTTGGGGATATTCATTTTACTGCTCCGTATCTTCCGCGCTCAGATTCTCGTACAGCCGCTCCAGGTAATTTTCCAGGCGCTCGATCTCCTCCTCGGAAAAGCCGCGATAGAACAGCCTGCTCATCTCCTGAGAGACCTCGATATAGACATCTTGCCAGCCCAGGTCCTGCTCGGTGCGCTGGATCAAGACCTGGCGGCGGTCGTGCGGCGAGCGCACCCGCCTGAGGTAGCCCATCTGCTCCAGGCGGTCGAGCATGCTGGTCAGGGTGGATTTCTCCAATCCGGCCTGGCGCGCCAGCTCGCTGATCGGGATGCCATCCTGCCGCCACAGCACGAACATAATGCGCCCCTGCGCCGGGTTGATCTCCACGTTGTGATGGCGCAACTTGCGCGCCAGGATGCGGTCGCCCAGCAGGTGGATCTTGCCGATCAGGAAGCCGCTCTGCCGCTGGTTCTTCACGCCGCCTCGCAATCTGCGCATTGGAACTCGAAGCGCCGGGCGTTGGACCAGCCCTCGGCAGATTTCGGTCGCAGGCGCAGGGCGGTGTGATCGGGATCATCCGGCCCGCTGGGGTAGTAGCGTTCCCAACCTTCGTTCCACAGCGCCTGGCGTAGTTCGGACGAGTCGACGATCTCGATATCGCCCAAGAGCATCACGCCCTTGAACTGCGACGGGTGGCAGTAATACAGGCTGACTTTTGGATTGTCCCGCATCTGTTGCAGCTTGTGCGAGGAGGTGTTGGTTGAGAGGTAGATTAAGAAATCGGCTTCGTGCCCGGCGAACAGCGGGATTTGTCGCGGGAACATCTCGCGGTTGCGCAGGTTGAACATGGCGCGGGTATGCGGGTAGCCATCATCTGCGATGCTGGTGACGTAGACGATGGGGGCGGTCTCGATGATTTCGAGACAGGTAGCTTGGATTTCTTCAGAGGTCATAGGAAATCTCCTGGAGCAATAGGGAAAATAGTATTATATAAAATAATACTATATCGTAATAAAATTGTCAAGCCTGCATGCTTGAATTTGAGTCTCTCGGGGTTTTCTAAAGCTCTGAGAGACTGGCTTCGCGGGGCTACAGGACCTCCGGGGTGCTATGAATCTGCCGGTGATTGCTCAACGAGGCGCTCGAGCGGACGGCGGTTGAGGTGCAGCTGCAGCACGTCCGGTCGCGAGTAGTGGGCACCAACATCGATTGCCGCCTTGTGCTCGAGCACGGTTTCGAGAGATACTGTAGCCGTCAGGATCGTCTCCTCGTCGGCTGGCGCTGTGGCGATCACTTTACCTCCGGGAGCGATGATGCAGCTTCCACCTTCTCCAGGAGGAAAAACGCGCTGGCGCACCAGGTCGCGCTGCGCTTCTGGGACATCCTCTGGGCGCAACAGGCCGCCAGCGGCGATCACGAAGCAGTTTCCCTGGGCGGCGAAAGCCCGCGACATCAGCAGGCCGTTGACCGGGCTGGAGTCGGCGATGTGGCGGGAATAGGGCCAGGCAGCCACGTGCACCTGGGTGCCCTGGGCCATCAGGGCGTAGCCCGGCAGCATCATGGCGTGCTCACCGCAGCACAGGCCGCTGATGCGCCCGTAAGGACGCTCATAGACTCTCAGCCCAATGCCGTCGCCCTCGCCCCACAGCATCCGCTCGGCCAGGGTGGGCTTGAGCTTGCGGTGGCGGCCGAGGATCTGCCCCTCGCGGCCGATGAAGAGCAGCGTGCAGTACACAGTGCCGCGCGTGTTGGCGTCCAGTTCCACCAGGCCAATGACCACGTCGATGCCAGCCCGGTGGGCGGCCTCACACAGGCGATCGGTGGTGGGGCTGGGGATCTCCACGCCGTTGGCCAGGTAGGCCGCCATGGCCTGGTTCCAGGGCGGGGTCTGGATCGGGTAGGGATAGAAGAAGGGATAGCCCGTCAACCAGGTCTCGCTGAAGGCGGCCAGGTCGGCCCCCTGCCGGGCGGCTTGCTCGATCAACTGGCAGGCCTTCTCGGTCGAAGCCTCCCGGTCGAGATAAACCGGCGCCGCCTGGATAGCGGCCAGGGTGAACTGAGGGAAATCGGTCATGGTTGTTCCTTCCTGATCGTGATGACTAATCCTCGATCGCGGGTAAAATGACTTCATTGAGCAGCACCCAGCGGTCGGGCGCCCTTCTGGCCAGCCTGGATGTGATCGCTACCACCAGGTCCTTTCCCGGCACACAGAAGATGTGGTTGCCGCCGTAGCCCGAGGCGGCATAAGCTGTCTCCTTCAGCCACCACTGGTAGCCGTACCCGTTCGGATTCGGCGCCGTGGATTCATCCACCCAGGCCCCTGAAACGATCGGTTGGCCCTCCCAGGCACCCCGGTTCAGGTATAGGAACCCGAAGCGGGCCATGTCCCTGGGCGTGATGCACAGCCCCCAACCTCCGGCGCTGTTGCCCTGTGGGTCTTTGACCCATCCGGTTGCGTTTGCCCCAAAAACATCGTCCACTAAGAAGGATTTTATCTCGTGGTCCGGGATTTGCCTCACCCCGAGTGGAGCGAACAGACGCTGGTTGGCGAACTCGCGCGCACAAATGCCGGTGGCGCGCGTCAGGATAGCGGAGAGTAAGTGGGAAGCTGCGCTGCTGTATTGGAACCTGCCGAGTTGCCCGTTGCGTCCTAACATGTCCAGGATGAACGCTACCCAGTCCCGCTGCCGTCGCAGCCTGTCCAGCGGTTCGTGGCCCCTTGCGCCCGATTTCCAGGCGAATGGCGCTGTCATCGTCAACAGGTGCCGGATGCTGACCGCCCGTTTCTGGACATCGCTTGCTGCGGGGATGTATTCCGGGAAGAAATCCAAGGCCTTCTGATCTACATCCTTGAGATAGCCGGCATCGATGGCAATCCCGATCAGGGCGGACGTGAAACTTTTCGTCACCGAGGCGACCGGGTGGGTGTCCTCTGGGCCAAAGCCGTGCTGGTACCTTTCGAAGATGATGTACCCCTTCCGGACCACAACGATGCCGTTGATGCTCCCGTAGCGCGAGCCCAGCGCCCGCTCCAGTTCGATCAGTCCCTCCGGGCGCACGCCCACGCATTCTGGCGGCGCTGTCTGCCATTCCCGGGTGGGCCAGTAATCCCTGTGGACGGATGGGATGTTCACGCCAGGTACCTGCCTGTGATCGAGTTCGGATCGCCTTTCAGCGCCTGGGGCGTGCCCTGTGCGATCACCCGGCCCCCATCTGTCCCTGCCCCTGGGCCGAGCTCGATGATCCAGTCACAGGACGACAGGACCACGGGATCGTGCTCGATCACGATCACTGAGTTGCCTTTCGCCACCAGCTCGCTGGTGAGTTGCAGCAGTTTGGCCGTGTCGTACAGGCTCAGGCCGGTGGTGGGTTCGTCCAGCACGTACAGGATGTTGCCTTTCCGTCGCTTTCCGATCTCTTTGGCCAGCTTGATTCTCTGCGCTTCGCCGCCGCTCAGGCTGGGGGCCGGTTGGCCCAGTTGGATATACCCCATCCCAATCCGTTTCATCACCTTCAGGATGGCGGTGATGCCTGGTTGGCCCTCGAAGAAATCCACCGCCTCGGACACCCGCATTTCGAGCACCTCGGCGATGTTCTTACCTTTATATTGGATCGAAAGTGCCTCGTCACAATACCTTTTCCCGTGGCACTGCCGGCAGGTGTTGTGCACAAAGAAATCTCCGCCCAGCCAGATGCTCTCCCGCCCGCTGCCCTGGCACGTTGTGCAGGCTCCTTGTGAGTTGAAGGAGAAGAATCCGGCTACATAGCCTTTCTGGGCGGCTTCTGGCTGACGGGCGAACAGCCTGCGGATCTTATCCCAGGTGCCGGTGTAGGACGCCGGGTTGGAGTTCTGGTGTCTGCCGATCGGCGCCTGGGAGACCTCGGCGTATCCCGATAGTTGTTCCATGCCTTCCAGTTTATCGGCGACTGTTTCGAGCACAGCCAACTCTACCTCATCGTCTTGCAGGTCTGTTTCCCCGTTTCCCCACGGGTCATGAAAATAGGCTTTCAACAGGGGGATGAGCGTGTCGGAAACCAGCGAACTCTTCCCGCTGCCCGATACGCCCGCCACTCCCACCAGCGCCCCGAGTGGAAAGGATGCAGTCACATCCTTCAGATTGTTGGTCCGGGCGCTGCGTATGGTCAGATGGGGTCCGAGCGGATCGATGACGGTATTCCGCCCGGCGATCCCGGCAGTCGCTGAAACGTTGCCAGACAGATATTGGCCGGTGATGGACGCTTTGCAGGTCAGCAGGCCGGGGTAATCCCCCTGGTAAATCACCTGCCCGCCTTCCGCGCCGGCTCTGGGCCCGATGTCGATGATGTGTTCGGCCATCTCGATCGTGTTCCGGTCGTGCTCCACCAGGATGACGCTGTTGCCCATTTCCTTTAGGGCGACGATTGCTTTCAAGAGCCCGGCTTTTTCGGATTCGTGCAGCCCCACCGTAGGTTCATCCAGGATGTAGATCAGGGAATCCATGCCCGAGTCCAGGTGCGAGGTCAGGAACAGCCGCTGCATCTCGCCGCCGGAGAGGCCCGGCATTTCCCGGTACAGGCTCAAGTGACCCAGGCGCATCTCGATCAGGTGCCGGATTTTGCGCAGGATTTCATCCAGCAGGTTCTTCCCGAAGGCGGTCAGCTCCTTTTTCGCTCGCAGAGCTTCGAGGAAATCCTGTAGATCGGCGATGGTCATCTTGCCCAGCTCCCCGATATTCTTGCCGTTCAAGTGCACACGGCGGGCTTCCTCTCCAATGCGCAGCCCCTGGCAGTCCGAGCATACCCGCATGGCGGCCAGGCCAGCGGTATCCCTGCCGCTGAAGATGCGCCCTTGCAGGATGCGGGAGATGCTCAGGCTGCGCCGCTGGCGTTGATAATTGACCAGATGGCCGTACAGGATTTCTTCTTTCACACCCTCCGGGATTTGCGAAAACGGTGTGCTGACGTAATCGGCGAACTTCCGATAGAAGTACGGCATGATCTCGATACGCTTGAAAACCTGTCGCAGGGTCTCGCCGTCATCCGGTACCAGCTTGTGCATGTTGATCTCGAAGTACGCCCCGCGTCCGGAGCATTTCAGGCACATCCCGTTCGGCGAGTTGAACGAAAAGTAGCTGGCGCTCAGGCGCTCTTCGCGGTTTCTGCATTCCCCGCAAGCCAGGTCCTCGCCTACGGGGCGACCGCATAAGGCGCAAGAAATGAGACCATCGCTGGCGTACAGCACGCCCAGCATGGCCAGGATGTTGCTCTTGGTGCCCACCGTCGAACGCGGGTTGCTCTGGCGGATGGTACTCTGCTGCACCGCGATCGTTGGGCCAATGCCCGATACACAGTCGAATCTGTCTTCGCCGGCAATGCCCGAGAGCATACCCAACGCTTGTAGGTACTGCCGGCGGCCTTCCTCGAAGACGATGTCAAAGACCAGGCTGGACTTGCCCGACCCGCTCACCCCGGTCACCACCACGAGCTGGTTCTTCGGGATAGTGATGTTGATGTCCTTGAGGTTGTGTACGCGTGCGCCTTGGATGTGGATGTTTTTCATGGCTTTATCTGTCCAGATGAGGTCACTAGAATACGGAAAGCCGTGCGTTGCACCTGTACTTGGTGCGATGCACGTGGCAGGGCATGCGTGCGATGGGCCGAGAAAACCCGTCTAAACACCGGGCTTATTATAAATGGTAGTAGGGAAAAGTAGACCGTCCGCTCTAGCTTAGAGCATTGTACGGTTGAAGTAGTGCGGGTTGCAGATAACCAGTATCAACGGTACGAAATCATCGTCATCCGCACTTTCGATAACACGCTAGTACACCCTGGCACAAAAGAGTCTTTAGTGGTATAGCATAGGGTAATCCCAAACTGGAGAAACCAGATGCCAATACCGAAAGCCCAAGAAGTGAAATTATCGGATGCCGAACGACAAGGACTA
>JBFMFR010000089.1:0-6179 GCA_040752025.1 Chloroflexota bacterium | reverse complement strand
GGCAGGGGAAGACCCCGCTTCCTGGCTCGAAAAAGCCCAACCATCCGATGAAAATGACATTCCCATCACGATTCCGTCTCGATTTCAGTTCGCCGCATCTTGCGGTGGCTTATTCAGCGCTTCCCTAAATATGTGCTGCTGTTGCCGCAGGATGCCATCGGTGGCTTCGCCATCGTGATGACCATCTGTGCGTTGGCCAGCAGCGTTGCCATCCGCGCCGCCCTGGCCATTGATCCGGCCGAGGCGATTGGAGGCTAAGATGAAGAACGCTCCCGCCATCCAGCTCAGCGGCCTGAAGAAACGCTATGGTACGGGCGACGCGGCTGTCGATGCGCTCAAAGGCGTCGACATGACCATCTGGCCCGGCGAGGTCGTTGGTCTGGTCGGCCCCAGCGGTTCGGGCAAGAGCACGCTGCTCAAATGCCTCGGCGCGGTCATCGAACCGACGGGCGGCCATATGGAACTGGCCGGCGAAACCATTTACGACGATGGTTGGAAAATCTCCGACCTGCGCGCCCTGCGTCGCGATCGCATCGGCTTCGTCTTCCAGGCGCCGTACCTGATTCCCTTCCTCGATGTCACCGACAACATCGCCTTGCTGCCGATGCTGGCCGGGGCAGACAACAAGGCCGCACGGCACCGCGCGCTGGAGCTGCTGACGGCACTGGATGTGCAGCATCGTGCCGGAGCGCAAGTCTCGCAGCTTTCCGGCGGCGAGCAGCAGCGCGTCGCCATTGCCCGTTCGCTCGCCAACCATGCGCCGATTATTCTGGCCGACGAGCCGACCGCACCGCTCGATTCGGAGCGCGCATTGACGGTAGTGCGCATCCTCAACGACATGGCCCGGCAGTACCAGACTGCCATCATCGTCGTCACCCATGACGAAAAGATCATTCCGACCTTCAAGCGCATCTACCACATCCGCGACGGCAAGACGCACGAGGAAGTCGGAGAGGGGCGAGTAATCTGATAACGTAATCTATGGTCAGGCGGCAAGAGCTTGGTGAGTTCTGCACGCGAAGCAAAATACTGGTAGGGATTCTGTGGCTATGTATTCGCCTGTCATGAGGCTATATCCTGCTGTAAATGCCGCAACCCTTCAATGGCAAGAGGCATGACAGGGTTTTCTGAATCTTTGGCATAAACCATGTAGGCAGGATGCTGGTATCGGGGTGCGCCGGAAACTTCAAACAGTTGGCCTGCGGAGATAAGTGGTTTGGCCATGCGTAAGGGCAAGTAGCAGGAGCCACCGTTCGACAGCATCAATTGCACGCCGAGCCAGCCGATATTGACCACCTGAGGTGGCGGCTCCAGGTCCGGGTAGCTTTGTGCATGTTGAATGTCGAACGCCGGACCCCACTCGACATAGATGTAATCGTCAAGGGGACCCAAGTCATCGGCCCGGCTGCTGACCAGAATCAAGATTTCATCAAAAAGATGCTCAACGACGAGGCCAGGACTGTGACTCGGCGAATACATCACGCCGATATCGAGGGTGCCATCTATCAGGTGCCTCATGAGATCCTCTTCGAAGCCAATCTCGTTGCGAAGAGCTACCGCCTCAGCGTGGGAGCGCAGCCATTGCACCCACATGGGCAACAAGCCATCCCAGAGAGCAATGCGGCCACCAACCCGAAGCGTTGCTCGATAGCGGCTTGGCAACCCCACGTGCTGGCGCGCCTGCTCTGCGGTCAGCGCCAGACGTTTCGCGTATTCGGCAAAGCGTCGCCCACCCACCGTGAGGGAGGCCCCGGCGCGATTGCGCACAAAAAGGCGAACTCCCAACTCTTCTTCCAGCCGTTGAATCCGGGCGCTTACCGTGGATTGCGTGACATGCAGATGCTCCGCTGCAACCAGAAAACTGCCGTGGGCCACGATGGCCAGAAATGTCCTTGCCTGATCAATATCCATCGTCACTCCTTTACTAATATTGACAAAGCCGATATGTATCACAAATTAATATCGTTTGACTTGCATTGGTGCCGTCGAATAGTCTTTAGCCGTCATCAATTGGCGACAGGAGACAAGCATGAATACTGCAGTCGAAGCTCTACGGGATAGTGAAGGCTATCTGGTCGATCCGGAAACATGGAACGACCAATTGGCTTGCGAACTTGCGTCTGAGGAAGATCTGGAGCTGGCTGATGCCTACTGGCCGATTCTGAACTTCATGCGCGAGTACTGGCGCGAACACCAGGTTGCTCCTGATGTTCGTCACGTGGTGAGCTATTTGTCCAGTGAACAGGGGATCGACAAGCGTTCGGCGAAGGATCAATTGTTCGGACTGTTCCCCTACGGCTATGTCAAGCAGGCCTGCAAGATCGCCGGAATGATGCGGCCTCGTGGCTGGAGTACAGGCTGAGCTTAAAAGAACACAGGAGGCAGACCCAATGAGCCTTGTCTGTGAGTGCGACGTTGGCGAGATCGTCCTTTCCGATGTCGATGTCGTCGAAGCGATGGCCCATATTCCAGGCTTTCTGGATATCAGTACAGAGGATTTCCAGGTGCTGTATCACCTGGCTCACCACAACGCGATTGACCGCCTGACGGGAAGAATTCGCGCAGCCAACCTGATGCGGACGGATCTGACGGCAATAACCACCGGGATGACGATGGAAGAGGCAGCATGCAAGATCGTTGCCAGTCGCTACAAAGGGTTGCCGGTCGTCGATGCTTCCGGACGGGTGGTCGGAATGCTGACGGAAACCGATTTCCTGAGACGCCTGAAGAGTGAAACCTTCCTTGAACTGATGTTGCACCTGATCAGCGATCAAGGCGAGCTAAGCCACCGTTGCCATGAAACATGTGTGCTAGAGGCAATGAGTAGTCCAACGATAACGATCGGTCCACAGGCAGACTTCCGAGAAATTCTGGATGCCTTCAAACGACATGATGGGCGCAGCATGCCGGTGGTCGATGAGAAGGGGCTTATGCTTGGCCTGCTGCTGCGCAAGGATTTCCTGTCGGCATTGGCATGGGACATACCGCCTCTGTCCTGACGATAGGTGAAACGTACCGGGTGATGCTGTGCAGCGGGGAATGTCTTGAATGGTTATACCTCGGTCCAGATAGCCGTTCCGTTTCATGGTGGCAGGACGTGTCATCCGGCCGGATTTTCAACGAAGACAGCATGATGTATTCATGGCAGATCCTCGAAGCGGCTGGCTAGCACACCAGGCTGCAGCGGACAGAGCGGACGCGCATGTTTCACGCTATGCATGAACCGCTACCAATAATTTTCCGTGGCGAAGTTGCCGGGCGTTTTGCTGCGGTCCATGCGCAAACCCCGTTCAACCAGTGCGTCGCGCACATCGTCCAGCATCTGGGGATTGCCGCACACCAGGATTCGACTGTCTTCAGCAGATAATTGTAGGCCAGCTGTTTCTTCCAACCCCCCGCTGGTGATCAACTTTGGCAAGCGTTGATGCAACACACCGGGCCTGTTTTCGCGCGTCACGACTGGGACAAACCGTAGCGGCTTTCTACCTGCACCCAGCCATTCTTGCTGCCCGAGCGCGGCCAACTCATCGACGTATGCCAGTTCCCTGGTTTCTCGTGCGCTGTAAGCAAGTACGCGTTCATCGTAACGCTGCCACACCTCGGGATCCTGCAGGATGGAAACGAAGGGAGCCAGCCCGGTTCCACTCGCCATCATCCATAAGTGGCGACCACCGACAAAGCGTGACGTGGTAAGAAATCCATACACCTGCTTTTCGACATACAAGGTGTCACCAATCTGTGCCGTGGCGAGCCGGCTGCTGAAAGCGCCACCCGGTACGAGAATTGAGAAGAACTCCAGATACTCATCATGTGCGGCGTTTGCCATCGAATAGGGTCGCCAGATGATGCTGCCCGGTAAGCCGCTTCCGCTTGTGATGCCAAGCCGTACCCACTGTCCTGGTGTAAAGCGAAATGTGGGGCTGCGCGATACACGAACTGAAAACAGTTTCTCCGTCCAGCGCCGTATGGACAGGATGCGTTCGGCCGTCGCCTTTTCCAGAGGATCATGGGGAACGGCTCGCCGGTATGTTTGCGCCGAATGCATCAACCATCCATTAGCAACAAACGCTGCAGCTTGCGAGGGCTTGCGACAAGATCTGCCAACGTGTAACGATCCAAAGAGGCATACAGTGCGCCTAGGGCCTCTTCAAGAATATCCGCGAGACGGCATACAGGTGCGATGCAGCACGCTTCAGATGTTCCACCCATGCATGCAACGAACGCGGCCTCTCCTTCACTCGCTCGAACCACTGTACCAAGACGAATTGCCTCTAGGGTTTGCGCGAGACGCAGGCCACCCGATTTGCCGCGCAGGGTTTCAATCATGCCGCTGCGGCCAAGATGATGCACGACCTTGGTCAGATGGTTTTCTGAAATACCGTAGGCCGAAGCGATTTCCGGGATTGTCACCCTTCGCTCGGGTTGTAGAGCGAGATACATCAGTACGCGCAGGGTGTAATCGGTGAAAGTTGTGAGTCGCATGCAATCAATCCGAGGAATGAGGGGCCTTGTTACGGCAATTTGTAATCCCGGGAGTTAGTGGTAAATTAAAGATGTATTGATGATACATCTTATAATGACCTTGTCCACGCCTTCCATCTCTATGCAGCAACGATGCTCGCCGGCCGATGCAGAGGTTCACTATGTGCCTACCGAGGTAGCCAATTTGCCATTCCTTTGAGCTTCTGTAGGCGCTTAAGAGGAAAGCCACAATCTGCTGATTACGGCACTGAATTCTGAAAGGTATCTCTTGATTCCGAAGCCATTCTTTGCAGCGGTTCACCGCGGCATGTTCTTTTCCGGAGCGGTGCAAGCCTTGCTCGTCATGATTTTCTGGGCAATCGACCTGGGAGCGCGCCGGGCTGGCTTGTGGACCGAGCCTGCATGGTCCTTGCCATCCTATTGGCTACACGGGTTGGTGATTATTTATGGTGTTTTCCCGTTCTTCATTTTCGGCTTTATCCTGACTGCAGGACCACGCTGGCAGGGTTACGAGGAAACCCCTCCCCATGTGTTCATCCCTGCATTCTGGGGCCTATCGCTCGGCTGGCTCATGACCTGGGTTGGGGTAGTTGCCTTACCGATATTGCTGGTACCTGGACTTGTCGTCATTCTCATGGGATGGGTGATGGCAGCTCGACACCTCTGGCGCGTTGCCGTCTGGCCCAATGCCGAACGCCGGCACATACGGCTCGCCGCCTCGGTCGTAACTCTGGGAGCGCTTGGCCTGTTCCTGTTCGCCATCTATGCCCTGACGGGCGAGCCGGTGCTGGCACGTCTGGCAATCACTATAGGACTCTGGAGCTTTTTGTTGCCGACGTTCGTCCTGGTCATCCACCGCATGCTGCCGTTCTTTTCAGCGAATGTCATCCCGGGCATTGGCGGTTACCGTCCGTACTGGACGCTCTGGATCATTGTCGCCGGTGCCATGGGACACGGACTGCTGAATTTCTTCGATGCCCTGCAATGGACCTGGCTAGCCGATCTGCCGGTCGCGCTCACAGCGGCGTGGCTGACATTGAAATGGCGCATACGGGAAAGTCTTGCCGACAGGTTGCTGGCGGTTCTGCACATTGGCTTTGCATGGTGCAGCCTGTCATTTGCGCTCTTTGCAATCAATAGCCTCTTGCTACTGGCCGGATACACAGGACTCGGTCTGGCACCACTGCATGCGCTGACACTGGGCTTCCTGGCATCAACGCTCATGGGCATGGCTTCGCGCGTCACACTGGGACACTCAGGAATGCCGCTTGTGGGAAATACCGCAATGTGGCGCTCCTTCTGGCTCATGCAGTTCGCAGCACTTCTACGCATGGCAGGAGAGTTTGTTCATCCTTCTGCGCCTTGGGATTTTTCGTTTCTAGCTTCCTTGGTATGGCTATGGGCGTTTTTAAACTGGGCCGTGAGTTATGCGCCCTATACCTGGAAACCAAGAGCCGATGGCCAGCCTGGCTAATTGCAGACGTGTGTCCCAATTGGTGCGTAGTGCAGTTCAGCCGCTGAGATTCGCTTCCTTAAGGCGGGCTCTGTTGAGTGCTGGTTTGCCTGATAGCGGTCATTGCTTGAAGAAAATCTGTTCTGCAGTTTGGCCGACACCTGCCGTAGGTTCGGCATCGGTTATACAGCGGCTTAGGCCGAGTTGTTGCCTGATGCAGCCGGCATGAGGCAGGTGTTCGGCC
>JBFMFR010000088.1:0-9323 GCA_040752025.1 Chloroflexota bacterium | reverse complement strand
TCTGGTGTTTCACCTCCTTTGCTCTTTGCCGTGCTGTTTTTTAGTTCGGCTGCTTCACCACGGCTTTTCTCATCTCACTGAACGTTTACCTGCTTTCGCGTCAACGAACTCATAGATAGAGTATTATATATCTGTAAGACCTGGAGATAGTGGCGGGCCGTGGTTTCTCGGTAATAATGCTTATGGTACCACCATTTACGAATGTTGGCTACCTGATGGCAGCGATTGTGCGATCTATGGTCCCGTAGATCAAATTTATAATATTCTAAATCTTAGAATTTTTATGAACCAGGTATATCTGCCAATGGTTTTGATGAATTACTGATAACTTTTAGTTGAGGTGAAATTGTCTCTCAACATTTCAAGCAGTACCATCTTCGGCAAATTTGCCCGGAATCTCAATCTGCCGCGCATCTTACGTGCATTTACGCTGCTATGTGTGGTTGCTTCATCGGCAGCCTTACCGGCCTGTACACAACCTTCAACACCTACCCCAACTCCAACT
Source organism: Chloroflexota bacterium (assembly GCA_040752025.1). Taxonomy (GTDB): domain Bacteria; phylum Chloroflexota; class Anaerolineae; order Anaerolineales; family UBA4823; genus JBFMFR01. The sequence goes on along the minus strand of JBFMFR010000088.1, from coordinate 8,818 downwards.
CCAACCTTATACGTGATAATGACAGCTATGGTGGCAAGGATTAGCGGGGAACTGGAAGAGATAGATGGGTGTATCCGAGTAAAACTTGATGGAAGGGATGATAGTTACGCGCTGGTATGGCCCCCCGACCACAAAATGACGATTGAAGAGGATCATGTCCGAATCGTGTCTGGTTTGGTAAGTGGAAGACGCCGAGAGATAATCCTTACCATAGGAGAATGGGTGGTGGTCGGCGGAGGCACTGTGGGCAATCTGGATGAGCAACTGAAACAAACAATTCCTGCTGACTGTCCAGGGCCTTATTGGGCTGTTGGAGACGAAATTCTGCCATTAGTTACACCAACGCCATAATAACAGATATTGACTCCCAGACGAATAGATTACCACTCTTGATCAATAAATATGCAGGCTGTTGTTTCCCCTACATATAACCTAAGAACCGCCCCGCCGCACGGCCAACGAACGCCGTGGGCGGGGCAGTATGTCTCAGGTTTTTATCCAATCAAGAGCTGTGCTCGAAAAGCTGCGGACCTTCCTCGGGAGGGCGGCGCCGCCAGCAGTCATCCTCAACCATATTGAGTTCCAGGCGACCTTCTTCGGTCAGGCGCAAGGAATAGATACCTTTGGAGCCAGATGAGCAGTACTTCGATTCCTGGCTACTGGTCAGGGTCAGGGTGTTATCCGCCAGGGTAAAGCCGCCAACGTCCCAGTTGATCTGCGTGCCATTGACGTCGCGGATCATCGTGTAGGTTCCATCCTGGTTGTAGATGAAATAGGCTGGCGGCTCGCCGGTCCATTTCCATTTCCCGGCTATGTCGGCGATCCCAACTTTGGGAGTCATGGCAGCCATGAACTTTTCCAGGGATTCCTGTGTAACCGTGCACGACCAGGCCTGGATCTCGCCCTTGACGACCGTGTACTCTTCTTTGCATGTCATCCAATCGATGCCCAGGCCGCGGAAGAAGTTGGAGGTGAACTGGGTCGTGGCGTACACCTGGTTACCATCGACTTTGTCCACATGGAGCTGGACGACCATCTGGTCGGCGTACTGCTGTTTCAGCCAGTCGCCCAGCTCCATCTTGCCCCGGAATACCTGCGGCTCGGGGGCGAAGCCCACCATGGTGTAAACGATATCGTCGGTGTAGTAGCTGAGCGCCTTTTCGAGATCTGCGGTTTTGGCCGGCTCTACGGCCGCCAGCACCACTTCCTCCGGCTTCATTTGGCTTTGGCAGGCTGCCAGAGCCAGGACAGTCCAAATCAGGACCAGTGCAAAGCAGATTTTCTTCATTTCGGTTTTCCTTTCGTTTCTCGGTCGGTTATTTTTCAGCGTCGATCGCTGAGCACGCTTTCAAAATACCAAATCGAGGTGGCGAGAAGGTTACCCAAACGTGGCGCTTTCGTGGCGCAGCGCCGGAAGGATGTATAATACTCGCGGCGAGACGGTTTTTCACAGGCGCCGGGCGCGCCGGAGGGCGGGATGTCGAAACTGCGTGTGTTTTTGTTCGGCCCCTTCCAGGCGGTGCTGGATGGGGCCACCCTGGCCGAATTCAAATCCAGCAAGGTGCGGGCGCTACTGGCCTATTTGATCGCGGAGTCTGACTGTCCCCACAGCCGCGGCAGGCTGGCGGGCCTGCTGTGGCCGGATTGGCCGGAAGCGCAGGCCCGAGATAACCTGCGCTACGCCTTATCCGATTTGCGCCGGGCAATCGGCGACCGGGCTGCCCAGCCTCCATTCTTGCACATCAGCCGCGATGCCATCCAGTTCAACACGCACAGCGATTACGAAGCCGACGCCAGCCAGTTCAGCACGTTGTTAGCAGGCTCGAAGGTTACCTCCCCTGATCCAGCAGACCTGGAAAAAGCCGTCGCCCTGTACCGGGGAGAGTTCCTGGAAGGCTTCGCCGTTCCGGGCAACCCGGACTTCGATGAATGGGTCACGTTCAAGCGCGAGCAGTTCCACCTCAAACTGGTAGAGGCGCTGCACCGCCTGTCTGCAGTCTACGAAGAAAACGGGGACTACGAGCACGCCCTGACCCATGCCCGGCGGCTGGTGGCCCTCGAACCCTGGCAGGAGCAAGGCCACCAGCAGGTTATGCGCAACCTGGCGCACACCGGGCAGCGCGCCGCCGCCCTGGCGCATTACGAGAACCTGCGCCAGTTGCTGGACTCCGACCTGGGCGTCGAGCCCGGCCCACAAACCCGCCAGCTCTACCAGCATCTGCTGGCGGATGACTGGCAGCCCGCCAAAACTGCGCCTCCCCAGGCCGCCAAAAGTGTGATCCAGGAATGCCCGTACCGCGGCCTGGCGGCTTTTCAAGAAAGCGACGCCCGCTTTTTCTTCGGGCGCCAGGAGGTTGTCGAACGCCTGGTGCAGGCAGCCAATCGTCCAACATCTATGATCGCTGTGATCGGAGCTTCCGGGTCCGGCAAATCTTCGCTGATTTTCGCCGGGCTGGTTCCGCGTCTGCGCCAGGAGAAGCGCTGGCTGGTCGCCAGTTTCCGCCCGGGGAGCCAGCCTTTTCATGCCCTGGCCTCTGCATTAGTGCCTCTTCTGGAACCGCAGCTTCCGGAGGTAGAGCGGCTGGTGGTCTGTCGCAAAGCTGCCGGGGCCCTGGAAGCTGGCGAACTGCACCTGCCGGAGATGGCGGCGCGCCTCCTGGATAAGCACCCCAATGCAGAGCGCCTGTGCCTGGTCGTCGACCAGTTCGAAGAGCTTTACACCTTGTGCCCGCAAGGGGAGGCAAGGCAGCGCTTCGTGGACGAGCTCCTGGCCCTGGCCCAGCCGGCGCGCTCGCCCGGTCCGCCAGCCTGCACGCTGCTGCTGGCGCTGCGGGCGGACTTCATGAGCCAGGCCCTGGCGCAGCGCAGTCTGGCAGACGCCCTGCAAAGCGCCGCCCACCTGCTCGGGCCGATGAGCCGTGAAGACCTGCGCCAGGCCATCGAAAAACCCGCCGAAATGCTGGGGGCGGCTTTCGAGGCGGGCCTGGTAGATCGAATCCTGGACGACGTTGCCGAGCAGCCCGGCAGCCTGCCTCTCCTGGAGTTCACCCTGACCATGTTGTGGGAGCGGCAGGTGGACGGCTGGATGCAGCATGCCGCGTATGAGGCTCTCGGCAAGGTGAAAGGCGCTCTGACCAGGTACGCCGGTCAGGCGCTCGCCGCCCTCGATGAAGGCGAACAGAAGCAGGCCCAGGCCATCTTCTTACAACTGGTGCAGCCCGGTGAGGGCACGGAGGACACCCGGCGCATCGCCCGGCGGGATGAAATCGGCGAGCAGAACTGGCCCATCACGCAGCGCCTGGCAGACGCTCGCCTGGTCGTCACCGGCCTGTCTGCCTCCGGCGAGCAGGTGGTCGAGATCATCCACGAGGTGCTCATCCAGCATTGGGAGCGCCTGCGCATGTGGATCGAGGCCAGCCGGGGCTTCCGCAACTGGCAGGAAGGGCTGCGCGCTGTGATGCGCCAATGGCAGGCCTCCGGCAGGGACGAGGGCGCCCTGCTGCGCGGCGCGCCGCTGGCGCAGGCCGAAACCTGGTTGGGCGAACATGCCGGGCAGCTCAGCCCGCTCGAGGGCGAGTTCATCCAGGCCAGCATGGCCCTGCACCAACGCCGCAGGCTGGAAGAGCAACGCAAACAGCAGGAGGAACTGCAGGCCGCCCGCCAGTTAGCGCTTTCAGAACGGCGCTCACGGCGCTTCCTGGGCGCCCTGGCTGCCGTCCTGACCATCGCTACCCTGGTGGCGCTGAGCCTGGCCTTCGTCACCGTGCGGCAGCGGCGCCTGGCACTGGAGGCTTACAGCCTCAGCCTGGCAGCCAACGCCCGCAGCGCCCTGGAGAACCTGGACGTTGCCAGCGGCCTGGTGCTGGCGCTGGCGGCCAACCGCATCGACCGGCCGCCTATCGAGGCTCAACGGATTCTGATGCAGGCCGCCTATTCACCCGGCCCCCGGCAGCGCTTCGAGGCCGGCCAGATCTTCCCAGGCCTGGAGGCGCCCATAACCTGCCTGGTAATCAGCCCGAACGGGCGCCAGGCGCTGGCCGGTTTTCAGGATGGCTCCCTGGCTTTGTGGGAAATCGAGACTGGCACAGAAATACAGCGTTTCTACGGCCACCCGGCCGAGGTGAACGACCTGGCTTTCACTCCGGATGGCTCCCAAGCCGTCTCCGCCGGTGGGGATGGCGCAGTCATCGTGTGGGATTTGTCTTCAGGCAAAGAAATCCTGCGTTTCGTGGGGCATTCCGGCCCTGTCAAGGCAGTGGACATCAGCCCGGACGGGCGCAGCGTGGTTTCGGGCGGCTTCTCGGGGGATTCCGGCATGAACCCGGGCGAGCTGATCCTGTGGGACCTGGCAACCGGGCGGGAGATACGGTGTTTCACCGGCCACACCGCCAGTGTAGTGGATGCACGCTTCAGCCCGGATGGGATGCGCATCCTGGCCTCTTCTGGCGACCCGACCCTGGTCCTGACGGAAGGAACGCTGACCATCGATTACCGCCTGATCCTGTGGGAGGGTTCCACGGGAGAGATTGTCCGCGAGTTCCAAAACCTGGAGAACGACGCATCCAGCATCGCCTTCAGCCCGGATGGCGCTAAGGCGCTCACCGGCTCGGCCTGGTATTATGCCCTCACGCTCTGGGATCTGTCCAGCGGAGAGGCATTGGCTGTCTTTACCGGCCACACCAACACCGTCCGCCAGGTTTTCATCACCCCAGATGGTCGCAAGGCCATCTCAGCCTCCGAAGACCAAAGCCTGCTGCTCTGGGATCTGGCCAGCGGCGAAGCCCTGGCGCGCCTCAAGGCGCACGACAGCGGCGTGCAGGCCCTGGCGCTCAGCCCGGACGGGCGCACGGCGATCTCAGCGGCTTATCACGGCGACCTGATCATCTGGGATCTGCTCGACGCCGCCGAAGTGCGCCATTACCTCGGACACCAGGATATGGTTTTCGATGTAGACTTCACCCCAGATGGGCAGCAGTTCGTCTCCTGCTCAGGCGCGGCCACGCCCGGGACGCCTTCCAGGGACAGCAGCCTGCGCCTGTGGAACGTGGAAAGCGGCGCTCAAATCCGCAAGATGGAGCTTCCCGGAGAGGTTTCGATTTTTCAGGTGGTGGTCAGCCCGGACGGCCGCAGCGCGCTCTCCGGCTCCACGGACGGGCTGCTGCGCCTGTGGAACCTGCAAAGCGGGGCCGAACTGCACCAGTTCGCCGGGCATGGCGATATGGTCACCGACCTGGCCTTCACCCCGGATGGGAACAAGGCCCTGTCGGCCTCCGTCAACACCACGCTGATCTTGTGGGATGTGCGCACAGGCGCCATCCTGCACCACCTGAACGGGCACACGCAAGGCGTGTGGGGCGTCGCCATCAACCCCGATGGGCGCACGGCGCTCTCCACCGGCGACGATGGCTGGCTGATCCTGTGGGACCTGGAAAGCGGGCAAGAAATCCGCCGCTACCCGGCCAGGCAGATGGCCTACGTGCCGGATGGGCGCACGGCCCTGGTGACAGATACAGAGGACAACCTGGCGATCCTGGACCTGGAAAGCGGCGAGCGCATCCGCCAGATCGGCCAGCATCGCAGTTTCCGCACGCGCCTGCTCGTCCTGCCAGGCGCACACACCGCTTTCTCCAGCGGCTGGGAGGGCACCCTGAAGTTGTGGGACCTGGAGCGGGGTGAACTGATCCGCCAGTTTGGCTATACCAGCCCGGTGAGCCTGTACGACATCGCTGTCAGCCCAGACGGGCGCTATGCCCTGTCGGGCGCATCCGACCAGGAAATCATCTTATGGCGCCTGTCGAACCCGGGCCTGGAAGAACTGCTCCTATGGGTTCAGGCAAACCGCTACGTACGCCCGTTGACCTGCGACGAGCGCAAGATCTACCAGATCGAGCCGCTGTGTGAGCAATAGCCCCCAGTGCAGCGCATCGCGGCTTCGAAGCCCGGCGCCTGGTTCTACTCGCGCACCCTGCATCACTTCGACCGCCTGTTCCTCAAGCTGTCGGGGAACCGTGTGGCCATGACCAGCCTGGTGGCCGGGCTGCCGGTGGTGATCCTGACCAGCAAGGGCGCCAAGAGCGGGCTGCCCCGCACTGTGCCTCTGCTCTGCATCCAGGACGAAAGCGAGCCGGGCTCTTTCGCCCTCATCGCCACGAACTGGGGCCAGAAGCCTTATCCATCCTGGTACTTCAACTTGAAGGCCAACCCAGAGGCCACCTGCTCCATCGCCGGGAAAGCGGGCAAGTACCTGGCGCACGAAGCCCAGGGCGAGGAATACGAGCGCTTCTGGGAGTACGCTTTGAACACCTACCTGGGCTACCCGCTGTACAAAGAGCGCATCGTCGGGCGCAGCATTCCTGTCCTGGTGATGAAACCCGTACAGGGATGAGTGAAGTCCCTAATCTGCGGATCCAATCGATTTATAATGCTTTAACATAATGATCTTCCACATCGCCATTCCTGCTCTCGTTCAGGAGCGAACTGAGCTCCCCGATGTGGAAAAGGTTGTGCCGCAGCAGGAATAGGACCACCCCCAGTTTCGTTCTTCCGGCCCATTCGAAGGCGCTGTTTTCGCCCTCGAAATCCATTTCGGCCAACCACTGTGTGCATTTCGCCTTCAATTCCTCGATACAGGCCAGGACGTCATCCTGGGATGGCAGGTCTGCTTCTTCCACAGTGGCCCAATCGCCGTCGAAGGCTTTCCCGGAGGCGAAAAAAACCGGGGTGGGCGCCTGCATATAGTACCTGGCGGCCTGCAAGATGTGCAGCGATAAGCGCGCCGGGATAATCGCTCCACGCCCGGTGTGCAGCCACGCCTCAGGGTCGAACCCCCTGACCAGCCTCTCGAAAACCCTCCAGGTGTGCTCGTACTGCCAGGTAAATTCGGTTTTCATCGTTGTACTCCTGTTGTGATTCGATGAATGCATATCTAAACATTTTAGCATCTTCACAGGCATTCCAGGGCAGCATTTATAAAACAATCTGCACATTCGCCAGATTCGTCCAATTCGCGCAATTCGTGGCTTCTCTTCCTGACCCGCGCTGGCAGATGTTGACACACATCCCGAATTGTGCTATTTTGTAAGTATCTTCCTAAAGCGAATTACAAAAGGCACCTTTCCATAACTTATCAAGGAGGCACAGAATGAGAACTCGAACCCTCACCCGTAAAACGCTCGTCCGTCTCTTGTTGTTATCTTTCCCCTTATTCGTATTCCTGCTCACATCCAATCCGGGCCTTGCCCTCCAAGACGAAGTATCCACGATCCGCTTCCTCGATAGCAGCCAGGAGGCTCTGGAGATCGATTACGGCGACCTGCTGGAAGGCAAGGCGCGCCTGCAAGCGGCGGTCGTGAACGACAGCCCGGATTCGATCATCATCGAAGGGAACATCCTGCTCCCCGGTCTGAAGACCATCCAGGATGGCCAGGCATCCTTCAGTAGCGAGGCGCTTTTCATGTCCCAGCCGATCTCACAGACCCTGGCTGCCGGTAGAAGCGCCATCCTTGAATTCGTTCCCAGCCCGGATGCCATGCCGGCTGACGGTGAATATGCCGGCTTTCTGGTAGTCACCGATGCCACCCACGGTACAGCCATCTCCAGAGCGCTCAAGGTCAGCGTGGCGCTCGCGCCGTCGCCAGAAGTGACCGCCGATTTCGAAATCCTCAACGCCCAGGCGCTGCGCGTCGATTACGACAGCCTGGCCAGCGGGCTCCTCACCATCGCCGTCCGGAACCGGAGCGAGCAAGATGTCCAGCTCACCGGGGTCCTCACAATCGCCAACGTAACCGACCGGCTGGGCAACCCGTTCGAACTCAACTTCGACCTGGGAGAAGTGGGCGAAGACGGCAAGTTCGTGAAGAAAGCCGCGCTCCTCTTGCCAAAGAATGGGCTTACGCCGTTGAACTTTTCGCTGGTCAAACTGCCCGGCGACCCGGCGCCAGGCATCTACACGGGGACATTGACTCTCACCGCCCTGGACGCCGCCCATACCAGCCGCTCGCTCACCTTTCCCCTGTTCATCCCGAACGCAAAAATCACCCTCGAAATCGTCGGAGAATCCAAAACCTACAACTATTTCGATCTGCTCCCGGACCCGGCCGATGAGTCCATCATCCCCAGGCGAATCGTGGTTGTCGTGCGCAATAAGGGCCAGGCCGAGGCTCAGATCAAAGGCGCCATCATCGTTGCTGGTATCCTCGACGAGGATGGGAATCCCCTCGAGCTGCAGTTCGGGGAAGGCACGTTCACCGTTCCATCTGAGAGCGCTGGTTTCCTGGCCTTCGAGTTGAAACAACCCGGCAAGGCTCCTCTGCCGGGCGACTACACCGGCCTGATCCAGCTCACCGCCCAGGATGGCGCTCGCGCAGAACAAACCTTCACCCTGAATGTCCCCGCCCCCGCCATCGAGATCGTCGACGCTGCAGAGCTGAGCTATGATTACGTTGACCTGGCCTCTAAAACCTCGCCCGACTACATCGCCGTGCGCGTGCGCAACAAGAGCGCCGAACCCGTCAAGCTAGACACAGCCATCGAGGTCCAGCGCGACCTGCCAGGCCAGGATGACACACGCATCCAGTTGGATTTCCAGCGCATCACCCTGGCCGATGAAGGACAAATGACCGATGATAGCCAGGTACAAGTTGCAGAAGGCCCATTCGAGGTGAAAGCCAGGGAGACTGCCTGGTTGTACTTTACTCTATCTATGAGTTCGTTGACGCGAAAGCAGGTAAACGTTCAGTGAGATGAGAAAAGCCGTGGTGAAGCAGCCGAACTAAAAAACAGCACGGCAAAGAGCAAAGGAGGTGAAACACCAGATCGG
>JBFMFR010000087.1:0-10211 GCA_040752025.1 Chloroflexota bacterium | reverse complement strand
GTTGCTACGGGAAGCATTGGCTGAACTTGGGATGACGCCAGAACGGGATGCACAGGAGGTGGCGAGTAATCCACTGGTGAACGAAAGTGCGCCGGATTTGCTGATCGATGGCACAGAACGCCGCAGATAGCGTCCCAAAGACCCGCAAGAGCAGGCTGACCACTACAGCGGGAAGAAAAAAGCACATACAGACAAAAATCTCCTCTTGGCAAATGTGCATACCCGAAAGGTTGTCTATCTCAGCTCAACCGAGTTTGGCAAGAAGCATGACAAGAAAATCGCTGATGACCATCCCATAGCCTATCCACCTAATGCAACCCTGGGCAAGGATACCGGGTTTCAAGGCTACGAACCACAAGGCGTCTTGACATTCCAGCCGAAAAAAAGCCCAGGGGCAAGGAATTGAGTGTAGCTGACAAGTGGCTGAACGAGATCACCTCTGGTGTGCGCATCATTGTGGAAAACACCATCGCTGGCGTCAAGCGCTGCCGGTTTGTCAAAGATGTTTTTCGCAACACTAAAGAAGGTTTTTCTGACCTGGTCATGGAAATCGCTTGTGCCCTTCACAACTTACGTATGGATTGCCGCCATCCTATACCAGAGTTTTCATTGAACCAATTGTCACCTAATTGCGGATAATGTCTATTATCTTAACATCTATATCTCTATCTTCTTCTACCTTCTCTATCTTTTCCTTGAATTCAAAATGCCAAAGATGATCAGCCTCAAGCGGCCCCCATTCCTGCCAGGTCTCACTATCAGGTCCGGCCAGGATTTCCCACACTCGAGTGACGGTCAATTTATGACCGCCGCATTCTTTACAGGTAAACTCCCAGGGTTGGTGATCATTCATAGCTGTACTCCTGACGCTTGCGCCTGGCGCCAATTACGAACAAAACGACATCTCATAGACTGCGGTAAAAATGAAACCAACGGAGCTGTCGCGTTCCAGGCCATAAACGCGAAGCAGCTCCGTGATCGGGTATGGTTTATAGACCCTTGACGATGGTTGCCACAAGCATGAGCGCTGCAGCAATCAGGGCAAGCCAGAATGAATATTGGCCGAGTTGAGATACAACACCTATCTCACCAAGCAGTGCGAGTACAGCAAGCGCGAGTGCTACGAACCAGGTAATCTGTTTCGGTGGGGATAGTTTCATTTTGTTCCTCCATATATCGTATGTTGAATTGAAATCCATTTGTGCAGCTAACTTCAGCGGCCTGGCGAACTGGGATCAACCTGAAATTCACTGCTTTGAGGAGCAAGCGGACACGGTCTTCCAGCCATCCACTTGCTCCATATTGCTAACCTTGAGACCGGGGACAAGCTGTCTATTTTCGATTCTGTCTTCGAGAATAAACGTTACCTTCGTCTTCCTTATCCCCTGATTTATTTTAGGCGCCGGTTCCCTCAGACTAATTGGCGATGGTATTACTTTAAGTATAAGGATCTAGAGTCTCAACAGCGTCACAACACGCCGCCTGTTTATGCTCATCGGATTACTATGCGTTTTAGCCGATTCCGTTCAGCACGTACCCGGCAACAAGCACTTCCAGAAATCCCCCAGGCGCGAGGTTAGCTAATATATCTTACCCGGCGCGTGCCAACTCTTGATTTGTTGAAGTCTGAAGGGATTACTTTCCGTAGCCCAATCTATCCATCTCGGCCTGTATAGCCAAAGCCTTTTCCGTCCGACCGCCCAGTTCATAAGCCCGGCCCAGCCACGTGTACAGGTCAAGCAAATCTGCCTTGCCTGGCATTTCAGTCAACGCCGCCTCTCGCACGAACTGGCGGGCGCGCTCGAGATGGATGATGGCCTCACTGGTTGCAGAGAGGCGCAGCGCTTCTCGCCCAGCAGCCAGGCTGTGGCGGAAAGCCTCCTGCGCCAGTCCGGCAGCCAGCGCATGGTGTGCCAAAACCGCGGCAGAGCCCCCCGCCATCTCAAGGATTTCCAGCGCCCGCTTATGGAACAGTCGCCGCCGCGCGTCCCCAGCTTCGGTATACACTACATCACGCAGCATATCATTGGTGAAGGTGTACGCGCTGGCCTCCCCCTCCTGTGCCGCTTCCAGCAAGAGCCGGCTGCTGATCAATTCATCCAGGGCGGGTAAGGCCAGATCTTCGGTCACGTTAGAAACAGCACACAGGCGCTCAAACGTGATGCGCTGTTCGAGCACAGCTCCACCCGCCAACAGGCTGAAGGCATTGGGGCTGAGGCGATTCAAGCGTGAGCGGATCACAGCATGCACGGTAGACGGGACGCGTACCGCCTGCCCAAGATCGTGCTCAGCGTCCACTGCAAAGCTCCATTGCCCGTCTGCCCGCCGCTTGGGCTGAAGCACGCGGCGTTCGAGCAAATCCTTCAAAGTCTCCACCAGGTAGAATGGCTGACCATGCGTTTCAGCGTACAGCCATTGGGCGAAGTCGGCGGCAGGCGGTGAAAGGATGGACAGCACCATTTGCACCGTTTCACTCTCCCCTAACGGCTCCAATTCGAGATGCACCGGCGTCAACTCGCGCCCTACGCGCGCCAACCACTGGATCAATCCCATAGGACCACTGGCTTGCTGAGGTTGGGTCATCGGGTGCAAAGCTTCTGATCGCAGGCTGGCCAATAACAAAACCCGCGCGGCGCTGTCTCGCCAGCGCCGGGTAGCATATTGCAGCAGATCTAGGGTTGCACTGTCCGACCACTGCAGATCGTCCACGAACAACACCAACGGCGCCCGTTTGGCCAGCAACAGGGTTAATCGTACGAGAGGCTCGAAGAGCTGCGACTGGGTTGCTTCCGCTTCCAGAGCGCTGGGCTGCTTTGCAGCCTGGGGCAAACCTGGATAGCGTTCGTTCAATTCTGGCAGCAGTTGGCTGAGGGGAAGCCACCGCACTTCACCCAGTAAATCCTTTAGCGAGTTTTCATGCTCGAGCCGCAGCCGGAGCGCATCAACCAGTGGCTGAAACGGCAAATGGCTGCCGCTCTCGAAGGCGCTGCCTTGCAACAATTCGGCCCCCTGTGCGTTGGTCCAGGCTAAGAATTTCCTGGCCAGACGGGTCTTACCAATCCCCGCCTCGCCGCGCAGCACCACAAGTTGAGGCTGGCCGGCCGCAGCGCGCTCGTAACTACTAACCAGCACCTGATACTCGCTGGTGCGCCCGGCAAACAGGTTCCCCAGAAAAGCAAACGAAGTATCTGGCCGGCGAGGCTGAGGCGCGCCGCGCCGGACGTGAAGATGTACGCGGGAGTTTTGTGCCCGAATGCGCGCCGCCAGCGCCTCCGTATCCGGCTCTGGCTCCACGCCCAATTCCGCCGATAGTATGGCGCGACAGGCCTCATAAGTCTCCAAAGCTTGCCCGCGTCCACCGGCCGAGAAATGAGCACGCATCTTGCGGCGATAGGCAACTTCGTTCAGCGCGTCCAGGGCAATCCAACGCGAGGCGGTTTCCGCGGCGCCGGCAAACTCGCCGCGGGCAAACTGGATTTCGGACAGCCGGTCGAGGATCAGGCCCAGGCGTCGGCGCCAGATTTCGCGCTGGATGGCGATCCAATCATCGAAGCCAGGCGCATCACCCAGCGAAAACCCAACGAGAAAGTCGCCGCGCTGGCGGGCAACGGCTGACAGCAGGATAGGCAAACCGGCCGAACCCTTCGGCAGCGCCCGGCTCGAACGGTCGGCGCGGGCCAGCGCATAAGCCTGTTCTATCGTATGCAAATCCAGATCGATGTCAGCGTCTGGATTCAGACTTAATGTATTGTGTGTGATGCGGAGATAGGAGGTCTGGGCCTGGCCGCTTGCCTGGCGCAGGGTTGTTCGCAGGTGGACGAGGGTGTTGCGCAGGCTGGCATGACTGCGCTCGGGGCTTGCTTCCGGCCACAGCAAGGCGCACAGGTGCTCGCGCGGCTGTGGCCTCGCCTCGATGGCCAGGTAGATCAGCAGCGCCTGCGTCTTGCGCGTGGGAAAGGCCACCAGGCTTTCACCCAGGCGGATTTCAGGCGCTCCGAGTGTAAAGAGACGCAATGGTAGCAATTGCCCTGCCATTTTATAGCTCCTGGTACTGCTTGTGACGCTGTTGAGACTCTCTATTATTATACTAATATTGAAAGTAAATGTAAGTATATATTCCGCGAAAGGAGAAAGCAAGTGGATCTAATCAATTTCATTGTATGGCTCACTGGTGGGGCCGTTATCGGCTGGTTTGCCAGCCGGATGGTTGCAGCGCAACACAAGCGGCGGACAGACAAATCAACACCTCCCGAGGATGACGCTGGGAAGAGCTAAGCCCGGTTGTTTGTTAGCGATGATAACGAAAAGATAAAGAGGCCCACGATGTCTGGTATTGTTCTGACATTCCCCATTCTGGCCGGTAAGGTGGAAGCCTGGCGGCGGTTTTGCCAGGAGTTATCTGGCTCTCGGCGAAAGATGTACGAAGCCTCGCGCCAGCGACTGGGCATCACGCGCGAACGCCTGGCGTTGGTGGAAACTGTTTTTGGTTCAACGGCTGTGACTACCCTGGAAGCCCCCGATGCAGCTCAGGCGCTGGGCCAGATCATCGCCTCGGTTCTCCCGTTTGACGTCTGGTATCGGGAGCGGTTGCAGGAACTGCACGGCATCAACCTGGCCGGGTACGAGCAGTTCGCCCAGCGAACGCCCCTGCCGCCAAATCAAGAAGTGCATTTCGAGTGGTCCTTGAACTCCAATAAGAAAGAAATCGAGAAAGGATTACTGCTATGAAGAAACTCGCCAGGAACTGTACCGTTAGATCCAACTCGTAGCATCTAAGCTTCCTGCCAGGAGAAGACAGAATGGACATTCATTCCAACACATTCGGTTCAGATGGTAAACATCCCCAGCGTTTTTGGGCTGTGCTGCTGGTAGTCAGGAGCCTCATCAACCGGCTGGCCAACCTGTTCAGCGTGACGCAGCAGGATCTGATGGATGCGGGTGTATACCTTCATCCAGACGACTGAAAGCCGGATAGATGGCGAAGGCCAAGAAAGGCTTACGATGAACAAACGGCGTATCTCGATGATGTTGATAATAACCCTGATGATTCTGGCAATCATGGCATGTGAAGACACCATCTCACCCACACCTGGGCAGCCGTTTGGAACCCCTTCACCCTATAACCAGGAAGGGGTATATGCCGCCGCGCAGGCTACACTGGCTGCTGGCCAGAGAGAGGCGATGGAGCTGTCTCATCAAGCCACCGTAGTCAGCCTGAACATGGATCAGGCCGCGAAAGCTGCGGCGCAGACCACATTGGAGTATAACCAGCGCCAGTTGATGGATCTGTCCGTCCGGGCTACCGAGGTCAGCCAAAACATGGCCCGGGCTGCTGCCACGCAGCAGTTTATCGCTGTACAAACTCAGATGGCCTGGAATGCTACGGCCATCGCCCAGGGCCAGGCAGCCACGGCCACTTATTCCGCCTACATACAGAACGCCACACAGACTGCGCAAGCCCAGGCACTGCTGAACATCCAGAGCACACAAAGCGCTCAGGCATATGCTACCCTGACGGCTTATCCGTTGACAGCCACTCCGTGGGCCGCCCTCCAGGCTGACATCTTAAGAATACGGAAGGAAGCCGAACGGCGGGCCTGGTGGGAAGAATTTGTCGTTACCCCTTTGATCATCATCCTGCTGGTCGGGGTCATTCTCCTGCTGATCGTGGGCGGTGTGATGGCCTACCAGCGGCTTATGCCGGCGCTGGAGCTGCGCCTGCGCAGCATCTCGCGCCAGAGCGATAGATCCTTGCCCCTGGCGGATGGGATATTCGTGGATCCCAATCAGCGCCAACTTTCGAGTGATGGAACGCCACAGGTGGAAATCGTCGGCCCGTCTGAGCCATCCATCTCCAATTGGATTACCGAAGCCGAGCAGGAATTGCACGCCGATTGAAAGGATACAACCATGAGCGCTGAACATTACCTTCCAGCCGCCCGTCAGGTAGCCCAGGCAGTTCCAGGTATCCTGGCTGAACGTGGGTTGAAACCTTTCATCAGCCGCTTTGTTCTGACCGAAACCGAGCAAGGCCATGTCTGGCTGTTTGTTGTCCTGGAGGTCAGCCCTCTGGAGCATCCGGAGGATTATGCTGCGTCCGATGTGTTGGATTATCTCTCCACGGCGTTACATGGGCTTCCCGTAGTGATCAGCAACTCCTACGGCATGCGTTATGCCGTGCTTCTCAGCTCAACTTTATCGCAGAGCCCCAACTGATTCTGAGGAGCGAGTGAAAGACCGGCGTACTACGGCTGCCCAGAACGCCGGTCTAACAAAGGGGGCAGCCTATGCCAAAGGATTAAGAGAGGATCATATTATGAACAAGGATATTTTCGAAGGCAAGTGGAAGGAAATGCGCGGCCAGGTCAAAGAGTGGTGGGGCAAGCTCACCGACGATGACCTGGAACAAGCCGGCGGCAATGCCGAACAAATCGTCGGCTTGCTCCAGCAGAAGTATGGCTACACCCGCCAGCACGCCGAAGAGGAATTCAACCAGCACATCAAGGATGTGAAAGAAGCGGTTGCTGGTAAAGTCTGAGGCCTATGAAAGCCGTTATCCTGGCAGTGAGTGGAAAGTCAGGCTTGTGCTCTGGCTGATCCCGAGTCCCTTCTTGCTGGAGAAAGGACGCGGGAAGTAGGCTTTTTTAAGCGCAGATAGCCGCGTGGATCTCAAAAACTCACAACAAGCAGGAAAAGCATGGCACTCCATCCACCTTCACAACCGCCCTATCAATGGACATTCCAGCGCGTCATGTGGGCGACTCTC
The DNA here is from genome assembly GCA_040752025.1 of Chloroflexota bacterium. GTDB lineage: Bacteria > Chloroflexota > Anaerolineae > Anaerolineales > UBA4823 > JBFMFR01. The sequence goes on along the minus strand of JBFMFR010000087.1, from coordinate 3,445 downwards.
GTTCTCGTTTTAGTCGCCCTTGGCTTTTGGCTTCTTTACCGGTTTTATCAGGTAGTCTTCATCTTGTTTATTGCCATCGTGATGGGAACGGTGATCCGGCCAATCGTAAACTGGTTGCACCGGCGAGGCCTTCCCCGGATAGCGGGGCTCATTCTCGTCTACCTCCTGCTGCTCGCCCTGCTCATCGGTTTTGTGCTGTTGTTATTCCCGTTGATTGTCGAGCAAGGCACAACGATTGCTGCCGCAATGCCGGGTTACTACCAAAGCCTGCGCCAGTGGATGGTTAATAATCCCAATCAAATGATCCTGCGCTTAGGTGCGTTCCTCCCGGCGACACTGCCAGGCCTGCTGCCGGTACAACAGCAAACGGGACAGCAGATGTTGGCTTCTGCCGGGCAGGCGTTGGGTTACGTAGCAGTGGCGGCTAAGGTTATCTTTATGGCCATAGCTATTCTGCTATTGATCTTTCACTGGACGCTGGATGGGCCGCGAACTACTCAATCTTTGTTGCTGTTGGTTCCAAAGGCCCAGCGCGAGAACATTGGTGAACTGATTGCGTCCATGGAAACTAAGGTTGGTTACTTCATTGCCGGACAAGCCGTTCTTTGCCTGATCATCGGCGTCATGGCGCTGGTTGCCTATCTGATCATCGGCTTACCCAATGCCCTGGTGCTGGCGCTCGTGGCAGGCGTGCTGGAGGCCGTACCAATGATTGGGCCGCTGCTTGGCGCTATTCCTGCCGCGCTGGTTGCCCTTTCGATAGCACCTTCCAGGCTGGTCTGGGTGATCGTCGCTATGGTTGTGATCCAGCAGGTGGAAAACAGCCTGCTGGTGCCGCGCGTCATGCGTAAGGCGGTGGGGGTCAATCCGTTCGTTTCCCTGCTGGCGATTTTTGCCTTTAGTTCTTTGTTCGGCATTACCGGCGCGCTGATGGCAATTCCCACAGCGGCCATGCTGCAAATCTTACTCGATCGCTTTGTCTTTCATCCAGGGATGATGGATCCGGAGGTCTCGAAGGGACGCGATTATGCCAGCCGGCTGCGCTATGAAGCGCAAGACCTGGCCCAAGACCTGCGCAAGCAAGCACGGCTCAAGAAGGGGGGCTCGGCCCTGAAGGTCAAGCAGATTGATCAGGTGATGGATGAGATCGAAGCCATTACAACCGACCTCGATGCTCTGTTGGCGCAGGTTCCTACTCCAGGTGCACCATGACGAAGCAACTGGTAAAGTTCGGTACGGCGGTTATGACTACGCTGCTGGGGCTGGTGGTGCTGTGGCAGTTCCGTATTGTTGCCGTTTATGTGCTGATCTCGCTAACGCTGGCGGCCGCGCTGCGCCCATTGGTTAACCGCCTGGTCAGGCGAGGCCTCGTGGTGCGCCTGGCCTGGATTCTACTGTATTTGGCGGCCCTGGGCAGTTTCGGCTTCTTGATATTCCTGACCGGGGAGGCCGCTATCCATTCGATTCAACAGTTGTCCCAAACTGTGTCAGTGCAGGATGTGTGGAAGCTGCCGCTATGGTTGGAGGGCAGTTCATTCCAACAGGCGCTGGTTGCGCGGCTGCCGCCGCCGAGTAAGCTCTTCGAAGCAGTTACCGGCGACCAGGGGCAGCTCGTGCTGCCGGCTATCCTTGGCTTCACACAGGGCATCGGCGGCGTTGTGAGCGGTGTACTCGTCATATTATTGTTGAGCATCTATTGGAGCATCAATCAAATTCATTTTGAACGCCTCTGGCTCTCGCTGCTCCCATCTGGCCAGCGCAAACAGGCGCGTGGTATTTGGCGCGCAGTCGAGCCTGACATCGGCGCTTACATCCGCGGGCAGGTCATCCAAAGCCTCCTGGCCGGGCTGCTATTAGGCCTGGGTTACTGGCTGCTCGGCTCCCCGTACCCGACGCTCCTGGCGTTGGCTGGCGCGCTGGCATGCCTGATTCCCGTGGTTGGGGCGGCCCTGGCCGTAATTCCACCGCTTTTGGTTGGGCTGCTGACCGGCGTGCAGCTTAGTTTGTTTACAACCCTTTATACACTCATTGTCTTGATTGCGCTGGGAATATGGGTCAAGCCGCGCCTTTTCAACCGCCGGTGGGATAACCCCATTCTGACCATTATTCTGCTGATTGCCCTGGCAGACGCTTTTGGCATTATCGGCCTGCTCTTAGCGCCGCCTTTATCCGTTGTGTGCCAAATTCTGTGGAGCCGCCTGGTCAGCCACCGCGCTGTTTCCGGGGCGGCGGCCCAGGTTTCAGACCTCAAGGAGCGGCAAGCACTCTTGTGGGCCGCCATAAAGGCGATGGATGAACAACCACCTCTGCTATTGGTGACCAGCAGCATGGAGCGGCTTACCCTTTTGATAGAGAAAGCCGAACCAATTCTGCAACCTTCCGAGCCATTCCACTCGCCCCAACCTGCCACCGCTGAAGGTGAGCTACTGGCATCCACAAAACCATGAAGAGACGAACGATGATCACCCCCAGAATGGCCAGAACGATAACGAGGCTACGGCAGAAGGGAATCTACAGTTCGCACAGGCTTAATGAGTATACACATGGCTGGTTATGGATGTTGGCAGACGCGGCGAAGCAAGCCTTAAAGCCCGACTCAACGATTACGGCTGCCGCGATTGCCTACTTTGCTCTCTTCTCTCTATTCCCCCTCGCCCTCTTGAGCGTTTCCATTGCCAGCTTCAACCTTGGCCTGTTGATGGACCAGCAACTCATCGTACAAAAGCTAGAGTTTATTGCGCCAGCCCTGGGCCAGTTGTTGGGCCAAAATATTGACGAAATCGTCCGGAGGCGCGGACCCATTACCAGTTTCGCTTTCGTGGGTCTGATCTGGTCTGCCTCGACAATCTTTTACACGCTTACCCAAACCCTGAATGAAATTTGGGGCAATCAATACAGACGCCCGGTTTGGAAGCGGCGCGGGCTGGCAATACTATTTGTCCTGGCCCTGGTTGGCCCGGCTCTTTTCCTGGCCTCGTTTGCCAGCAGCCTGATTGCCAACCTGCGCACCTGGTTGCCCGACTCAATCATGATCATTCCGATTGGGGGTAGTATCAGTTTAATAGTGGCTTTCTTGCTGGATGTGGCCTTATTCATGCTGCTCTACATCCTGCTCCCGCATGGAGCTTCTGGCTGGCGCGAGATTTTCCCCGGCGCGATTGGGGCCGGCCTGCTCTGGGAGCTTGCCAAGAAAGCCTTTTTGCTCTTCGTTTCCACTTACATCTCCATCTCGAACCTGGTCTATGGTTCAGTGGCAGCCATTATCGCTTTCCTGGCCTGGGCCTATCTAAGCGGCATCATTTTTCTCTTTGGCGCTTTTTTGGGTATTGTCCCTCATTTGACTTGATGGATTTCATCTGGCAAGGCAAACAAGGGTTTGATCGTTGACAATTGATCCAAGAAGTGAGCTGGAACACGAAAGGATAACAACTCTTGTGTTGTCCAC
>JBFMFR010000086.1:0-11087 GCA_040752025.1 Chloroflexota bacterium | reverse complement strand
CTTTCGCAAAAAAAAGGGGGAGTGCTTCGTGCGCGTTTTAAGCCGTGTTTTAAACAACCAAAACGGCAACGCCATCTTAGAGTTCACGCTCATATTCCCGTTGCTCATCGCTCTGTTTCTGGGCATCGTCAACTTCGCGATCTTGCTCAACAACAACATCGTGGCGGCAAGCGCGGCGCGGGAAGCGGCCCATACCGTGGCCGTGACCGGAAACGCAAGCACGGCCAAGGCCAAAGGGGAAGAGATCCTCCGCACCGGCCTGCTGGGCGGCCAAGGGACGGTCACTGTAGCCAGGCCGGTGCGGGATGGTCGGTCGATGACCGTTGACGCCCGCGTGGACTACAGCACCGCGGTCTCCGCGCCCGGCTTTCCGGCTCTGGTGGGGCAGAGCCCCTGGTCCCCGCGCATCACCCTGGCTGAACAAACCAGTCACTACGTGGAATACCGGCACCGGAGACCGGCGGGGGCGGAATTTCGGGGCGCGGGCGACTGTGTCTGGTGCGGTTGCATGCCGCAGGGGTGCCAATGATGCTGGCCACATTGCGGATGATGAAGCGCATGCGGGAGCGCAAGCGGCAATTGGAGCAGGCGGCGGGGCTGGTAAAGCCGCCAGTCCCGGCGGCGGGGGCGGCGGCCCAGGAACCAGTTGCTGCTCCGGCTGCGGAGCCTGAGTGGCGGGGGCGGCTTCTGGGGGGCGGAGTGGCAGTAGTGCGGGTGGTGTGGAGTTTAACCCTGGACGCGGTATGGTTAGTGGCGATTTTGGTTGTAGTAGTCGTGGCGGCGGGGGCGGCGGGCTGGGAGCATCCGGCGTTGACCGCTGGAGAGCAACTGATAAACAAAATCTTAGAAGGAGCGATGCCAGGTGAATCAAACAGGTAACGGTAGGAAGCGGCGCAGACGGTTGATCCCGCTGATTCTTCTGGCGGTGGGCCTGGTGGCGGGCGGCGGGGTTTGGATTGCAACTGGCGGGCCGGGAGAGCCCCCGGTGGCGGCAAAAGTGAAGCCGGTGGTGCAGGCGGTGAAGCCGGTGCCGCCGCCGGAGCAGGTGCCGGAACCAGAATCAGTGGGGGCGGTGAAGGCGGAACCAACGGTGGAGACGGCGACGAAGCCGAAGGTGGACGGGATGGGGGCGGCGCGGCGGGACGGCGATTGCACGTTGCTACAAGTATGCGACGTGCCTAGCGGGTGGCGGGATGGCTGGAACACCCGGGCAAGGACGGACGGTGAGTATATCTATCACGATGTCGTGTTGGCCCAGGGCGGGGAGATAGCGTATCAACCGACCGCCAGCGGCGGCTGGGTGGTGACCGTGCCGCCGGGGGGCGGGATTACGGTAGCAGTGATTCCGGTGGAAGCGGGCGCAGGTGGGGCAATTGAGTTTGTAACGGGGTGGAATTCTCTCTGGTGGGAGCAGAATGTTAAATCCTTACAGATAGTCGCCGTCCAGCCGCCAGTTTGCCATGGCCGGGCCCGGATCGGGCGTGATGGCGAAGTCGTCCCCGTCGTGTTCATCGAAGCGGTTTACCAGTCCCGGCCAGCGGCGAAACCAACCGGTTCGGGCCAGTCGGTTGAGTTAATATAACCTAAAATCTGGCAGGGAGAAACTGGCAGGGCTTCCAGGCCGACCGGGGGTGTTCGGGCACTCCTGGTCGGCTTTTTGGGTTGATGCCAGACGGCGAAACAGGCCGGAGATGGCAAAAGTGGGATAAAGGGCTGTGGATAAGTCGAAAAAGGGGTACCAAGAAGGGTGCCAAGTCCGTTTGGGTGGGGTTTTATGGAAAAATGGGATAGGAATTTCCGGGGTTTGACCGTTCGCCGCGCCGCCCCCGCAAGGGCTTGTAGCATCTCACTCAGACCGTGCGCTTCGCGCCCGGTCTGCACCCTGCCACCCTCCCACAACGTACACTGCGTGTACTGTGGTAGGGTGGCAGGCTGACGTGAGATGCACAATCCCTAGAGCGGGGGCGGCGCGGCTCTCTGGGTTAGTCTGAAAAGCGAAGAACTGGAAACGAAAACTGGGAGCTGGGAGCAGGGGTTACCGCTAAAACTGCTACAAAAGTGGTTCAATGTAATGTTAGCCGTGGGCGGTACTGGTAATGGTTACCACTAAAACTGCTACAAAAGCGGTTCAATGCAATGTTAGTTGAGTGCGGTACTGGTAGAAGTTACCACCAAAATCGGGGAGTTGGGGGTTGAAAGCAGGGGTGGTCGAATGCGGGGACGGGGGTTACCACTGAGATTGAAACCTGAGCGAAAGGGGCGGGAAGCAAGTGCTAACAGAGCGCGACCAAGAAATCTTGACGCTGATCGACCGTTTCGGCGTGCTAAACAGCAAGCACATTGCGGCAGCGATGGATATGAGCATGCATTCCGTCTACCACCGGGTGGCGGTAATGGAGCAACGGGGCTACCTGCACCGCCATCACACCCGGCGCGGGATGCCCGATGCGCTCACTCTGACCGCCGCGGGCGCGAAGGCAGCCGGGGGCACGGCCCGGGCGAAGTTGCGTCTTGCAACATTAGCGCACGACTGGCTGGTAGCAGACGTACTGCTAAGTTACGCAAAATCCGGATGCGAATTCCGAACGGAGCGAGAGTTGCGGGCGGAGTTGTACGACCCGGGGCGCAAGCGGCGGGAAGGTTACGTGCCCGACGGACTAATCAAAAACGGCAATGGCGGCTGGACGGCGCTGGAGCTTGAAATTAGTTACAAAACGACTGCCAGGTATGAAAAAGTTGTCCGTGAGCACCTGCGGAACCCTAACGTTACGAACGTAACGTTCTTCTGCAAATCACGGTCGCAAGCCGCCAGGCTGACAGATATAGTTGAAGCGATGAAGCTTGGTGATTTCGCAAGTGTTAAGACGGTCCGGGGGGTGTTTGGCGATGTCGAAGCAGCAGAGTGATGAAGGTTTTTGGCTAGCGTTGGGGCTTGTTCTTGTCGTGCTTGCGATGCTGCTTACCCCGGCTGTGGTGGCGGGGTATCTTGCGTACACAGTGTTTAGATACGTCGTTGCCCCGCACTGGGGGACGGGGTGGTTCGCCGTGGCGGCGGGGGTGGCGGGAGCAGTGCAAGTTGCCGTGTTGACCGTGCCCGGGATGGTGGAGACTTATTTTTCCGCCTGGGGGATGGCGGCAAGGGGCTTGGTAAAGCAGAACGCGGCGGGGATAGAGTGGTGGCCGCTACTGATTCCGACGCCCGCAGGGGTCGCGGCGGGGGTGTTGGTGGCGCGGTGGAAAGCGAAAAGCCAACTGGGAGAAGGAAAGGTGGCGGTCAAGGAAGGGCCGTCCTGGCGGGAAAAGCGGGCGCTAGTGGCGATCAACAGGGCGGCGCACCCAGGGGGCGGAGTGCTTCTGGGCGTGGAAAAGGGCAACGGGAAGCGGGTAGTGTTAGTTGACGCCGAATTAAACCAACATTTGTTCTTGGTGGGAACAACCGGAAGCGGAAAGACCACGACGGTTATGAACTTCGTGGAGTCAGCGGCGCAGCGGGGGGTGCCGTTGGTTTTAGTAGATGGCAAGGGTGACCCTGGCTTGGCGGCCCGGGTGCGGGCCCTGGCGGAGCGGAACAACCGGGAGTTCCGGCACTTTGCGATGGCCGGGCCATCGGCGCGGTATAACCCTTTGGCGGCCGGCGGGATCACGGAGCTAAAAGACAAATTGCTGCACCTGACAGAGTGGTCAGAAATGCATTACGAGGCTCTTGCGGGACGGTACTTACAGTTAATGTTCCGCGTGTTTGAGCTGGCCGGCACCCGGGCCGACCTAGCAGCCGTGGCGCGGTATCTGGACCTGAAGCGCTTGGAAGCGCTGGCCAAGCGTGAGATTAAAGACAAAGTCAAGCTGCAAGAAGTATTTGACGTGTCGCATAGTTATCAGGGCGGCGAAATCCAGGGTTTGGCCGCCAGACTGGCGGCGCTAACGGAGAGCGAGATCGGGCATTTGTTCGCAACTGACGAGGACGGGGGTGCAATCGACTTGGAACGGGTGATCGGCGGCGGGGGAGTGGCAGTATTCAGCCTGGATTCATTGGCTTTCCCGGAATATTCGCGGTTGTTGGGCCGGTTGATCATCGCTGATCTTAAGTGCGCCGCCGCTAGATCGTACAAACGGGAAAAACGGTATGTCTATGCGATCTTCGACGAATTTTCGGTCTTCGCCAGTCGAGCCGTCGTGGACCTAATCGGCAAAGCACGGGGAGCGGGGTTCTGCACCGTAATCGCAACGCAAAGCCTGTCCGACATCGAAGCCGCCGCCGGAGAAGCGGTGGTGGAGCAGATCGTAGACAACTGTAATACGTTCATAGTCCAGCGGCAAAATTCAGCAAAATCGGCAGAAATGCTAGCGGGTATAATCGGTACCCGGGAGAATATCGAAATCACGCAGCAGGTGGAGTATTTAATCCCCGGGTTGAAAACGACGACCAGCGGCAAAATGGGCACTCGGCGGCAAGTCCGGGAGTACTTGGTGCATCCGGATGAAGTTAAGCGTCTCAAAACAGGGGAAGCGGTGGTGGTGCGAAAAACAAATTTTCAAGTTGCCCGGGTCGGGATCCGGAACCCGGGTGGACAAAGCAAGAGAAACGGATCGCCGTTGCGGTGGCCGTGCTGGCGGCCTGGTGGCTTGCGGTAGCGGGGTTGGCAGTGGGGCGGGGAAGCTGACGGCGATCCGGTCAGAAAAGCGAAGCGGGCGAAGTTTCTCAAGCAATATTGGGGTGTCCGGGAAGGCAGGCCGGCAATCCCAAAGGAACAGCCATTCCTTGTCAGCGTCAAAATGTCGCTGACGATGGAGCAGGTAATCTTTCCCAAACTCATCGTGAGGGACAAAATGTCCCTGACGTGAGAAAGACCCTCGCTGACATAGCCGAAGCGGCTGGCGAAGACGAGCGGACAACCCAGCGGCTTCTCAAGCTCAACGATGCCGACAACGAAGAGCGAAGGCAGGCGGACGACGATCCATTGAGAAAGGCCAGGCGGGCGAAGTTCTTGAAACAGTACTGGGGTGTGCGGGAAGGCAGGCCGGAAAAACTGGGTAAAAATTACCCAGTTTCTAAAACCCTAGATGATGTTGCTGAAGCTTGTGGTGAAACCCGCGAAAACCTAAAGAAGCTTCTCAAGCTCAACGACCTGATTGCTCCGCTGCAAAGCCTGGTTTCCCAAGGCGAACTCTCTCAAACCGCCGCCTACTCCCTGGCCTTCCTGCCGCCCGAAGATTTGACATCCCGTTACGTAGCGGCTTTTTTGAGCACATTGCATATTACGGAAGTCCCCTGTGGACAACCATCACTGTGCCTTGTACCGTGCGACCTTGGTGGTTCCCTGCGCCATCCGTCAATTTTAAAGAGAAAGAGGTGGACCAAATTGCACAAGATACTGGTTGTTGTGCTTCTCCTGTGCTTGCTTTTCGCGTGGGCGGGGCCAGTAGCGGGCAGCGCTCCGGGGGAAAGGCCGCAACAAAGCCTAGACGAGCGCCGCCAAGAGTACACGAAAAACACTAGCTGGCCCGAACGGCTGGCCGCCAGCGTGATCATCGCCGGGCCCAACTGGCTGGTCTATGTCCTTGGGCTTCAGGATCCGGTGTCCCTGGTGTTCATGATCGATACGCAGGCTCCTTTGGTGGACGGTGTGCCGCAGCAGCGCGACCTGCCCTACTGGCACGTGTTTACCGAAAATGAAATGGGGGCGGTGGCGACACTTTACGACAGCCTGGCCGAATTCGTGCCCATTTGGCTAGTCGTCGCCGTGGTGCTCCTGGCACTAGGTATTCTGTACAACATGGCCAACCCGCAGTCCAAAGCGGGTTTCCGCGAATACGTCCTGGGCTTTTTCTTGGCCATGATTGTGCTGAAGTTCGGCCCTCAGCTGCTAGGGTTTGTTTTCGACGTGAACTACGCCTTGGTGATGCAGTTTAAACACATCGCCCTGCCGTTTTTCCACCAGCCGCTTTTTTTTCAGCCGGGCGAAACCCCTATGTTTTTGGGGCTTATAACCCTGGCTGATCAAAACATCACCTTTGGGGACGCAATTGTTGCCTTTATCGCTGCTTTTTGTATCGGGGTCTTAAACTGGCAATACATCATACGCAAGATCAACATTGCCCTTCTGGTCGGGCTGATACCTTTGGTGGCCGTGATCAGCATCGCGCCCGCCAAAAGGTATGTCTTGGGCGTCTGGTTTAAAGAGTTGATCGCCAACATCTTTCTTCAGGCGGCTCATGCGGCGGTTCTGGCCTTTCTGCTGCTGATAATTCATGCTTCCGAGGCCGACACGCGCATGGGTTGGTACGCAACAACTCAGGCATTTTGGATCAAGCTAGCCGCGCTTATAGCCTTGACCGGCTTAACCGGCTTGGTGCGCAACGTCATCGGCGCGGAGACCGTCACCGGGCCGCCGGGGGCGGCGATGGCCATGTTTGGCGTGGCTGGGCTGCTGGCACTCGGCAAGATGATCAAGCCCGCCGCCGCGGGTGTGGCTGGAGCCGCAGGGGGTGCTGCCGCGGGGGGCATGGCTGGAGCTGCGGGCGGTGCCGCAGGAGCTACCGGTGCCACTGGGATGGCTGGAGCCGCGTTTCGCGGCTTGGGAAGGGCCAGCCTGACGGCTGGCGGAGCGATGGCCGGGGGTTTGGCCATGGGTGCCGCCACAGGTGATCCAAATGCAGGGGTGGCTATGGGTGCGGGAGTTGGGGCCCGTGGGGCCGGTCGGTCTATAGGTGGGGGCGATCCGGCCCAGCAGGCTTCACAAACTGCTTTTGGCCGTGACATCTTCAGCCAGAGCGGCCTTTCTAAACTACGGGAATTTTCTCAACCCGGATACGGGGGTGTAGCTAGCGGGGCCCGGCACTACGTAGGCGCCGCCCAGCAGTCTTTGGTAGGCGCCAAGGCGAATCTGGACGCCCACAAGCCCATTTACGACGAAGCCAGGGCCAAGCTTACGGAAGTCAAGGCCATGTACGGCCCGAAGGCCGCGCATCTGGAGAACGTGCGGAAGCAGCTTGCGGAAATCGAACCCAAGCTCCAGGCTGCCCAGCAGCAATACCTGGAAGTGCTGAACATTCCGGAAGAATCCCGGGGGCCGGACTATGCTGATGACTTTGGAGTCGCGAAAGCGGAATGCGACTGGTTTCGGACCACGCATGCCGATCTGAAGACGGAGTTGGATGCGGCACCGCAAGCGTACCAGGACGCCCTGGCCAATTACCAGGCGGCGGAAGCGGAGCACGCCCGCCGGCAGCAGGATGTCGCACGGGCCGAGCAAAAGCTGACCCATGATGCCCTTGTCAAGGAGTTTCAGAACATCAAAGACCGGCAGGGTTACCGGGCACCTGGGGGCGTCAACGGCCCGCAGTGGGGATAGTGATGCCAGGGCGGCGCAGGAGCAGCGAAATAAGAGCGGGATATAGTCCAACATTCCCCGCCGGGGTTGCGGGGCGTGTGGGGCGTTGTGGAAGGCGCAAGGTTAGCGGCAAGAGCAACAAGTCACCCCGGGGGCTAACGCCCCCGGACCCCTGGGGGACCAGGAACCACTGAAGGCGAAGAACCCCGGCAGGGGTTCTTCTTCTTGGCCGGGGTTGCGGGGCGGGTGCCGCATTTACAACTGGTTGGCCTGGGTGCGGGCGAAGGCTAGCGGGCAGGTGTGCGGAGCTTGCCGGTAGAGCTGCAAAGCCTTGGGCGGCAAGGGTTGAGAGCCAGTTTTAGACCGCCCTTGCCGGTACTTAGACGTGACTAACACTGGGCAAGCCCGGGGTTACCGGCAAGGGCCTGTGGAAAACCACCTTGAGTCCTTGTGGCGCAAGGCTTGAGCCATACCGGTACCCCGATGACAAATCTCAAGACAAGATAAGGAGTGAACTGGGCTACGGGGGCGGCGCGGCACCGTGACCGGTTCCCGGCCACCGTGCCGCTTGGGGGCAAGCCGGACTGCCTGCGGCAGACCGGCGGGGGAACCTGCCGCTTGCTTTTTTGATTGTCCCAGACCCGCCGTCTCCAGTCAAGGGTGCGCGGCGTGAACATATCCTTGGCCTGCGGCCTGCGGTATCCTTCCCGCCGCCGGGCTAAAGCCCGCCCTTGACTTCCGGCGGCGGGGGCCCGGGGCGCGGTGATCAAGCAAGCCGCAAGGCGGGGTGCAAGCGGCGGGAAGAAAGGGGGTGCAAGCGGGATGACAATGGTAGATAGCGAACGCGAATTGTACCGCAGAATTGCCAAGCTGTGGGGAAGCGACGACCCGGAAGACCACGACAAAGCAGATGAGTTAGTTGAAATGCACAAAAATTTGCAGGTACTTGAAGAATTGTTGTTTGAGTTCGAGAGCCAGGAGTCAGGAGCCGGGACGGGGCGGGTGGTGGCACTCAATTCCTTTGTCGCGGAGCGTTATGCCCGCAACCTGGCCTGGGTACGGGGCTGGATAAAGTCAGAGTTGGGGTTACGTTGACAATTGACTGCGGTTTGGAAAGGGGGTGGCACAGGATGATGACGGCTCGAAAACTAACAGAACTACGGGAAGCGGGGAAGATCACCGACCATGATTATGTGCTTGAACTTTATAAGTTGATGACTCCGGAAGAGCGGGAGCGGTTCTTCAACCAAGCACGGGAAATTTATCTGAAAAACGGCTGGGAGTGGCCGGAAGAGTAGTAAAAGTAGTACTTGACGTGGTGTGCAAAGTTGCAGTAGAATTAGTGATATAAGACGATACCACCGGGCCGGAAACGGCTGCTCCGGGACCCCAAAAAAATGTCCGGAATCCTACCCGAACCCTGCACCCCGCCAAACGGCGGGGTTTTTGTTTTTGTGGGGTTGGTTGAGAAGTAAAGCCTGGAGCACCTGATGGCGAATTTCGCCGTCAGGTTAAAACCTTACAGAAAGGGGGGGCAAAGACAAATGAAACTTTACACCGTGCCGGAAATCCAAAGAATCTTGAAAATTCGCCGGGGTTTCGCTTACGAACTTGTGGCCAACGGTCGACTGAAGGCAATCCGGTTAAGCGAAAGGGGGCTACGGATTACCGAAGAATCGCTGAAAGAGTTTCTGGCGGCGCACGAGTACCGGTCGACCGGAAACGGCAGAAAGTAACAGCCAATCCGCGCCCGGGCTGGCGGGAAGGGGGTGAGTAAAAAAACTTTACAGAAACGAAAAGGAATTCGACGTGAGAAAGCAGAGTAATAAAGAAGAACCCCAGCGGGGGTTTTTCTTTTGTGAACGAAGCGGCCCCCGGTAGCCACCCCGGGGGCCAAGAAAGGAGAGCAGATAACCTTGCGTGACAAAAGCATACCACAAACCAGCGGGGAAATCAAGCATATGCTCAAAATTATTCCGGGGCGCGGGGCGGCCGGGCCGATGCCGGTGGTGACGGCCTTGGCTGACGTGGACCCGGAACCGGTCTCCTGGCTCTGGGAGCCATACTTGCCTGCGGGGAAACTAACGATTTTAGAAGGTGACCCAGGAGCCGGGAAAACTTGGGTGGCGCTGGCGATCTGCGCGCAACTGACCGCCGAGGGCCGGACGATTTTGTACGCGACAGCGGAAGATGGCGTGGCAGACACATTGCGGGTGCGGGTGGACGGAATGGGGGCGGATTTAAGCAAGTTTTTTGTCCTGCAGGGGCAGGGGAAGGGCGGCTTGGTGGTCCCGGTGACTCTGGCGCAGCCGGAACCGCTTCGGGCGGCGGTACTGGCGCACCGGCCTGACCTGCTGGTTCTTGACCCAATCCAGGCGTACTTGGGCAGCGACGTGGACATGCATCGAGCGAATGCGGTAAGACCACGGCTTGCGTATCTTGCGCGACTGGCAGAAGAGAGCGGGTGCGGGGTATTGATAATCCGCCACCTGAGCAAGGCACCGGCCGGACGGGCGGTCTATCGCGGGTTGGGCAGCATTGACTTCGCGGCGGCTGCCAGGTCGGTGCTGCTGGCCGGGGAGGCGGGCAACGGGCAGCGGGCGGTGGTGCAGATCAAAAATTCGCTGTGTGAGACCGGGGCGGCGTTGGGGTTTGGGCTACGGGCGGGGCAGTTTTCGTGGACCGGAGTGGTGGACATTGACGCCGGAGACCTGCTCCGCGTTGACCAGGACGCAACAGAAGACAAAGCGGCGCTGGACGAAGCCGTGGACTTCCTGGCCGCGACGTTGGCCAGCGGGCCGGTGGCGGCGAAGGAACTGCAAAAAGAAGCCCGGGCGGCGGGGATTTCGGAGCGAACGCTCCGGCGGGCGAAAGAGCGGCTAAACGTCAAATCCAGGCGCGGTGCAAGCGGCTGGGAGTGGTTTGGAGCGGTCTAGCGCGGACGGATGCTGATGTCCAAGTCCGCATCCAGAGCGTTTGCCAGTTTCTTGAGAAAAGCGACGGACGGGTTTGCCCGCCCGCTTTCCATGCGGGCAATGACGGATTGGGTGGTGCCGCACCGGGCGGCCAGGTCGGCCTGGGTGACTCCCATCCTAACGCGCCGTTCAATAATGGCCGTTAGAAGGCGGTACTCAGGCTCCAAGGCGTTGTATTCCTTTTTGAAGTCCGGATTTTTCAGTAGTTCTGCTTTCAGGTCGCGCCATTTCATCGAAGGCTTCTCCTTTGCAGGTAGTCTTTCATCCGGGCTGCCGCCGTTTGTAGCTCTTTGCCCGGCAATTTTTGGGCCTTTTTGACGAACCCGTGCACCAGGACCAATGTGTTGCCGTCGGCGAAGAATAGTAGCCGGTAAGCCTGCCCGCCAAACGGAACGCGGAGTTCCCGCAGGCCGCCGGTATCCGGCAGCACCCGGACGTGGGGCATCCCAAGGCTGAAGCCGTACTTCTCCAGCAAATCAAGCGCACGGGCAATCTTGGCCTGAGTTTTTGCGTCCGGAACAGCGATAAAATCGGCTGCCGGACAGGCTCCGCCTGGCGTCTTGTAGAAAACGATCTCCCACACGTGATTCACCTTTATAGCCTATATGCTATATTATAACGCCCAACCAGGGCAGCGTCAAGCATGGGTTTGCGGCAAAGAGCAACAAGTCACCTGCTGAAGGCGAAGAATCCCTTCGGGATTCTTCTTGCGCGACGGCCCGGTGCCCGGGCGCGAACCTGTTCCGCTCGCGGAGTCGCCCGCGGCCAAACCCCAACTGGC
>JBFMFR010000085.1:0-11204 GCA_040752025.1 Chloroflexota bacterium | reverse complement strand
CTCGCACGCGTTCCAGCCGTCGATCCAACTCCGCTTCGATTTCCCGCAACGTTGCTTTGGGATGTTGCATCCGCCATTCGGCCATCCCGGTCATTAATTCAAAACTCTGCTCATGCCATTTCTTGGCGATCTCTCCGGTGTCTATCATCGCTGCCTCCATTTCCCCCATAGTACCTCGGTTTTTCCCCTTTGCAAGATTTTGACGCCCTCCCCTGGCTGGCTGGACACTTGCTTAAAATTCGGAAAGTGGTAAAATTGTGGGCGCTCAAGTAGCCTGCCCTCGTAGCTCAGTGGATTAGAGCACTTGCTTGCGGAGCAAGGGGTCGCGTGTTCGAGTCGCGCCGGGGGCGCTGAAACCCCTTACCTTTCCAGGTAAGGGGTTTTTATCACAGAATTTCAAGATCGCTTGCTGAAAAGAGGGTTTCATGAAGCCTATCCACATCCTGCTGACCAACGATGATGGCATCCAATCTCCCGGCCTGTGGGCCGCCGCCAGTGTGCTCTCCGAGCTGGGCTTCGTGCACGTTGTGGCGCCGAACCAGCAATGGTCTGGAGCCGGGCGCAGCCTGCCGGCCTCATCGGATGGGCGCATCCAACTGCAGAGCGTGCAGGTGAACGGCCAGACCTGGGAAGTGCACGCCGTGGACGGCACGCCGGCCCAGGCAGTGCTTCACGCCATCTTCGAGATCCTGCCGCGCCGCCCAGACCTGCTGGTTTCAGGGATCAACTATGGCGAAAACGTGGGCAGCGGGGTGACGATCTCCGGCACGGTTGGGGCGGCTTTAGAAGGCGCTTCGCACGGCATCCCCTCCCTGGCGGTGTCCCTGGAAACCGAGCCGCAGCACCACTACTCACATTCCGACCAGGTCGATTTCAACGTGGCGGCGTACTTCACGCGCTATTTCGCCGCCCTGGCGCTGCAAAACCATTTCCCGCCAGACGTGGATGTGCTCAAAGTGGAAGTGCCTTGCGAGGCAAACCCGCAAACCCCCTGGAGCCTGACGCGCCTGTCGCGCCTGCGCTACTTCGAGCCGCTGCCGCCCAAACGGGAGGGCTGGGATACAGCGGCGACAGTGGGTTACCGCACCATCGAGCACCCCGAAGAGGATGCGCCCGATACTGACGTGTACGCCCTGCGCGTGCGGCGCTGCGTCTCAGTCACACCGCTGAGCCTGGACCTGACATCACGCATCGATCTGAGCGGCTTCGAAGCGCAGTTGCGCCGGTCATAGAGAAGCGCCCCTGATCAGGAGTGTTGCAATTCGGAGTGCATCACCGCCAGCATCTGGGGGTGCACCTCGGGGTTGGCAGCCAGCACGGTGCAGGGAGCGCGCAGGTAATCTGGCTCGCCCTGCATGCGCGTGACCCGCGCCCCGGCTTCCTGGGCGATCAACGCTCCCGCCGCAATATCCCAGGGGTTCAACTGGGTTTCCCAATAGCCTTCGAAGCGCCCGGCTGCCACGTAGCACAGGTCGAGGGCGGCTGAGCCGAGGCGGCGCACGCCCTGCGAGCACAGGGCAAAGCGGGCGTACAACCCCAGGTTGTTCTGCGGGTTGGTACGAACATCGTAGGGGAAGCCCGTCACCAGCAGGCTCTGATCCAGGGTGCGTTCTGACGAGGCCTGCAAAAGCCGGCCCTTGAGCCAGGAGCCCTGGCCCAGGCTGGCGCTGAACAGCTCATCCTGCATCGGGTCGTACACGGCCCCCAGGCGGACCACGCCATCCTCAGCATAGGCCAGCGAAACGGTGAAGATGGGCACGCCGTGGGCGTAGTTGACCGTGCCATCCAGGGGATCCACGTACCACAGGCAGCAGGCCTGCCCGCCCAGTTCACCGCTCTCCTCAGTCACAATGCCGTCCTGGGGGAAGCGCCGGCGGATTTCGCCCAGCAGGAAATCCTCCGAGCGGTGATCCATCTCCGTGACCAGGTCGATCACTCCTTTGTGATCCACCTGGTGGCGCTGGCCGAAACCAGCGCGCAACAACTCCCCGGCCTGGCGCGCCAGGAGTTCAACATCACTTAGCGTAGGGCGCATCTTAGTGGTTGTTGTTGACGAACTGCTCGAGCAGGCGATAGAGCTCGTCCAGTTCGTGCTGGATCTCATTGCGATGGCTGTAAGCTTCTTCGAGCAGCGCCTTGAAAGCCGGTTTTTGCTCTTCCGGCAGGGTCTCCAGCAAGCGCTCGGTGCGCTGGATCTGGGTGATCTTGTGGCGCAGCTTGTGCTCCAGGCGGTCGCGGTAGCCCTTGTAGAAGTCACGAGTGTTGAGCGGCTTGGGCAGGGTGGAGGGGCCAGCGGTGAGCACTTCTGCCACGGTGATCAAAAACTCCTCCGTGTCCACCGGCTTCTCCAGGAAGCGCACCGCCCCCAGGCTCATGGCAAAAGCCTTATCCTCCGGCGTCACGTAAGTGGCTGACAGGAAGATGATGGGGATGCCGCTGGTCTTGGGATCCGTGCGCAGGCGATGCACCAGGGCGAAGCCGTCCAGCTTGGGCATGAGGATATCGGTGATCACCAGCGCGGGGTGCTCCTTGGCGATGAAATCCAGCGCCTCCTGCCCGTTGCGGGCGGTGGTTACCGGGTAGCCCTTGAAGCGCAGGGTGACTTCCAGCAATTCGAGGATGTGGGGAACATCTTCAACAACCAAAATAGGACCATAGGGAATATTCATAGCTCGTATTGTAGTCGTTTTTGGGGTAGACGACAAGGCGTACTTTGGATTTCACAAGCATTCACAAGCGACCTGGCGATTGAAATCACCGCAACATAGGGCAAGTGGAACTTGCTAGCACGAAACCTGCCTGCGCAGGCTGCCCCGGGGCTAGGCTTCGCCGTCCATTTCGGCGGCCAGGTGTTCGAAATAGGCCTGCATCAGGCGATGGCGGGAGTGGGCCAGGGCTCGCCCAGAGGCGGTGTGCAGGCGCGAGGCCAGCTTGCGCAGCTTGAAGAGGTACTCGTGGTAGGCGCTGTGCGGCTCACCGGCTTCCAGCTCACCGGTCTGCACGAAGCCCGGGGAGGGCGGGGCGTAGAAAGGGGCGCCGGCCTGCATGGCGTAAGCCAGGGCGCGCGCCACGCCGGTGGCGCCGATGGCGTCCAGCTTGTCGGCGTCGAAAAGCACCTGCGCCTCGAGCGTGGCGGGCGGCTCGCCAGCCTGGCGAAAGCGGTGCGCCCGGATGCAGTGCTGCACGGCGGCGATGCGCTCTGCCGGCCAGCCTTCGGCCTGCAAGACCCGGGCGGCGAAATCCGCCGAAGCCTGCTGGTGGTTTTCACGCTCGCCTTGCACGCCTGCCTGGCTGCCGCCCTGGGCGTCGTGCAGCAGGGCGGCGGCCCGCACGATCTCGAGATCGGCGCCCTCGGCCTGGGCCAGGCGCTCCGCCAGGCGGTAGACGCGCAGGACGTGCTCGAAGCCATGCACGGGGTCGTCCGGCGGGTACCAACGGCGGGCGGTGTGGACGTCAACCATTCCCAGGGATCATCCCGCCCGGCCGAAATAGGAGATGGCCAGCAAACCCAGGCCGACGAGCACGATCACGCCGCAGCCGCAGCTAAATATGCGCCAGGCCAGGCGCAGCACGAAGCGCAGCACCAGCCAGATCAAGGCCAGCACGATCACCAGCGCCAGGATGCGCAGCAGGGTCCCTGGCGCGGGGGCAGCCAGCCAGGCCGCCATCCAGATCACCGTATCTGCAAACATAACCTCATTCCCATGTAAACCATGCCATCAGACGGCATAAACGCGGCCCTTCTTGATCACCGTCTGCACCAGGTTGGTGCCGAAGCGGTAGCCCAGGTGGCGGTAATCGGGGACCGAGAGGATCAGCAGGTCAGCCTGCTTGCCGGGCTCGAGCGAGCCGATGAGCGCATCGCGCCCGATGGCGGCGGCGGCGTTGATGGTGGCGGCGGCGATGGCCTGGGCGGGGGTCAGGCGCATGTAGCGGCAGGCCAGGGCCAGGGCGAACTGCATGCTCTCACACCAGGCCGTGCCCGGGTTCAGGTCGGTGGCAACGGCCAGCAGGCCGCCCTCGGCCAGGATGGCACGCGCCGGGGTGTAGTGCGCCTCCGCCAGGCCGAAGGGCGTGCAGGGCAGGCCGACCGCCACGGTCTGGCTGCGCGCCAGGGCCTGGATGTCGCCTGGGGAGGTCTTGACCAGGTGGTCGGCCGAGACGGCCCCCAGCTCGGCCGCCAGGCGCGCCCCACCCAGATTGTCGAACTCGTCAGCGTGGATCTTGAGGGGGAAGCCCAGCTCTTTGGCCTTGCCCAGGATGGCGCGCGACTGCTCCAGGTCGAATGCGCCGGTCTCGCAGAACACATCGACGAAGGGCATCGGGGAATAGGGAGCCTGGTGCGGCCACCAATCCTTGAGCACGGGCAGCATGGTGTTGCACACCAGGGCGGTGTACTCGTCCGGATGGTCTTTGTAATCCGGGGGGATGGCGTGGGCGCCCAAAAAGGTGGGGGCAATCTCCAACGGTCCCTCCTTGTCCAGGAGCAGCAGGGCCTGGAGCATGCGCAGCTCGGCGGCGGTGCGCAGACCGTAACCGGTCTTGACCTCGGCGGTGGTGGTGCCGTGGTTGAACATGCTCCACAGGCGCGGGCGGGTCTCGCGCAGCATGTCCTCCAGCGAGCCGGTGCGGGTGGCGCGCACGGTAGAATGGATGCCGCCGCCGGAGGCCAGAATTTCGAGGTAAGTCTTGCCCTCCAGGCGCATCTCGAACTCGGCCGAGCGGTCGCCGGCCCAGATGGCGTGGGTGTGCGGGTCGACGAAGCCGGGCATGACGACTTTGCCACCGGCGTCCAGGGCCGGCTCATCGGGGTAGGCCGCGCGCAGCTCAGCGCTGGGGCCAACGGCGACGATCTTCTCATCCTGGAAAAGGACAGCGCCGTCCGGGATGATCTCCAGGCGGCCAAGGTCGTGGCCGCGTTGCGGGCCGCCGGAGAGGGTGAGCAGTTGGGAAGCGGAATGGATCAGCATGAGGAGTTTGTTTGTGCGCGGCTCAACTTTTCGGCAGCCAGGCGATTTAAACTGATGCCCGACTCTGCCGCTTCCAATGCCAGTCGCCGGTGCAGTTCAGGTGGGACGCGCACCATAAAACGGCCGCTGTACTTTTTGACGGCCAATGGTTCAGGCACCTGTTCTCCGCTGGCCTGTAAATCTGCCACAACCTCAGCAACCACCTGGCGGATGCCCTGTAAAGCGGTTTCCGGCTCGGAAGCCAGCCAGCTCAAGCTGGGGAATTCCACGCACAGCCCCACATATTCAGCGTCATCCTCAGACCAGGTAACCCGATACGTATAGCGATCATTCTCCAGCATTTTCTTGCATCTCCAATCGCTCGCATAAGCGCCTCCTCTGGGGTTGCGCCGCATGATCGTCAGGATTTCCTTGATTTTTGGCATGGATAAATAATACCACTATTGATACTGTTGTCAATTCTGCCGCGGTCTGCCGCGCTCGGCTCCCCAAACCCGTGCTAGAATATCAGGCGAAAATGCACACCGAACACGTTACTCAGAGTGAAGCCAGCCAGCCTCACATCGTCTCTGTCCACAGCCTGGTGGAATTCGTCTTGCAAGCGGGGGATATCACCCCGGGCGGGTTCCAGAGGCGCGACCGCGCCCAGCTCGGCACGCAGGGCCACCAGCGCGTGCAGCGCTCCCGCCCCGCAGGCTATGAAAGCGAAGTAGAGATCGCCTACCGGGTCGAAGGTACTGACCCGCCCCTGGAAGTGCGCGGCCGCATCGATGGCCTGTACGCCAGCGAAACGCCGCTGATCCTTGAGGAGATCAAAACCACCACCCTCAGCCTGGAGCTGGTGAGCGAGGCGCACAACCGGCTGCATTGGGCGCAGGCGCAGTGCTACGCTTATATGTATGCCCGGCAGCTCGATCTCAGCGAGATCAAAATTCACCTGACCTATACCCACCTGGACAGCAGCGGACGACTTTCGGGGGAAGAAAAAACCTTCGAGCGCCATTATTCGCTGGCCGAGCTGGAAAGCTTTTTCTGCGACCTGATCACGCCCTATCTGGCCTGGTTTCGAAAGCTGCGTGCCTGGCAGGCCCGGCGCGACCAATCGATCCAACAGCTCGAGTTCCCCTATGAGGCCTATCGCCCAGGCCAGCGAGAGATGGCCGTGGCGGTCTACAAAGCCCTGCGGGATCGCCAACGCCTGTACGTACAATCGCCCACAGGCGTGGGGAAGACCATCGCCACCCTTTTCCCGGCGGTGAAGGCCCTCGGGCAGGGGTTAGTTGCCAGGATCTTTTACCTGACGGCGAAAACGCCCGGGCGCCTGGTGGCAGAAAAGTCGCTGGAGGAGATGCGCCAGGCCGGGCTGCACTTGATCAGCGTGACCCTGACGGCCAAAGAAAAGATCTGTTTTTCCCCGCCGGCGGTCTGCGACCCGGAAATCTGTCCCTTTGCGCGCGATTATTTTGGCAAGATGAAAAGGGCGCTGGAGGAGATCGACCAGCACCAGGCTTTTACCCGCCCGCTCATCGAGGAGATCGCCCAACACTACCAGGTCTGCCCTTTCGAGTTTTCGCTGGACCTGGCGCTGTGGGCGGATTGCATCATCTGTGATTACAACTACGCCTTCGACCCGCGGGTCTACCTGCATCGCTTCTTCGACTTCGATACCGAAGCCTACGTCTTCCTGATCGACGAAGCGCACAATCTTCCTGACCGGGCCCGGGCGATGTATTCGGCTGAGGTGGATAAGCAGGCGGTGCTGGACTTGCAGCGCGGGCTGAAACCGCATCTGCCTGGGCTGGCCAAAAAGCTGAAGGCGATCAACAAGATCATGCTGGAGAAGCGCAAAGCCTGCCAGGCGGGAGGCAGGCCGGCGCTGGTCGAGCACGCGCCGCCGGAAGAGCTGCTCAAGGCGATGAGAGAATTCAGCCAAAAGGCAGAAGACTGGCTGGTCTTGAACCAGGCGGCTGAATTCAGGCAAGAGTTGTTGGAATTCTATTTCACGTGCAGCAGCTACCTGCGCACGTCCGAGTATTTCGACACTTTCTACGTCTCCTACTTCGAGCGCCAGGGACAGGCGGGTCTCAAAGCCAAATTGTTCTGCCTGGACCCGGCCCCCATGCTGGCCTCCCGGCTGGCGCGCAGCCAGTCGAGCATCTTTTTCTCGGCCACGCTGCTGCCCATGGATTACTTTATGCAGCTCCTGACCGGCGCCGAGCGGCATCCCAGGCGGATTTTCCAATCGCCGTTTCCGATGGAGAATACCAGCCTGCTGGTGCACAACGGGATTGCGACCCGATACGCGCAGCGGGCGGATTCTTACGCGGCGGTTGCGGCGGCGATCGAGGCCACATGCCGCGCTCAGGCAGGCAATTATCTGGTTTTCTTCCCCTCTTATGCGTACCTGGCGGCGGTACTGGAACCCCTCGAAGAAAGGCGGCCAGAATGGCTGCCGCAAGGGCAACTGCTGGTGCAGGAGCGGGGCATGACGGAAGCGGAGCGGGATGATTTCCTGGCGCAGTTTTCGGCCAGCAACCCGGAAACGCTGGTGGGGCTGGCGGTGATGGGGGGCGTCTTCGGCGAGGGTATCGACCTGGTGGGGGAACGGTTGATCGGGGCGGTGGTGGTCGGGGTGGGGGTGCCGCAGGTATGCCTGGAGAGGAATTTGATCAAGGCGTATTTCGACCGCCAGAACGGCAGCGGTTTTGCATATGCTTACCAGTATCCGGGTTTCAACCGGGTCTTGCAGGCGACCGGCCGGGTGATCCGCACGGAGACAGATCGGGGCGCGATTGTGTTGATCGATGAGCGGTTTACGCAGGCGCGCTACCGGCGGTTGTTTCCTGGCCACTGGCGGGGGTTTCAGGTGGTGCAAAGCACGGGCGAGATAAAGGATAAGCTGAGGCGATTCTGGGATGGGGCGGACTAACCCACCACCCTTCAACTCAACACCCTCCATCCGCGGCGGGAAGTGCTGATGTGGTAGAATTTCTTAACGCCTAGTTGAAAGGAGAATGAGATGCATAGCAAAACAAGTTCAGCTTTCATCTTGTCGATAGTAGTTTCTCTTGTTTTGGTTTCCTGTGCTGGGCAAGCGCCAACCACACAATCTTCATCCTCTACAAAACTCCCTCCGCAGACCCCCACTCATCCACCAACGACCCCTCCGGAACTATCGCCAACGAAGTCCATCCCAATAAATACGGCAATTCCTAAGTGCCCGATTTATAGAAGACCGCAACAAATCCTCAATGTTGTCAATAACAAAAGAAAAGATTCTGAACCGATGCTGTTAACTGGCGACTTCAACTCTGATGGGCTTGATGATGTGCTGATCACCTGGTCAATATGGGGGGATGAGGAAACCTTCAAATTTGAGATCCTGCTAAACAATGGCAATGGAAGTCTTTACCTGGGTACTTCTGACTTGCTCGCAGGAGAGATTCCTGAACTTCAAGGATTGCCCGCAATCCCCATGGTTGTTGAAGATTTCAATGCAGATGGCAAAAATGATCTTTTTCTTGCCATAGGTGGACTGGACACAGATCCATTTCCCGGATATCAGAATGTATTGCTACTATCGAATGCGGATGGAAGGCTCGAAAATTCCACGGGCAATATTCCTCAACAGAACGATGGCCCCCATTCGGTCACCAGCGCTGACGTTGATCATGACGGGGATATTGATATCTACGTGGGTAATGTAGGTGGTCTAAACCAAATAGATCCTCAACTGCTGCTGAATGATGGCAAAGGAGTATTCGCCGTTGCAGACCATTTGCTACCGCCACAATTAGGGCAGACTCAGAATCAGTACACTGCCAGTGAGTTTGTGGATGTAAACAATGATTCCTTTCCAGACCTTGTCCTCGGCGAAAGTGCTGACGATTGGCTCCGAAATGCATATTCGATTTCCGGCTCCATTGTGCTGGTCAACGATGGAAACGGTAAGTTCATTCTATCCAAGAACGCCATTCCCAAAAAACTCTCTTCCACATGGCTGGCTCTGGATATCGTCGCCGCAGACCTGAACTCGGATAACTACCAGGACCTGATCATTGTATATTCCCGAACTGAGCCTGTTTGGGCGGGAAGATTCTTTCAATTGCTGATCAATAATCAGGATGGAACTTTCACCGATGAGACAGAAATACGGATGCCGAACTCAAGTGATCCAGATCGCAATTATATCTATTGGCTCGATCTGGTAGATATTGATAATGATGGAGATCTGGATTTAATCGCCAGAAACTGGACCGAATTTGATCCTGATCCATTTCTCTTTGAAAATAATGGTTCCGGCTACTTCTCACAAACCGATCTGGAGGTCGGATTAGATTCAATTTATTACACTATCCTTGATATTGATGGCGATGGTGGTCACGATTTTGTATATGCAAATTATGGAGCATCAGCACCGGTATTCTTGATCCACGAAGATGGCTGTACTCAGTCAGATAGATTGCCACTCGCACAAGAGACAGCGCCAGTGTTAACGGAAACCCCCGAATCGACGGCAACGGTATCTACAGATGCTTTACTGTTCCGCGATGAATTTGAGGATGAATTATCTGCTGGTTGGGAATGGATAGGCGAGGACCCCACTCACTGGAACCTTAGTGAAGAGCCCGGTGCATTACGCATCATTCTACAACCTGGCAGTATTAGTGGGGAACCAAAGAACTTTCTCGTGCGCAAAGCGCCAAATGGCAATTTCGAGATCTCTACATTTGTGCATTTTTTACCTCAGAGCAACTTTCAATTCGCTGGGCTGTTGATCTACCAGAGTCAAGGAAATGCTATACAATTCGGCCGTGCATTTGCGGGAATTGGCAACGCGATCTACTTTGATCATGTTGAGAGGGATGCACCTGGAATAAGTAATTTTGCAACCGCTGTAAAGAGCGAAGCACAAGCCTATTTGCGCTTGCGTCGTGAGGGAACAACCTATACAGGCTACTTTAGTGAGAATGGAACAGAATGGGTTGTTATCGGTACGTATGAAAGCAACATCATACCATTCTATGTTGGCCTGATAGCCTCACAAGCCTTTGCGGGCGAAACAACTGCTGATTTCGATTACTTCACAGTAGAGCTGTTACCATAACATATCCGGTTACATACGTTCACCCTGATGAATTTCAGCTTTGTTCTATTGGTAAGACCGAAACTGAATACCATCTGCGTTTCGCTGTAGAGCAAAGGGTTATTTAAAAACAAATATGTGGCTGCCCCAAACGGGCTGGCCGCATATCTGATTCAGTTTTTGCGCGGTGTTGATACGCGCAGTTGCGAGTTCAGACGTTCGCGCGATTACCAACTGCCGCGCTGTCCGCCGCCGCTGCCGCCCTGGCGCAGGCGCTGCCCCAGGCGAGCGGCGGCTTCCACGGTGGTTAAAGCCCCGCTGGAGGCAATTTGAGCAGCGACCAGCTCCAGCGGATGAGCGACCACACTGGTTCCCAGGACTGTCTCCTGAAGGGCGGCTCTCTCGGATATGGACAGTTCCTGGCTCGCCTGGTCTTCGAAAGGGAATAGCGTCAACTGTCCGCCCTGCCAGCCGCCGCGCTCGAGGCGGCGCAGCAGCGCGGGGATTGTCCCAAAAGCCTCCAGTGCGCCGGCTTTGGCCAGGTTTTCGGCCTCGATAGGACGGGGGTCGACGCGCGCCAGAAAATCATCGATGGTATGGAAGGGCCGCGCTTGCAAGATGCGCTTTTGAGTGCGGCGGGTGAGTTCGCGCACCTGGTCGAGACCCATAAATAACGCTGGCTGAGCCTGTGGCTCGCCTGGCAGGTAGAGCGTGCTGAACTGGCGTTGTGCGAAGTTGACATCCGGCGGGTGGACAGACAGCCCCATGCGGCGGGCTTCCGTGAGGTAAACTCGTTGAGGGTAATAGCCACCCCAGTTGGCCAGCACTGCGGCCATAAAGACTGCCGGGTAGTGAACCTTGCACCAGGCGGCGCGCCAGGCCAGTTGGGCGTAGGAGGCGGCATGAGCCTTGGGGAAACCATAGCCCGCAAAGGCGGCCATTAACTCCCAGACGCGCCCGGCGATTTCTTCGGGCACTTTGTGGCGCTCGAAGGCCCCGGCGATGAATTTTTCCTGAAGAGTTTGTTAGCGCGCCAAAGTAATGGGGCGCGCCCTTGATAAAAATTGGCTCACAGGAGTATCCTCGATGTCTCTATACCGCCGAAAGGCGATCATCGGGAGACCCATATGAGCCAACTGGTAATGATG
>JBFMFR010000084.1:0-12004 GCA_040752025.1 Chloroflexota bacterium | reverse complement strand
TCTGGCTGCTCTGCGCACTTTGTTGCTCAATGGCGGCTGGGATTTGTACTGGCATGATCATCAAGTGTTACCTTTAGCCATCCCGGTGAAAACATGACTATCCCATCGGTTTGGCGCGCTAACAAAAAATTCGGTTCACTCAGAATATTCTCGAACTTTATGAACTCTGGCTCAGAGATCAAACTTAACAATCTCTGCGTAAAACTGGCTTTTTGTTTCCGTCTTGGCATCTTAGATACTCTCGATTCGGGAAGTCAAGAACGTTAGCAGGTTACAACCGCACCCTACTCAACTATTCCACCGAATCTTACCACGATAAAGCAATCTCGCACGAGCTATCTGTACATAATTTGGGCCAAGCAATCCCAAACACTTCATCTAAGCGACCAGCACCCTGCCCCAACAGGTCAACCTGGCAACGCACGCGCCGAGACACTTTCACCCTTGACAGGTGTCAGGAATCTATTATAATTACTTTACGTTCGGTAAATATAAAGGCAGGCAAACACCCCATGAGCCCAAGAAGACCCAGAGACAAAGAGCGCACCGTTCAAGATATCCTCAGCGCCGCCCGGCAGTTGTTCAGTGAGAAAGGGCTGCACGGGGTGTCGTTTCAAGATATCGAAGACGCCTCGGGCGTGTCCAGGGGGTTGATCATCCATCACTATGGCAATAAGGAAGCCCTGTACGCGGCTGTGCAGGAGGACCTGAACCGCGAGTACGTGGCGATGATGGCGGCGCAGCGCCAGAAGAGCGGCAATTTGCAGGAAATGATCACCAATGCTGTCCGCAGCTCTTTCGAGCATGCCAAAGGCAACCGCCAATACCGGCGCGTGGCGCTGTGGTCCTACCTGGAAGGGCACGAGAGCGCCACGGAGATCGAAAAAGCCTTCACCACCAACCTGATCACGAGCATGCGCGCCGGGCAGGAGGCCGGCCTGGTGCGCCGGGATATCGACGCCTTCTTCATGCCCTTCATCATCAAAGGAACGATCGAATATTGGATCCAAAAGGAGAAGCTCATCCAGGAGCTGTCTGCCAGCGAACAGGCGACCAGCGAGCTGGCTGGCGGCCAAGGCGCAGAAGAACGGCTGATCGAAGTATTAGCCAGGTTATTCACCAGCGGAGATTAGCATGTACGCAAATACCCAAAACATTCCAACCACAAAAGCTTTCCAGGTCAGCGGGCTGGCCAGCCTGGGGCTGATCGCCCTGACCATCGTCACGGCAGTGCTGGCTTACCTGCCGGGCCACCCGGACTTTTCCATCTTCTCGACCTACCTGAGCGACATTGGGGACACGCCCGGCTGGCCGCAGATTTTCTTCAACTCGGGCACGCTGCTGGCGGCGCCGCTGCGCTACCTGATCCTGGTCCTGCTGGTGCTGCGGCTGCGCGCTTTCGCCCGGGGCAGCGCGGCCTTCGAGGCCGGGGTGCTCGGCGTGGGGGCCATAGCCACCCTGGGGACGGTGCTGATGACGGCCGCGCCCTTCAGTGTGTCGCCGGGCGTGCACAAGACCGGCATCGCTTTTTACTTCCTGGGGGTGATCGTCTTGCAAACCCTCATCGGCGTCAAAGAGCTGCGCCTGAAGGAGCTGCCGCGCCTGCTGCCAGGGTTGAGCTTTGCCATCGTGGCCTGCTTCCTGATCTTTATGACCTTCTTCATGCTCTCCGAGAGCGGGCAGGTGGGGCGCTCTGCGCCGGTGATCTGGGAGTGGATGTGCCTGTTCTCCTCGACGCTGTGGCTGGCGGGGCACACACTCGTCCTGGGGAAGAGGAACTGAATTAGAGCTTATTGATTTGCGCCAGAACCGCTTCGACTTTTTCCTTGGTCAGGCCAAGCTGCGCCGCCTGCGGCATGGAGAGGATCATGTTCAGAGTCATGCCCTTGGCCATCGCCACCATCGGGTTGCTGGAGACGCCGGGCAGGTGCTGGTCCAGCACGGCCTTGGCCTGCGGATCGTCCAGGATCTGGCCGAGAGTCGTATCAAGTGTTACGTTCATGGAATGCCTCCTATCGGAAAGGTTGGATTATTGATTTTGCGGAAACTACAAAATAGATTCTACCATGCATCGGGTTGGCTTGGCGGCTCGATGCAGGCTCAGGCCTGGATAGATTACTCGGAGGCGGGTGGTTCAGCAGCAGGCGCGCTGGGCGCGCCGCTTTCCATGCGCCCGGCTGTGCCCTGGTACAGCTCCCAGCCCTGGCTGAGGATCACCACCTGGGCAACCAGCAGCCAACCCAGGAACAGGCTCAATCCGATCGCGGTCCAATCCAGGATCGTGATCAGGTTATTTTGTACGTTCGTCAGGACCGATTTGAGATTATCCATCGAAGTTTGCGATTGAGCGATCATGGCCTGGTATTCGCCCAGGCTTTTCGAGATGAGTGCCACGCTGCTCGACATGGTGGTCAGGTTGTCCTGGATGTCGTTCAGTTTATCATCCGCCTTAGCCAGGTCGGCTGACATCTTGGTGAAGGTATCCGGCAGGCCTTCCAGGTCGGAAGCCAATGCGCCCAGGGAATCGGCCAGGGGCACCTCGGGATTGTAGGGCTGATCGGGCAGATCGACAAAGCCACCCACCAATGGCACGGCGCTCATCATGATGGTGAACGATTCCAACGATTTGATGGCGCTGTCCAATACTTCAGCGGCCTGCTGGGCGGTCTTGAGCGAGTCTGTGGCCGATTCTAAAGTGGAGGGCAGCGTTTCACCCATAATGGTGTTGAGCTGGGTGAGTACGGGTTTGGTATCTTCCACCGAAGCCGCAGTAGTGCCCAACATAGCCGAGAGCGCATCGATGCTGTCGATGGTGGCGCCCAGCGCGGTGCTGGTGATCTGCATGGCCTGTTGGCTGGTATCGATGCT
Source organism: Chloroflexota bacterium (assembly GCA_040752025.1). Lineage (GTDB taxonomy): Bacteria > Chloroflexota > Anaerolineae > Anaerolineales > UBA4823 > JBFMFR01. The sequence goes on along the minus strand of JBFMFR010000084.1, from coordinate 9,136 downwards.
GGCGCTGAGTGTTTCAACCATGGACTGGGCATTGCCAACCACCGTGGGCTTCACCATCCAGACTGCCGCCAGCCCGGCCAGGCTGAGCGCCAGGCCCAGGATGCCGGCAATCATCACGAATATCCCCAGAATGCGACGTAAGAATTTCATGGCTGCTCCTCGTTCAAAATAATGGTTTGCTGGGGCAATGCCTTGCCCACAATAGGCAGGGCTGTTTCATCCACAGATTGCGCCGATTTTCGCAGACAAAACAGGCCTGGATTGTGGGGGCGTGGCATTGCTGGAAATGGTTTGGAGCGAATCTTACCACGAGAAAGTGGTCTCGCCTGTACGCTCCGTGGACAATTTTACCCTGGTCCGCCCGAATCACCTGGCTGACCGGCTACCAGGATTCTGCCCCAATTCGGATCGACCTGGCAGCGCAGGCGACCATCCTGAACGGTGAAACCCTGGCCAGGATTGAGCAAATCGTCGAAGCGTCGTTCTTCTGCGCCGCGCAATTCTTCTGCGCGCCGCCACACGCCGATGCCAGGCCGGGTCCCCGGCTGGGGCAATTCCAGCTCGGCGGGCTGGCCGGCGGCGTTGACCGCCACCACGACCTGCTGCCCCTGCCAGGAGCGCAGGAAAGCCAACTGCTGGTGGCTGACCCACAGCGGGTGGTAGTCGCCGTAGCGCAGCGCCGGGGTGCTGTGACGGACCTGCGCCAGGCGGGCGATGGCCTGCGCCAGGGAGGAATTGTGACTATGCGCAACCCGCTCGAGTTCCAGGCTGGGGCGCAGCGGGCGGTCGTCCCCGAAGGTGCGCACCCCGGGCAGGCCCCACTCGCTGCCGTAGTAGAGGCTGGGCACGCCGGGCATGCCGAACAACAGGCAGTACAGCGGGTACAGGTGGGCCGGGTCGTCCAGGCTGCTGGCCACCCGGTCGACGTCGTGGTTGTCGGCGAAGTTGTACAGCGGCAGGCCGGCGTACAGCCCGCCCGGCCCGAACTGGCGGTTCAGGGCGTAGGCGATCTCGAAGTAGTTGCGGTCCACGTGGCTGGAGTACAGGCCCTTGTAGCACTCGTAATTGGTGACCGAGTCGAGCATCTCGGGGTTGGCCCAACGGCGGTAATCGCCGTGCACCACCTCGCCCATCAGCCAGAAGTCCGGGCGCAGGCCGCGGCAGAAAGCGCCCAGGGCGCGCAGGAAGTCCGGCTCCAGGCAGTCGGCCACGTCCAGGCGCAGGCCGTCGATCTCGAACTCACGCACCCAGGCGGCGATGGCGTCGAACAGGTGCTGGCGCACCCAGGGGTTGTGCAGGTTGAGCTTGACCAGGCTGAGGTGACCGTTCCAACCCTGGTAGGTGAACGGGTCGCCGTAGGGGCTGCGCCCGTTGAAGTCCAGGCCCTGGAACCAGCCGCAGTAGATCGAGCCTTGCAGGTGCGTGCGCAGGTCGCGGAAGGCCCAGAAGTCACGCCCGACGTGGTTGAAGACGCCGTCCAGGATCAGGCGCATGCCGCGCCGGTGCAGCTCCTGGCTGAGGCGCGCCAGGGTCTGGTTATCCCCCAGGCGGCGGTCGACGTGGAAATAATCGGCGGTGTCGTAGCCGTGGGCGCTGGACTCGAAGAGCGGCCCCAGGTAGAGGGCGTTCACGCCCAGGGCTTGCAGGTGATCCAGCCAGGCGTAGAGCTTATCCAGGCGCGGGGCGGGCGGCGAGCTGAAATCGTTGCGCTCCGGGGCGCCGCACAACCCCAGGGGGTAAACGTGGTAAAAAACTGCATCGTAAGCCCAATGTTTGGTCATAAGTTTCCTCTCGCATAACAACAGATTTTATCGATCATCACAAAGGCCACCAAGAACACGAAGTTTTTTGACAAGCCCTTTGATAAGGCATTCAGAAATCGGATTTTTGACAAAAATCCGATTTCTTCCCCGCTAAAAACTGTATTGATCTTAACCACTCCAACAAAAAGCTATCGTATCCTGTTACTCTTGTACCTACCGTTCGGTATAGTCTCCGGGCAAAAAAAGAGCGCCCTCTCACGAGTAGATGCCATGCTCGAACTGGTGCACCACCTGGTAGACCAGGGGATCGTCCAGTTCCAGGTAGCTGTTCAGCCACAGGCCGATGTAGGTGTGGATCATGCCGATGAACGAGGCGGCGTACGCCCGCTGGCGGCCGCGCATGTTGCCGTGATCGTACGAAGCCAGGGCAAACAGGTGCTCGATCAAGGCGTGCTGCTGCTCGTTCAGGCTGGCGATGGCGTGGAAGGCTTCGCTCTGGCGCGGGGCAAACCACAGGGCCAACTGCATGCGGTAGAAATTGCGGTGCTGGCGGGCGAAGCCGAAGTAAGCCTGCACGACGCGCTGCAAGCTAAGGGTCAGGTCGCCCTGGTAGGCGCTGGCAGTGCGCACCACCTGGTTGAGATGCTTGAAATGCTCCTCCAGCAAGGCGTTCAGCAAGCCAGGCTTGCTGCCGAAGTAATGGTAAAGCGTTGGCTTGGTCACCCCGGCCGCCTCGACGATCTCCTGCACGCCTACGGCGTCGTAGCCGCGAGCGGCGAACAGTTCCACGGCGCATTTCAGCAAAGCAGCACGATTATCGTTCACAACGGCCATTATACCTATCGGTATACCGGCTGTCAACCCCCAAACCAACGACCTTTTCTGCGACTGCGGAACGACTAGGTATTTAACCAGTTGCACAAGGTAGTAAGGAGAAAGCTCATGAAGAATCTTGCCTCTCGCCTGTCCAGCGAGACCGGCTTGCTGACCGTGATCGTAGTCATCCTGGTCTTCATGATAGGGGCGCTGGCCGGCATGCAAATTGCCCCGGCCGGGCCGCCGGCGCTTTTCGGCGCGGCTGGTTCTCAAGCATGTGACATGAGCCCGCTGGCGGTGAATACCCCCGTAGCGCTGGTGTTCGCTGATCCGCTGAACCTGCGCGACGGCCCTGGTATGACTTACAATGTCCTGGCCACCCTGGAGATGTGCCAGCCGCTGGCCTTGATGGGGCGCACTAGCGACAGTCAATGGGTGCAGGTGCTAATGCCCGACAGCAGCCTGAAGGGTTGGGTTTCGGCGAGCTACCTCCAGGCCAACGTGTGGATCCACAGCCTGGAGATCACCGGGGCGCGCCGCGGGCCGGCTGCCCCGGAGACGACAGGCGGACAGAAGGGCGTGTACGTGGTGATCAGCGAAGGGCAGGCGGCGGCCTTTGCCAAGGGGCTGCCCGCTAACCAAAGCGTGAGCGCAGTGCTGAGCCCGGCCAACGCCGCCGGGAAGGGCGTGCAGGTGGGCTACGGGAAAACCGACGACGCCGGCATGGCCATTTTCGCTTTCGACATGCCCAGAAACTGGTCAGATGGCAGCGTCGTCACGCAGGGAAACCTGCTGATCGTGGTCACAACCAGCGACGGCAGCTCGGTCAGCGCCGCTTTGACATACTATTCGCAATAAGCGAGGCACAAAACCCCGGCACAAGGTCTCCGGCTAGGCGTACAGCGCCTGGAACTCGGGGAGCTCGCGCAGCGAGTCCAGGTCGGTGTCCTGCCTGGACCAGTCCACCAGCCCCGGGTGGAGCGGCAGCGACTGGCGGATCAGGTCGATGGCCTGCTCCGAGCGCCCGGTGAGGGCGTAGTGACAGGCCAGGTTGTAGCGCACCGTGCCCTGCCAGACGTCGCCGGAGTCCAGACCGGAGAGCGTCTGGTAGGCGCGCTCCTGGAGCTGGTCGGCCTGGGCGATATCGCCGCGCTTGACGTAGATGTCGGAATAATGCATCACGGCGTGGGTGAAACAACTGCCCACGATCTGGTTCCACAGCGTGCCCCGCTGGCCCTCGTAAAGCTCCAGGGAGGTGAGCTGTTCTTCGCTCAGGGACTGGACGGCCTCCAGGTAGGCGCTGCGCACCTGGTCGGAGTAAGCCTGCACCTGCTCCCAGGTCATCTGGCAGAACTCGTCGAAATTCTGGTCGTTCAGCTCGAGGAAATTATCGTAGCGGGTGGGCGGCTGGCCAGCCTTCATCAGCAGCAGGTTCTCGCCGTTGCGCTGCATCCAGACCAGGACGTGGGCGACGATCTCTTTGAAGGCCCAGTTCTTCAGCTCACCTCGGGCCTGGCGCTCGGCTGGGGTGAGGCTACCGGCCAGGATCTGTTCTTCTTGCCTGGACTGCTCGAGCAGGGCCAGCATGACGGGTTTGTACTGCATGGTTTCCTCCTGGAATTATGAAAAAGAGTAACACGGAGACCGCGGAGAAACACGGAGTTCACGGAGTCTTTTTTTGAAAGGAGCTCGAACACGGAGACCGCGGAGAAACACGGAGTTCACGGAGTCTTTTTTTGAAAAGAGCTCGAACACGGAGACCGCGGAGAAACACGGAGTTCACGGAGTCTTTTTTTGAAAGGAGCTCGAACACGGAGACCGCGGAGTCTCTTTACAGTAAAGATATCGCTTTGCGGTTGAAAAGGTTCAGATTCAATCCGTAAATCTGCTATAAACACGGAGAGCGCGGAGAAGGACCACGGAGTTCACGGAGTCTCTTGAGAATAACCACAAAGAGCACAAAGACCACAAAGAATAATCAGAGACTCGGTGCTCTCTGTGTTAGGGTTTTCAGGATAAACATGGAGGCGCACGGAGTTCACGGAGTCTTGTTTATCGCAAAGATATCGCTATGGGGTGCAAATAGGGTATACTTATCTGAAAGTGGAGAAACCAGCTTCTCATGGACATCCGATTGTACCGCAAATATTTGCAAGAATACGTCAACGAGGCCATTCGCAACAGCAACGGCACGAACCGCAGCATCAGCGAGCACCTGGAAACCATCCAGGTCAAAGGCCTGTTCGTCGCCCATCGTGAAGAAAAGCGCCGGGCGCTGGAAGAAGCGCGCAACGCCTTCGACAAGAACCGCCACTGGCCGTTGGAGATCATCCTCTCGCACCTGGGCGTGGAAAAAGCCGAGTAGGGCCGCTGGCGCTCACGCTTCCCAATCGCGGAAATCCCAATCTTGCAGCATCAGGCGTAGTTCTTTCTGGCTGTGCAGGTCGAACTTGCGCAGGATGTTACGAACATGCGATTTGACTGTGGCGGGGGCGATCACCAACCGATCGGCGATCTGGTAGTTGGTGTAACCCAGGCAGATCAACGCCGACACCTGCTGTTCACGCAGTGAGAGATCGCGCCAGCGCTCCAACTGCTCGTGCGCCAGGCTGTGGTACAGCAGCCCGCTGGTGACCAGGTCGGCAGCCATGTCGTCGGGCGAGCGGCGCTCGCGCCGGGCCAGGTGATAGACGTGCTCGGCCAGGGCGCCTTCCAGCCGGAAGACGCCGCGCTCCAGCGGGGGAAACCCCAACCAGCGTAACAACCGCTCCCACATTCGCGTCTGGCTCCTCGCTCGCCTCAACACTTGCACGGAAAGCCGCCGCAGCGCTCGCACACCCCCCAGCGGTTGCTCAGGTAGGCGCTGTAGGTCGAGCGGAAAGCGCGCTCGAGGAACTCGGGCGGGAAGTGCGGGCGGAACCGGTCGTCATCACAGCCGCAGTCGTCCTCCTGGTAGCCGCAGGCGGCGCAGATGCGCGGCGGGCGATATTCCGGCGGGCAGCGGCGGTTGGCGTTCAGGTTGGCGGCCAGCACCGCCGCCGGCTGGGTGATATTGTTTTTCTGGCGGTCGGCAAAGCAGTAGGCGATCCAGCCCAAAACGTCTTCGACGTCCGGCAGGTACTGCTGCCCGCCCAGGGCGATGCGCCGCCGGTTGGCGACGATCTGCCGGGCGATGCGCTCGGCCACGTCGGCCCACACGCCGGCGCGCAGCAGGTAAGCGCTCACCTGCTGGTGAGCAGGGTCGCTTTGTCCTGGCAAGCCTGCCGGGGGCTCGTCCGGCTTTGCGTCCGCTTTTGAAGCCTCTGTAAGTTGTTGTTGTATTTCCTCACAAGTTAAAGATTCTGAATCTACAACTCCATTAACAGAGTCCGTTTTTCCGGAAAACTCGTCGCCCTGGCCGGCCAAGTGGGCACCCACCTGGTCGGCCAGGGCAGTCACCTCGGGCGGCGGGTGGAAGCTGATCACGTAGTGGTTGCTGCCGTCGCTGCTCCAGTCCAGCAGCTTGGCGAAGCGCAGGGCGCGCAACTGCTGGCGAGCCTGCGAGCGGCGCACACCCAGCAGCGGCACGAGCTGCGTCTCGAAGTCCAGGGGCTCGGTGCGCCGGTACTGCTGCCGCCAGGCGGCGGCAAACAGGCGAGCGTAGCTGCGCAGCAGGGCGGCGGGCATGGTGGCGTCGTTGATCACGGCGGTTAAAAGAGGGGTAATCACTGGGGGGATGGCATGCATGGGGCGCTCCTTACGCAAAGTAGCCGGTTTTTGACAAGGTTTGATGTCTACACATCGACAAACAGCGTCTCTCCAAGAACATTATACATAGAACATTTGTTCTTGTCAACGGGATATGAACAATTGACGCCGCTTGCTGGTAAAATCCGTACAATACTTTCGCTAAAAGAAACCGGGTTTTTGATTGGCAGGCATAGCCCATAAAACTTGCAGCTTGTTTGCATGACTTCCCCACCTGAGCGGCAAAAAACCCGGTTTCTGATCATAGGATAAAAGACTTGAAAAACCAACCAAATTCACACGAAGAAGTACGCAAGTTGTTGCAGCGCTTCCAGGACGGTTACACGGCGCGCGACCCGGGCCGGCTGGACGCTTTCATGGGGCTGTTCATCCCCGGTGAGGAGGTGGAGGTCGTGGGCACAGCCGCCATCCGCCCAGGCGACGAAGAATGGCGCCTGGGACGGGCAGCCGTGCGCCAACTGATCGCCCACGACTGGGAACACTGGGGCGATGTTGTCTACGATGTGGCCGGGGCGCACATCCACGTCCAGGGAGAAGCCGCCTGGCTGGCTACGACCGGCACGGTGACCGATACGATCCCGCACCAGGATCGCTACCGGGGCTACCAGGATTACGTGCGCGCTGTGCTGGACGAGGGCGAACTGAGCGAGCGGCAGAAGACGCTGGACATCATCCGCCTGGGGATGGACATCCTGTACGGGCTGGCGGGGTCCGAGCGCCTGTCGTGGCCCTTCCGCCTGACGGCGGTGGCGGTGCGCCAGCAGGGCGCATGGCGCTTCGCCCAGATGCAGTTCGCTTTCGCCACTACGCGCAGCCCGGATGAAAGGATCGAACTGTCATAAACGTAATCACCGCAAAGTCGCCAAGAACGCGAAGGAATGCAAGTCATTGACTGAGGCTGCCAGAATCTCAGTTCCGGCTTGCTGTAAAAGCTTTTCCAGTCTTTCTTTGCGCTCTTCGCGGCTTCGCGGTAAATAATACCGGGCCAGAACTGCACGCCAGGCGCCCGGCTTTGGGGTAAAATTGGCGTTAATGAAACGACCTGTGGAGGATTTCCTGGCCTGGCTGGATGGGGAGCTGGCCCTGCGCGGCTGGAACGACTTCCAGCTCTCGCAGCAGGCGGGTGTGTCGCATTCGATGCTCAGCCGCGCCCGGCGCGGGGCGCTGCCCGGCTGGGACGGCTGCGAGGCCATCGCCAGCGCCCTGGACGTGCCGGCCGAGCTGGTCTTCCGCCTGGCCGGCCTGCTGCCGGAGCTGCCCGATGAAGACGGCGGCTTCGAGCAGTGGCGCTACCTGCTGGTGCAGCTCTCGGAAGAGGACCGCCAGGAACTCTTGCAGATCGCCCGCCTCAAGCTGGAGCGCCAGGAGCGGCGCAAGGCGCGGCGCGCCCGCCTGGGGGGCGCGCTGGAAGAGCCGGCTTAGCAGGACTCATCCGCAGATTGCGCTGATTACCGCAGATTGAAGGCGGAAATCTGCGTCCCATTCCGCTACGCAGGGGCTCACTAGGGTGCTTTGAAATCGGGAACGATCTGGATCTCTTGAAAGTACCAGTAGCCGCCCGGAAAGTCCCAATTCTGGTCATACTCGGTAGCAAAGCGCACGATGATTTCGGAGCCTTGGTAGTCCAGCAGCGGCAAGGACGCCATTTCCCAGTTCTGTGTGCCGGTATAAGCTCTGAGCATCTTCCATTTCCCGTCAATCTGCACGCTGGCATAGCCGGTGAGCTGGTTTGGATGGCCGCGCCAGGTTTTTAGAAACAGGTGATATTTATGGCGAAAAACCAGATAGGGATTTTGCCAGGCAGGATCGATGTACACAGCCTGGCTGCTCACCATCGCCGAGGCCGGCGTTTGCAGTACACCCCAACAGGCTTGATCCGGGTCGTAACAATCCTGGATATCGCTGATAAACCCCTGCAGGGACCATTCGGTCAGCAGGATCGCCGCTGGCGGCGCGCTGCTCGTCAGTGTAGCTTCGGGGGTGCTGATGGCCGCCTGTGTCGGTGCGCTGACTTCGGTGCTGGCAATCGTCGCGGCGGAGGTGGGAGCCGGGCTTGGAGAAGGCAAGGGTGTATCCTGCGGCGTTGGGCTGAGCGCGTTCTGGGTGCTTTGGAAGATCAGCGTGGCTTCTTTCTCAGCCAGGTAAGTCGACTGCAGCCCGACGGCCATTTGGGTCTGCCTGGCTTCCGGGTTATCCAAGGACAGCGAACAGGCCAGTGCAATCAGGATTGGCAATGCAAACAGCAGGGCGGTGCTCAACCGCCAGAACTTGCGATTTACTACCTGGGTAGATGGTGCAGACATGGTTCCTCCCAAATGTCAAAGTAACGAGATACCTGATTATGGCAGATTGCCGGTCGAAAGTCAATAGGTGCACATTGCATGGAGAGGGTAGACAGTAGAAGGGCTCATCCGCAGATTGCGCCGATTGACGCAGATTGAAAAGAAGCAAGTAACTCCCTTACCACTTGCCCCATTCTGTACTAAAATACCTCCATCACAACCAACGAAAACCGCGCCCAGGATTGCCGCCAGGCGAGTGGCGAGCGTAGCTCGCATGGCCTCAGCGTGGTGGGACGCATTGGCAGCCAAATTTAACCCAAGCGCCCGCCCTCCGCAAGAGGCCTCGGGCGCTTCATCGCTAGAGAAAGTACATATCAGTTGCTCCTATGCCTAGGGTGTGATTTCTTAGAACCTGTCTGAAAAGTCATGAGCGGGCCAATCTACGGAGCATGATTCTGGTCATCGAGATGTAGATAAAGGTTTCGCTCGAAGTTACCAAACCTTCATAATCTTTGCTCAAGCGGCGAT
>JBFMFR010000083.1:0-15202 GCA_040752025.1 Chloroflexota bacterium | reverse complement strand
GACGATCTGAAACGCAAGGTTCTGGCCTTCATCGAGTATTACAACCGTACCATGGCTAAACCGTTCAAATGGACCTACCAGGGCAGAGCCCTTTCTGCATAGCTATTTATGCCAAGATGTACTAGTTACCAGTGCTAAGAAAGATATGGCCTTAAAGATCACAGATGACGATGATGAAAGTGGCAAAAACAAAAAGTCTCGCAAAATAGACAATGCTAAAAGTATTATGGAGCGATTAGTAAGAAATAGCTATTGTTTGTATTTTCATTACTTGCCGAAAACTGAGATGTTTATAGGAGGCTTTGTGAACTTTCGAAAGATCGGAACTTATAACCTTAGCGATTTCAAAAGAGCATACGAAAATCCATCAGCCCAGATATCATCTGCGTTTATAAAAGATGTTATTGCCAGATTTTCAACTTACTATGCGAGGCAAGGACAGCCAGATTTTGAATTTGATAGCCTGACACTTTAGTTTTACTCCTGGAACGCGACAGATCAGCAATCAGGTAATCAGCCACCATCGCAGACTTCGGATCTGTATTTCCATAATCAGTAGTATACAACGAGGAATCATTGTTATCAAATAACAGAAATGGCAATAATCACCTGGAGGAAAAGCTTCAGCGATTTCTCAAATCCGCGAATCTCAGAGTGGTAGATTTGTTCTCTGGTTGTGGAGGACTGTCGCTTGGATTTCAACGCGCTGGTTATAAGATACTTGGCGGTGTGGAATGTGATCAGAAAGCAGCGCGAACCCATGCCTTGAATTTTTTTAAGGGTCTATCTGAAGAAGATTTAGAAATTCACGCTTCTCCAGTTGATATTACTGACACTTCACCAGAACAATTTATGATAAAGGTTCTACATGCTGAATCCCCTGACAATTTATTAGATATCATTATAGGCGGGCCTCCCTGTCAGGCATTTGCTCGTATTGGCCGTGCCAAACTTCGTCAGGTTGCAGAACACAGTGAAGCTTACCTGAATGATGATCGCGCTAACTTATATCTGCATTTCCTGAAATATGTAGATTTCTTTCGTCCATTGGCTGTGCTAATCGAAAATGTTCCTGATATATTAAACTATGGGGGAAAGAATGTTGCAGAGGAAATAACATCCTCCTTGGAAGATCTGGGGTATAGTGTAAGATATACATTATTAAATGCAGTCAATTACGGAGTACCTCAATTCAGATTACGTTTTTTCCTGATCGCCTATCTTGGTGGCTTGAACCTCTCACCGGAATTTCCAGAGCCGACTCATCAAACGCACATCCCCACCGGGTACACCTGGGAAAAAACCGTTGCATTGAAACACTTGCAGCCCAACCAAAAGGATTTTTACAATAATCAGATCAGATATATCCAGCCGCCAAGAGTGTCAGATAATTTACCAGAAGCTGTTACAGCTGGTCAGGCCCTGGCAGATTTACCTGCACTAACTGACCATCTCAAAGAATCGAAAAAGCATGGAGCGCGCAAATTCGACCAACAATTATCCTATCGCCGTGGCAGGCCCGGCATTTATGCCATGATGATGCGCACATGGCCTGGGTTTGAAGCGAGTAAAGGGGTTGTGGATCATGTTATTCGTTTTCTGCCCCGTGACTATGAAATATTTCGCCAGATGAAAATAGATGATCAATATCCTGAGGCTCATATTATTGCCATGAAAATTTTGGAAGCCAGACGAGAAGAGATTGAGGCTAATACTGGTTTAGAAATTGCCGAAAATTCGCCCGAATATAGAGCGCTAAAAAAACAGTTCCTCCCCCCATATTCAGTAGATAAATTCCCCAATAAGTGGTGGAAGATCAACCCAGATATGCCGGTGAGAACTTTAACTGCTCACATCGGTAAAGATACATACACTCACATCCATTATGATTCGGAGCAGGCGCGTGTGATTTCTGTGCGGGATGCCGCTCGCTTGCAGTCGTTTCCAGATGGTTTTGTTTTTGCCGGCGCCATGAATGATGCCTACCGACAGATCGGAAATTCTGTTCCACCGTTAATGGCTTTTGCTCTTGCAAAAAAAATACTTACCCAGATCCAGAAGATCGCTTCACAACTGCCCACAGAGGTTCTGGACAGAGCAGAGATCAATAACGCGGGCCAGTAAAAAAGGTTATGACAGCTGAAAGCCATGAACAACGGCCTGACGGCAGGTGAAATCGATTCAAAAATACGTGTCCTGTTGCTGAAGTGGGGGAATGAGCATCAGCGTTTCTATCCCTGGCGGAATAGCGAAGATCCTTATATTGTTCTGGTTTCAGAATTTATGCTGCATCGAACTCAAACCAATCAGGTTGAGCCAATTTTTCTTAATTTCGTCAGATTATATCCAACTCTGGCTGATTATGTCCGGGCCTCCAGGAGTGAAGTTGTGAAATTGCTGAAACCACTGGGCTTGAACTGGCGCATAACCGGAATGTTGAACGCTCTTGATATTCTTTGGGAAAAATATAGCTGTGTACCCTCAGATTATGAAAAACTGATTGCTATACAAGGAATTGGCCAGTATATTGCAGGGGCTACGATTTGCTTTACCACCAACAAGCTCTTCACCATCATAGATAGCAACATTGTCAGAGTGATTGGCAGGATCCATGGACTGGATTTGCGTGGCGAGGCGAGAAGAAAAAAGCCCATAGTACAGGCTATTGCAGATTCTTGCGACCCACTTCGCCCCAGAAATTTTTATTATGCGCTTATCGACCTCGCTCATCAGATATGTAGGCCGAAAAAACCAGCCTGTCAGGATTGCCCTCTTCTGAAAGTGCCCTGTAAATACAACCAGATGAACAATGAAATTTATTCTAGCGAAGCAGAGGAATAATCAAGCCCTGATGTATCATGCGCAACAACAGTCTTTTCAAATAACTGTAGAGATGTGGGTTCCAGGATACCTATGAATTAGCACCGATCAGGAGTGTTATTATGAGATCGGGGTATATCCCGATTTTGAACAAATTAGCCAAAACCAGTACTGCCAACAGCCAAGCTGTAGAGCGCGGCGGAACAGGGAGTTCTGAACGCCTGAATTTTATCAGGCCCGAACCATTTTGGGTAAAGTACATGAGCGGCGCACAGTGCGCCGCCCATGTTTTCGTATAATAGGATCGAAACCAGCCGCCAGCCGGCCGCCTATTCCATGGAGGGTTTCCAGACTTCCCAAACGCGGCCGACCAGGTCGGGGCCCGGTTTGAGGGTCAGCTTGCCCGGCTCCCAGCCGGCCGGCATGGCCTCGGCGCCCTTGGTAGCGCGCACGTGCTGGAAAGCCTGGATTTGTCGCACGGTCTCGGAGAACTTGCGCCCCACCGGCGGGGTGAGCACTTCCATGGCCTGGATGACGCCATCCGGGTCGATGATGAGGCGCCCGCGCAGTTCGACGCCCAATTCCTCGCCGTAAACGCCGTAAAGCTTGCCGACGTTTCCGCCGGAATCGGAGGCCATGTGGAACGGCACGCCTCCCTCCACCATATTTACCAACTCTTTGTCATTCCACATCTTATGAACGAAAACACTGTCAACACTGACAGAGATGACTTCTACCCCCAGCTCTTGCAGTTTCGCATATTTATCGGCAACTGCCGATACTTCCGTCGCTCAGACAAAGGTGAAATCGCCCGGGTAGAAACACAGTACAATCCACTTGTTGGAGAAATCGGAGAGTTTGATCGTGGTGAACTTGCCCTGGTAGTAAGCCGGGGCCTGGAAATCGGGGGCCTTCCCCCCAACCCTGGCAGTTTGCATGGTTACCTCCTTTTGTGTTTGATTGCTTTCACTTGCCTCGGCCTGGGGCGCGGCGTCGGGAGCTTCCCCGAGCGCTTTGCCAACCGGCCGGGCGCAGCCCGTACCTTGATCTGTCACTTTTCACCTCCATTTTTCCAAATACAGGCGTGCTGGCGCTGGTCTAATTCTGATCTATCAAATTATACCGTAGGTTACTTTAACACGGAGATCACGGAGTCTACACGGAGTCCACGGAGTCTTTTTTCTTTGCATTTTCAACACGAAGGCCACGGAGTACACACAGAGTCCACAGAGTTTTTGTAAAAATTTTCTTCTCCGTGGCTCTTCTCTGTGCTCTCCGTGTTTATCTTCTTCCTCAATGGGCCAGAACGGCCTCCGGGGTTTTCATAAATAGCTCTTCTCCGTGTTTCTCCGTGGCTCTTCTCTGTGATCTCCGTGTTAATTCTTTCTTTCAATGCGCAAGGGCGGCCTCGGGCTGCACCAGGGTCCACTGGCCCTCGGGGATGTCCAGCACCTCCAGCCACTCCACAGCTTTCTGGTTGAGCAGGAAAGTGCCGGGGCCCTGGTGGCCGACCAATATGACCGGGTGGTGCAGGCCGGCGATGAATTCTTCCAACGGCAGCGAGCCGGATTCGGTCTCATCAGAAAAGCTGATTTTCGCAGCCTCCTGGTAGCCCATCACCACCAGGTCGAGCAAATTCTGGCGGAAGCAGCGCACCATCTCGACCTGGTACATGCCCTCGCACAGCTTGAAGGCCGCGTTGGTGAAATCTCCCAGGCGCTCATCGAAATACTGGCGCAACTGGTATTCCAGGTGATTGAGCACTTCAGGCGTAGCCGTCACCAGCTCGCCGGGCTCGAACAGGTCGGCCTGCACCATCTCGCGGCGCAGGCGGTAAGGTGAATGCAGCCAGTGGCAGATATTGAGCTGCCAGCCGTGGGCTTTGACCAGCTTGAAGGCGTAATCGAAGGCCCATTCATCTGCTGGGGTAAAACGGGTGCACAAACCAATCACTTTCATGGCAACCTCCTGGTTATCGAATGGTAGCGGGCTGCGACGAATGGCAGGTGGCGCATTCGCCCAACGCCGGATCGTTTTGAACGTTGGCCTGTTCCAAATGGCAGGCCAGGCAGATGCCGTGCATGGCGTCTAAATAGGCGGGCGCCAGCGCCGCGAAAGAACCCTGTGGGGCGAGCAGCGCAGCGTCGCCCGCCATCACAGCCGCCAGCGGCGCGACGGAGATGTGGCACTCCTGGCAGTTCGCTGCGGATTGGCGGGTGTGGATCGTTCCGAGAGTGCTGGCCTGGCCGGCGTGGCACTCCTGGCAGGCAGCGTTCCCGCCCAGGGCCTGCTGGTGCCGGGCGTGGTCAAAGATCGAAGTGGGCTGGTAGAAATCCTGGTGACACTGCGAACAGGACTCGGCGGGAGAGACATCCGATTTTTTCAAAAAATCGGATGTCTGTGGAATAGTGCTGGCGTGGTGGCAGGCCTGGCAGGCAGCCGCCTCGCCATAATCCTCGGCCAGGCGCGCCTGGTGCGCATCGTGCGGGAAGAAGACCCCATCGCCGTCGTGATCGCCATCGATGAACAGGAGCACCTGCCCATCCACCTTCCAGCCCGCGGCGGGCTTCACCGGCGTGGCAGTGTGCAGGCTCTGCGCGCCGGCGGGCGACCCAAACGGCAGAACAGCCGCCAGGGCTGCCAGGACGAAGATAGCCATCGCCGAGCGCCTGATGATCACCGGGCGCAGCGAGGCAAACGGGCGCGTGTTATGCGCCCCAACTGGCAGGCGCGACTGCAAGACGGCCAGATTCTCGGCAAAGAACAGGTAGACCAGCACAGCCGCGGCCGGGATCGCAAAAGCGATGAGTATCTCGAGCAGCGAAGGCATGTAAGGAACGCCCTGCGGGCGAGCCATGGCGAACATGCTCAGGGCCATGCGCTGGCTGAGCACACCCGCCACGACCAGGATGCCCGAGGTGATCAGCACAACCCGTTTGGCGCGCAGCGCCGGCGACATCAATAACAACCCCGGCAGCACGCCGCCCAGCAGGATCTCCGCCATGAACAACAGGCTCTGCCAGGAGAGATCGAGCGCCACCGGCAGCACGCCGCGCCACAGCAGGTCGCCCAGGCGCACAGCCAGGTAGACCCACAGCACGAAGGCTGCCAGGTGGGCCAGGCGGCCCAGCAGCGCCTCGTCGGGAGATTTCCCGAACAGCCGCTCGGACAGGTAGCCCTCCAACACCAGGGCCATCAGCCCGGCGGCGATCGCCGAAATGAAGAACAGCGGCGGGATCCAGGGGCTGTACCACAGCGGGTGCACACGCTGCGGCATGATCAGGAACAGCGCCCCCAGCGAGGACTGGTGCAGCGTCGAGAGCACGATCCCGGCAATCACCAGGAAGACCGTTGACTTGCGCAGCAGCTTATACACGAGCTGGAACCAGCGATTCTGGAACCAGGGGTACTCGAGGATCACCGGGCCGAATTCCATCAGCAGCACCGAGAAATACAGCATCACGCACCAGGCGATCTCGAACATGACCGAATGGTGCTGCCAGTGGATCACCGGCATGTAAATGTGCCAGGGCAGGCCCAGGTCGAAGATCAGGGACACAATAAAGGATCCATAGCCCAGCAGGGCGATCAGGATCGCCCGCCGCAAAATCGAGTGGTAGCTCTCCAGGTGGAAGACGTACACCAGGCCAGCCAGGGTGAACCCGCCGCCGGCCAGGGCCACGAAGCCGAGCTTGAAGGCGATCCACAGCCCCCAGGGCGTGCTGTCGTTCAGCCCGGTGGTATAACCCAACCCCAGGGCGAAGCGCAGCACGCCTGCCACGGCCCCGGCGACCACGATCATCCACAGCACGTCTTTCAACACGGCCAGAGACGGGCTGATGTGCAGTTCAGCGGCCTCAGCCTCCCGGTGTTCGGAAGGAGCGTGTAATTCCGTTTGCATGGGCTACGCCTCCTTGTCCGGTGAGGTTTGCTGCGCCCGTAAGCGCGCCTCGGCCACCTGCATGCGCCGCCCGAGCACCCAGAAGAGCCCGGTCATCAGCCCGGCGGTCGCCACGCTGAGCGCCGGGACTTTATCCAGCCAGTTCCAGCTCAGGTCGGGCAGCGCGCCGGCCTGGTTCAGCTCCGAACGCAGCGGGATGCGCAGGAAATCCAGCGGGATGTCGGAGATATACAGCACCGCAGTGCCGCCGGCCTCCGTCTCCCCATACACCTGCTGCAGGTAAGTATCCGGGGCCGATTGGATCGTCTCATGAGCGGCCAGCAGCAGGTCGTTGCGCTTGCCGAAGGTCAGCACCTGGTTCGGGCAGGCTTCCACGCAGGCGGGCAGTTGCCCCTGGCGCAGGCGCTCGACGCACAGCGTGCACTTGCGCACCAGAGGCGCGGCCGAATCCCATTCGTAGCGCGGGATGCCGAACGGGCAGGCCATCATGCAGTAGCGGCAGCCCATGCACTTCTTGGCGTCGTAGACCACCGGCCCTTCCGGCGTCTTGTACATGGCCCCCACCGGGCACACCGACACGCAGGCCGGCTCCAGGCAGTGGCGGCAGAATTTGCGCACGAAATGGGCCTGGCTGTCATCGGAGCTCACGCCGTTTGCCCCGACCTTGAGGATCGAGGTCCAGCGCTCGGCCGAGAGGCCGTCGGGGGAGGCGGCCGATTTTTGGGAAAGATAGCGCTCCGGGAAGCTCAATTCCTGCAGGTGGTTGGCCTGCACGCAGGCCTGGATGCACTCGCCGCAGCCCGTGCAGCGGGTGACATCCACCAGGACGCCGACCGGATCAACGTTGGTGATCGAAGCGGACATGCTAAATGCGCCTCCCTTCCGGCCCGTACAGCGTATCCACCACTTCATTGCCGCCCCCGGGCTTCATGTGCCAGGCGATTTCCGAGCCCAGGCGGATGAGCGGGAAGAGCACGCAGTGGGACACCTTCGTAAAGGGGATCGTCGCCAGGAGCACCAGGCCGTTCAAAGTGTGGAAAAGCATGAGCTGGTCGTAAGAAACCGGAGCCGAGGCAATCAGGCCATCCTGCCCGGCGATGAAGCCCGAAACGAAAATGTTCAGGATCAGCACCAGCAGGATGTAATCCATGCTCTTGCTCAGCGTCCTGGAGCTGGGCACATACAGGCGGTAGAAAAGCAGCACCAGTCCGGCAACGATTGTGACCAGAGTCAGCCCATCCAGGACGAGCTTGTTCACCGCCGGCCACACCGGGCCAGCCGAAGAAAGCAGCAAAGCTCGCAGCAGAATGTCGATGTGGTTGCTCAGGAACAGGCCCACGATCAACACGCCCATGTGCAGGCCGAAGGAGGCAAAGCTGTAAGCGCGGCGCGTGCGATGCAGGCGCGAGAATGGGAATAGCCAGCTAAAGGTCTCACGGATAACCTTGAAATACGGGATGCTGCGATCCTGCGCCCGGCGCACAGCCGAGACCATGTCCCAAACCGTCAGCGCCACCAGGCGCAGCAGGCCCAAAACCATCAGCGTCAGCGCAAAGCGCATCACCGGGCCGGTAGCCAGCGAAAGCCAAAAAGGCGAATTTTCCAACAATCCACCACCTCCTCAAAAATGATTGCAATCCCGGTGGGAACGCACGCCGTACGCCCCTACCGGATCGCCCGCAGGATCAAATCGTGAACGCCCACGATCTGCACGGGCATTTTGTAAAATTCCATCAATTCGCGCAACTGCTTCTTGCAGTTGGCGCAGGGCGTAGCCACGATCTGCGCCCCGGTGGCCGCGATCTGCTCGGCCTTGGTCTTGCCGCTCACGCGCATGCGGAAATCGATAGTCTCATCCAGCGACACCAGCCCGCCGCCGCCGCCGCAGCAGTAATTCTCAGTCCCGTGCGGGTTCATTTCGACGAAATCGCCCACGAAGCTCTTCAAAATCTGGCGCGGCTGTTCGACGATCCAACCCGTGCGAGCGATGTTGCACGGATCGTGGTAGGTGACGCGCTCGGGGATCGCCTCGGGATCCAGGCTGATCTTGCCCTGCTGGACGGCCTGCAGGGTCAGCTCCAGGATGCTGACCACCTCCATCGAGCCCCCATTCTTCGAGCCTCCCCCGTTGGAGGCGGTGAAGGCCGGCACGAACTGGCGCGCCGAGCGCGCCGCATGGCCGCATTCCCCGATCAGGATCTTCCTGGCCTGCAAACGATGGGCTTCATCGACCAGCTTATGAATGATGCGCTCGAGCACCCAATCGTCGTAGAACAGGCCGTAATTGATGCCATCGTAATACTGCGAACCGATCGTCCAGGAGATGCCCGCCGTCTGCAGCACGGCCGCGTTGCCCATCAGCGTATCCGCCTCCATCAGGTAATCGCTGACCGCCGGGAAGAAGATGTACTCAGCCCCCTGCTGGTCGACCGGGAAAGTGATCGGCCGGCTCTTCATCTCCTCCAGCTCCTCCTGCAGGAACTCCAGGTTGTCGATCAGCGCCGGCAGCGGGATAGCCGAAGTGTTGGCGGTCTTGCCCTCCAACTGCTCGCGCACCGAGACCACCAGGCCCTTGGGGGCCACGCCCGCCTGGCTGAGCACGTAGCGCCCCAGGTGCGTGATCAGCCCGTGATCGATGCCCATCGGGCATTCCAGCTTGCAGCGCCGGCAGGCGGTGCAGCGGTAGAACAACTCACCCATCTCATCGATGACTTGCAAGAGACGCTGCGGCGACATATGCCGCCTCCCGCTGAACGGTTGGAGCGCATCTCCCAGGAAACGCGCTTCCCAGCGGCCATTGCCAGAGCCGGACGGCGGCCTGGGCGACATGAAGAACTGGCGGTAGATGTCCAGGAGCAGGTTCGAGCGGTAGCAGGGCACGTCACGCGGGTCGCCGCTGGCCTGGTACACCTGGCAGGCCACCGCGCAGCGCCCGCACTTGCTGCTCGTGCGAGCATATAAATCCATCAGGAAACGATAATTGCTGTGCTCCAGGATGGCCTCGAAGGCGCTGAAAAAGGCATCCAGGCGCGCTTCTTCCGGAGGCGAGGCTTTGTGATTTCCCAGGGACTGTTCTGCATTGCCCGGGTCGATATGGTAAAAGGGTTTCCTGGCCTGGGCCGGGTTGGCGGAAGTTGGATCGCGGCCGATAACGGTATGGGTCATACAGGCTCCTTCAAGCAGGCGGTGGGATCACCACAATCGCAATGGCGGTCTGGTCGCCGGGATTGCGCCAGCGCTGCGGCGCATTGCCATTACACGACAGGCGGTCGCCCGAATTCAGGCTGTGCACCTGGCCGTCGCAGTCTTCGAAATCGATCTGCCCGCACAGGCACAGCACCATCTCGGGCGGCGGCGCCCCGGCGACGCACATCACCGGCCGCTCCGCAAAGGCGTCTCCGAAAATATTATTCAAGAGACTCTCCTCGGGCCGCGGGCGGCTTTCCTGGGCGCGCACCAGCACCACCTCGCCGGGGCAAACTTCGTACAGGAACGAGCTGGCCGGGACGCCCAGGGCCGAGGCGATCTTGCACAGCGTGGCCACCGTTGGAGCGACTTCACCACGCTCCACCAGGCTGATCGCATTCTGCGAAAGGTCGCAGCCCATTGCAAGCTGTTTGAGCGTCAGGCCCTGTTCTTTGCGCAAGAGACGAATGCGCTGCCCGACATTACGCCATGATTCACGCGCTGGCATTTGATTTTTTCCTTTTTATTCTGGCTTACAGCTAGAATACCAAATAAAGTTACACTTGTCAAGTAAATTGGTTATTTTAACCCATCTAAGAATATGCTTAACCAGTATTTTTGTCTTTTTAAAAACCAAAGCGCGCTGGCGCACAAGCGCCAGGTTTTGATACAATAGAGAAGAAAACACAAAGAAAAACACGGAGAACACAGAGAAGAACCACGGAGCACACAGAGTCCTTTATATATAAAAAAACTCCGTGATCTCCGTGTTGAAAAAGCAAGAAAAAAAACTCCGTGAACTCCGTGTTAGAACTCCGTGTTAGAACTCCGTGATCTCCGTGTTGAAAAAGCAAGAAAAAAAAAACTCCGTGATCTCCGTGTTAGAACTCCGTGATCTTCGTGTTTAGTTTTTAGCTTCGTGTTTAGTTTTTAGCTCCGTGTTTAGTTTTTAGCCGGGAGGCAGGCATGCACAATCCAGAACCAGTCAGATCCACCGTCGGCGCCAAAGTGCGCGCCCTGCGCGACGAGCGCGGCCTATCGCAGCGCGAGCTCGCCAGCCGGGCGGGCATCTCCGCCAACGCCGTCAGCCTGATCGAAAGAGACGAAAACTCCCCCAGCGTATCCACCCTGCAAAGCCTGGCCACGGCCCTGAACGTCAAAATGAGCTACTTCTTCGAAGACGAAGTCCAGAAGACCATCCTGCACGTCAAAGCCAAGCAGCGCCCGCGCCTCGACAGCAAAGGCGTGTGCATCGAAGGCATTGGCGAGCGCCTGCGCCGCCAGGAAATGGAGCCCTTCTTGATCACCCTGGAGCCGGGTTCCGGCAGCGGCTCCCGCCAGGTGGTGCACAACGGGCACGAATTCGTCTACTGCGTCGAGGGCCAGATCGAATACCTGGTGGACGGCGAAGTCCACCTGCTCCAGGCGGGCGACTTCCTGCTCTTCGAGGCCGGCCTGCCCCACCAGTGGCACAACGCCACCCAGGAGAAGGCCCGCTTCCTGCTCGTCCTGCAAACCCCCGACGCCTCCGGAGAGCCCGTCAACCGCCACTTCTCCAGCTACCCGTCGATCTCGCACATCGGGCAGTAAGCCGCCCTAGCGCGTCGACCACAGGTGCTCGTGCGCGGCGATTTTACAGTCCTGGCAGCCCTTTACCGGGCAGGCCTGGCACTGCGGCGCATTTTCGTGCCCCACTGTCTCCAGGTAGCCCATGCGCACCAGGTCATCCAGCATCTGCTTCAGCAGCGCCTCGCTCACCTCCAGCTCGGCGGCCAATTCCGCCAGGCTGAACGTGCCGCCCTCTTGCAGGAGCTCCAACAACCGTTTCAGCATCTCACACCCCCCAGCCCAGCCAGCCCGCCGCCTGGTAGATGGCCGTCCCCACCGAGAAAGAAAGCAGCAAGAGCAGCGCCACGCTGGTGATCGTCCAGCGCCACGAGCCGGTTTCCTGGCGGATGGTCGCCAGGGTCGCCATGCAGGGGATGAACAGGATCTGCACCGCCAGGAAGGCCAGCGCCGCCGCCGGGGCCAGGCTGCCCGAGAGCACGCCCGCCAGGCTGGCCGGCGCCCCGCCCTGCGCGCCCACCCCGTACAGCACCGCCAGGGTCGGGATGGTGTTCTCCTTGCGCACGAAACTGGCCAGCAGAGCCACCAGCATGCGCCAGTCCAGCCCCATCCACGCTCCCAGCGGCGACAGCCAGCGCCCCACCCCCGCCAGGTAGCTGGCCTCGATCGAGCCGCCCGGGAAATGCGAGAGCGCCCACAGCACGATCGACACCACCAGGATGATCGTCCCGGCCATCTGCAAGAAATCCACCAGCCGCCCCCAGATCGATTGGCCGATGGTGCGCAAATTGGGGAAGTGGTACAGCGGCATCTCCATGATGAAAGCCTTGTGCTCGCCGCCCAGGAAGAACTCGTGCAGCACCACCCCCACCAGCGTCAGCGCCAGGATGCTCAGCGCCACCAGCCCCCACGAGACCCACAGCGCCCGGCTGCCGAAGAAGATCGGCGCCAGCAAAGTGATCACCGCCATGCGCGCCGTGCACGGCACCAGCGGCGTCACCAGGATCGTCACCAGCCTGGCCTTGGGCGAATCGACGATGCGCGCCCCCATCACCGCCGGCACGTTGCAGCCGAAGCCCAGGAACAGCGGCAGGAAGCTCTGCCCGTGCAGCCCCATCAGGTGCATGAAGCGGTCCATCACGTACGCCGCCCGCGCCATGTAGCCCACATCCTCCAGCAGCGACAGCGCCGCGAAGAAGATCAACAGGACCGGCAGCAGCGTCAGCACCGTGCCCACCCCCGCCACCACCCCGTGCACCAGCAGGTCGGGCAGCCAGGCGGGCGCCCCGGCCAGCGCCCCGCTGGCGAAGGCCGCCCACACCCAATCCGAGCCCGCCTGCACCAGGCGCCGGTCCAGCCAGGTTTGCAAGGGCGTCCCCAGGGCGTACGTCAGCCAGAACAACAGCCCCAGGATGCCCAGCAGAGTCAGCAGCCCCCACAACGGGTGCGTCGCCACCCGGTCGATGCGGTCGGTCAGCGTCAACTGCCCCGCCCGCGGCTGCACCACCGCCGCCCGCAGCATGCGCCCGATCCATTCGTAGCGCCCGCTGGCGATCGAAAGGATGGCGTCCTCGTGCCGCATCAACACCGCGTGCACCGCCGCCCAGCGCTCGCCCAGTTGCGCCTGCATGCTGTCCGTGACCTGGCTGTCCCCCTCCAGCAGCTTCAAAGCCAGCCACTCGCGCAGCGCCCTCGCCGTCAGGTCAGGGTCCGTTTCCAAAGCGGGTTCCCGAGCGGGTGAAAACTCCTCCGGGAGGTCCGCCCCGATCAGCTCGCAAAGCTGCGCCAGCACGGCGCGGTGATCGGCGGCAAAATACGCCGCTCCGGCGGCGAAATAATCCACCCCAGTGCGGTTCTCCGGCTGGACTTCCCCACCGCAATCATTGGGCCCAGCCTTTACCGGCTGCCCGGCCGCCCGCAGGATCGCCGCCGCCAGCTCCTGGATGCCCTGGCCGTGCGAAGCCGACATGGGGACCACCGGCACACCCAGGGCCGCCTCCAGCACGTGCGCCTCGATGCGCATGCCCTGCTGCGCCGCCAGGTCCATCATATTCAGCACCAGCACCACCCGCACCGGCAGGGCGATCACCTCCGCCAGCAGGTACAGGTTGTGCTCCAGCGTGGCGGCGTTGGCCGTCACCACCACCACCTCCGGGCGCTGCCGGATCAGGAAATTGCGCACCAGGCGCTCTTCCGCCGTGTTGGCCGTCAGGCTGTAGACCCCCGGCAGGTCCACCACCTCGAAAGCCGCCCCGTCGAAGCGGCATACGCCGCGCTTCTCCTCGCTGGTCTTGCCCGGCCAGTTGCTCACGTACTGCGCCTGGCCGGTGAGAGCGTTGAAGACCGTCGACTTGCCCACGTTGGGCTGCCCGGCCAGCGCCACCAGCAGCTCACGCGCCAACTTTCACCTTGATGCGGTAGGCCTCGCCCCGCCCCAGGGCCACGCGCGTCTCGCGCACCACCGCGATCAGCGGGCCGAAGCCGTAATTCTGCAAGAGCGTCACCTCCGCCCCCGGCGTGAAGCCCAGCGCCGCCATGCGGTTGACCATCCAGCAGCCCCCCTCCAGGCCCACCACCACGCCGCGCTCGCCGGCGCGCAGCCCGCTCAGCGGCATGGCCCCGGAATGCGCCTCGCCCTCCCGCCCGAACCTGCCGTGAGGGTGGAAAGAATGATTCCCGGAAAATAACTTCCTGAAGAACCGCCTTTGGAAAGTAAAGCGTCTCTTATGCCTGGGCATAGGCGCTCCCATGATGTCGAACAGGCAAAGCTCCCGCCTCTTCCGAACAGGCGGCGCAGTAGCCGCTCACGTTCAGGTGCGCTTCCACCACCTGGATGCCGTGCCGCTCGACCAGCTCTCCGATCACCTGGTCGACCAGCGGCGCTTCGAACTCGATCACCCGCCGGCACTTCAGGCAGGTGAAATGGTAGTGCGGCGCATCCGCCACCGCCTCGAAATGCCCGTGCTCCTCCCCCAACCGGTGCTCTTCCACCAGGCCGATCTCCTTCAACAAGGCCAGCGTGCGATAAACCGTCGCCAGCCCCACGCGCGGGTCACGCGCCCTCACCCGGTCGTGGATCGCCTCGGCGTCCAGGTGCTGGCGGCTCTCCTCGAGCACCTCCAGCACCAACTGGCGCTGGCGCGTCATGCGCAGCCCGCTGGATTGGATCGCCTCCCGGAAAACAGTTTCTCGACTCATGGCTGCACCTCTTGAGAATAATTCTCAATATCAATAATACCCCACTTCGCCGCGAATGAGAAGTGACATATGTCACCACTTGGTCAGAACCATGGCCCGCCTTACAAAATTGTACAGGACGCCAGGCGCCCGGAGTTTTGGAAACTCCGGGGCTGGGTTTGGGAACACACATTTACCGGGTTAACACGGTTTTTTCGATTGTAGGGGCGCAGGGCCTGCGCCCATCTACGGGCCATTCGAGGCTACCAGGGAATATTTACGTATCGCCCTGAGCCAGCCGTGCCGTGGGCGTCGCCACAGGCCAGCCAGCAACCGTCGGGGGAGAAGGCTAGGGCGGTGATGGCGCTATCGTTAGCGAAGAGGGTGCAGAGAGAAGATATTCACAAAAAGCAAGCCCTGGCAAATTTTGGTGTTGTCCCTCATTTGACTTGATGAGGTAATCGAAATCTGAAAAATTGGCGTATCCTTGAAGGCATACTGTGCCAATCGAGGATGCCACAATGGACTGGAACACACTTTATTGTCCGAAAA
>JBFMFR010000082.1:0-15753 GCA_040752025.1 Chloroflexota bacterium | reverse complement strand
GGATCGACAAGAGCCTTTTTCGCCTCGGCCTGGATTGGCTCAAGTGCGCTTTGAAACGCGATCTTTATTTTGAACCTGTTTTTTGGTTTCATCCCGTGTCGATAGTTTCAAATGTACGGTAGAGAATAAGAGAATAAAAATCAATCCTGCATCCCAGGCCAGTTTCATCCTCCCGCTCGATGCGCCGGGAGGATTTGTGCCGTATATTAGGAATGTAAGTAAAAAACGGCAAATGAACTTTCCTGAAGGAGAAAAAATGACAATCCATGTGGGCGCACAAACGCTAGAACAGACCCAGACTCAAAAGGCAGTCGCCGCCAGCTTGGCCAAAGTAGCGGCTGGCAGCCGCATGTTCTTCGTAGATAACCTGCGGGTCTTCCTGACCATCCTGGTGGTGCTTCACCACCTGGCAATCACTTACGGCGCTGAAGGGAGCTGGCCTTACCGGGAGCGCCCCACCACCGAAATCGCAGGGATCCTGCTGACCCTGTTCCTGGTCCTGAACCAGTTCTATTTCATGGGCCTGTTCTTCTTGATCTCTGGCTACTTTGTCCCGGGGGCTGTAGATCGCAAAGGCATTATGCGGTTTCTAAAGGATCGCCTGGTCCGCTTAGGGATTCCGCTGATATCCTATACCCTGCTGGTCAGCCCAGGCATCGAATATGTCAAAGCGATCCGTGAAGGGTATTTTTCGGGCACTATGGGGCAGTTTTACCTCAGCTACTGGCAGAACCTGTGGTTTGCGCCGGGACCGCTGTGGTTTGTGGAAGTGCTGTTAGTTTTTTCTGGTGTCTATGTCCTGGGAAAAATGGTTTTGGACTGGGCCAAGCGCCATTTCCTGAAATCCACTGGGGCGGCTGCTCAACAGTCGATCACACACAGCAAGATCGCCGCCTTCATCCTGGTGCTGGCTGTCCTGACCTTCACCGTACGGCTTTTCATTCACACCGGCACTGAATGGAATCACCTGGAACTGGCTTTCTTCCCCCAATACATTTTGATGTTTGCGGTTGGCGTTCTGGCTTATCGCAATCGCTGGCTGCCCGATCTTCCCACCAGTGTGCGCCGGGTTTGGAGCGTGGTTGCCCCGCTGGCGGTCGTGGCTCTCCCAATCATCATGATCGTCGGCAAAGCAAATGAGGATCTCACGCCTTACCAGGGCGGCCTCACCCCGCAGTCGGCCCTGATCTCTCTCTACGAGGCGGTCTACTGCGTAGCCATGACGATCATGATGCTGGGGTTGTTCCGCCAGCGGCTGGATCGCCAGGGAAGTTTTGGCAAGTTCCTGAGCCGCAATGCCTACAGCGTTTATATCATCCACCCGGTTGTGATCGTGCCCCTGGCATTGATAGTGAGCGGGATCTCGATGGAGCCACTGATGAAGTTTGCCCTGGTTGCCCCATTGGGAGTTGGCCTGTGCTTCCTGGCTGCCCAATATCTGCTGCGACGCATCCCCTATTCTGATCGGATACTGTAGCAAGATTAAGAAAAATTGCCCCAGATCTGTCAAGACCAGCACAATCTACTGCTGCTGGCTGGAAGCACTACCGGACTCTCGATCGAGGGGTTCGGTGAACCAGCCAGCAGCAATCAGGTTATCCCGGAGTCGGCCCGCTGCTATCTTGTTCTGTCAAACGTTTCCTGTATTCGAAAAGAAGCGCATGTCTCCAGACTTGCGCTTCTATATACGGCGCTAAGTCGCCTGGTAGATTGGTTTCCCAATTCTCCTCCGGCATTCCCTTCATTTCCACAATCGATAAAATTTCGGGAAGTGTGAAGATCTTGCCATGTAGTTCCGGCTGATAATATTCTGCAGGTTTCTCGAGGCCAAACCATCGAGAGATCATACTATCTGGATATGTAAAACTGATATCGTATTCTGAAAAGATGGATATCGGTATGCGGATCTCTGTACCTCCCCCTTGTGCGGGCGCATTTTCAACCAACCATCGTGATGACCCAAGCACCATTGGGATCGGATAGGTCTCCTGAGGCCTCCCCCCCTTGACAATGAATCCTTCACGCACCCACTTTTCCGTTTCTCTTCGATTTCGCATATATTGAACTGGATCTTTAAACCTTGCGCCAAAAGGTGTGTCGTCGCTGAGTTCAACCATGATTTTTATGGCTTCTTCATCGGATAGCGCAGACAGACTTTGAAATGGCTCTGCCTCACTCAGATAATAATGGGTCAAATAATCTACCACGGGTTTCACTTGATCTGTGAGCATTCAAATATCAACAGAACTGGTTTGCTTGAATTTGATCAAACCATGCAGATTACGGGGCATCTGCGGGAGCCCTTGTGTCATTTTCTGCAGCTAGTGTACCACGAACATCTATTCCCCCGACAGGTATAGATCGAGCAGGCGGGTTCGTCGCTGCGCAGTTTCAGAAACCTGCTCGATACATCCCACCTTTGGCCAGCCATTTGGCGGTGTTTCGGGGTTCGGAGGCGGCGGATTCCGCCGGGGGATCGATGAGGCAACGTTGAAGGAAATTGCCGCGATGACCGGTGGAGAATACTATTCAGCCGAGAGCGCCCACGAATTGCAGAATGTCTTCGAAGGTCTGCCTACCTACCTGATTACCAAACATGAAATTATGGAGATCAGTGTAGCGTTTACGGCCCTGGGGGTGCTGCTGGCCGCGGTTGCTATCGTACTTTCCATGATCTGGAATCCGCTGTCTTGATTGGTCACTCGTTCACGATAACCAACTTTCGAGCTTATTGACTCTCGGGCGAAAACAGGTATCATATCTACACCGCCGATCCCTAGTAAGAGAGGTGTATATGAAACCTGCGCTGTACCCCGTGCTTGTACTGATCCCCACGGCTTTCTTCTTGATCCGGGCTGAGATTGCCAAGAAGCAAAGCCAGATCTATATCTTGAAGCCAATCTGTACGTTGTTGGTGATTGGCATTGCCTTGTTGGCGCTGCTGGAACCTGCGCCAAACAAGACCTATCTTTCCGGCGTGCTGCTGGGGCTGCTGTTCTCGTTCGGCGGCGATCTGGCGCTGATGTTCCAGGAGAACCGCAAAGCTTTCATGATCGGGTTAGTGTTGTTCTTGCTGGCCCACGTTGCCTACACCGTGCTGTTTGCGTTGCTGGGGCGTTTTTCGGCCTGGGATATCCTTTCGACGGTTGTGCTGCTGGCGGTGGGCCTGGGTTTCTATAGGCTGATCCAGCCCAACCTGGGGGCGATGAAGCTGCCGGTGATTATCTACATTGTGGTGATTTCGTTGATGGTGAGCCGGGCAATTTCAACGTTATTCAACCCGGCGTTTACCACGGGACAAGGGATCATGATCGCGGTTGGGGCGGTGCTATTCTACGTTTCAGACCTGATCCTGGCAGCGGGCCGCTTTTGGAAGCCGTGGAAGTATCATCGCATCAGCCTGGTTTTCTACTACAGCGGGCAGTTGTTGATCGCGCTGGCAGCCAGCGGGTGATGGGAGCATGAACAAGATCCTTGAACGCATCGAGCGTGAAGCAGGTATCCCTGACCTCGCCTCGATCCTGGCAGAGCGGCTGTCGCCAACCGACTTGCAATCCTTGCTGCTCGAGGTATATCGCCTGCGGAGCAGCCGCATCCAGCCGTCTGCAGTGTTATTGGATTACGAGGCCAATCGCTTTGTGCAGCCCTCGGCGGTATCCCCAACTGCTTTGCTGAGATGGGATCAAATCGCCTTCACCCACCTGCCGGAAGAATTTCAGCCGATTGCTTTGGCGCCAGTTTGCCCGCTGGGCACGAATTCCGTAATAGCTCCTATCGATCAAAACTGGGCTGTGGCTACCGCTCGCAATACGGAAGTAGTTTCGGATTCGACCAACGTGCTGGCGCTGGAATGCTCGATCCGGCGTCGGGAGCTTCTGCGTGCAAACCCAAAATCCGCTGAACCGGTTCACCTGGCAGCCAGCCACCGGCTGCTGCGCGCTCAGCGTTATGAGGGGGCGCTGTCGTTTGCGCATTTCAGCGCGTTTACGTTGTGCAGCGCGGGCCGGGATCGAGGCAGCCTGCAGTTCGAACTGGCTGCATTGAGGCTGCATATCCGTTTCTATCTGGCATCGCTGCGGGCTTTCCTGGGGCCGGATGTTCCGCTGCGCCTTTCGGTAACGAATCTCGGTCCGGAGATTCGTGTAGAGCTGATCGAGACTCAACTGCTCGCCGCGATCCGGCCGGAATTTACAGGTGTCGCGTGCGTATTTGATGAGCATCGTACGAGTGGCCGGGGTTATTATCTCGATCTATGTTTTCACATTCATGCCACTGCTGCTAATGGCCAGCAACTGGAACTGGTAGATGGCGGGGTGGTCAATTGGACGCAGAAATTGTTGAGCAATGCTAAGGAGCGGCTGGTCATCAGTGGCATCGGAAGCGAGAGACTTTGCGCGGAGTTCGGAGGTAGCAAGACAGCCTGACCTCTGGCGCTTGTCCCGGGCAAAGAACGCCAGCGTTGAAAATGTGTGAAAACAAAACGCCAGGCTCACTACCTGTCGTTTTCTACTAAACCCGATCAGAACAGAACTGCATTCATGTACAAATATGCAATCTTATTGCGGATTTGTACAAGATGGAGTATACTTGTTACTGTGGGTTTGCTCTACGCAATGCATATGCGTTTACAGGATGTGGAGGTATCGAATGATTGTGCGCACGTTGATGGAGAAACTCGTGGCGTTAGCCCAGAAATACCAGGTGATCACTTTGACCGGCCCGCGCCAATCCGGTAAGACCACTTTGGTAAAGGCTGCTTTCCCATCTCTATCATACGTCTCTTTAGAAGAACCCGACATCCGCCAGCTTGCGCTTACCGACCCGCGCGGGTTCCTGGCAAACTACCCCGGCGGGGTTATCCTGGATGAGGTGCAACACACCCCGGATTTATTTTCTTATATTCAATCGATTGTAGATCGTGACCGAAACTCCCAGTTCATCCTTACCGGTTCGTCAAATTTCCTTCTTCTGGAGAAGGTCAGCCAGACGCTTGCCGGCAGAACCGCGATCTTATATTTGCTCCCATTTTCATTGGAAGAACTCGAAAATGGCGACTATCTGCTTGATCAGCACGAGGCAGTAATTTACAAGGGGCAGTACCCCCGGATTTATGATAGGAATATAGAACCAGCGGATTTTTACCCGGCGTACATTCAAACATATGTTGAAAGAGATGTGCGCATGATGAAAAATATTGGGGATGCCAACGCTTTCATCCAATTTTGCCGGTTATGCGCCGGGCGCATCGGGCAGTTGCTAAACTATACCAGCCTGGCAAGCGATGCAGGCATCAGTCCCAATACCGCTAAAGCATGGATTTCTATCCTGGAAGCAGCCTACATCGTTTACCGGCTCCAGCCCTACCACCAGAATTTTAATAAGCGACTGGTGAAATCTCCTAAGCTCTATTTTTACGATACAGGCCTGGCTTGTTCGCTTTTGGGGCTGCGCGAAGATGCGCAAGTAAATATGCACTACCTGAAGGGGGCATTGTTTGAAAACCTGATCGTAAACGAATTTGTCAAGCACAGCTTGCATCGAGGCGGGCATCACTACCCTTATTTCTGGCAAGACAGCCGGGGAAAGGAAATTGATTGTTTGCTCACTCAAGGCGATAAAATCAAGCCGGTAGAAATCAAGGCAGGCAAGACCATCTCGAATAGCTATTTCGCCAACCTCCACTATTGGCAGCAGTTGACAGGCGCACCAGGTGTCGAGGGGTGTGTTATTTACGGTGGAGAGCAAACCCTGCAAACCAGCAGCGGCGCCCTGATCAGTTGGCGGCAGTCAGGTGAAGTCTGGAAGGGTTTTTAGCGGGGCGCCAAAGGAGAATCTGCCTATGTCTGACAGCGAAATGAATGTTTCAGTGGGTGAATTGTTCATACCGCCCGATGTGAATGGGGCGCGACGCTTCTTTGCTGAAAAGTCGCGCGACATGACGAGCAAGCTGATGGAAGTCAGCGAAGCGGTCGAGCGCTTTGTCCACGATGGCGATTACCTCGGCTCGGGCGGCTTCGGCATGATCCGCATTTCTACGGCCGTCTTGCACGAGATCGTCCGCCAGCGCAGACAATATTTAGGGCTTGCCGGGCACACCACCACCCACGATTTCGAGATCCTGGCAGCCGGGCGTTGTTTCGACCGCTGTGACGTGGCCTACATCGTCGGGTTGGAAATGCGCGGCCTCTCGCCTGCGGCCCGGCGCTACATGGAAAGCGGCGCGGTGCGGGTGACGGAGTGGAGTAACGCCGCTCTCGGCTGGCGTTTCAAGGCGGCCGCCATGGGCCTGCCATACCTGCCAGCGCGCACCATGCTGGGCACAGATACTTTCAAATATAGTGCTGCTAAGGAAATCCTTTGCCCGTTCACGGGTGAAAAGCTGGCAGCTTTGCCGGCGCTCTACCCTGACGTGAGCATGATCCATGTGCATCGCGCCGATATCTACGGTAATGCCCAGATCGATGGCATCAGCGTCGCGGATTGGGACCTGGCACGCGCCAGCAAGCGATTGATCATCACCACCGAACGCGTGGTGGACACTTCAGAAATCCGCCGCTCACCGGAATTGACCCAGATCCCCTACTGGTTGGTGGACGCGGTCTGTCACGTGCCCTATGGCAGCTATCCTGGCAACATGCCTTACGAGTATTACCTGGATGGGGATCACCTGGATGAGTGGCTCGAGGCCGAGAAGGATGAGACCGTATTCGAGGCCTTTTTGCAGAAATATATCTTTGGGACGAAGAACTTCGCCGAGTACCTGGCGCTGAAGGGCGGCGAAGCCCACATGGCAGAACTGCGCGCCCTCGAACCGTTGCGCCGGAGCCAGGAGGGACTATGACTGAGCGATATAACCTGATGGAACTCATGGTCTGCGTGGCAGCCCGACAGCTCGAAGATGGCAAGACGGCTGTTATTGGCACAGGCATGCCCCTGGCCGCCGCCATGCTGGCGCAGAGGACGCGCTGCCCGAATCTGATCGTCCTGTTCGAAGCCGGGAGCGTTGCCCCACAACTGAGTAAGCTGCCGCTTTCCGTAGCCGATTCGTACACGATGGTGGGGGGATTGATGCATAGCAGCATGGACGAAGTCATGACAACCTGCCAGCGTGGGGTGGTTGACTATACCTTCCTGGGCGGGGCGCAGATCGATATGTATGGCAACCTGAATTCAACCATGGTCGGAACGGATATCCAGAAGCCCAAGGTGCGCCTGCCGGGCAGCGGCGGCGCCAATGACCTGGCCTCTTTGTGCTGGAAAACGTTGGTCATCACGCCTCATGACAAGCGCCGCTTTGTCGGAAAAGTTGATTTCGTAACCACGCCAGGTTATTTGTCAGGGCCTGGCGGGCGCGAGTCTGCCGGACTGCCACCTGACACGGGTCCATACAAGGTTATCAGCACCCTGGCTTTGATGGGTTACGAGCCAACCAGCAAGCGCATGCGGGTTGAGAGTCTGCACCCTGGCGTAACGGTCGAAGATGTGCGCGCCAACACCGGTTTCGAGATGTTATTTGCGGACCCGCTGCCCGTGACGCCCGAGCCAACGAACGAAGAACTGCGCATCTTGCGCAGCGAAGTCGATCCATTGGGCGTGATTATTGGGAAGCGCTCGGGTTAATGCCCTCTGGTCTGGGACAACAAAACAACCATGATCAACCAACCAGACAATTCCAGGTGGCGTATTTTGGCCCTGGTGATCCTGACGAACCTGCTGATTATTGCCATGCCGTCGATGGGAATGTCGGTGATGGCTAAAGAAATTTCACAGGACCTGGGATTAAACCTCGTTCAGGTGGGAGTTGTCTGGGGCATAGGCTCTCTACCGGCCATTATCACCAGCCTGCTTGGCGGGGTGATTGGCGATAAATTCGGTTCCAAACGGGTGCTGATTATCGGCAGTCTGCTGGCAGGTTTGTTGGGAGCCGGGCGCGGTCTGGCCTCCGGTTTTGCCTCCATGACCGTTGTGGTGGTTTTATGTGGCATAGTTCTCCCCTTCGTCACGATGAATGGCGTAAAAATCGCCGGGCAGTGGTTCCCGGCGCGCCAGCTCGGACTGGCCAATGGCTTGATTTCAATGGGCATGGCGCTCGGTTTCTTGCTCGGCTCCTTGTTCAGCGCCACGACCTTTTCGCCGCTGCTGGGCGGGTGGCGCAATGTTCTGTTCGTTTATGGATTGACCGGAGCATCGCTGAGCATCCTCTGGCTTTTTGCGCCGGCTGCCCCTGAGTGTCCTCAACCATCTGGCCAATCTCTTTCGATGCGCTCCGCAGTTCTACACGTGGTCCGGCTGAAAAATATCTTGCTGCTTGGATTGATGTTGTTCGGCGTCGGCGGAGCGATTCAAGGGTTGCTCGGCTATTTGCCTCTCTACCTGCGCGGCCTTGGATGGAACCCTCTCCATGCGGATGGAGCATTGTCTGCATTTCATACCTCCAGCATGATTTTCGCTCTGCCGATTGCCTTCTGGTCCGATCGCCTGGGGGCGCGTAAGCGTTTATTGTTGGTCGTTGTTCTGATGGTGGTGGCGGGGGCAGGGTTGTTGAGCTTTGCCAGGGGTGGGCTGATCTGGCTGGCAGTGCTGATGGCTGGCTTTGTGCGCGATGGCATGATGGCCATTTTCTTGACCATGGTCATCGAAACAGAAGGAGTTGGTCCAACCTATGCTGGAACCGCCATTGGTTTCACCCTGGGGCTCAGCGGCATCGGCAGCGTTCTGGCTTCGCCGATCGGCAACAGCCTGGCGATCCTCTGGCCTGGCGCGCCCTTTGCCTTTTGGGCTGCTTTGGCTTTTGCGGGGATGATTTGCCTGACCCGGGTCAAAAAAGAGGTTCCTGGATTGCCGGCCTTCGGTTTTTGACTGCCTGGTTGTGGGGTACAATTACCCGGAAGCCTTGAAATTGTCAACCACACAGCATGGATAGTTCTCTCCAACCCACGCCCTCTGCAGATTGGCAGCTCTATCTGTTTGGAAAAGTTCGCCTGGTACGTGCTGGCGCTCCCGTTCAGCTACCAACGCGTAAGACAGAAGCTCTGTTGGCGTTCCTGGCCGTTCAGCCTGGGGAGCACAGCCGCGAGCGCTTGGCCTCCCTTTTCTGGGGCGATGCCGGTGACCAGGCGGCGCGGCGCTCCTTACGGGTGGCGCTGAACGCCTTGCGGAAATGCCTGGATGGGCGCTTTCTGAGCAGCGACCGGGCGAGTGTGCAGTTGTCTCGTTCGGCTGAGCTTTGGGTGGATGCAGTCGTCTTCCAGGAACAGCTAACCTTGCGGACTCCTGCTGACCTGGAAGCTGCCATTCGATTGTACCAGGGGGACTTCATGGCAGAGCATTATGATGACTGGGCTCTCGAAGAACGCCAATTCTTGCAGTCTCGCTACCTTGAGACCCTGCTGCAATTTACCCGGCACCTGCACTCGCAAAGCAATTACGCTGGCGCTATCGGAATGGCTCAAAAAGCGCTGCAAGTTGATCCAGCTAACGAAAGCGCTCACCAGCACCTGATGCTCAGTTACCACCTGGCCGGGGACCGCACAGCCGCGCTGCG
Source organism: Chloroflexota bacterium (assembly GCA_040752025.1). GTDB lineage: Bacteria > Chloroflexota > Anaerolineae > Anaerolineales > UBA4823 > JBFMFR01. The sequence continues at coordinate 6,209 of JBFMFR010000082.1, read as the reverse complement.
CCAATACCAGCGCTGCCGCCAGGCATTGTTGGAGCAGGTGGGCGTTGCGCCATCGCCTGAGACCGAAGCTCTGTTCGAACGCGTCCAGCGTTTCCCGGAGACGAAGTCAGCATCTGGCGCGGTGCTCAATAATTTGCCCAGCCCTCTGACCAGCTTCATCGGCCGCCAGAAGGAAATCGCACACATTTGCGACTACCTGGGACCCGGCTCTGCCAGCGCGGGCCACCTGCTGCGCCTGCTGACTCTCAGCGGACCGGCGGGCAGCGGCAAGTCACGCCTGGCGATCCAGGCCGGCAGGTGCCTGTTAGAGGCCTTCTCTGGGGGCGTCTGGTGGGTCGAGTTGGCAACGCTCAACCAGGCTAAACAAGTGGCTGGCGCGCTGGCGCGTGCGTTGGGCGTGAGAGAAAACCCACCCGAGCCCATCCTGGAAACGCTGGTCGAATATCTGAACAACCGGCAAGTTTTGCTGATCCTGGATAACTGCGATCACATGGTCGCGCCTGTCGCTCACATTGCATACCAATTACTTTCTCGCTGTCCGCACATAAAGATCCTGGCAACCAGCCGCGAGCCGTTGGGTTTGGCAGGTGAAAGCCTCTATCAGATATCTCCCATGCCCCTGCCGCTCGACCTGGACCCGAATGATCTGGATGGGTTGAGTGAAGTGGAAAGCGTGCAGCTTTTCGTGGAGCGCGCCCGGAATGTGCAGGCAGATTTCAGGCTTACGCCGCATAACTGTGCCGCAGTGCGTGAGATCTGCCTGCGCCTGGATGGCATCCCGCTGGCGCTCGAACTGGCCGCTGCCCGGGTGCGATTGATGTCTGCTCAGCAGATCGCCGAACGCCTCAAAGACCGCTTCAACCTGCTGGTGGGCAGCAACCGCGCGGCCCTGCCTCACCAGCAAACCCTGCAAAGTCTGATCGACTGGAGCTATGACCTGCTCAGCCTTGAAGAGCAGGCTCTGTTCTGCCAGTTAGGGGTGTTTGCAGGTGTTTTCAAGTTGGAAGATGTTGAGGCGGTGTGTGACACCCCGGATGCGCTGGGGTTGCTAGCCCGCCTGATCGATAAATCTCTGGTGGCTGTCGAACACCAGGATGGCCTTAGGAGGTTCCACCTGCTAGAAACTCTGCGCACGTATGCGCTGCATCGCCTGGAGGCCGCGGCGGAGCTGCCCAGGCTGCGCGACCGCCATGTGGACCATTACCTCAAGCTGGCAGAGATGGCCGAGTACCAGTTGCTCGGCCAGGGGGGCAACCCTGAATTCGCTTCCTGGTTGGAAAGTGAGCCGGACAACATGCGCACGGCGCTCGAAACTGCCTTACAGCACCGGCCAGACAAAGCCCTGCGCATGACTGCCGCGCTTTCGCCTTTATGGGATTTCCACGGCGCTTACCAGGAGGGAGCGATGTGGCTGCGCCGCAGCTTGCAAGCGGCTCCTGAGGATAGCTCGCCTGCGATCCTCGCCAGGGCTTACAGCGGCGCGGGCACCCTGACCTGGCGATTGGCAGAGTTCCAGCATGCCGGCGAATATCACCAGCGGGCGCTGGCGCTGTTCCGGGAGGTTGGCGATGCGCAAGGTGTTGCTTTTTCGTTGAATAACCTGGGGGTATTGGCGAGCGATCAAGGGGATGCCCAACGGGCCAACCGGTATTTCCAGGAAGGCCTGGCGGTTTCGAAACAATCTGGCGATCTGTACATGGCCGGTTTCGTGCTCAATAACCTGGGGCTTTTACATACCAATTTGGGGGCTTATTCCCAGGCAGAGCAGGCTTTGCATGAATGTATCAACCTGGCCAGTTCGATGGGCGAACATTATATGCTGGCCGGGGCGCGGCATAACCTGGGCGACGTTGCCCGTTTCAGGGGAGATCTTCAGGATGCGCTGGCGCAATACCGGGAAAGCCAGGCAGCTTTCGAGTTGCAAAAATCCAGAAATGGCGTGGCTTTGAACGATTGGGGCATGGGCATGACGCTCCTGGCTTTGGAGCACTTCCCGGAAGCCATCCGGCATTTGCAGTCTGCGCTGAGGGAATTCGGGGAGCAAGATGACCGTGGCAACGTGCTTGCCTGCCTGGAAGGTCTGGCAAAAGTCACTGCCCGGCATGGAACCGCTGTAGAAGCGGTGGTTCTTTTTGCGGCGGTGGCGGTGCAGCGGGAAGGCATCCACATGTACCCGCATCCCAATCCGGATTATCAGTCCGCACAAAATATCCTGGCCGAGCTGCGAGCAAATCTCGAAGCGCCAGTTTACCAGATAGCCTGGGAAAGGGGAGCGGCGATGACTCTGGCAGAGGTTTTGACATTTGGGTTATCGTTAGGGCTCTGACAACATTTATGAATTCCCGGATTTCCTAATTGAATACTTAACTATTTTGACGTTTTTGGGTAATATTTATCGTTAATTTAACGCGGCCTCTGTAGAATGTAGACATCTTAGTTATTTCAGTATGGAGGCTACAATGTTCAAGAAAACCCGTTTCTCTCGTTTATCGGTAGTATTTTCACTTCTCGTAGTTCTATCGACCTTTACCACTGCTTTCCGGCCAAGTCCGTTTCAGAGCGTCAAACGCCCGGCGTTGGACCAGGCTGGCGGACCTACCCGCCCGCAGGATGAGCAGGCTGCTTTGCTCCCCCCTCCTTACGATGGCCCCCAGCACAATCCATACACAGTGTTGACCAGCGCAATCTCAGAATTAGAGAACTTCGAGCAGAGCCGGGAACTGCCGCGCAATGTCCAGGAGATGATTTCCCAGTCCAGGCGCCAAGCTCAGGCGGCGCTTGAGCACTTTATCAGCCTCAATGCTGATCTGAAAAAGATGCTGGATGAAATCCAGAAATCGGTCAGGATGCTGGGTCTAGCCCGGCGTTTCGTCTCCGACCGTGCTATGTCGGACGAACTCCAACGCCAGCAGGAAACCCTGGCGCAGGCTGCTCGCATGGTCGCAGTTGGCATTTTAGACCGCGCTGCTGCTGCAGGTGTGGATCGTCTGGTGATCATCAAGGCCCAGAGATTCCTGGCCCAGGGTGATCTAAAAGTAGGGCAGGGCCAGTACGGGCCGGCGGTCAAACTCTTCGGCGATATGCTCTTTACTACCAATTACCTGGTGTTCGACATCAACCGGTTTGAACAGAACATCCGCGACACCTTCATGCCTCAGACGATGGGCTTCGCTTACGCCATCAATTTCAAGGGCCAGCTCAAACGGGCCGGCGGCTATAACACCACCCGCTTTCTTCCGGATATGGTCGCGCCGGCCAACAACGAGTATTCGGAATACAACATCGCTTCGGTGAGTAAGATCATCACCACCGCCACGGCGCTCAAGATCATGCAGGAGAAGAACATCTCTGTAGATGCTTCGATCTCGCCTTACCTGCCGGCAGATTGGGTCCAGGGGGCTGGGATCGCCAACCTGACCTTCCGCGACCTGTTTACCCACAAGAGCGGCCTGGGTGGCAACCAGAACGGCGCCTACGATTTCAATTCCCTGCGCAACTACATTGCCCAGGGCATCCAGCCGGCCGACAAAGGCATCTACGTCTACCAGAATGCCAATCTGGCTATGTTCCGCATTCTCATACCGATGATCGTCGAACCGCCCTGCGCTGACTGCCAGCCGTACACCGATGAAGGCATTGCTGCTACTTACAGCCTGATTGTACGCTGTGAAGTGCTGCGCCCCATGGGCCTGACCGATCCGGCCTGCGCCAGCAGCCCGCAGTTGTTCCCGCAGCAACAATATCAATTGCTGGCTTATAAGTTCCCCCACGATTACGCCACGCCCGGCTATGCTTTCGGCAACTGGACACTGATCGCTGGCGGCGGCGGCTGGTATTTCTCGGCTCGCCAACTGGCGCAGTTCCTGGCTTATCTGCGCTATGACAACGCTATCCTCTCACCCCAGACCCGCGCGACGATGAACTTCGGTTTCCTGGGTTGGAATCCTCCGGACGTTTGGGGTTGGGCCAGCGGCGCTTTCGGCACTTACTACAGCCACGGCGGCGATTTGGACATGTCAAACGGTGGGATCGACACCTGCATCCAGAGCTACCCGAACGATATCCAGGCGGTGCTTTTGATCAATTCGGTCAAAGCCGGCAACTACCCGGTTTACCAGTGTACTGCCCTGAAGAACGCTTATGAGGATGCCTGGGTGTCCAAGTAAATCGAGTTTTTTGAAGATAGCTTGGGGTTGAGAACCATCGCCGCCGGACGCCCGGCGGCGATGGTGAATTTAACATTCGAATTGCAATGTGGTGTAAAATTGCTTCTCATATGAAGCATTCTGACATCCCGCTTACTCGTTATGCCTGGTTGTCCATTGCTGCCGCAATCATCACGATTTCTTTGAAAGCAGCAGCGTATTACCTCACGGGCTCGGTCGGCCTGCTCTCCGATGCGCTTGAGTCAACTGTCAACCTGGCAGCGGCGATTGTGGCCTTGCTGGCGCTCAACCTGGCTTCCCGCCCGGCGAATGATGAGTTTACCTTCGGCTATTCCAAGGTGGAATATTTTGCCAGCGGCTTCGAGGGCGGCATGATCCTGCTGGCTGCCGCGGGCATTATCTTCAGCGCCGTGCCGCGCCTGTTCAACCCGCAGCCATTGGAGCAGCTCGGGCTGGGTCTGGGAATCTCAGTCCTCGCCTCTCTGGTCAACCTGGGCGTAGCATTGGTTTTGCTGCGAGCCGGCAAGCGCCACGGCTCGATCACTCTGGAAGCGGATGCCCGCCATCTGATGACCGACGTTTGGACCACCGCCGGCGTGCTGGTCGGTATGGCCCTGGTGTGGATCACTGGCCTGGAGCGCCTGGACCCGATCATCGCCATGCTGGTGGCGGCGAATATCCTGTTCACCGGTTATCGCATGCTGGTTCGGTCAGGCCGTGCCTTGCTGGACATGGCTTTGCCACAAGAACAACTGGCCTCAGTCCGGTCGATCCTGGATTCTTACCAATCCCAGGATGTGAAATACCATGCACTGCGTTCTCGCCAGGCGGCGGCGCGCAATTTCCTGGCGGTGCATTTGCTGGTGCCTGGAAACTGGACCGTCCGGCGTGGTCATAAGCTGGCCGAGAAGATCGAAAAGCAAATCATTGAAGCTATCCCCAATACCAATATCGTCACCCACATTGAGCCGATCGAAGACCCGCTTTCGATGGATGACGCTGCGCTGGATCGGGATGCTTAGAGCAGGGGGCGGGTTTGGCTTGAATCTGCCATTTTTGATAGCAGATCTTAATGGAGCAAAAAATTGAACACGGTTCTCTCATTACCCTTTCGATTAACAATTCTGGCTGTGGCAGTGGCAGTTTGGCTGGTCATATTTTTCACGGTCAAGCGGTTCCAGGCCGCGCCGCGGCGGCGGTTAGATTCATCCATCCCTCTGGATCATAAAACTCCCTTTGTGCCGCAAATGGCCCTGGTGTATTTTTCCACGTACGTGTTTGTCGTGCTGCCATTCGTGCTCCTGTCCGAAGCCAGGCTGTTTTGGGCCATCCTGGGAGGCTATGCGGCGGTGACTGCGATTGCGACTGCGCTCCATGCCGCGCTGCCCAGCCAGGTGCAGCGGGTCGAAGATCTGGCGGCCTACGGGTTTTCGGGATGGACGCTGGGGCTGTTTCAAAAAATCTGTAAGCCTTACGGCAACTTCCCCAGCATGCACGTGGCCTTTTCGGTGCTGGCGGTGGGAGCGAGTTACCTGTGGGCCGGCCCGGTGGCGGGCAGCCTGGCCCTGGTCTGGGCGATTTTGATCGCGCTATCGACCCTCTTTGCCAAACAGCACTATATCCTGGACGTGTTGGGCGGCGTGTTGATCGGAAGCCTGGTTTTCGCCTCGGTGTTTTGGCTGGCGCTGGTATGAACGCAGTCTACCCGGTTACCTACTCTACATTGTCGGTTGAAGCCCTGGTTCGCGAAGTGCTGCCGGATTTCGGGGTGGGCGAGATGGCAGCCTGCCAGTTCTTCAGCGGCGGCTTCAACGATACCTACCGGGTCAAGACCGTCCAGGGCGCGGTCTACTACTTGCGAGTGTACCGTTCATGCTGGCGCTCTCTACCAGACATCCAATACGAACTGGACGTGCTTAGGAATGCGGATTAAATAACTGTCTGGTGTTTTTTCGGTCTTGCTAGATATTGTCCATTGGGTTATGCTTCTGCGTAATCTGTTACCGATCAAATCAATGCGGAATGGAAAGATGATGGCTTACA
>JBFMFR010000081.1:0-15793 GCA_040752025.1 Chloroflexota bacterium | reverse complement strand
GATCCAAGCGGAACTTCTGCGCCCCCAATGTATTTACCACCAGCTTCTACACTCGTCTCTATTTTGGATCCATGTGATATACCACCTCAAATAGCGCCGCTTCCACCTAGCCTCGGCTACATGGAAGGAGAGTCGTTTGATAGTGGTTTGGGATCTGGCGGTATTTTTGGACGTGAAGTTGTATACGACTTCGCCACAATGACAAGAGCTTATTTTAATTATGAAGGGAAAATCGGTGGGCTAGTTGCATCGTTCGGCGGAGCGATCTATGCAGGGCCGTTATGGGGTTTTGAGTGGAAACATGAGTACACGGTAAGCGATAAAATACAGATTGAGAAGGACTATAAAGGTCTCTTCGAAGGCCTTTACATAGGGGTATCGACTGGACTTCTTACTGTGGGCGTTGGAGGCGGTATAGGCTATTTTCACTCACCAGACGGGAACGTTGGAGGAATCTTTGACTATGTTTCCGCTGGAATAGGATTACTGCCCGGCGAAATTGTCAGTTTTAGAACTGTTTACAAGTATGAAAAAAATAATGGTGTGCGTTACTACGCGGATTCGAATGGAAAAGTGAATTTGGGTTCACTAGTTGGTGATATACTATCGGGGGATGGCTCCCCAACAAACATGGGAGGATATTTTTGTTCTGCCATAGGTTCTCAGAGAGCTGGGGCAGTTTCAGCAGCGCTCACGCAAGCAGCTATTTATGAAGCGTATACAAAATGGGCCATTGAAAATGCAAGCGGCCAATGAGGAAGATAAATGTGGACGAACGGACAAGAAAGATGTCAAATCCGCGAAGAAGGCTCCCTTTACCTTCGATAGCAATTGCTCTGTTCGTGCTGTTTATGGTATGGGGAGGATTACGCAATTGGCAAAACAAGCCACCGGTTTATGTCAGGACACTGATCGGCGGCACAGGTGATCCAGACGTTCAGGCGATTTATAAATTTTCGCACTCTAGTGGCGATACAGGAGCAGTTAATCCTTCTGGGGTTTATTATTCATATGATTCAATCAAGGATTTTTTGTTTGCATTTGAGACACGCAGCGGTACATATTTATGGCAGCGCAAGCCACCTTTGAAACAAGGCGGCGGCGTTGGTGCAATTATTGTTTCGCAGTCCACCCTGTATGTCACCACCGCGTTGGGAGTCTATGCGTGCAATGCGGCAACAGGCGATGTGATCTGGTCATCCGTTTTAGGAGAGGGGCATGTTTCAGTGGTTTCGCAACTGGAGCAAGAACGCTCAATCTTGAGAATTTACTACGGCGATACCATCTTTGAAATCGATCCGATCACGGGGGAAATCTTGCGTAGCTGGCCAAAGGGGGACCTTCTTTGGCTGGAAGACCAGATCGAGATTTACCCAGCGACCCCTGCCGGTCTGGAAGGGAGAGATCAGACAACCGGAGAAGTGATTTGGGAAAATCGCGAAAGGGCTTTTTTGGTAGATGATAAACTTACCCCGATGCAAATAAACCCAACTACCCTTCTCGTAAAATCGGAGATGAGGAATTACTGCACCCTGGACCTTTCAGGTGGGGCGTATCTCTGGTGTAGTTTGGATAGATTTAGAGCCAACAGTGCAATTCATTACGAAAAGATGGCCGGTTACGCACTTCGGGATGATTTCACGCTCGTCGAGTTTGATTTGCAGACGGGTGCTACTCTGAGTGAGACGCAATTTGCTCCTACAAAATTATCTCCGAATGACAATCGAGGGTATTCTTACTTCATTGCTGTAACGCCAGATGGTGAGGTGTTGATTTTCTTTGGTGACAGCGGGGAGTTACTTGTGGTGAAGCCTAACGGGGCATGAATTGCCCCGCCTGGGCAGCAGCGCCGGATCATTCCGGCTTTGGAGGGTCGTTCACGTGGTGCAGTTCGGCAGACATGGCGGGGTGGGGTACACCTGGGACGATAACGGCAACCTGCTCTCGGATGGCACGAGCGTTTACACTTACACGTATGCCAACCGGCTGGCGGCGATGAGCTGGCAGACGAATTTAATGGAATTCGAGTACAATGGGTTGGGTGATCTGGTGAGGCAAACGACAAATGGCGTAAGCAAAACCTTCGTGCTGGACAGCGCCGCCGGGCTGACGCAGGTGCTGGCGGACAACAATTATGCCTACCTGTATGGCCTGGGGCGCATTGCGCAGCAAGGCGCAAGCAGCACCGGCTACTTCCTGGGCGATGCCCTGGGCAGTGTGCGCCAGTGGGTGGATGGGGGGCATTCTGCGACCAAGGGTTGCCTATTTGGGGTAAAGAGATGGCGGGTATGTTACAATATTCGTGGAGGCAAAGATGGCATCCACTTTTGCAGCGCAGATTGGGCCGGGTGAACGGCCTACCGAACACCCATATGTTGTCCACAGTGGGGCTGGCGAAGGGACGACGGCGATGATCCGGGGCAGCCGCATCGCGGTGCGGTTGGTGGTGCAAATGTATCGCGAGGGTGACTCGGTAGAGGATATCCTGCATGCTTACCCTCACCTGAGCGCAGCCGCAGTGCATGATGCGATCAGTTATTACCTGGATCATCGTGCCGAGATCGAGAAGGAGATCATGGCTAACCGGGTGGAGTATGTGATCTCCGAACAAGGCGCGCAAATCAACGAGCGGGGTTTTATCTCGTTCGACTCCAAGCCGGAGAATGGCTGAAGAGCGCCTGTTTATCCGGTTGTATACGGATGAGGATATCACCAGCGAACTGGCTCTGGCGTTGCGTGAGCGTGGTTTCGATGCTCAGAGTGCTGCAGAGGCGGGCCTGCTCAATGCAGACGATCATGCTCAATTGGAATATGCAACGCAGAATGGAATGGCGATCCTCACCTGTAATGCCCGGCACTTCTTACAATTGGCGAGAGAGTACGCTGCTGCAGGGCGTTCCCACGCCGGGATCATTGTTTCTTCAGAACAGTACAGCCGGCGAAGGTTTAGCGACTTGCTCAAGCGCGCTTTGCGATTGTTGAATAAGCTGACGGCTGACGAAATTCGAGACTGTGTGGTGTATTTACAGCAGTACAGATAACATGAGTTCGGGCGACGCGCTGGGCAGTGTGCGCCAGTGGGTGGATGGGGATGGGGCGGTAACGCTGGCGAAGAGCTACGAGCCCTTCGGCCAGGCGATGGACAGCGCCGGGAGCGGGACAAGCGACTTCGGTTTCACGGGGGAGATGCAGATGGGGGGACTGACTCTTGCAATGTCGGGCGGCGATCGGGTGCGGGTTATGGATTATTCCCGGCAGGTAATGGAAAAGTGCAACAAACGATGGTACAATGAATGCATGGATGTATGACTATCGTACGGAGGTGTGCAATGTCCGAAATGCTGGTGCGCGTTCAAGAAAAAGGTCAGGTGACCATCCCATCCCGAATTCGCAAGAAACTCAAGCTTAAAAAAGGCGATCTGGTCATCTTCGAAGAAACGGAGACTGGCGCTGTCATTAAGCCGGCTGAGGTGTTGGTGGCAGATGTCCTGGATCAAATTGGCAAGGCGTTACAAGACAAAGGAATCACACTGGATGAGATTATCGAGCGTGGACGCGAACTGCGCGGCGATCTTATCGCCAGTGAGTACAACCTGGAAGATGCATCAGGCGAATGAAACGGGTATTTATCGACTCTAGCGCCCTGTTTTCGGCGGTGTACTCAAGTCGCGGCTACGCACGCGATTTGCTCCTGTTAGGGGTTCGGGAACAAACGCTCCTGATCATCAGTTCGCTGGTGAAAGAAGAGACCACAAGAAACCTGGCTGGTTTTGCTCCTGAAACAACAACTTTGCTGGAGCATATTTTCGAGTGGGTTCCTTTTGAAGTCGTTGACCCACCCAGACATGCGATTATCGAAGCCGCCAACCTGGTTGCCCTGAAAGATGCGCCGATTCTGGCAGCGGCTAAAGCAGCGAGTGTGAATGCCCTGGTAACGCTGGATCAGCGCCACCTCTTGGATCGACCAGAACTAGAAGTATTTATTGCTGCGCAAATTCTCCGGCCAAAAGAAGCCTGTGAGTGGATTCTGGCTGAGGGAATAGGATAAACTGGTTTGTACAGCCTGGGGCGCATTGCGCAGCAAGGCGCAAGCAGCACGGGGTACTTCCTGGGCGACGCCCTGGGCAGTGTGCGCCATTGGGTGGATGGGGATGGGGTGGTGAGGCTGGCGAAAATGTGGGCAGCGTGGCGAGTTCCTTCTCCGCAGATTGACAGATTTTCGCAGATATGGGGGAAAATTGACTCCAGGAACGCAAAAGTCGGTTATGATTAACGCCGGTTGGAGGTGCATGATGACAAGAACCGCGCTGGAACTATCTCCTGAAGAACGAAAAATGTATCGTCCGGGGATGATGCTGCACCAACGAACAGAAGAAGATCAACGGCGACTCACCCGGCGTTACGATCAGGCATGGCGACTGGCGCGCCGGGCAGCGACTCTGCTGCGCCGCCAGTATGGCGCCAGCCGGGTGGTTGTGTTTGGCTCGCTGGCGCATGCGGCCTGGTTCAACGCCTGGTCGGATATCGACCTGGCTGCCTGGGGCATCCCGCCAGAGCGCTTCTATGCAGCCGTGGCTGCAGTTACAGGGCTCAGCCCGCGCTTCAAGGTCGACCTGCTGGATGCTGAAGCCTGCCGCTCGGAGCTGCTGCGGGTGATCGAAGGCGAAGGGGTTGAGATATGAATGAACGCTTGCAGCAACTGGCCACCCGCATTCGCTCTGAGGTGGTCGAACTGGAGCGCATCGTGCAGCGCATCACCGAAGGCTGGCAGCGAGTGCGGCGCTCGGGCGACGATTACTACCTGGATGGCGTGGCTTTGAACCTGCACGGATTTTATTCGGGCCTGGAACGCATCTTCGAGCTGGTGGCCGCAACGATCGATGGCAGCCGTCCGCAGGGGGAAAACTGGCACCAGGCGCTGCTCCAACAGATGTGCCGTGAAATGCCGCAGTTGCGCCCGGCTGTGATTTCGCCCGGGACCGTGGAACGCCTGAGCGAATACCGCGGCTTCCGGCACGTTGTGCGCAACGTGTACACATTTCATTTCGATGCCAGCAAGGTGCAAAGGCTGGTGGAACAGGCGCCGGAGGTGTTCGCTGCTGCCAGGGAGGAACTGCTGGCATTTGCAGAATTTCTGGAGCAAAACGCCTGATCCAGCCTGGTCGATGCGCTGGGCAGTGTGCGCCAGTGGGTGGATGGGGAGGGGGTAAAGCCTGGTTATATTTCCTTCAGAAATGATATAATCGTATTACGATATATTGTTCGATAGGAGAATCGTATGGATGCGGTAACGGTTTCCCCCAAGTACCAGGTGGTGATCCCTCAAAGAATCCGCCGGGCGCTCAAGATCCAGCCGGGGCAAAAGATGCAGGTGATCGAATATGGCGGCCATATTGTCATGATTCCGGTGCGCCCGATCCAGGAGGCGCGCGGTTCGCTGCCGGGCATCGACACAGACCCCCAGCGTGAAAAGGAAGACCGCCAGGTATGAATATCGTGGATTCGTCCGGCTGGCTGGAGTATTTTGCAGATGGGGAGAACGCGGCCTTCTTCGCCCCCGCGATCGAAAGCAGCGCGCAACTGCTCGTGCCCACGATTTGTATCTACGAGGTTTTCAAACGCCTGATCGGGCAGTGCGGGGAAAGCGCCGCCCTGGTACAGATCGGCGACATGCACCAGGGCCAAATCGTTGACCTGACCAGTGCGATCGCCTTGCAAGCGGCGAAGATCTCGACGGAGTTGAAGATCGCCATGGCAGACAGCATCCTACTGGCGACTGCCCGCGCTTACGAGGCCACGCTTTGGACGCAAGATGCGGATTTCGAGGGGATCGAGGGCGTGCAATACATCCAAAAGCGCCAATGATCTAGAGCGTCTCTTGCGGGATGACAACGAAGCTCTGCTGGCGAAAGTGCGGGTCGAAGCTGAAGACGGCCTCCAGGTGAGCGGAGGTGTCGACCAGGATTTTCATGGCTCGAGGGTCTCGGCCAGGTAGTCGTCGTGCTGTGCAGATAGATCGGCCGGCCCGTTCAGTTTGCCGGCGGCGGTGAGCGCCTTGCGGCGCAGCGCTTCCTGGCCTGGGATGCCGCCAGAACGCAGCATGGCATCCACGCTGATGCGGATCAATTCGGCCACCGATTTGCCTTCCCGGGCGGCCAGGCGCTTGAGAGTGCGCGCCTGCTCGGAGGTGAGCTGGATTTGAACGCGAATCATCTTTGTCATTCCTCGAACTATGGGCAGTGATTGCTTTACATCACTTATTGCTCAATGATATCACTGCTGTTTGCGCTTTGCGACCCTAATGGCAAACAGCGCAAACCTACGAGTCGAATCAAAGCCGAAATGGCAAAATTCGATTATGATTAGCGCCAACCCTCTATTCCAGGAGTTTGCACATGGCCGATCCAAGCGATACACCCCAGGAGATCCCGCTCGAAGAGGCGGCGAAGTACCCGCTGCCCGGCATGGCTGCGCCGGGCGGGCTGGCTTTCAGCCCGGACGACCGCCTGATCACGTACCTGTACAGCCCGGAGGGCAGCCTGGCGCGGCGGCTGTACGCCTTCGACCCGCAGCGCGGCGAGCACAGGCTTTGGTTCGCCCCGCCGGAGGGGGGCGACACGGAAGACAGCCTGACTCTGGAGGAGAAGCTGCGCCGCGAGCGCATGCGCCAGCTCGAGCTGGGCGTGACGCAGTACGCCTGGGCGGCGCAGGCCAACCACCTGCTTCTGCCGCTGCAAGGCAACCTGTATGCGGGCACAGCCCCGGACCAGCCGCTGCGCCGGCTGCTGGAAGGCCAGGGGAAGCCGGTGCTGGAGGCGCGCCTCTCGCCGGACGGCGAGTGGGCGGCCTACGTGCAGGAAGCCGAGCTGTACGTGCTGCCCTTTACCGGCGGCCAGCCGCGCCAGCTTACCTACGGAGCGCGCCAGGCGGGCAAGACGCACGGGCTGGCGGAATACATCGCCGCCGAGGAGATGCAGCGCCACCAGGGCTACTGGTGGTCTCCGGACAGCGCCTGGATTGCCTTCACCGAGGTCGACGAGGGGCACATCCCGGTGTATCGCATCGTGCACCAGGGCAAGGCGGAAACCGGGGCGGGGGCGCAGGAAGACCACCGCTATCCCTTCGCCGGGCAGGCCAACGCCCGCCTGCGGCTGGGGGTGGTGTCTGTGATGGGCGGCGAGCCGGTCTGGATGGACCTGGGGCCGGAAGAGGACATCTACCTGGCGCGCGTGGGCTGGCTGCCGGACGGGCGGCTGTGGGCCCAGGTGCAAAACCGGACGCAGACGCAGCTCGACCTGCTGGCTTGCGACCTGCGCACGGGCCAGGCGACCCGGCTGCTGCGCGAGACCAGCGGCGTGTGGATCAACCTGCATGATATTTTCTACGCTTTCAAGAGACCTTTAGGGCCGCCCTACCAGGGCCGGGAAGGCTGCTTCCTGTGGGCCTGCGAGCGCAGCGGCTACCGCCACCTGTACCTGTACAACAGGCAGGGGGAGCTGCTGCGCCAGTTGACCGGCGGCGAGTGGATGGTGGACGCCCTGGCGGGGGTGGACGAGGCCGGGGGCCAGGTGTATTTCACCGCCACGCGCCACGACCCGCGCCAATGTCACCTGTACGCCATCTCGCTGGCGGGCGGAGAGCCGCTCCGCCTGACCCAGGCAGCGGGGACGCACAGCGTGGTGCTCGACCACGCCTGCCAGCGCTTCATCGACACTCACCACAGCCTGGGCCAGCCGCCGGTGGTCACGCTGCGCGCCCTGCAAGACGGGGCGCGCCTGGCGAGGTTGTACGACGAAATCGACCCGCGCCTGCCGGCCCTGCGACTGGAGCCGCCGGAGATGGTCAGCCTGGCCAACCGGCACGGCACATTGCTATATGGGGCGATCTACCGGCCGCCGGCGCAGTTCGGGCCGGGCCCGCACCCGACGCTGGTGTTCACCTATGGCGGGCCGCACGCCCAGATGGTGGCGGATAGCTGGCTGGTGACGGTGCGCATGCGCGCTCAGCATTTGCGCAGCCTGGGCTTTTTGGTCTTCACGCTGGATAATCGCGGCAGCGCCCGGCGCGGGCTGGACTTCGAAGCGGCCATCTGGCACGACATGGGCCACCTGGAAGTGGAAGACCAGGTGGATGGCGTGCGCTGGCTGGTGGCGCAGGGGCTGGCCGACCCGGCGCGGGTGGGCATCTACGGCTGGAGCTACGGCGGTTACATGGCGGCCATGTGCCTGCTGCGCGCCCCGGAGACCTTCAAGGCAGCCGTGGCTGGCGCGCCGGTGAGCAGTTGGGATGGCTACGACACGCATTACACCGAGCGCTACATGGGCACGCCGCAGTCCAACCCCGAGGGCTACCGGGCGAGCAGCGTCCTGTCGTACGTGGACAACCTGTGCGGCAAGCTGCTGCTGGTGCACGGCCTGATCGACGAAAACGTGCATTTCCGCCACACGGCGCGCCTGGTCAATGCCCTGATCGCGGCGCGCAAGACCTACGATCTGCTGCTCTTCCCCGACGAGCGCCACACCCCACGCCACCTGAAGGACCGGGTGTATATGGAGGAGCGCATCCGCGACTTCCTGGTCGAGCACCTAATGTATAGTGAAGATTAGTTCAGCGTCCTGTGCTGGTAAAAGTAGATTGTTGACTTCCAGGAGTGTGATCTCATTGACGGACAGATTTTATCTTTTACCACGAAGAACACCAAGAACACAAAGACTTTTTCGAAAAAACTCCGTGAACTCCGTGGCTTCTCCGTGATCTCCGTGTTAGATGCGCAGATCAAGCGCTCTGCTGCATAAGATTTGTCAGCCAATCAGGTCAGCTTGCTGCTGCCAATGGCTTTTCATAGACCGTATCGCGCTTGACTTCCTGGAACCCACAGCTTGCGTACAGGCGGTAGTTGTTGGGCTTTTCGCCGCTGCATACCAGGGCCGATTCGGTCATGCCCGCCTGGCGCTGCTCTTTCAGGCTGCGGGCGATCAGCGCCCTGGCGACCCCGCGCCGCTGCCAGGCCGGCACGGTGCTGATCCCTTCGGTGTAGCCGCGCAGGATGCCCAACTGTTCGTTCTCGGCGTGGTTGATGTAGGCCAGTACGCTGCCTGCCACCTTCCCGCTGTCGACTTCCCAGGCCACCTGCCACAACTCGGGCTGGAAGTTGGGATCATCCTTGAAATCTTGCGGCATCTTGCCGGTAGGCGGGGGGCCGCCCTCCGGTACGTAAGCTTCCTCCGCCGCGTACCAGATGGCGGCGTAGTGCTCGGGCCGCGCCGGGCGCACTTCCAGTCCCTCCGGCAGCAGCGCGTCGGGGATGTCTGCCAGGCTGTGGCGCACCATCAGCACCCAGCTTTCTTTGACGTGGTAACCGGCCTGCTGCGCCAGGGCGTGCAGCCCGACCTGGTACTGCGTGGCGTTGATGTGCAAGAAACCGGGGATCGTTGTGGGGTGCTCTCCGGCGATGCCCCAGGCGCGCCCTTCCTGCCAGGCCAGCAGGGCCTGCCCGATGCCCAGGCGCCGCCATTCGGGGAGCAGGAAGCCGGCCAGGCTGTAGGTCCGGCGTGAGGGGTCTTCCTGCCAGCTAACGCGCCCGTAACCGACCGCCTGCCCATCCATCTCGGCGATGGCCAGGTCGCCGCGCAGGTCGAAGCGCTGCGCTGTGTTCAGGCGTTCCGCCAGGAAGGCAGCAGAGACGGTTGCCGGGTGGCTGTCGGCGTTCTCGCTGGCAGTCAGGATGGCGGCGAGGCGGGCGTAATCATCTTCGTCGCGAAAGGGACGCAGGATCAGGCTGCCGGGCATGGATTGTCAGCCCTGCAGGATGGTGATGCCGCGGCGACGGTAGGGCTCCAGGACGCTGGAGGGGATGGCGGCCTCGGTGACCAGGTGGGTCAGGGCTTCGATGGGGGCAACGATGTAGGGAGAGGCGGTGCCCAGTTTTTCGGCCGAGACCAGGGCGGCGACTTCGGCCGAGCTGTTGATCATGGCGCGCTTGACGTGCGCTTCTTCGCTGTCCGGGATGGAAATGCCCACTTCGGGGTGCAGGCTGCAGATGCCCATGAAACACAGGTCGGCGCGCACCTGCTGGATGGCTTCCACCGTGGCGGCGCCGCTGGCGACCAGGGAGGGCTTGAGCATTTTGCCGCCCACCAGGATGATCTCGGCGAGCGGGTGAGCCGCCAGGGCGATGGCCACCGGCGGGCTGTTGGTGATGACGGTGATGTGCAGCGCCGGGGGCAGTTGCTGGGCCACTTGCAGGGTAGTGGTGCCGCCGTCGAATAACACCACCTGGCCGTCTTGCAGCAGGGTGATGGCGGCGCGGGCGATAGCGGCCTTGGCGGCCGGCGACTGCTGCTGGCGGTCGGTGTAGCTGGCAACGGCTGGAGAAGCCGGCAGGGCGCCACCGTGGACGCGCAGCAGCAAGCCGGCTTCAGCCAGCTCGCGCAGGTCACGGCGCACGGTATCTTCAGAGATTTCCAGTTCGGCGCTCAATTCGCTGGCGACCAGCTTGCCGTCGCGGTGCAGGCGGTCGAGCAGGTATTGTTTGCGTTGGGCAGGTAACATGCGTTTGTTTGCGGAAAGATGCGTTAATTATCTTGATTTTGCACGAAACTTCGGATATAATCCGATTAACTGCATTGTAATGCGTCTTTTTGCAGGTTGTCAAGGATCAATTTTTACCGAACAGAGGTTGCTATGCAAACAAACCGCAAAATACTGGTGCTGGGGCTGGCCTGCGCCAGCTTCCTGGCCCTGGGAATCCTGACGGCTGCCCTGGGGCCGGCCCTGCCTGACCTGGCGCATAACACGAACGCCAGCCTGGTGGCGGCAGGGAGCATGTTCACGGCGTTATTCCTGGGCTCGCTGGCAGCGCAAACTCTGGCCGGGCCGGGGCTCGACCGCCTGGGGCCGCGCCCGATCCTGCTGGTGGGGTTCGTGCTGCTGGGCGCGGGCACTTTCGGCCTGAGCCTGCTGCCCTGGCTGGGACTGGCGCTGGCCGGCGCGGTGGTCGCCGGGCTGGGGCACGGGGCTATCGACGTGACCTCCAACGTGATGGCAGCCGAGCTGTTCCCCGAGCGGCGCGCCATGGCGCTGAACCTGTTGAACCTGTTCTTCGGGATCGGGGCCTTCCTGGGACCGGCCCTGGCGGGGTTGACTTTGCGTATGTGGGGCACGGCGCTGCCCTCCCTGTGGCTGGGAGCGGGCCTGCTGCTGGCCCTGCTGCCGTGGATGGCGCGCTGGACGCCGGCTTCCCGGGCCAGCGCGCAGCCGGGGAGTTCCCAGGCGGCGCGGCGAGGGCGGCTGGCCTCGCCCTTGTTGTGGGCCCTGGGGCTGATGATCCTGGTGTACGTGGGCATCGAAAACGGCACCGGCGGCTGGACGCCGGTCTACCTGGCGCGCACCACGCCCTTGAGCGCGTCGAGCGCCGCCCTGGTGACTTCGGGCTTCTGGCTGGCGATCACGGCCGGGCGCGGGGTCGCCACCTTGCTGGGAGCGCGCCTGCATGCCAGGTGGCTGCTGGCGGGCAGCCTGGGCCTGGCGCTGGTGGGCAGCCTGCTGCTGGCGGCGGGGCGCGGCAGCCCAGCCTGGAGCGCAGCCGGGGTGATGGTGCTGGGCCTGGGTTTCGGCCCGGTCTTCCCGACCACGCTGGCCCTGGTCACGGTGGCTTTCCCGGGCGCGGCTGGGGCGGCGGCGGGGGTGGTGGTGGCGCTGGGCAGCCTGGGCGGGATGCTGCTGCCCTGGGTGCAGGGCTTGCTATTGGAGCAGGTTGGGCCGGCCGGCAGCCTGGCGCTGACCAGCGGGGCGTGCCTGCTGATGCTGCTGTTGTACGCCGTCGCCGGCCGGGTCACTCCCCGGGAGACTGCGGGCGGCGCAGCAGCAGCGGACCCAGCCGGTCAACCAGCCAGCCGAAAAGCGTTTCCAGCCAGGGGCTAAAGATCAGCAGACCTGGCACGTAGACCACGCGCCGCGGGCGGCGCAGCAGGCGCTGGACGGCAGCGGCGACGCGCTCGGCGGGCACGGCGAAGCGCTCGGCCGGGATGGGCCGCCCGCCGGGGCGCAGCCTGGCGTTCTGGTAGAATTCGCTGATCACCGGGCCGGCGCGCACCACGCTGACATACACCTGGCTGCCGACCAGCTCGCGATACAGGGCGGTGGTGAAGGAGTCCAGGAAGGACTTGCTGGCGCTGTAGATGGCGATGCCCTGGTTGGGCAGACTGCCGGAGATCGAACCGACGTTGATGATATGCCCGCGCCGGCGCTGGCGCATGCCGGGCAGGAACAGGCGCGTCAGGTGCGCCACGGCGGCCACGTTCACCGAGAGCATCTCCTGGGCGGTCTCCCAGGGCATATCGTTGTAATAGCCGTACCAGCCCAGGCCGGCGTTGTTGACCAGCACATCCGGCTCGCGGCTGGAGGCGTGCAGTTGTTCGTAAAGCCCCTGGCGTTCGTCCGGCGCAGACAGGTCGGCGGCCAGGGCTTGCGCCTGCCCTCCGGCAGCCTGGATTTCGTCGCACACGCCTTGCAGGCGCGCCAGCCGCCGGGCAACCAGCACTACGCGCAGTCCCTGGCGAGCCAGGGCGCGGGCGGTGGCGGCGCCGATGCCGCTGGAAGCGCCGGTGACCAGGGCGATTTTACCTTGCCAGTTGGGCGGCATAGCGCAGCGGCTCCCGGAACCAGCGCACGGTGTCGGCGATGGTCTCGCTCAGCGGGCGCGGATTGTAGCCCAGCTCGCCGCGCGCCTTGGCGTTGCTGATCACCGAATTGCTGGCGAGGGTGGCCAGGGCGTAGGGCGTCAGGCGCGGCCTGATCCTGGCCAGGCGGTAATACAGCGGGGCGAAGATGGCCGCCAGGCGCGCCAGCCCAAGCGGCACTTTGAGCAGGGCGCGGCGCTCGCCGAGGGCGTCTTGCACCAGGCGCAGGATGCGCCGCACGCTGATCTGCTCGCCGGAGAGGATGTAGCTCTCGCCGCGCCGGCCGCGTTCGCCGGCCAACACCAGTCCCTGGGCCACGTCGCGCACGTCAACGAAGTCGTAAGCCCCGTCCACGTAAAGCTGCGGGCGCTTTTGCATGGCGTCCAGGATCAGGCAGCCCATCTCTGAGCGGCGGAAGTCGTAGGGGCCGATCACGCCGGTGGGGCAGGCGATGACGGCATCCAGGCCCAGGCAGGCGGCATCCTGTACCAGCAGCGAAGCTTCGGCCTTGGATTGGTCGTAGGCGCTGATGGCATGCTCGGGGTCGAAGGGGATGTTCTCGTCGATGAGGGTGCCGTGCGGGGCGCGGTACAGGGCGTGGATCGAGCTGGTGTAGACCAGGCGCGGCACGCCGGCCTCGTGGGCGGCGCGCAGCACGTTGCGCGTTCCCTGCACGTTGACTTTGCGCACCCGGTTGTTCTTGCCGGGCAAGATCGAGATCAGGCCAGCCAGGTGGTAGACGCGTTCCACGCCTTGCATGGCCTGGCAAAGGGCGGGCAGGTCGAGCACGTCGCCGGGGGTGCGCTCAACGGGCAGGTCATCCAGGGGGGTGCAGCACTCGCCGGGCAATACCAGGGCGCGCACCGCCTGGCCGCGCTTGAGCAGCTCACGCGCCAGCACGTTGCCGATGTGGCCGGTGGCGCCGGTGATCAGGTTGGTTTGAGTTGGTTTGGTTGGTTGCATATGAAATACGCTCACGGATAACACGGATTCTCACGGATTTTTGGTAGCCAGATGCAGGTGGACAAATCATATTTACCGCAAAAGCCGCGAAGGGCGCGAAGAAAGCTTAAAGAACTGGCTGAAACTGTGATTCTGGCACCCTCAGGCAATGATTTGTATTTCTTGGCGTTCCTGGCGACTTTGCGGTGAAAAAACTGGCTTGTTCAACTCCTGATGATTAGCTCAAGATCGCGCCGATTTGGTTGGTTACAATGTTATTGGGCCAGGCCTTGTAAGAGGATTTCGATGCTGGCCCTGGGGCTGTAGGCCTGGCTGGTCTCTTCGGGCTCGAGCACGCTTTGCAGCAGCAGGCCGACAGCGGCGGCCACCAGCAGGCGGGCGGCTGTGTCGGCGTCGCCGGGACGCAGCGAGCCTTCATCGATGCCCTGCTGCATGATGGTTTTGAAATATTCCTGGTAGCGATGGTAGGGGGCGATCACCTGGCGCCAGATTTCGGGGTCGCGGCTGGCCTGCGTCCAGAATTCCAGGAACATGGGCAGGTAGCGGCTGGACTGCTGGAAGACGCTCTGCAGGCCCTCGGCCATGTCCAGCAGCGCCTGGGGCACCGAGCGGGCCTGCTGCTGGGCAACCTGCATCTGCCCGTCCAGGATCGCCAGCCAGCCGTGCAGCAGCTCCAGGAAGACGGCCTGCTTGGCGGGGAAGTGGTGGTAGAAAGCGCCCTTGCTGACCCCGGCGGCCTGGCAGATCTCGGCCACGCCGGCGGCCTGGTAGCCGGACTGCGAGAAAAGCTCCAGGGCGGCGGAGAGGATGCGGGTGCGGGTTTCCTGGCTGCGTTTTTGCATGAGGGTGTCCTTTGGAAATAAAACCGACCGGTCGGTATGATTTTAATGGATGTGGGGAGGAAAGTCAAGGGGCGCGGGTTGGTGATTGGTGGTGTTCATCTGACCAGCGGCGGGCGGGGGCGGGTCGAGTTGTGAGAATATGGTTATAGGGCTGAGGAGATGGTTGCGAGGTGGGATGTTACGCCAGAATGGGCAGACCCGCCCCTACGGGTTTTCGAATGGATGGATGTGGTTAATAAAAGGCCTTGAAATAGCATGATATCCGTGCTACCATGTTATATGGACGGACGCTGGCCCAGGACAGGTCGAGATTGTGGATTATCATTAGAGATTGTGGCAACACGAAAGCGAGAAATAACGATGGTGCGGGTACCTACCAAGCGTGAACCGACACATCCTGGGGAAATGCTGCGGGAAGAGTTCTTAATGCCCATGGGGCTGACCCAGCGCGAACTGGCTGATGCAATCCATGTGCCTTACCAGCGCGTAAACGAGATCATCAACCGGCGCAGGGGGATCACGCCCGGCACAGCTCTGCGCCTGGGAAAGTATTTCGGCACATCCCCTGATTTCTGGATGAATTTGCAACTACGTTGGGACCTGTATCACGCCAGGCGGGCGGAGCAGCGTGCTTTGGAGAATATCCAGCCGCATTCGGCGGCGGTGTAAAAGATCGCGCCTTATGGATTTGTTATGGGGTAGTGAAATTCGTTATTCGACAACCCCATCATTTTCTGGTAAGCGTTTGTAGATCTTCTTGTCTCTGCTCAAGCAATAAGGCAGGTAGTTCGCGAGAACCACAGGAGCCGGGTGAGCATGCTCACCCGGCTCCTGTGGTTTGTTTTACTTTATAGCGAACCCGTTTATCGTTTAACGATTCGATAAATTCTCTGAAATCCGGGCTCAGCATCTATTTCCAATGGTGGTAGGATTGGCGGATTTGCTCGAGGGCAGCCAGGCGGGCGGCGTAGGGCTGCGTTCGCCAGTAGGCGGCATCGTTCTTCGCCTCGCCCAGGCGGATTTTGGTGACCACTTTGGCGATTGAAGATGAACGTGAACGGCTCATGTGGAGATTATATCATCCTTGTGGGTGCCTGACCCGACACCGCGGCCTGGCGATTTGCGATGTTGAAAAATGATCTATTGACCGGCGTGTACGGGCGGGTCGATTTGTTTGAGTACCGTCGTGTTAGTATGTTAACGAGCGACCCGCAGGGACGCCTGCAAGGGGTTGCGGCCGGGCACGTTTCGGGGTAAGCTTCGTTTGTTACAGAACGGGGACGCGTACCCCGGGAACGCTGCGTCAGG
>JBFMFR010000080.1:0-15899 GCA_040752025.1 Chloroflexota bacterium | reverse complement strand
GGATCGACAAGAGCCTTTTTCGCCTCGGCCTGGATTGGCTCAAGTGCGCTTTGAAACGCGATCTTTATTTTGAACCTGTTTTTTGGTTTCATCCCGTGTCGATAGTTTCAAATGTACGGTAGAGAAATATCTTTATCATGATATACTTACATTGTAAGTACGCGGAGGTAAAATGCGACGAAAAGTTTTTCGCACTGGAAACAGCCTGGTGGTCTCGCTGCCTCGTGATGCCCTGGAATTTCTGGAGATTCACGAGGGTGCTGAAGTTGAAGTAGATCTGGATCAAGAAAATCGCCAGTTGGTCTTGAAGCCTGTGGAGATACCTTTGGCTATATCGGGCGTAGATGAGAAATTTGCCCGGCAAGTGGCGGAGTTCCTCGAGGAATATCGCCCCGCGTTGGAAGAACTGGCCAAATAGCCGATGAATTACCTGACTGCAGAGCAGGTACTTTTTATCCATGCCCGCCTGACTGCTGAGACCGGCGGAGCGCCTGGCGTGCGCGATATTGGCTTGCTATTATCCGCAGTGGCGCGCCCGCAGGCTACTTTTGATGGGCAAGATCTTTATGCGGATGTGTTCTCGAAGGCTGGGGCCTTGCTGGAAAGCCTGATCGGCAATCACACCTTTGTGGACGGCAACAAACGAACCGCCATCACGGCTGCCGGGTTGTTTTTACGAATCAATGGGTATCATTTGACGGCCAGCAATGCCGAACTGGCAGCGTTTACGCTTCAATGCGCCCAGGGATCGGCAGGTCTGGAACAGATCTCCGCCTGGCTGGAAAATCACTCTGAGCGAGCTTGATGGTCAGTGCTCCAATACGGAGATCGTCGCAATTTTGAGATGATCTGCCTCAAACCCTTTGGCAAAGAGGATTGCCTGGTTCAGGCCGGGGTTTTCACGGCGCGGCTACACTAATCTGAATATAGATCATCTCCCCAAACGCTTGTCCCTGCGGATCGAAGGCCTGCCAGGCGCTGCGGTAGATGCCCGGTTCGGCAGGGGCGGTGAAGAGGATGCGAATTTCGGCCTGGGTGTTACCCCGGGCGGGGTAAAGCGCCTGTTCTTCAGGCGCGCCCAGGTTGGGGCCTTCGATCAGGCGCAGGCGGTAGCGCTCATCCCAGTTGCAGGTGCCGGCGTTCTCCACTTTCCAACGCTTATCGATAACGGCGCCTGGTTCAACCTGGGCGCCGTCGGGGACGGTCAGATCTTCCAGGAAGCGCAAATCATCCGTGCAGGCAGGCGTGGCGCTGGGGCGCGGGTTGACCCGGATCGGGTTGGGGGTTGGGCTGGGGCTGGGTTGAGCAACCACCAGGGGTGTTTGCGGTACGGAGGTCGGTGCCCGAAAAATAGGCGCATCTTGCCCTGGGGCGGTGCTACCATCAGCATTACAGGCCGAGAGCAGGCACAACCCCAGGGCAAGCAGTAAACCGTACTGCACCAGCCTGGCGACAGATTGGCGCAATACGGCTTTCGCGCGCAGATTCATACCTCTTCTTCGGATGCGTCGTCCTCGCCACCCTCGCCGCCTGAGAAGGGGAGGATCATCTCGCCCTCGGCGGCGTTCTGGCGCACAGCCAGTTCGATTTCATCAGCGAGATCGGGGTTCTGCCGGAGGAAATCCTTGGAATTTTCACGGCCCTGGCCCAGGCGGATGTCGCCGTAGGAGTAGAATGAGCCGCGCTTGGTAACCAGGTCCATGTTCGTCGCCAGGTCCAGCAGGTCGCCAGCCTTCGAGATGCCTTCATTGTACATGATGTCGAATTCGGCGGTGCGGAAGGGGGCGGCGACTTTGTTCTTGACCACGCGCACACGCGTGCGGCTGCCGATGATCTCGGAACCAAGCTTGATGGATTGGATGCGGCGCACGTCCAGGCGCACCGAGGCGTAGAACTTGAGCGCCATGCCGCCGGTGGTGGTCTCGGGGTTGCCGAACATCACGCCGATCTTCTGGCGCAACTGGTTGGTAAAGACCACGGCAGTGTTGGTCTGCTTGATCGCTCCGGAGAGCTTGCGCAGGGCCTGGGACATGAGGCGGGCCTGCATGCCCATGGGGGAATCGCCCATATCGCCTTCGATCTCTGCCCTGGGAACCAGGGCTGCGACCGAATCGATCACAATGATATCGACTGCGCCGGAGCGCACCAGGGTTTCGGTGATCTCCAGCGCCTGTTCGCCGGTATCTGGTTGGGAGATGAGCAGGTTTTCGACATCGACCCCGCAGCGGGCGGCGTAAGCAGGATCGAGGGCGTGTTCCATGTCCACGTAGGCGCAGGTGCCGCCGAGATGTTGGGCTTCAGCGACGATGTGCTGGCAGATGGTGGTTTTGCCGGACGATTCGGGGCCGTAGATTTCGGTGATGCGGCCGCGCGGGATGCCGCCAACACCCAGGGCGATGTCCAAAGAAAGGGCGCCGGTGGGGATGGCTTCAACCACTAACTGGTGCGCCTCGCCCAGGCGCATGATCGAGCCGTCGCCGTAGCGCTTGGTGATTTCGCCCAGGGCTTTATCCAGGGCGATCTGGCGAGATTCGTTACGTGGGTCCTCAGGTGGGGGGGCGGGATTTCTTCGAGCCATAAATAGTCACTCCTGGTTACTGAAAGTTCGGTTCCACAAAATTCTATGACGATGCAAAATCAGTCTCTAAGTGTAGCACAAGCGTTCTATTTGTCAAGGGGTGGATGTCGTTGTAATGACAGGCGGTGTGAATGCTGGAATAGGCGTGGGGGGAGCGGTGGCGGTGAAGCCTTTACTGCCGACGAAGCGGAAATAGGCGACCATGCCGGGCTGGATTTGAACGTCCAGGTTGTAGATGGTGCCTTCATATTCGATCCAAACGGCGTATTTGCCGGTGGGCAGGTCGCCGATCACCATGTTTTCCCGGTAGTAAGGGTCGCCATTGACGGTTTTTCCACCGTAGGTGAAAACGTACCAGTATTGGTTGTTTTCGTAGGCGCGAATGTTGACGATGTAACGTTCGAGCAACGAGCCGTCCGATTTGAGCACCTGTGCTGCCATGACTCCCCAACCTTGCGGCGGGGACAGCCATAACTCGGGGTTGCGAGAGACGTTGTAATCGTTATCTCCGACGCGCACCTCGAAGTGCAGGTGCGGTCCGGTGGCATGCCCGGTTTCACCCACCAGGCCGATCACATCGCCGCTCTCGACGCGCTGGCCGCGAATTACGAAGGCTTTGTCCAGATGTCCATAAACTGTGTAAAGCGACTGCCCCTGGTAGCCGAAATCGTGCTTGATCGAAATCGCCAATCCATAAGGGTCGGTAGGATCATCGGTGAAGGAAGTCAAGCCGAAACCGGACCACATGACCGTGCCTGGGCCGGCGGCCATGACGGGGGTGTTGGTGGGAGCCGAGATATCCACACCCGTATGGATGGTGTTTTCAAAGAATATGCCGCCATAACGATATTTTGCCAGAGGCCAGTTGACCTCGTTGGCTCCAATTGGGCGCGTAAAATAGAAGTGATCGTAAGGGGTTGGTTCCCAGGGGGTAGGGTACAAGGGAGGTCGCCAGATTGTGACTGGATCGGCCGGCAGGGTTGGAAAAGTGAAGCGCAGCGGCGCAGGTACAGGCGAGGGCGGCGGATTCAGTGCCTGAAGCGGGGGAACGGCCGAGGTGGGTTCGCCGGTTGGTGATCCGGACAGCATGGCGAGAAGCGGCGTTGGACTGGGCAGCGGGGTAGCCAGCGGGGTGGAGGTCTCTGGTTCTGGAACGGACGAAACGGGTGAGGCTGAGGTTCGCAGAGCACAACCTGCGGATAAACTTGCGAGCACCAGACCCAGGCAAAGCCGGAACAGGAATGTTCGCCGTCCTAACAATAAGTGAGTGATATTTTTACGGCGCATGTCTAATTGGGAGCAATTCTATCTTTAGGTGTAGAAGTAGGGGTGATGGTTTGTGTCGGCGTCAGTGAGGGCGTGGGGGTGTAGGTGGAGGTCGGTGTGCGCGTAGGGATCAGCGTACGCGTTGGGGTAGGTGTGCGCGACAGCCAGGGAGTGCGGGTGGGCGTCAGGGTGCGGGTGGGTATCTTGGTGGGGGTAGGTGAAATCGTGGGAGAAGGCACAGGTGTAGCGGTGTTGAGGGCAGCGCGTGGATAAACCTCCATCATGGCAGTGAGCCAATCCAGGCCGCTGGTATTGACGTATTCGTTGAAGCGCGTGGCTGAGAATGCCAACCGCCAGGCGGATAGGGCCGGCATTCGCTCCCACCCGTAAGCAGCAGCCAGTTGGGTGAAATCGAGCCAGTATCCGGGGAGGACTGGTTCCCAGGCGCCGCCCTGTTCGTAAGCGATTGGATCGCCAGACAGGCGCGCGTTTAGGTCCCAGGGCCGCTGGTTGAGAGGCTTGCCTTGTGAGCCATCCTGAAAGCGTGTGCGCAAGAAGATGCGCCAGTAGGTTTGCGGTCCATAATCCTCGCGTACCAAAGTCACCCAACCCGCATTGAGTGGGGCTGAATTGAAGCGAAAAGCCCGCCCGGTATAGAGCCAATCTTCGGCCATGCCAGGGCCTAGGACAGTGCTGAGAGGGGTATAGGCGTCTTCTAAGGTGGCGAGAAAGTCCCAGCCCACTTCCAGGTTCAGGCGCTGCCGCAGGGCATTGAAGGATTCATCTACACGATCTTGTAGAACAGGCAGGGGCGCTTCGACATCTTCCAGAGTGACCAGTTTTTGCCGCCCGCCAGGGAGATCACTGCCGGGGGCAACAATTTCGGACCAGATGGGAGCAGGAGTCAGAAGAGCAGCCTGTTCGAAAGCCGGGGGCAGGTTTCCCAACCCGTGCTGGCTCCAACTGACCCCTGAAAGCGGGCCGTTGAGCGCCAGGATTGGGAGGATCAGCCCAGGAGTTTGCAGGCTGTAACCGGTGAGATAGGTGCGGTTGGGAGTGGAGAGGGAAGTCAGCAAGGCATCTCCATCCGGCCCCCAGGTAGCCCAATCGCCGGTGTTCACCAGAACAGGCCTGTCGCCTGGGCGGGTGGTGTCCCAAACGTAGAGGTTTTGCAGGCCGTCGTCTGATTTCGACGACCAGGCCAGGCGTGTGCCATCCGGAGACCAGGCAGGGTGCGCCTCCAGAGCATGTCTGTTCAAGCTGACGTTGGTGAAACGGTCTTCGACGCGGTCCAAATCGGCCAGCCAGACTTCATCTTCACCTGTACGTGTGGAGATGAAGGCTACCTGGCGGCCCTGGGGGGACCAGGTGGGAGAAAAATCTGCCTGAGGATCCTCGGTGAGGCGAATAGCAGACTGAGAATCATCGATGGGACGGATAAAAACCTCCAGATTGCTGCCTATTTGCTCATCTGGAAGGTAGGTTTCGTACGCCAGCCAGAGTCCATCTGGCGACCAACTGGGTGAGGCGTCGTATTCTGGTGTTTCGGTCAGGCGCTGTACATCACCATTGGCCAGATCCATAATATACAGGTCCCAAAAGCCATCTCGGTTGGAAGCGAAGGCCACCATTTTGCCATCTGGACTGATGTCTGGCATGATATCGTTCCAGTTGCCGGAAGTCAGCCGGGTGAATGGAATGTCGTCGGGCTTGTAAGCAAATAGGTGTGAATAGCTGTCTTCTTCCATTGCCAGGATGACCAACCCCTCACGAAGTGGGGTGAAGGGCAGCGCTGGCAAGGAGGTGGGCAAGAGGGCCAGATCGGCGGGCGGGATGGGCGTTTCTGATGGGGGTGGAGGCAGCGTGGCAGAGGGCGTGCTCGTGGCCTGGGGCGTAGAGGTCAGTGTGAAAGTCGGTGAGCGGAGTTGTGTGGACTGAACCCGGGGTGAGATGACCGGCCAGGCATAGAGAACTACCAGGGCCAAAATCAGGCCGACCAAAATCAGCAAGATGTTGCGAAGCGTCTTGCGAGAGGAAGAAAAGCGGGGAGAAGGGGTGTTGCTGGCCATAATAATAAGTTGTGCTAATTAAACCACAAAACACCCTGCTGCATGGCCAGGGTTTGTTAGATTGAGGTAAAAAGTCGCGGGCAACTGAAGTGCCAAATCAAGCGTTTTCCTGTGCTTCAAAGCCCATTTGATATAACTGCCAATAGACGCCGCGCTGTGCGATCAGCTCACGGTGGTTGCCCTGTTCAACGATGCGCCCATCGTGAATGACAATAATCCGGTCGGCATTCACGATCGTGGAGAGACGGTGTGCGATAACGAAGGCTGTTCGATCCATAAGCAGTTGCGAGAGAGCTTGCTGAATCACTCGTTCGGTCTGGGTATCTACGCTGGAAGTGGCCTCATCTAGAATCAGGATGCGCGGATTAGCCAGTAAGGCTCGGGCAAACGAAATGAGTTGACGTTGTCCTACAGAAAGCGCTACCCCTCCTTCTTCTACTGGGGTTTCATATCCATCTCGCAGATGGGTAATAAATTCGTGCGCTCCTACGGCCCTGGCGGCGGCAATTACCTCATCGTCAGAAGCATCCAGGCGACCAAAGCGGATGTTTTCAGCTACTGAACCGGCGAAAAGGAAAGGGTCTTGCAGTACGATGCCCATCTGGCTGCGCAAACTTTGCTGTGTAACGGTGCGCAGATCGTGACCATCGACCAGCAGGCGACCCTGGGTAGGATCGTGGAAGCGACTGACCAGTTTGACCAGGGTGGATTTGCCCGCGCCGGTCTTGCCAACCAAAGCGATGGTTTCACCTGGTTGGATATGCAGGTTGATTTCTTCTAATACCGGCGCCGGATCGTCTGAGTAGTGAAAGGAAACGTTTTCGAACTGCACTTCACCGCCAATTGGCGGCAATTGGACAGCGTCTGGCGTATCTACAATTTCAGGTGGGGTGTCGAGCAGGGAGAAGATGCGCTCGCCGCTTGCCATTGTGGATTGGAAGGAGTCATAGCGCTGGCTGAGATCGCGAATAGGATCGAAAAAGCGGTCGATGTAGAGGATGAACGCTACCAGGATGCCAGGTGTGATGGTATTGCTGGCTTCAACATCCAGGACCGCTCTGCCGCCCAACCAGATGATCAATCCGACCGCCAAGGCCCCTAAGAAATCAATGGCGGCAGGGAAAGCAGCCGCGATGCGGGCGGCATTCAGGTTGGTTGTCAGGTTATTCTTGTTCACTTGCTGGCTGAAGAATTCATAATTGTGCGCCTGGCGCGAGAACGCCTGGATCACGCGCACGCCGTTGATGTTCTCAGCCAGTACGGAGTTGACCCAACTGATCGCAGTGCGGACCTGGCGATAGTTCTCGCGGGCTTTTTTGCGGAACAGTACCGTGATTACGACCATAATGGGAAGAACGGAGAAGGTGATCAGGGAGAGATGCAGATTCAGTGCCAGCATGGTGATCAGAATTCCAATCACGTTAAACAGGTCGCGGGCAATAGCCAGTATTGCCCATACGATGAACTCACGCACAACACCCACATCGTTGATCACTCGTGTGATCACCCTTCCAACGCTGAACCGGCTGTAGAAGCTCAATGAGAGGCACTGCAAGTGTTCGAACAGGCGTGCCCGCAGATCGTAGATGATTGACTGGCCTACGCGCGCCATAATGTTTACGCGGATAAAGATCGAAAGCCACTGGATCGCGGCAGCCAGCAGGTAAAGCAGGATTACCTGCTGCAAGGTGCGCAGAGAGCCGGCTTGCAGCCCAGAGTCGACCGCCACTTTTACCAGATAGGGGCCAGCCACCGCGGCGATGGAGTTGACCAGCATGAGCAGTGTAGAAAACCATAGCCGGGCCTGGTAGGGCCGTAAGAAAGAGACCAGGCGGCGCGTAACCTGGGGATCGAACCCTTTGAGCAAAGCATCTTCACTGGGAGGGGGAGCCTGGGTCATTCGAAACCCTGTGATTCTAAAGAGGTCTGGTCTTCAGTCAGAGAAATATTGGCGCGGTTTAGTAGATTGGCTTCTTCGAGGAATTGTTCCTGATCACGCAACTGCAGATCGTAAATTTCACGATACAATCCGTTCAGGGCGAGCAGTTCCTTGTGTTTGCCGCGTTCCACAATGTGTCCATCCTGCAGCACTAGAATCAAATCGGCGCGGTGCACCGTAGAAAGACGATGGGCGATAACAAATGTGGTGCGCTTGTGCATCAAGTGCTCCAGGGCGGCCTGAATCAGGCGCTCGGTTTCGGTATCTACACTGGATGTTGAGTCATCCAGGATGAGGATGCGTGGATCCATGAGCAAAGCGCGGGCAATGGCAATGCGCTGGCGTTGGCCCCCAGAGAGGGTCACGCCGCGCTCGCCTACCACAGTCTGGTAGCCGTTGGGGAGTTCGAGGATAAACTCATGGGCCTGAGCGGCGCGGGCGGCAGCCTCGATATCCTCCTGGCTGGCGCCTGGCCGGCCAAAGGCAATGTTTTCAGCGACGGTAACCGAGAACAAAAGTGAGGTCTGCAAGACGATCCCGATCTGTTTACGCAACGAAACCAGGTCGACCTGGCGAACATCGTACTGATCAACGCTTACAGATCCCTGGGTAGCATCGTAGAAACGCGGGATCAGATTCACCAGGGACGTTTTCCCTGATCCAGTTGGACCGATCAGGGCGATAACTTGAGTGGGTTCAACGACCAGATTGATATCTTCCAGAGCAGGCGCGATTTGTTGATCGTAGCGGAAGCACACGTTGTGGAATGCTACCTGACCCGTGAGCGCTGGCAGGGCAATTGCAGATATAGGGCTCTGAATAGCTGGCTGTAAATCGAGGACTTCAAAGTTGCGCTGCAATCCAGCTACTGCCTCTCCGGCGGAATTGACCAGCCAGGTGAGCTGTTGTGCAGGGGCTGCCAGTAAAAGCAGATAGCTGTTGAAGGCGACGAGCTGGCCGATGGTCAGGATGCCCTGTAGCACCATTTGCCCACCAAACCAAAGGATCAGAATTGTACCCAGCGTGACCAGGAAGTGCGAAGTGGGCATTACTCTGGAGAATGCGCTGATCACGGTCACCCGGGCATGATACAGCTTGCGGTTGTGATGTTCGAAGCGGTTGATTTCGAAGGGTTCGCGAGCGAAAGCGCGTACTACCTGAACGCCGCTGACATTTTCCTGTAGGCGGGCAGAGAGTTCGCCAAGTGCATTGTCAACGTTGAAAAAGAATGCCCCAATCCGGCGGCCAAAGCTCGTGGTCATCAAAACCAAAGGGATCATTGGCAATAAAGCGATGGCTGCCAGACGCGGTTGCTGCCAGAATAGCAGAGCGACAATGCTGACTAATAACAACGCCAGACGGATTAGCTCAATCACGCCGAAACCCGTGAAACGTTCTACCGCACGTACATCTTCGATAACGCGACTGATTAGCTGGCCGGTTTGGGTGTGATCATGATATGCAAAGGGTAGATGCTGGATGTGATCATATAGCCGGTTGCGCAGGTCGTATCCAATGTGCGTGGCGATCCACTCACTCAAGTAGCGCAGAATGTAGAGCAATCCGGATCGCAGTGCACCGATCCCCAAGATAATCAGGGCCGCGTTGAGCAGAAATCCGGCCTGCCCTTTTTGCAAGCCCACGTCGATCACCTGACGGATGATCGATGGGATCACCAATTGGGCAATCGTCAGGCTAAGCGTTGCCATTAAGGCCAATAATATTTGTAGCCAGTAAGGCCGTAGGAGTGGCCTCAGGCGAATCAAAGATCTCATAGGAAATGGAGTGCCAGCTAATCCTGGGACGGGATGAAAAAGGTGACCTGGCGAGTATCTACGATCATACGCTCGACGGGTAGGTTGAGGCGATTCTCCTGGTCATCCGGTGAGTCGGGCTCCGGGAGGGAAGCGAAATACAAGGTGGCTTGCAGTGTGTAAGTCTCCCCGGCCTGCGCTCCGCGCAGATGCATGGTGATCTCCAGATGGCGGATCACATTCTCGATAATGCTGGCTGTAGCTACTTCTTGTCCCTGTTCGTTTGAAATTGCCAGATCAGCGCTAGGCCTTTTTTGAGAAGGGTCAATTTCCATGAAGACACGCACGCGCCGGCCATCCGGCCAGGGATCGGCGCGTAGAGCTTGAATGCGAACTTCTGCAGGGGGGAGGGGAACCTCGGTGGGATCAGTAAAGAAAATATCCATGTCACTCCATGTAGATGAAATTTCTTCGTAGAAGATCATCAGGCAGACGGCAGTGTGTAGCTAGCTATATGGTAGGATAAGATTGTGAGTCGACCAGGATGGGCAGGCTGATCTGGAAAGTGCTGCCTTTATCGACGATGCTACGCGCACTAACGCTGCCGCCATGCGCTTCCGCCACTTCTTTCACCAGCGCCAGACCCAGGCCGGTACCTGCATAACGCCGGGTTGCACTGCTGTCTACCTGATAGAAGCGGTCAAACACACGTTCCAACTGCTCTGCAGGGATGCCGATACCGTTGTCACTTACTTCCACAATTACGAATTCTGCTTCATGCCACAAGTGCAAGCTGATTGTGCCACCAGCCGGTGTGAACTTTATGGCGTTGCTCACCAGGTTTTGAATGGCGCATTGGAGGTGAGTTGAAATGCCAGATACCAGAGGCAAATCGGGTGGGATTTCGCTTACCAATTGTAAACCAGCCTGGGCGATGGAACCTTGCAATTCTGCCAGTAGAGCGCACATCAACTGAGCCAGGTCGATGGGTCTGTGGATCAGATTGCGCGCCTCCGATTCCAGAATGATAAGCATATCCGTCAATAATTTGTTGAAAGAACGCAGCCGCCGAGTGATTGTGGACATGGGGCCTTGCTGTTCAGGTGTGAGCGCACCCAGTTCTCCGCTTTCAAACAACTCGGCGTAACCGAGCATAATGGTTAGAGGGGTCTTGAGTTCATGAGAAGCGGTTTGGATGAACTCGTTTTTCATGCGATCGAGTTCTTGTAGACGGAGCAAGGTTTCTGACAGAACTTCGCCGCGCTTTTGTGACTCTGCATACAAGCGAGCATTCGCCAGCGCCAGGGCTGCCTGGTCCGCTAATAATTCCAGGACGCGTTGTTCGTTAGAGTCGAACAGGTGAGGCCGGGCAAAAGCGATATTCATTGCACCCAATACCCGGTCGCCAATTTTGAGAGGCAATCCAATAATTGCACCTTGAACAGGGCGATCCCTGAATAAAGGGTGTTGGGATGTATCTGAAATGATGATTTTTAGGCTTTGCCGGACAACGTTGTATGTCAGTCCTTCCGGTCGCGGATCCCAGTATGATTGTTGTTGAAACTCGCCCGACCAAATCGCGGCCCCAAAGTCGAGTTTCTGACCGTCGTAGAGAAAGACGTGTGCATCATTGGCGTGAACCAGTTTGATGGCTTGTTCCAGGATGGCCTCCAACAGTGGTTTTAGTTCCAGATTGGAGGTCATGTGCAAACTGGCCTGGCGCAAGGCTTCCAACTCAGCGAGCTGGCGCTGTGTTTTTTCGTGAAGCCGGGCTCTTTCTATGCCGGTCGCCAGTTGGCTGGCCAGGGTGGTCAACAAGCGCTCGTCGGCATCGTTGAAGGCATTTGGCTGCCGGCTCTCAGCGTTGATCACACCTATGATGTATTCGCTGGTCTTCAGTGGTACACATAACTCTGAGCGTGTTTGCGGGTCTACGGCGAGGTAAGCTGGGTCCAGTGAGACATCATCCAGGCGGCGGGGCTCTCCGCTGAGGGCTACCTTTCCGGTAATCCCGGTTCCGAGGGGTATGTTTTGCGGGTCGGCGTTTGGATATTCACGATAAGATGCATGTTTGACCAATTGGCCTGCCTGTTCTTCTACCAAGATAACGCCGAAGTTGTCGGGATAGAAGGCATCGCCGATGATATCAGTGGCCTGTTCAATCAGGCTGTCATGGCTGGTTGCCTGTGCACAGGCGGTTGCTACAGCATGCAGCATGGTAAGCTCGCTCAACTGGCGCTGTGCAGCATCGAAGAGACGGGTTGTTTCGATTGCGGTTGACAACTGGTCGGCGAGTATTTGCAAGATCGAGATGTCTTGCTCATCGAAAGCGGAGGTGTGTTGGCTGTGAACGTCCAACACACCGATGGTTTTATCGCTGATTCTGAGAGGCACGGCAATTTCTGATTTCGTTTTGGCCAGCCAGGAGTGGGTAGGATGAAACGTCTCTTTTCCCGATTCAGGAAAGAGGCGTGGTTTACCAGTTTTGGCAACATAGCTGACGATGCTGCTATCTCCGATATGAAGCTGGTATTTTGATGCCTGCATCTGTTGACCGGCTTCTCCAGTAGCGGAGCGCAGAAATATGTTGTCACCCGATTCATCTGATAGATAGATCGCAGCATGGTAAAAACCAAAGCGCTCGGAGATCAGTTCAACTGCGCGTGTAAGCAACTGATCCATCTGTCTCATGGCTGTGGCATCCCGCGCAATTTCGGAGGCTACCTGAAATTGCACGGCGCGGCGTTCCAGGGCGCGCTCGTTGTGGTAAGCATGATCTAAAGCCTGTTGCAGGGCACGAAAGGCAAACTGGAGCAGTAGGGCAGTTCCGATGAACAATCCTAATTGGGTGCTCCAGATGAAGTTGCGCGAGCGCGGCATCAGATCGATGAAAATGAAACCATTTGCCTCAGCCAGGAAAACAGCCAGGCTGGTAATCAGACTCAGGGAGAAAAATATGACGCCAGCTCGTTGCCCCAACAGAAGGCTGGCGATAATGATCACGATGATATATCCAATGAACCCCAATATATTCAGGCCACCCATCACAAAAGTGACTATGGTAGCTACTATCCATAAAACGCTGGATAAGAAGAAGCTGGCCTGCCATGTTCGCCCCCTGCGCGCCAAATAGTATGTTACCAGGTACACCCAACATAAGATTAAAGTGGTAATGACGGAGGGCAATGAAAGCGGCAAGAATGCCAGAGAAGGCAAATCCGCCAGCAAAGTCAAGAAGAAAGCTGTCAGAGAAACCGTTTGAACCAACTCAACGGTGCGGATTCTATTTTGTGTATCGCTCGCTGGAGCGGTCAGGAAGTGGCGGACCCAATTCCACATAAAGATATTATAACTTGTGAAGCGAATTATTCGTCGAACATTACAGTGGCTTCAGCCTGGTAGACGATCTTGCCCTGCGCCATTCGTTTTTGGAGCAGAGCCTCCAAGGCGACATTTTTCTCATCCAGTGGCGCAGAGTTGCTCAAATAATCCAATGGCAGGTTCACGTACAGGGCACGCGGGGTGATGGTGGTGCGGGTGATTCCTGTGGGAAGCAGGCAGCCGACCTGTGCCAGTTGAATTAATTCGGTGATGTTAAATTTCGGAAAGATCACCAGGGCGCATAAACCCGGGTAAAGATGGAGCAGTTGTTTGACTTCATTTAGCGAGGTGCGATCCATGCGGGCGATCGATTTGTAGGCGTTGACCAGGCAATTGAGGGCCGTGATACGCCCTTCCAGGCTGACAATAGATGTGCTCAGGGCGTATACTTTTTCATCAGGGGTTTGTATGATGGCCACACCTGCTTCACGTTGGGAGGGCAAATCGATTTTTTCGTCCTCACTGCTGACGATATCCAGGTTCGGGGCAGCTTTCAGCCTGGCAATCAAGTGCCCGGTTGGCAGGCTGAGCAGGATGTGGTTCCAGGTGCGCAGGCGTAACCCTGGATCTTCAGGCTGGACGATCTGCACCAGAATGTGGGGGAAGCCCATGCGAGTGAGGGCGGCCGTACGGTTGGCGCCATCCAGGACAACGTAGCGTTGCGTACGATCCAGAGTGGGCGTGACGATAGGCGGATTACGAAAAACGCCGCTGTTCGCAATGCGTTTGACCAGAGGAGGTGTGCGTTGATCGTCATGCCATTCGTGCACTAGCAACGCATCGAGCTGGACGATCTCCAAGTGAGGTAGTTCAGGAGT
Source organism: Chloroflexota bacterium (assembly GCA_040752025.1). Lineage (GTDB taxonomy): Bacteria > Chloroflexota > Anaerolineae > Anaerolineales > UBA4823 > JBFMFR01. The sequence continues at coordinate 2,094 of JBFMFR010000080.1, read as the reverse complement.
GTTCACTCATCAAATAAGTAGGTTGACTCAGCATAATAGCGCACGCCTTTGTAGGTGATGCGTGCCTGGATCCATTTCTGCAGGGTGGAATTCTTCTCTTCTAGCGGACGGTCAGATTGCAATTCTTCCAATGGGTAGTTCAGGTGTAATGCACGCGGGGAGATGGTGAACCGGGTGATCCCAGTTGGCAGCAGGTAACCACGGCCGGCTAATCTGAGCAGATCTTGCATTTTGAAATTCGGGAAGATAACGATCCCGCTCAGCATTGGGTAGATGCCTCTCAGAGGCGCAACGCTGATGGCGTCGGTGCGGTCGAGGCGGGCGCGATCCTTGTAGGTGTCGACGATGGTGTTTAGCTGGGCGACGCGAGTTTCCAGATCTTGCGCCTGTGTGCAAGCGGTATATTGGCGGCCGCGGCAGCTATGTACCAGGGCTAACCCGCAATCACCCTCGAGACTGGGTTGAATCGGGCTTTGCAGCGGGCGCAGTGTAATGCCGGGTGCCTCGCGAATGCCGGCCAGGAAGCGCCTGGCATTCATTTCCCATACCACGTGGTTCCAGTTTTGCAAACTCAGACCAGGGTCATCCGGTTCGACAACTTGCACCAGAGCGTGAGGCAGGCCCATCTCACGCAGGGCGGCGGCGCGATTGGCTCCATCCAATACCATGTAGCGGTCAGAGCCGTCGTGTAAAGGTGAGGCGATAGGTGGGTTACGCAGCACTCCGCTGGCGCGTATGCGCAGGATCAGGGGGCGCGTGCGTTGTTCATCGTGGCGTTCATGGATAAGCAAGCAATCCACAGGCAGAAAGGCGAGGTTGGGGAAGTCGGGCATACCATTATGCCTCCTGTTGGGACCATTTTCCTAGTGAATAGCGTACCATGAATCAGGCCAATCGTCAAAATGCAAACGGCGTCTTCGCGCTACTGTAGCGCAAAAACGCCGTTTGCAAGATCTACCTTGAATAGGATTTACACGCTTACATGCCTGCCATGAAGGCCAGGGCTAGCGTGCCAGGGCCAGCGTGGGTGCCAATAACCGGGCTGACATCGGAAAAGATCGTCTCTGTGGCCCCTAGCTTTTCCGAAGCGCGTTGAAGCAGTTCCTGACCTTCTTCGCGAGCATTGGCTTGCAAGCCGGCCAGGCGGACTGGTTGGCGCCCGGAGATTCGTTCTCCAGCCAGCTCGATCAGGCGATTGATGGATTTCTGGCGGGTGCGCACGCGCTCAACAGCCTCGACGCGGCCATCCTGCACTTCCAGGATAGGCTTGATGTTCAACGCTGTACCCAGGAAACGGTTGGCGCCACCGATGCGCCCTCCACGGTGTAAAAACTCCAGAGTATCTACGGCGAAAACAATCCCGGTGTGCTGGCGCGCGGTCTCGGCCAGTTGCTTGCATTCTGCCAGGCTGGCGCCTGCTTCGGCGGCTTTGGCGACTTCAAGCACCTGGAAGCCCATAGCCATAGCTGTAGAGATAGAGTCAACAACCTCAATCTGCGCGCCGGGCAGCATATCTCTCGCTTGAATGGCGGAGGCGATTGTGCCGGAAAGTTTTTCGGAAATCAGGATTGCCAGGATGTGATACTCTTTTTCGAGTAGGCCGCCAAATATTTTGTGAAAACTGCTAGGGGTGGCCTGGGAAGTGGATGGCATGACCTTGGCGTTCTTCAGGCGGGCGTAGTATTCATCTGGTAGAATATCTACCCCGTCTTCGAAGGTTTCTTCTCCCCAGATCAGAACCTGGGGCGCGACGCTGATGTGATATTTATCCAGCAGATTTTGGGGGATGTAGGCAGTACTATCGGTCACAATGGCGACTTTGGACATAAGTGCGCTCCTCCTGTATAAAAATCTTGATAAGCTCGATTTCTGGTTTTGGACTTCCCTATTACAACACCGCTGAGCCCTCGGAGTTACGCGTCCCGGAGGAAGGGATTTTTATAAATTATTGAGTCCTTCTAAATTGAGGTATTGTCCCTCATTTGACTTGATGGATTTCATCTGGCAAGGCAAACAAGGGTTTGATCGTTGACAATTGATCCAAGAAGTGAGCTGGAACACGAAAGGATAACAACTCTTGTGTTGTCCACACAT
>JBFMFR010000008.1:97100-162526 GCA_040752025.1 Chloroflexota bacterium | reverse complement strand
TATTCCACATGTGCAATGTTGATCGTAATGCCGCGCTCTTTCTCTTCCGGCGCATTATCGATCGAATCGAATGCGCGGTATTCGCCCAAACCCTGCATGTTGCAGTACTTGGTGATGGCCGCGGTCAGTGTGGTCTTGCCATGGTCGATGTGTCCCATGGTGCCCACATTCATGTGCGGTTTTGTGCGCTCGAATTTTTGCTTTCCCATGATCACTCTCTCCTAATATTGTTTCAACAGAAATAATTCATTGAGTACCAGCCAGCGCCCAATCGGGCCACTAGCTTCCCAAGATCACTCGCGCCACCGCATCGGAAACACGAGCATAATGGTCAAACTCCATCGTAAAGACGCCCCGGCCCTGGGTTGCCGAACGCAAATCGGTGGCATAGCCGAACATTTCGGCCAGGGGCACCATGGCTCGCACTGCCTGAGCATTGCCTGGGCGGATTTCCATCCCCAGAATTTCACCACGACGGGCGTTGATCTGGCCGATGATATCACCCAGGAAATCTTCTGGAACCAGGACCTCGACTTTCATGATCGGCTCTTGCAAAATCGGGCCGGCTTTCTGTACGCCTTCCTTGAAGGCCAGCGAACCCGCCATCTTGAAGGCCATTTCATTCGAGTCTACTTCGTGGAAAGAACCATCGTACAGCAGCACCTTGATATCCGTCGCCGGGTAACCAGAAATGACGCCGCCTTCTGCAGCCTCACGCACACCCTTCTCGACCGCCGGGATGAACTCCCTGGGGATCTTACCGCCAACAATAGCGCTCTCGAAAAGGATGCCGCTGCCAGGTTCGCCGGGCTGGATATCCAGGACAACGTGCCCATACATACCCTTGCCGCCCGTTTGCTTAACGTAACGGTATTCCACTTTCGGCACCGCCCGCGTGATCGACTCCCGGTAAGCCACCTGCGGTCGCCCAACACGGGCCTGCACCTTAAACTCACGCAGCATGCGATCGACCAGCACTTCCAGGTGCAGTTCTCCCATGCCCGAGATAATCGTTTGGCCAGTTTCTTCTTCCGTACGCACCACGAAGGTCGGATCTTCTTCCGCGAGCTTGCGCAGCGCTTCTGCCATCTTGTCCTGGTCCGCCATGGTCTTGGGTTCAATTGCCACCGAAATCACCGGCGTCGGGAAGGTGATGGTTTCCAACAGGACCGGATTGCTTTGATCGCTGAGCGTATCTCCGGTGAAAGTTTCCTTCATCCCAAGCACCGCACCGATATCGCCCGCCAGGATCTCGCTGATATCCTCGCGCCGGTCAGCGTACATGCGCAACAACCGCCCAATGCGTTCGCGGCGATCTTTGGAGGAGTTATACACCATCCCACCCTGGCTGAACTTGCCGGAATAAACCCGCACATAAGCCAGGCGGCCCACGTAAGGATCTGTTACTATTTTAAAGACCAGTGCGCTCAAAGGCGCGTCGTCCCTTGCTTCGCGTTCCAGTTCTTCCTCTGTCTTCGGATGGTGCCCCACTACAGGCGGGATATCCTCCGGCGACGGCAGGTATTCGATCACTGCGTCCAGCACCGGTTGAACGCCCTTGTTGCGCAAGGAACTACCACAGAAAACCGGCGTTGCCACATTGGCGATGACCGCCTTGCGCAAACCAGCTTTGAGCTCATCGACGCCCAGATCCTGACCTTCCAGGTACTTCAGCGTCAGGTCATCGTCAGTCTCAGCGATCTGCTCGACCATGCGCGCCCGCATGCTCTCAGCTTGCGAAAGCATGTCGCGCGGCACTTCCACAACCCGCGGCTCCTGGCCTAAATCGTCTTCCCAGACAATCGCTTGCATTTCGAACAAGTCGATCACGCCACGGAAGGCAGACTCTTCACCAATTGGCAATTGCACAGCAATCGGATTGGCGCCCAGGCGCTGGCGGATCATATCAATCGAGCGGGAGTAAGAAGCCCCGACACGATCCATCTTGTTCACAAAACACAAGCGCGGCACATGATAACGATCAGCCTGGCGCCAGACGGTCTCGCTCTGCGGTTCGACGCCCTGAACGGCATCAAAGATGACGATCCCGCCATCCAACACCCTCAGCGAGCGCTGCACTTCCGCCGTGAAATCAATATGCCCGGGGGTATCAATAATGTTAACCTGATAGCCCTTCCATTCCGCCGAAACCGCTGCCGAAACGATGGTGATGCCACGCTCGCGCTCCTGCTCCATCCAATCGGTAACCGTCGTGCCATCGTCCACAGAACCGATGCGATGCGTCTTTCCCGTATAGAAAAGAATACGCTCGGTAGTGGTCGTTTTACCAGCGTCAATATGGGCAATGATGCCAATATTACGGTAGCGTTCTAGCGGAAAGGCACGAGCCATGAGAAAATCCTGACAATATCGGTGCGTTCACCGGTCGGTGAACGCACCCGTAAACCTAGGCACGGTAGTGCGAGAAGGCGCGGTTGGCCTCGGCCATCTTATGAGTCTCTTCGCGCTTACGGATCGCAGTCCCGGTATTATTGGCCGCGTCCATGAATTCAGCAGCCAACTTTTCCGCAAAATTGCGGCCCGTGCGTGAACGCGCGGATTGAAGGATCCAGCGCGTGGCTAAAGCGAATCGACGAAAACCAGGCACTTCCATCGGCACCTGATACGTAGCGCCACCCACGCGGCGAGGCTTTACTTCCATCACAGGCGAAACATTCTTGATCGCCTGCTCAAAAATCTCGATCCCATTGCGTTTGGTGCGTTCGCCTGCCAGACCAATGGCATCGTAAACCAGGCTGGTAGCCAGGCTTTTCTTGCCATTCCTCATGACAGTGTTGATGAACTGCTGCACCTGGACGCTGTTATAGCGCACATCGGGTAAAATTTCCCGTTTTTCGGGTCTATTTCGACGCGACATCGGCCTCTCCTACCTTACTTAGCTTTCGGGCGCTTGGCCCCATACTTCGAGCGGCCCTGCTTGCGGGCATTGACGCCGCCCGTATCCAGCGTACCGCGCACGATGTGGTAACGCACACCAGGCAAGTCTTTCACACGCCCACCGCGCACCAAAACAACCGAGTGTTCCTGCAAAGTATGACCTTCGCCAGGGATGTAAGCGGTCACTTCGATACCATTGGACAGGCGCACACGGGCGATCTTGCGCAGCGCCGAGTTCGGCTTTTTAGGCGTCATGGTGCGCACCACAGTGCACACGCCACGCTTCTGCGGTGCGCCCTTGGACTGGCGTACACGCCGCTGTTTCATCGAGTTCAACGTGTACAACAGCGCCGGGGCCTTGCTTTTTAGTTTTTTACTCTTGCGGCCTTTGCGGACCAGCTGATTAATTGTTGGCACCTTTGCCTCCAAAACTAAGACTACTGAACCGTTTCTGTCAGGATTTCCAAACTTCTCCATTAAGTGAGGCCATCGCTCGTGCTTATGATGGCCTCACCAATTAACGAACACTACTAAGTTGCTCGGACGGGGGTTCTGCCGTCCTTGTAACGTAGGGCAACGAAAAGCGATTTTACCATGCGCCCAAATTAGCGTCAAGACAATTTGCGCCTTTGGGGCAGGCAATTTTAAAGATCGCCTCCAACTTCCAATAAACCTGTCCCCATCCTCGGCGGACGGGCGCGTTCTTCATCCTTACCAAAGCGAATGATCTCGCCTGTGTCCGTCACGGCTTCTACCGCCAGGCCCAGGCTCTGCAATTCCTTGACCAACACACGGAAAGATGCCGGGATGCTGGGCTCTTCGATCGGCTCGCCTTTGACGATGGCTTCATAAGTCTTGACGCGGCCTTGCACATCGTCCGATTTGACCGTCAACATCTCTTGCAACGTATAAGCTGCACCGTAAGCCTCCAGCGCCCACACTTCCATCTCACCAAAGCGCTGACCACCGAACTGGGCTTTACCACCCAGGGGCTGCTGTGAGACCAGGCTGTAAGGTCCAGTCGAGCGAGCGTGTACCTTATCTTCCACCAGGTGGTGCAGCTTGAGCATGGTCATCACGCCCACCGTCACCGGCTGATCGTAAGGTTCGCCCGTCTTGCCGTCACGCAAGACCAACTTGCCCAGGATCGGCACTGGCTGGCCAGTCTTGGCGAACAATTTGGTGGCTTGCTCACGCAGCGCTTCGTCCGGGATGTTGGTTGCATCTTCATCCAGAGTCTGCATCCACAGGCGCAGGCAAACATCGATCACCCGGCGATCATGACCCTCGCGGTCAGCAGGCTTGAGTTCACTATCTTCGAAAATCAAGAGCGCATCAGGATCATAGCCGTTATCTCGCAGCCACTCACGCAGCGTCGACCGGCGAGCATAAATCTCTTGCGATTTGAACTTCCCGACATCGTAACCGCGCTCGCCCAGCCAGGCTTCCAGGTACAGGTTGCGCACCTCACTGTCATCTGCGATCGACTCGGGGTCAACCTCGTCAGACAACAGCCAATCCCAGGCCATCTGGGTCACTTCGGTCCAGGCGTGATCGATCAGCCAGGCACGCGCCAGTTCGGCCTCGATCTCATCCTCGCGAGCGCCGTCGAAGACCGGCGAAATCGCCCGGAAACCCAGGCGGCTGGCGGCCCAACCCAGGTGGGTTTCCAACACCTGGCCGATATTCATACGACCAGGCACGCCCAACGGATTGAGGATGATGTCCACAGGCGTGCCATCTTCCAGGAAGGGCATATCCTCCACAGGCACAACCTTCGAAACCACACCCTTGTTTCCGTGCCGGCCGGCCATCTTATCGCCGGCCGTGATCTTGCGGCGCTGCGCCACAGACACGCGCACCATCATATCTACACCCGCCGACAGGTCGGCGTTGTCTTCGCGAGTGAACACCTTGACATCCACAACTTTGCCGCGCTCGCCGTGCGGCATGCGCAGCGAAGTATCTTTCACATCGCGCGACTTCTCACCGAAGATCGCCCGCAGCAGGCGCTCTTCAGGAGTCAGTTCTTTCTCGCCCTTGGGCGAAATCTTGCCCACCAGGATATCGTTAGGACCCACTTCTGCGCCGATGCGCACAATGCCGTGATCATCCAAATCCTTGATGGCATCATCACCCACGTTGGGGATATCGCGAGTGATCTCCTCCGGGCCGAGGCGCGTATCGCGTGACTCGACTTCGTATTTCTCGATGTGCACCGAGGTGAACTGATCGTTCTGCACCAGGCGCTCAGAGATCAAAATAGCGTCTTCGAAATTGCCACCTTCCCATGAGATGAAAGCCACCGTGGCATTTTGCCCCAGGGCCAACTCACCGTCCTGAGTCGAGGACGAGTCGGCAATCACATCGCCCTTCTTGACGATCTGGCCTTTGAAGACCGCCGGGCGCTGATCGATGCAGGTGCTCTGGTTCGAACGCTGGTACTTGCGCAGTATGTAGACCCGATCTTTGCCCTCTTTGTTACGCACTGCAACACTCTTACCGGTCACCGAGATCACTTCGCCTTCTTCTTCTGCCACCACCACCTGGCCCGAGTCGATTGCGGCGTGGTATTCCATGCCCGTCGAAACTCGGGGGACATCCGGGATCAGCAGCGGCACGGCCTGGGCCTGCATGTTCGAGCCCATCAAGGCGCGGTTGGCGTCATCGTGCTCCAGGAAGGGGATCAAGGCCGCGCTGATGCCTACGATCTGGTGCGGGGCAACATCCATGTAATCGATGTTGGTGGGCAGCGAGAAGTCGAACTTCGAGTGGTAGCGTGAAGACACCCGGCGGCGGGCGAACTCGCTATATTCGGTCAACAACGTGTTCGCCTGTGCAATCACATACTTGTCTTCCACATCCGCCGAAAGGTATTCCATCTCATCAGAAACGAAAGGCACGATCAGCACCTCTTTGGGTTTCAACTTGCCAATCGCCTCGAAAATCTCCGGGGTAATGCGCTCGCCTTCTTGGGCGACCACCGCACCCGTCTCAGGATCGTTCAGGGCTTCACGCAGGCAGCGATTCGCCAGGCGTGGATCATCGTACTTGAGCGCTTTGAGTACCCTGCGGTAGGGAGTTTCGATAAAACCGTACTCGTTGACCTTGGCGAACGAACCCAAGCGGCCGATCAAGCCAATGTTGGGGCCTTCCGGTGTTTCGATCGGGCAGATGCGCCCGTAGTGCGAATGGTGCACATCACGCACATCGAAGCCGGCGCGCTCGCGGCGCAGGCCACCCGGTCCCAAAGCCGACAGCGTGCGCTTGTGGCGCAGCTCGGCCAACGGGTTGGTCTGGTCCATGAACTGGGACAACTGGCTCGATCCGAAAAACTCACGCAGCGCCGCCACCACCGGACGGATATTGATCAGGGTAATCGGCGAAATCTGATCCTGGTCACGGATCGACATACGCTCCTTGATCACCCGCTCCATGCGCCGCAGGCCGATACGCAGCTTGTTCTGGATCAACTCGCCAACCGTCTTGGCGCGGCGGTTGCCCAGGTGGTCGATATCGTCCGGCATGGTTGTGCCGTTGTTGATCTCGATCATGCGCCGCAGCAGGCGCACCACATCCCACTTAGTCACCGTGCGGTGGGCGATCGGCACGTAACCGTACAAATCCAGCTTCTGGTTGAGCTTATAGCGGCCTACACGCTCCAGGTCGTAATGGCGCTGGTCGAAAAGCTGTTCCTCGATAAAGTCGCGGGCGTTATCCAGCGTCGCCGGGTCGCCCGGGCGCATGCGCTTGAAAAACTCCAGCAAGGCCGCTTCTGCTATCGTCACCCCGTGCGAAAGATCCCACTCCGGCTCCTGGAACAATGTGGAAGCGATGAACATGCGATCGGGGTTATTGTCCACATCCCCAAACAGCTCAATCAACTCCTCGTCGGTGCCTTCTTGCAAAGGCGAGGGGGCGTCTACCAGGTTATCGCTGACTGCTGCCAGGGCCCGCAAGAAAATCGTCACCGGTACAGTGCGCTTGCGATTGAAGCGCAGCGTCAGGTAATCGCTCTTGCGCGTCTCGAACTCCATCCAGGCGCCGCGATCGGGGATCAACTTGGCCATCGCCAGAGGCCGGCCCGTGGAGCGATCCAGGGTCGATTCGAAATAAACACCCGGGGAGCGGATCAACTGCGAAACGACCACGCGCTCCGTACCGTTAATAATGAAGGTGCCCTTTTCGGTCATCTCGGGGAAATCGCCCAGGAAAATATCCTGCTTGATCGGCTCTGGCACGTCTGGCCCCGCCAGCAACACCGAAACGTACAGCGGACTGGCGTAAGTCAGGTCGCGCTCAACGCATTCTTCGATATTGTGCTTCGGATCACCGAACCAATAGGTCAGCCCCCACTGCCGGGACTCTTCCGTATAGCTGGGGAAATACAGCTTCATCCCCTTGTTATAAGATTCGATGGGCGAAAGCTCGTGGAAAAGATCTGCTAATCCATCGGCCTTCAGCCGTCTGAAGGATTCCAGTTGAACCTCGATCAAGTCTGGCAAGGGCAACTTGACACTAATACGCGCGTACGATTTGCTTGGCAAGACAGATGCCATCCGGTTTCTCCTGACTCAGCGAATAAGAATAGCGAATGACTGACGATTACTTGGTGAAAAGCGCTAAACGCGCACAAAAGAATTCCGGGATTTCGATCCACGAAATTCCTGTTTCACGTTTGCACAGTTACTTATGACGGCCCCAATTTTCGAATTCCAGAAAATAACTTGGGCTCATTAGACGAACTGGTATTATACAGAATTCGAGCGTCCAGGTCAAGTAAGTCTGCCCACCAGTTTTATTAACATTTGCTTAGGGAGGCACTTATCTGATAGAATGTGAACATGCAAACCAACGAACCAATCACCAAGGCCGGCTTCGTCGCCGTATTGGGCCGCCCAAACGTGGGCAAGTCCACCCTGATCAACAGCCTGCTGGGGCAAAAGGTTGCCGCAGTTTCCCCCCGCCCACAAACCACGCGCAAGCGCCAGATGGGCATCCTGAACTTGCAGCGCGATGACCTGCAAGCGCAGATCATCTTCGTCGACACGCCCGGCATCCACAAGCCGCGCCACAAGCTGGGCGAATTCATGAACCAGGAAGCCAGCGGCACGCTGCAAGACAGCGACGCCATCCTGTTCATCGTGGACGGCAGCCAGCCGCCCCAGGAAGAAGACCACCTGCTCTTCGAGTTGTTAATCGCCCTGCAGCGCCCCGTACCGGTCATCCTGGCGCTCAACAAAATCGACCTGATCGACGCCCAGGGTCTGGAAGCCAACCAGCAGGCCTTCGCCCAGCACCTGCCCGGGGTCACGCCGCTGCCCGTTTCAGCTACGCGTGGCGACAACCTGCCGGAACTGGTCGGCGCGCTGCTCGAGCTCCTGCCGCAGGCCTATCCTTACTTCCCCGAAGATCAATTGACCGACCTGTACGAGCGCGAGATCGCCGCCGACCTGATCCGCGAGGCGGCTCTGATCATCCTGAGAGACGAAGTGCCGCACGGGATCGCCGTGCGTGTCGACCAGTACACCGAGCGCCAGGACAGCGGCGCGTACATCGAAGCCACCCTGTTCGTCGAGCGCGAGTCCCACAAGCCGATCGTCATCGGCCAGGGCGGACAGATGCTCAAAAAGATCGGCTCGGCTGCCCGCCAGGAGATCGAGTCGATGAGCGGTCGCAAGGTTTTCCTGCGCCTGAACGTCAAAGTGCGCAAGAACTGGCGCGACGACGAAGGCGTGCTCAACCGCTTCGGCTTCCGCTAGGCCGGCGTATGCCCTACCTGCTCCCTGCCCTGGTCGCCTGCCTGGCTGTGATAGATTGGGCCGCCGTCGCCGCCCATAAAACCCATTTCCGCTATCTCACCAAGCCAGCCGTGATCCTGGCCCTGCTGCTCTGGTTATGGCAGAGCAGCGGCCTGCGCGGTCAGAGCGCCTGGTTTGCTGCCGGGTTATGTTTCTCGCTGGTGGGCGACGTGCTGTTGATCCAGCCCGAGAAAGGTTTCCTGCCCGGGATGGGGGCTTTTCTGCTGGCGCAGTTGGCCTACCTGATCGGGTTTACTCCCTCCCTGCCACCGCTCAACCTGGCCAGCCTGGCCCTGGCCGCCATGCTGCTGGTTCTGGTCGTGCAGGGCTACCGCCGCCTGGCTGCCAGTCTGCAAGCCAGCGAGCGTACACAGTTCAAGCTGCCTTTGCTGCTCTACATGCTGGCGCTGCACGCTATGGTGCTCTCGGCGCTGCTTACCCTGGTGCGCCCGGATTGGCCCACCTGGTCGGCACTGCTGGTCAGCGGCGGGGCTCTTTCTTTCCTGCTTTCCGATACGTTATTCGCCCGAGAGCACTTCGTCCTGCCCGTGCGGCGCGGCCCCCTGCTGATCATGATCACCTACCACCTGGGGCAGGCGCTGCTCACCCTGGGCGTCATCGCCCTGTACTGGCCCGCTTAACGGACAGGCGGCTGTGAAGCGCAGTGCTCCACAGCCGCCTGTTTGATGGCTCCGATCGAGTTTATTCGGAAGGCGTTTCTTCATCCGCCGCCGGCGCGTCTGCCGCAGGTGCATCCACCACCGGCGAGACCGCCAGGACAGGCTCGTCTGCCGCGGGCGCGGCGGGCCGCGCGGCCGCCGAGCTGGCATAAATCGGGTAGTTCTGCGTGCCGAAGCGAGTCAGCATCACCGCGCCCAGGCCGATCATGCCTACCAATGCCGGCAGCATCCAACCGATACAGGGCACCAGCGCCCCAACGGTATTGCCAACCAGCGTCACCACCGCCGCGCCCAGGGCCGCCGAAACCGCCGGGGCCCATTCCTGGTGCAGGGCCTGCGCCAGGCGCTGCCCGGCCAGCAGGCCGATGACGATCACACCGTAAGCCCAGGCAATCACCAGCAGGAAGGCGCCCACCAGCGTGACCGGCAGGCCGATTATCGTAATAGCGAACACTGCCAGCATCAGCGGCGCCACCATCACCGTCAGCAGACCCAGCCCGCCAGAGGTCAGCGTCTGCGAAGCAGCCACCTGCCCGGCGCGAGTCGAGTTTTCGGGCACGAACAGCACCACCAGCGCCGCCAGGCACAGCCACATGAACGAGCGCAGCAGCACCCAAAGCATCTTGACGAACATGCCCCCGACCCCCATGCCAAAATCCATGGATGGGTTGATCTCCGGCACATATACCCGGCCAGGGATCACGATCGGGAAGCCGCCCTCTTCGCCAACGTTGACGCTGCCCTCGACGCGCGCCCCCTCGGCCCGGGTGACGTTGCCGCCCAGCACGTTGATGTCGCCGCCAACCACGGCCGTTTCGCCCAGGTTGATGTTGCCGCCGATCGCCACCATGTTGCCTTCGACCGTGCCGTCCACATTCAGGGCGCCGCCCAGTACCACCGCGTCGCGGTTGACCCGTGAGCCCGGCTTGAGCGTGGCGAACCCGCCCAACACTACCAGGCTGCCGTCCAGGGTTTCATCTTCGTCCAGGGTAAACGTGCCGCCCAGCACCAGGCGGTCGCCATCTGGACCTTGCTGCCAGGGGCCGCGCGACAGGTCCAGGGTAGTGTCCACCAGGCTGCCAGCCAGCGAGCCCGGTAAGCTTTCCGGCAGGGCCACTGCCAGCCCGGCCCCGCTGACTGCGTAAGCCGACTGCCAGGCCAGGCGAGCGACGCCGAGCGCCGCCAGCGGCAGCAGCAAAGCAGCCAGGATAACCAATACCAGTGTGAGTTTCAAAACAGTTTTCATCAAGCAATCCTCCGTGGGTTTGTGAGCATGCGATACGAAACGACCCACAACACACCCAACTCAGTGAGTATGCCTGCAAAGAACACCCACCACGTGAGCGGCACGATATCCGCCGCAGTGCGCATGAAGGGCTCCAGGAACTCCTGGATAGCGTCGGCAATCGAGTACAGCGTGAAAGCGCGGTACAGCCCGGCCCACACCAACACGTTCGGAGAACGCAGCCAGGGCCACAGCAAGATCAGCAGAGAGCCCAGCACCAGCATCACCGCCAAGCTGCCAAAGGCCAGCATCGCCAGCGATTGGCGCCGCTCCAGTTGGCGGCGGTCGGCTTCCAGGCGCGCCTGCCAGCGGCTGGTGAAGCCCGGCGGCGGCGCGAACATAACCGGTTTGCTCAGCCGCGTCTCCACGGCCTGCCAGGCATCCGCCAACTGCTGGCAGCCCTGGCATTCCTGCAGGTGAGCCTGCAAAGAGGCCGCCTGCTCTGCGCTGAGCGCATCGGCTTCGGCTGGCTCCAGGGAGGTAAACAACCATTCCTCGTATAGTTTGTGATTCATGGCGTCATCCTTTCCGGTACAAGGTCTCGGCGCTGGCTCGCCGGTGCGGGTTGCGACTGCTGCTCCAGCCACTCGCCTGCCATCGCTCGTCGCGCCCGGTGCAGGCGGCTTTTCACCGCGCTGAGGGTCAGCGAGAGCGCCTGGGCGATTTCCTCATAAGAGAAATCGTACCAGTAGTACATCACTACCGCCGCCCGGTCGGTCGCATCCAGGCTGCTCAGCAGGGCGCGCACGCAGCGCTGCTCCTCTTTGCGGGTCAGGCTGTTCTCCAGCCCGGGTCCTGGGTCCGGCAGATCGGGCACCGGTAGGTCCTCCACTGAAACCACCTGGAAACGTCTCTTGCGGATCTGGTCGATGCAGTAGTGCGCCGCGATCGACAATATCCAGGTGGAAAACGGCCGGCTGCTATCATAGCGCCGGAGCGACTTATATGCCCTGAGAAAGGTCTCCTGGGCAGCATCCTCGGCGTCCTCGACATTCCCCAGCATGCGGTAGCACAGGTTATACACCGCTCGCTGGTAAGCCTCCACCAGGTGGGTGAACGCCTGCGAGTCGCCTTTCAACGCCCGGGTGAGCCAGATTGACTCATTATCTTGCACCGAATTGCTCCTGACTTGGGCCTCATCCTTACAGGTGAGGTGTGTGGATCGTTTCGCTAAATCAATATACGCACAACCCCACAGATGGTTGCACGATTCCGTACTTAGCCGGCTAAGTCGCCTTGGGTTTGACGCGCACGAACACCAGCGGCTCCTGCGCCGTGGGCAGGTTGAGGATTTCCAGCCTGAGTTCAGTCTCGGAGCAGGTGATGCGCCCCACGGTGAACGGCGCGACGAAAAGCGGGGCGAAGTCCTGTACGTTGATCGAATCCATCATCGTTTCCTGGTCCATCATCGCCTGGAAGCTGATGCCACTGCTGTCCTTGACCTCGTTCACGCGCAGGGTATCACCTTCCAGGGTGTAAGCGCCGCTGGCGAAGCCCACCATCGACAGGTTCAATGCATACAGGATCTCCCGGTCGCGCACGTCGAACTGCCCCATCCAGTTCAAAGCCTGCACGGTCAGCACCCCATCGGCAGAGAAAGCATAGCCCACCGCCCCCGCGGCGCCCTTGAAGTGCAGCGTGTCCATATCGAAAGACCCCGGCGGCAGCAACTGCCGGGCGAAGGCCTCCGGCGAGGCTACCTCCCACAGCCCGACGATACAGGCCGGCACCGGGGTGGGAGTAGGGGTAGACGCCAGGCCGTTACAGGCCGAGAGCAGCAAGGCCAGGGCCAGCACGGCCCCAAACAAACCTTTTCGCAACATAGATAATCTTTCTGCCTCCAATCTTTTGAAATCACAAGAACCAGCGCCCGAGAGCGGGCGCCGCGCTAATTATACTCCGTCCAGGGCGCGGAAGCCCTCACCCAACGCCTCGTGCGCCTGCCCGATGACCATGAAAGCGCGCGGATCGGTCTCGCGCACCAGCGACTTGAGCTGCGCCACCTCCGAGCGGCTGACCACGCAGTACAGCACCGTGCGCCCCGCCCCGGTGTAGCCGCCCTGGCCCTCCAGCACGGTCACGCCGCGCTCCATGTCGCCCAGGATGCGCGCCATCACCGGCTGCGGGTCAGCAGTCACAATCAGGGCCGTGCGCACCACGTTCGAGCCTTCGGTGGTGGCCTCGGCGGCGATGCCGCTGACGTACAGCATCACCAGGGCGTACAGGGCGTTCTCCCAACTGAAGGTCAGCCCGGCGATGAACATGACCAGGGCGTCGGTCATCAGGTAGCTCTGCGAGATGGAAATGCCGCGCCAGTGGTTGAGCAGGCGCGCCAGGATATCGCTGCCGCCGCTGGTGCCGCGCCCGCGGTACACCAGCCCGAAGCCCACCCCGCTGGTCAGGCCGCCGTACAGAGTGTTCAACACCAGGTCGTGGGTCAGGCCCTGGGCCGGCAGGTAGGGCGCTGACAGGTCAGTGAACAGCGAGACGGTCACTACGGCGAAGGCCGTGCGCAAAGCGAAGCGCCGCCCGCCCAGGTAGCGCCAGCCCAGGGCGAACAGCGGCAGATTGCCCAGCAAGATCATCAGGCCGATCGGCCAGCCGGTGTAATGGTTGATCAACTGCGACAGGCCGCTCACCCCGCCGCCCACCAGGTTGGCCGGCACCAGGAACAGGCGGATCGACAGGGCCTGCAAAAGCGAGCCGGCGGCGATCAGCCCGTAATCACGCACCTCGATCCAGGAAAAACGCACTGCTTTCATCATACTTAAATCCTACGCTTCGCCCGCGGCGAAAGTTCAGCGCCCGCTTTACTCATCCAGCAAGCGGGTGTTAGCCAGGGCTTCCAGCACGCCGATCACCGCCGAGTTGTCCAGCTCGCGCATGCCCATCTCCAGCATGGCGTTGAATAACTGGGCGTGCAGCCCGGCCGAGGGCAGCGGGATGCCGTACTGGCGGGCGGTGTCCTGCACGATGCCCAAATCCTTGGCCTGCATGTAAGCCTTGAAACCCGGGGCGCGGTTGCCAGCGAACAGGCGCGGCGGTTTGACGTCCAGCGTCCAGCACTGCGCAGCGCCGCCGCGGATGGCCTCGACCACCTTCTGTGGGTCGGCCCCCGCCTTACGGGCGAAGATCAACAGCTCGCCCATAGCCACCATCTGCGCCGCCACCATGATCTGGTTGGCAGCCTTGGCGATCTGCCCGGCGCCGCTCTCGCCCACGTGGGTGATGCTCTTGCCCATCGCCTCCAGGGCCGGGCGGGCCACTTCCAGCGCCGCCGCCGGACCGCCCACCATGATGGTCAGCGTGCCCTGGCGCGCCCCGATGTCACCGCCGCTGACCGGCGCGTCCAAACACTGCACGCCCTTCTCGCCCAGCACCTCGGCAATATATCGGGCGGTGGCGGGCTTGACCGTCGAATTGTCAACGAACACCAGCCCCGGGCGGGCGGCCTCGATCACGCCCGCCGGCCCCAGCGCCACCAGCTCCACGTCCGGCGAATCGGGCAAGTTGGTGAAGACCACATCTACCTGCCCGGCCACCTCGGCGGGCGAGAAGGCCGCTTTGGCCCCCTCGGCCGCCAGCTCCTCCACCGCCGCCCGGCTGCGGTTGTGCACCACCAGCGGGAAGCCGGCTTTGAGGATATTGCGCGCCATCGATTTGCCCATCAGCCCCAGGCCGATGTAGCCTATGGTTGGTTTGTCTGGCATAGGAATACTCCTTGAGAATATGGATTGGATGGGGTGTATTATAAAATGGAATCGATGGAGATTCGGAATCTCGGCCTGTTACCCCAATGCTGGGATTCAAAATCCCAGCCTGATACCTCAAGTGCGCTCGAAGCGCACTCCCTCTTTCCTCCCAAGCCCCTGAAGAGGGGCTTCGTGCTTTTCGTTGCGGTGACTTCAGTCGCCAGGTAGCGTACCAGGCTTGGAATTCATTCCTGGCCCCAGGTACGCGCCTCCGCCCGGACGGTCACCGTGCGGCTACTGGAACGGGCAGAGGCTCTCTCTATTTGCCCATCAGGTTACCCCTGGCGGACGGGTCGCAGGCCAGCTAGTTTCGCCTCGGCCGCCGGCCCTGGCCGGCGCACACTGCTGGCTGGAGGAGGAACCATGGCGGGCCAACACCCGGAAACCGTTGTTGTTCCATTGATTGTCCGGATGATCGTCGTTGCGGGCGGACGAACGGGCGTTGTTCCAATTGTTGTTCCACGCCCCGCCCCGCAGCGCCGGGCCCTTCAGCCTGTACCCTGATCCAACTGCTTGATCCACGCTCCCAGCAAACGCCCGACTTCGTTGGTCAGCCGGGCTGCGTGTTCATATTGGCGTAAAGATAACAATTGCAATTCCTGCGCCATGCGCAGCCAGGTGCGCATCTGTTCGAGTTGAACGTCGGCGCGGCGCAGCAGCGCCCGCCGCTCCTGGCCGCGGCTCTTGCCCGCCGCCGTCAGCGAATCCTGGAAATCCAGCCCCAGGCGCTGGATGCGCTCCGCCAGGCCGAAGCGGTGGATGCGCGGGAACTTCTGCACCTGCGGGATCAGCCAGAGCAGTAAATCATAGGTGCGCACGTACAGCGGCGACTCGTTCACAGGCGCACCTCGCCAAACATCGCCTTGCGCAGCCCCCAGGTGTTCCCGTAGCGCACGTGGTTGTGCCAGCCATTCAGGCTGGCTAACAGGCTCGCCCGCGCCGCCGGGCTGCCATCGTAATCCCGCAGCATGCCACGCAGACGCCGCCGGTAGTTGACCAGCTTGCGGCGCTTGAGCAGGCGGTGCGAGGGATAGACGCGGAAACCCAGGTAAGGGATGCCCGTGTACGTTGGGAAGACCTGCGCCTGGTTTTCGTGGATCGTCAGGCGCAGCCCGGCCAGTTGCTGGATCAGCGCATCCCGCCAGGTGTGCAGTTCCTGCTTGCATTCGCCGAACAGCAGAAAATCATCCACGTAACGCTGGTAGGCCGGGCACTTCAACTGGCGCTTGACGAAATGATCGAAGGCGTTGAGATACACGTTAGCCCAGAACTGGCTGGTCAGGTTGCCAATCGGCAGGCCGCGGCAGCGCAAAGCCGCCAGCAGGTCGTCGCCTGGAAACCAGGCCATGTGATATTCTTCGGAAAGCACGCCCACCCCCGAGGCCAGGATGGCGTCGCACAGCCACAGCGTGCGTTCTTCGGCGATCACACCCGCCAGTTGGTCGCGCAAGATGGCGTGGTCGATGGAGGGGAAGAACTGGCGGATGTCGCATTGCAGCACGTAAGCATAGTGCCGGGCGAACTGCTGGCAGCGATCCAGGGCGCGGTGGGCGCCCTTGCCCGCCCGGTTGGCGTACGAGTCATGGATGAAGCGCTGCTCCCAGAGCGGCTCGATCACCTGGCACAGGGCATGGTGCACCACCCGGTCGCGGAACGGGGCGGCCGAGATCAGGCGGCGCTTGGGCTCGTGGATGTAGAAGCTGTGGTATGGCCCGGGCCGGTAGGTCTGTTGGCAGAGCTCATCCTGAAGCGCCAGCAGCTCCTGCTCCTGGGCGCGGATGAAATCTGCCGCCGGCGCTTTGCCGCGCTTGCCGCGCCGCGCCGCCCGGTAGGCTTCGAAGAGGTTCTCGAAGGTGCACACCTGCGGGTAGAGATTCCGGTAGGTTTTCATACCCGCATCCGTGCAAGAGGCGTGCCAGGGCGCCCTCAAGTGGCAAAAAGCCCAAATTTCACCCTGCGCGGCCCCCCTGCGGGGGGAGGGGGGAACAGAACGCAGGAAGCAGAGCCTCAGGGCACAAGAACGTCGCTAGGGCGGGCCAACACCCGGAAACCGAAGTTGTACCATTGAGAGTCCGGAGGACCGACGAGGCGGGCGGACGAACGGGCGTCGTACCAATTGACGGCTCCACGCCCCGCCC
Source organism: Chloroflexota bacterium (assembly GCA_040752025.1). Taxonomy (GTDB): domain Bacteria; phylum Chloroflexota; class Anaerolineae; order Anaerolineales; family UBA4823; genus JBFMFR01. The sequence goes on along the minus strand of JBFMFR010000008.1, from coordinate 145,972 downwards.
CGCAGCGCCGGGTAATCGTGATCCTTATCCACGAAATTCGCCTGCCACTCCCAGGCATTGCCCGCCAGGTCGCGCAGCCCGAAGGGCCAACTGGCCCCCAGCGGGTACATGCCCACCGGCGTAGTGCGCCCAATCTTGCCTTCTACGTTCGCCCGACGCAGGATTTCTTCCAGTTCCTTTTCCTGCGTAACCGCCCCCGGCGCGTCCCAGGGGAAGCGCTCGCGCGGCATCTCCCCGCCGGCCGCCAGGGCCCACTCCGCCTCGCGTGGCAGGCGCGCCTGCGCCGGGCGCAGCCCTGGGTTGGCCGGGCCTTCCTCCAGCTCGCCCCAATGGCGCGCCAGCCAGCGGCAGTAAGCGCTGGCCTCGTACCAGGTAACGCCCACCACCGGGACGCCGCGGCGGGCGACGCCGAAGCGCGGGTCGTTCCAATAGCGCGGGTAAATCCGCCCATCCACCGCAGCCTCACGCTGCAAAGCCGATTGCAGCCACTCCCAGCCCGCTTCGCCCCAATCCCCTTGCATCAGGCGGCTGCGCTCGTCGAACTTCGGGAAACCGCGCCACAACAGTGGGTCAGCGAAGTCCTCCGCCTGCACGAAGCGGGCGTACTGAGCGTTGGTCACCGGGTATTTTCCCAGGTAGAAAGGCAGCTCCACGCCTTCGGCGCGCAGGCCGTGCTGCGCCAGCCCGGCCGGGTCGATGCGCACAAATTCATACAGGTCCGGGGGCAGCCAGCCCAGCTCGTCCAGCACGTCGCCGGCCGCCGCCCTGGTGCGCAGCGGCACGAAGTCTGTCTCGTTCGGCTTCCCGGTATCTGGGTCGAGGTCCTGCATGGCCTCGTGCAGCGCCTGCAGCGTCCAGCGCCGGGTGGCGTTCTTGACGCTGCGCAGGCCGATATCAGCCAGCGCCCGCCCGGCCAGCAGCGCCGGGCGCCCGGCAAGCTCCCGATCGGCGGTTTCCATTTTTAGCAAATCCTCGATGTAATCGCTGGCGTCGTCCGTACGGCTCTCGACGATGCCGATCTGCCCGGCGGCCAGCAGGATCACCTCCTGCCAGCGCGGGTCGGCCCAGTGCGCTTGCAGCATTTTGCAGCGCTCCTCGGCGCGCTGGCGGGCGATCTGCCGCGCCGCCAGGTATTCCTCGAAGGTCAGGTGGAAGAAGCCGTACTGCCCCAGGCCGCGCTCCGCCAGCAGCCCGGCCTCGTGGCGGGCGTGGTGCAGGAAGCGCTCGGTGAGCAGGCGCGCTTCCTGCTCGTAGCCTTCCCGCGACAGGATCTCGGTCAGGCGCGCCTGCCATTCTTCGACCTGCGCCGTGCCGCCCGGGCGCTCCTCGTGCAGCCAGTAGGCCAGCGGGGCCATGACGCGCATCACCGTCTCTTCGCCGAACTCTGCCAGCAGTTCGTTCGGCATGCCGGTCTGCGCCCGCCGCCAGGACTCGATCAAAGTCTGGGCGGCGATTTCGTAGAGCTTGATGCGCCGGTTGGGCAAACGCCCGACGTTCTCGTGGATCAGGGCCAGGATGGTCAACAGCAGCGGGTTGGTCGCCAGGCGGCGCACGCTGGGCCAGTTCATAATGCTCGGCAGCAGCTCCGCCACGCGCCCGGCGGCGCGCTTTTCGGCCTGCTCCAGCGGCAGGTCGGGTTGGTGGGAACGCTCGTGGGCCGTATACCAGCGCAGCAAGAATTCCTCCACTTCGTCCGGGGGGCGCAGCGGGCTGAGCTGGGTGTGCTCGAAGCCGCGCAGCGCCTCGTCCCAATAACCCTCGATGCGGCTGGTCACCACCAGACGGTTGCCGCGCTGGCGGTTACACCAGCGATCAGCGAGCTGCTGCACGCGCTGCACCACTCGCACCCGCAGCGGGCGGCCGTTGAGCGGGTCGCCGCCGACCTCATCCAGCCCGTCCAACAGCACCATGCAGGCCCCCTGCTCCAGGGCGTGGTGCAAAAAGAGTCGCTCGATGTTTGGCGCATCCACATAAGCCTGGCGCACGTGCTCCAGTAAATACGCATCCAGCGGCAGGGCCGGGTTGGATTCCAAAGCGCGGGCGAAATCCGCCAGGCGGATCACCAGCGGGATATAAGGCTGATCCAGCCCCAGGCGCGCCGCGCCGTAACCGTAGGCCAGCAGCAGGGCGATGAAGCGCAGAGAGATGGTCTTACCGGCCCCCGGCTCGCCCAGGATCACCAGGCGCTGCGCCGAGCGCAAAGCGTCGCTGACGCGCTGCTGCTCCAGGCGGCGTTCTTCTTCTTCCAGGCGCTCCTCGTCCCGCAGCGCCAGCAGGCGCTCCTGGGCTTTCTGGCGCTGCGCTTCATCGCCCATACCCAGCAGCCCCAGCTCCATGTAGATTTCGACCAAAGGCAGGCGGATATCCCGCTTCATCTGCACGATGCCGCGGAAGTCGTGCCAGTAATAATCGCAGATCAGGTCGGCGCGGTATTTCTCTTCGATGCGCGCCGCTTCCTCCGTGCTGATAGCGTGCTGCTCGATCACCACGCGCAGCGCCTGCCCCGCCTCGCTTTGCACGTACAGGCTGTCCAACTTCTGCAAAGCCGCCAGCATATCACTGAGCAAGCTGCGTTCCGCCGCCGCGTCGGCGTAGCGCACCAGGTCGCCCCAGCCCTGCAGCCCGGCCAACCCGGCTCGCAAGGCCGCCAGCAGGCGCGCCAGTTCCTCCTTTTGGCTGCGCGGCCAGCCCAGGGCCACCACCAGCTCCTCCGGCGGCCCGGCCTGCGGGTCGGTGAAAGCCAGCACCGCCCGGGCCGCCTGCCGCCGCAGGGCGTGGTTGCCCTCGGCGCTCAGGCGGGCCAGGCCGGTGCGCTTCAAGTGAAGCTTGAGCTTGTCGGAATCATCCACTGGCGCGCCGGCGTCTTGCAGCGCCCCCTGCACCACCTTCAAGAGCTTGTGGTCCTTCTCCGCCTGGCGGAAGCCGCCCAGCAGGCGCGCTTCCAGCATCTCTTTGGCAGGTTTCAAGGCGGCATCCACCGTGGCGGCGGCCAGTTTGCCGCCCACCTGCACCAGCCCTTCCGCCAGGGCTACCGCAATCGCAACCGTCAACGCATCCATCGCTTGCCTCCCAGTTCGCTCATTGCAAAGCTCTCAAATACCTTCCCGCGCCTGCTTGCCTCTCCATCCGTTTATTCGTGGCGGCGCAGCCATTCGTGGATGGCATACACCACCTGTAAGCTATCCCTCCGTCAGCCTCGGTCCCTCGGCCGTATCCTCCACCTTCCACCCCAGGGCAGCGATCTGGGCCCGCAGGGCGTCGGCCTCAGCCCAATCCTTGCGCGCCCGCGCCGCCTGGCGCGCTTCCGCCAGCGCCAGCACCTCGGCCGGTGCAGTCTGCGCCTCGGGTTGCATCTCGCTCTGCGCTTCCAGGGCCGCCTGGGCTTGCAGCGCCTGCTGCCAGACCTCCTGCGGCAGGCCCGCCCCGCTGGCGGGCACCTCGAACGGGCAGCACTCGGCCAGCGGGAAGCTCTCCCCGCTGGGGTACTGGTGCACGTGCCCGCGCCGCGTGCGCGCTACCTGCGCCAGGCCGCTGCCGCGCAGGTCGGGCCCACCCTCGTCGTGGCGATGCCCGGTGTGGATCAGGGTCACCCCGCCGCGGCCCAGCACCTGGCCCACGCCGGTTTGCACATCCATGATCAGGGCGGAGTGCTCGTCGATGCCGATCACCGTCAGGTCGGGGGGCAGCAGTTCCATTAACTCGGCGAAGCGCGCCTGGCCCATGAAACAGCGGCTGGTGTCCAGCTCCTCGCCGCCCTCGGCGTTGTTCCAATGCGGGATGAACACCAGCGGCAGGCCGTACAGCCCGAACAGGTCCAGGCCATCCTTCCAGTGCAGGTCTTCGCCCACTTTGTAGATCTCGTAGACCGGCAGGGCGTGGGCGCTGACGGCGATGGTGGCGGCGCTGGCCAGCACCAGGTGCGCCCCCAGGCGGTGGCGCGCCAGCAGGTACTGCCAGGCCAGGCTGTCGCGCAGTTGGCGCACGGCGTAAGTCGGGCTGCCCGGCCCCATGAAGACCAGGCCGGCCTCCAGCAGCGGCGCCACGATCTGCGGGTCGTCCGGGCTGAAGGGCGTGCCGCGCTGGCGCGCCGGCACTGTGGTCACCTGCGGGTCGTAGTTCTGCAGGCGGTGGCGGATGAACTCCGCCACCCGCCCGATCACCTGTTCCGAATTCGGCTCGAAGCCGGCCGGCGTCTCGAGCAGCGCCAGGCGCGGCCGGGGCGGCATGCGCCCCAGCACCTGGTCGTAGACCTTGCGCCCGCTGGGCGAGGTCTCGCCGGAGCCGAACAACACCACCAGCCCCGGGTTCACAGGTAGCGCTTCCGGATGTTCGGCACCAGGTATTCGCTGAACGAGCGCTCCAGGTCGTACTCCGGCTGCCAGCCCCAATCGCGGCGGGCGTCGTTGTCGTTCAGCCCGGCCGGCCAGGAGTCGACGATGCCCTGGCGCTTGAGGTCGGGCTTATAGGTCACCTGCGCATCAGGGAAGTATTGCAAAACCTGCTGGCGGAACTCCTCCGCCGACAGGCTGAAGCTGGTGACGTTGTACACCCGCCGGCTGAGGGACCTGGCCGGGGCCCTGGCCAGCCTGAGCAAGGCCGTGACGGCGTCGGGCATGGCCATGAAGGGGATGCAGGTATCCGGGCGCACGAAGCAGGCGTACGGCTCGTCCTTGGCCGCCGCGTGCAGCATCTCGGGACCGTAATCGCTGGTGCCGCCGCTGGGCACGGTGAAGGCGCTGATCAGGCCGGGGAAGCGCAGCCCGCGGAAATCCAGCATCACCGGGCGCTCGACCGCCAGTTGGTGGAAGCGCTCGCTGAAATACACCCCCAGCATCTCGCAGTACAGCTTGTTGCACCCGTACATCGTGGTGGGGTAGTTCCATTCCCATTCGCGCACGCGCGGGAACTGCGCCTTGATCTCCAGGCTGGGCATGCCGTAGGCAGCAATCGAGCTGGGGAAAATGAACAGCACCGGCTCACCGCGCCACTCGGACTGCTCGGCAGCCAGCTTGAGCAGGTTGAGCGTGCCCTCCACGTTCACCTGGTGGGCCATGTCCGGGGAGAACTCGGCCCGCGTGGAAAGCAGGGCCGCCAAATGGTAGATCGTGCCGATCTCGTACTCGCTGACCAGGCGCGCCAGCAAGGCCTGGTCCATCAAATCGCCTTGCACGTGTGTCACCAGTTGGGCGTTCTCCGGCGGCAGCGGCTTGAGGTCCAGGGTGACGATCTGCGCCTCCCCCTGCTCGGACAGAGAACGCACCAGGGAGTCGCCGATTTCGCCGGCCGCACCCGTGATCAGGATACCTTTTTTGCGCATAGTTGCTCCTTCTCTGAGATGTATGGTTTTTCGCCACGCCAGGGCGTTGTGGTCGCCCCGGCCTTGCCTCCATATTTTACTTCACACCCGGCTTTTTCATAGTAAACTTGCCCCATGAAACAGACGATCCTGCTGCTGGCATTCCTGGCGCTCGGCCTGGCGGCCTGCCTGCCCCTGGCAACGCCCCTGCCGCCGCTGCCGACTGCCACGCCGCCCGCGCCCACTGCCAGCGCCACCGCCACCATCGTATGGTTCCCGCCCACCGCCACGCCCACCCCGCTGCCCAGCGTCACTCTAAGCATCACCCCGACCCTCGACCTCAGCCCGCGCTACGGCGCGCTGCTGCTGGCGGACGATTTCGGCGAGACCTCCGAGTGGAGCGCCGGGCGCTCGCCGGCCGGCAGCATGACCTTCGGCCAGGGCGAGCTGACCCTGGCAGTCTCGCAGGGGCGCGGCTACCTGTCCAGCCTGCGCCACGGAACCAGCCTGGGCGACTTCTATCTGGAGATCAACGCCAGCCCCGGCATCTGCCGCGCCGCCGACGAATATGGACTGCTGCTGCGCGTGGCCTCGGTGCAGGATTTCTTCCGCTTCGCCTTGCTGTGCAACGGGCAGGCGCGCCTGGACCGCATCCTGGGCGGGCAGGCCTCCTCGCCCGTGCCGCCCAAGCCCAACGCGGCCGTGCCGCCCGGCGCGCCCAGCACCTCGCGCCTGGCAGTGTGGGCCTCGGGCAAGGAGATGCGCTTCTACGCCAACGGCCAGTACCTGTTCAGCGTGCGCGACGGCACGTTGCTGAGCGGCGGGCTGGGCGTCTTCGCCCGCGCTGCCGGGGATGGCGCCGTGACGATTAATTTCTCCGACCTGGCGGTCTACCAGATCGCCCCATAGCCCTCATCACAAGCTTATGTCCAAACGCACCTTCAAAAACCGCCTCAACGATCTCGATCCCAAGACCTGGCTCAAGTTCCAGAAATCCTGGTTCGTCCACGACCCGCCGCCGCGCCGCAAAGATGTGCTGCGCCACCCGGCCAAGTTCCCCGAGACCCTGGCGCAGGAGTTCATCGAATTCTTCACCCAGCGCGGCCAGGTGGTGCTCGACCCGATGGCCGGCACCGGCAGCAGCCTGGTGGCAGCGCTGCGCGCCGGGCGGCACAGCTACGGCATCGAGCTCAACCCGGCCTACGCCGACATCGCCCGACAGGTTGTGGATGAAGAGCGCCTCAGCCTGGGAGCCGCTGCCGAGGGCCTGGAGGCAGTAGTGATCACCGGCGATGCCGGGCGCATCCACGCGCACGCCGCCGCCCACGCCCTCCCGCCGGTCGATTACGTGATCACCTCCCCGCCCTACTGGGACATGCTGCGGGCGCACGGCGCTCAAACCCAGCGCCAGCGCCGCGCCGCCCCCGAACTGGACGTGTTCTACTCCGACGACCCCGCCGACCTGGGCAACATCGGCGATTACGAAGAGTTCCTGGCGCGCCTGGCGTCGATCTACATCGCCCTCAAGCCTCACCTGCGCCGGCGCGCTTACCTGACCATCATCGTCAAGAACGTCAAGAAGGGCGGCGTGATCTACCCCCTGGCCTGGGACCTGGGCAAACAGCTCGGCCAGGTGTACACCCTCAAAGACGAGCGCATCTGGTGCCAGGATGACATCCGCCTGGCCCCCTACGGCCTGGGCAATGCCTGGGTGAGCAACACTTTCCACCATTATTGTTTACAATTCCGCAACGAACCGTAACCATAAACGTAGTAACCGCAGGGGCGGGTCTGTCTGTTCAACCATCCGTATGGGGAGGGCATGGTTCCGATAGAAACAGGGCCCGGCCAGACGGGGCAGACCCGCCCCTACAACAAAAAATCCGTGCGAATCCTTGAAATCCGTGTACCAAAAAGGTTCTCAAGACCAGCAATTCCCTTATCACCTGGCCCGATTCCGTGTACAATTGTTCTGATAAGCCGGTGAGTTCTCTCGCGCTCTGCCCCGGGCGGCGTGCGTCCGGAAACTAAGACAGGCAGCTCACCGTACGAAAGGAGACCCCCCATGTATCACACCATTATCATCGCGGGCAACCTGGGCCGCGACCCTGAGTTCCGCTACCTGCCCAGCGGGCAGGGCGTGTGCAATTTCAGCGTTGCCACCAACCGCCAGTACACCGGCTCGAACGGCGAGCAGGTCAAAGAGACGATCTGGTTCCGCGTCGCCGCCTGGGGCAAGCTGGGCGAAACTTGCAGCCAATACCTGCGGCGCGGCAGCAAAGTGCTGGTCGAAGGCCGCCTGACCCCCGACGCCGCCACCGGAGGGCCGCGCACCTGGTCACGCCAGGATGGCACGGTCGGCGCTTCCTACGAGGTCAGCGCCGCCACGGTGCGCTTCCTCTCCAGCCGCGGCGAAGACCTGAGCGGCTATCAGGGTGATGACCTCGGATCCGCCCCGCAGGGCGCCGATTCCGACGATATCCCCTTCTAAACCCATGTCCAACCAGCCGCCTCGCCCGCAGGGCCCCACATTCCCGCCGCTGGAGCTGCCGCCAGACCTGGCGATCGAATACGTCAACCTGGTGCGCATCGCCCATTCGCCTGCCGAGCTGGTTTTCGATTTCGCCCACCTGCTGCCGGGCAGCGGCTCGGCGCGCATCAGCTCGCGCATCGTCATGTCGCCCCTGGGCGCCAAGCTCTTCCATCGCGCCCTGACCGAGAACCTGGCCAAGTACGAGGCCGCCTTCGGCCAGATCAACACTCCCGGAGATAACACCCTGGCAGACCACCTGTTCCGGCCCTTTTCCGCGCCGGACAAGCCGCCGGAGAAATGAGCACCATGCAGCATATCGATCGAATCGCCGAGCGCATTCGCCTGTCCTTCGATGTACGCACTGTCGCGCGCGACAGGGCGTTGGCGCAAACCCGTACACTCATACGCCACTGCGCCAACGCCATCCGCGCCATCCACCGCGACGAGGACGAACTGGCCCAGGAAAACCTGGCCGCCGCCCACGACCTGGTGCAGGCCCTGCAAACCGAACTGGCCGAGTATCCTGACCTGTACTTCGCAGGCTACACGCAAGATGCTCTCAAGGAATACGCCGAGGCCAACATCGTCTACGGTCTGATCGCCCGGGACGGCACGCTGCCCACCCCAGAAGACCTGGGCTTGCAGCCATCCACTTACCTGCAAGGCCTGGCCGAAGCGGTGGGCGAGCTGCGCCGCCGCTGCCTGGACCTGCTGCGCCTGGACAATGCCCAACATGCCGAGGTGTTGTTGGGCTATATGGATGATATCTTCGCCGTGCTGACCAGCATGGATTATCCCGACGCCATTACCGGCGGCCTGCGCCGCCTGACCGATATCGCCCGCAGCATCATCGAGCGCACGCGCGGTGACCTGACCATCAGCCTGCGCCAGGAGCAGTTGGAGCGCAGCCTGCGCCGCGTGGAGGAGCGCATCTAAGCGCTTTCCCATCTCCCGCGCCATGCGAACCCTGCGCGCTTCCGAGATTGGCACCTACCTGTACTGCCAGCGCGCCTGGTGGTACCAGCGCCGCGGCGAGACCTCGCAAAACCTGGCCGAGATGGCGGCTGGCAGTGAGCTGCATTACCAGCACGGGCGGGCTGTCGTGGCGGCTGGCTGCCTGCGCAGCCTGGCTTACGGACTGCTGCTTCTGGCGCTGGTATTGGTCACCATTTATGTGTTGAACGGCTGGCTGTAAACATGCTCGCACTCGCTGCGCTGCTTTTCGTGGTTGCCCTGCTGCTGTTCTGGCGATCGGGTCGCCAGCAGAAGGCCGCCGGCCTGCCCGCCGGGCGGGTAATCTACAGTGACACGCGCGCCTGGGGACCGGTAGAGCAGGCCCTGTACGACCCCGAACTGGGCCTGACCGGCCGCCCGGATTACCTGGTGGAGCAAGGCGGGCAGGTGATCCCGGTAGAGGTCAAGTCCAGCCAGGTCGACGCCGCGCCTTACGATGCGCACATCTACCAACTGGCGGTTTACTGCCTGTTGGTCCAACGCGCCTACGGCAAGCGCCCGCCTTACGGCATTTTGCACTATCCCAACCGCACCTACGCCATCGACTACACGCCGCAGTTGGAAAGCGCCTTGCTCGACCTGCTGGATGAAATGCGCGCCCGGGAACGGCGTAAAGAAGTGGCGCGCTCCCACGATTCCGCCGCCCGCTGCCGGGCGTGTGGGTTTCGATCGGTTTGCGACCAGAGTTTGTGAAGACCAGCCCGGCTGCATCCACAAACCACCCGTCTGGTTTATAATTGGCCCCAACGCTATGCCCGAGCCCAAGACCGAGTTCCGCTGCATCGCCGTAGTCGCCCACCCGCAGGTGCCCGACGCCCTGGGAGAGATGGCGCGCGTGGCCGCTTTCCTGGAGCAGCACGGGGCCTGTACCGCTCACGGGCTGCTTCACGATGAAAACCTGCGCCGCCGGGTCAAAGCTGGCGAGTTCGACCTGCTGATTACCCTGGGCGGCGACGGCACCCTGCTGCGCGCCGGACACCTGTGCGGGCCCAACGGCACGCCCATCCTGGGCATCAACATGGGCCGCTTCGGCTTCCTGACCGAAATCCGCCAGGAGCAATGGGCGCAGGCCCTGCCGCAGTTGTTCGAAGGCGAGTACTGGCTGGAAAAACGCATGATGCTGCGCGCCGAGCAGTGGCGCGCCGGGGAACACCTGGGAACCTGGGAAGTATTGAACGAGATCGTGGTCAGCCGCGGCCACATCGTCCGCCCGGTGCACCTGGTCGCCAGCGTAGACGGGCGCTTCCTGACCACTTACGTGGCCGACGGCCTGATCGCCGCCACGGCCACCGGCTCGACCGCCTACGCCCTGGCCGCCGGCGGGCCGATCCTTCCCCCCGAACTGCGCAACATCCTGCTGGTGGCCGTCGCCCCGCACCTTTCGCTGGACCGCGCCATCGTCCTGGCTGAAGGCTCATCCGTCAGCATCACCGTCAACACCGATCACCAGGCCGTGCTCTCTCCGGACGGCCAGGTGCCCATCGGCCTGGCGGACGGCGACCGGGTGGACGTCTTCGCCAGCGAGCACACCGCCAGTTTCTTGCGTTTCCAGGACCCGGGGTATTTCTACCGCAACCTGACTCCCCACATGAGCCAGAACCCATCCACAGGAGGTGGACAGAAACTGTCCGAACAACGATGAGCGACGAGATCGCAACCCTTTACTGTGCCAACCACCCCAAAGTGCCCACCGGCCTGCGTTGTATAAGCTGCGAGAAACCCATCTGCCCCAAGTGCGCCGTGCTCACCCCTACCGGCTACCGCTGCAAGGAATGCGTGCGCGGCCACCAGAAAGTCTTCGAGACCGCCCAGTGGTTCGACTACCCGCTGGCGATCGCCCCGGCCTTCATCCTGGGTTTGCTGGGCAACCTGATCAGCGCCCAGATCGGCTTCCTGACCCTGTTCATCGCCCCCATCGCCGGCGTGATCATCGCCGAGGTGGTGCGCTTCCTCACCCGTCGGCGGCGCGCCCGGCGGCTGACCCTGATGGCCACCATCGGCGCCATCGCCGGAGGCGTGATGCCCCTGCTCTTCAGCCTGGGCGCAGCCTTGTTGTTGGGCGGCCTGTTCAACTCGTTGTGGCCGATGATCTGGCAGGTGGTCTACGTGGCTACCATCGCACCAACCATTTACTATCGCCTGGGAGGCATTCGCATCCAGTAATGCTGACAGAGCTACACATCGAGAATTTTGCGATTATCGAAAAGCTCGACCTGTACCTGGAGCCGGGCCTGATCACCTTCACCGGTGAGACCGGCGCGGGCAAGTCGATCATCATCGACGCCATGGAAACGCTGCTCGGCGGGCGAGCCGAGGCGGTGCAGGTGCGCACCAGCGCCGAACGCGCCAGCGTGGAGGCCGTCTTCCGCATCCCCGAGATGGTGCGCACGCCCGTGCATGCCATCTTGCAGCGCGAAGATCTGCTCGAAGACCCCAACTACCTCAGCCTGGGGCGCGAGATCCGCCTGGTGGGGCGCAACGTGGCGCGCGTCAACGGGCGCAGCGTCAGCGCCTCCCTGCTGCGCGAGCTGGGCGAATACCTGATCGACGTCCACGGCCAATCCGAGCACCTGTCGCTGCTGCGCGTCAACCAGCACATCGGCCTGCTCGACCGCTACGCCGCCACCCAGCCGGACAGCCCTCTGGAAACGCTGCTGCACGCTTACCAGCAGACCTACCAGCGCCTGCAAGCCGTGCAGCGCGAACTGGAGAAAATCCGCCAGAGCGAGCGCGACGCCGCCCGCCGCGCCGATGTGCTGTCTTACCAGATCAAAGAAATCGAGACCGCCCGCCTGCGCCCCGGCGAGGAGGAAGAACTGCGCAAAGAGCGCAACCGCCTGGCCAACGCCGAGGGCCTGGCCTCCCTGGCTCAGGAGGCCCTGGTGCGCCTGGACGAGGGCAGCCCCGAATCCCCCGCCGCCACCGACCTGGTCGGCCAGGTCACCGATGCCCTGGACGGGCTGGTGCGCCTGGATGCCTCCCAATCCACCCTGCAAGAGCAGGCCCAGGGCCTGTTCGAGGGCCTCAGCGAACTGGCTTCCAACCTGCGCACTTACCTGGAGAACATCGAATTCAACCCCAAGCGCCTGGACCAGGTGGAAGAACGCCTGGGGGTAATCCAAATATTGAAGCGCAAATACGGCGATTCCATCCAGGCAGTGCTGGATTTCGCCGCCAACGCCCAGCGCCAGTTGGATGAGATCACCCACGCCGAGGAGCGCCTGGCGGAGCTGGAAGCTGAGCAGCAAACCCTGTTGGGGGAACTGGGCAAAGCTGGCCTGGCGCTTTCCGTGCAGCGCCGGGCAGCCGCCAGCCATCTGGAAAGCGCCATCGAGGGCGAGTTGGACGACCTGCACATGTCGGGAGCGCGCTTCCAGGTTGATTTCCGCCAACAGGCCGACCCCCAGGGCGTGCCCGTCAACGGCGATGGAGAATCCCACCCTGGAGAGCGCCTGGCTTTCAACGCTCACGGCCTGGAGCAGGTCGAATTCCTGATCGCCCCCAACCCCGGCGAGGGCTTCAAGCCCCTGGCCAAGATCGCCTCGGGCGGCGAAACTTCGCGCCTGATGCTGGCCCTGAAGAACGTGTTGGCCAAGGCCGACCACGTACCTACCCTGATCTTCGACGAGATCGACCAGGGCATCGGTGGGCGCGTGGGCGCGGTGGTGGGCAACAAGTTGTGGCAGCTTGGCCGCCAGCACCAGGTGCTGTGCATCACCCACCTGCCGCAGTTGGCCGCCTTCGGCGGGCAGCACTTCCACGTGGAGAAGTCTGTGCACAGCGGGCGCACGACCACGCAGTTGCGCAGCCTGGCTGGCGAAGAGCGCCTGCTCGAACTGGCTCAGATGTTGGGCGGCGTCAGCGAGGGCACGTTGCAATCGGCGCGTGAACTGATCGAAACTGTGGAGCAGCAAACCGCTCAGGCAGCCGGTTCCTGATATCCCAATGTCCAGCTTTACCCGCATCATCGCCATGCGCCAGCGCCGCCGCGCCCGAGCCGGGGAGAGCCCGGCCTACCGGCTGGGATTGGGCTGCAGCGGCCTGGTTGGGCTGGTGCTGGCTGTCGGGGGCATCCTGCTGGCCCTGGGATATGCCAGCCTGGGGCGCGACCTGCCCTCGATCGAGGGCCTACCCGCCCTGCTCGAACCGACAGGTAGCCCGCTGTTGCAACCCACCCGTTTGTACGACCGCAGCGGAGAGCACCTGCTGCTGACCTTAGAACACCCCGCTACCGCCGGCCGGCAGTACCTGCACATCCCCCAACCTGGCCCGGCCGCATCGCTTCCAGACGATGCGCTCGTTTCGACCAGTCTGATCACCGCCACCCTGGCCGCCGCCGATCCGGGCTTCTGGCAGCACCCCGGTTTTGCCATCCCCGGCTTACAGCCAACGGAACACCCCACCCTGGCTCAGCGCTTGGCGGCAGAATTTCTACTGGAAAACGAGCCGCCCTCCTGGCGCCGCGGCCTGCGCGAGCGCCTGCTGGCAGCCCAGGTGACCGCCCGTTTCGGGCGCCAGCAGGTGCTCGAATGGTACCTGAACAGCGCCGATTACGGACACCTGGCCTTTGGCGTAGACGCGGCGGCGCGCCTGTACCTGGACAAGCCTGCCGCGCAGCTCAGCCTAGCGGAAGCCGCCCTGCTGGCAGCCGCCGGCCAATCGCCCGACCAGAATCCCCTGGACAACCCGCAGGCCGCCCTCGAACGCCAGAAACTCCTGATCCAAGAGATGCTGCGCCTGCGCTGGATCACCCCAGAAGCCGGGATCGCAGCCGCTCGCCAGGAACTGGCGCTGCGCCCACCAGACCAGGCCACGCCTGGCTTCATCCTGGGCGAGCTGCAGCCCAACCTGGCCCCTACGTTCACCAGCCTGGCGTTACGGCAGTTGGAAAGCTACCAGTCGCTCAGCCGCCTGGCGCGCCAAGGGCTCAAGATCATCACCACACTCGATTACAACTTGCAAACGCAGTCAGCCTGCGCGGCGCAGGTGCAACTGGCGCGCCTGTCTGCCGCGCCCACGCCAACCGACTGCGCCGCGGCGCGCCTGCTACCCAGCCTGGCCTCCCCGGCCGAACTCCCCCCTGGTGACCTGAAAGCCAACCTGGTGGTGCTCGACCCGCAAACCGGCCAGGTGTTGGCCCTGGTCAGCGACCCATCCAGCGGACTGGAGGCGCTCTTCCTGCCCGAGGCCCCACCCGGCAGCCTGATCACGCCGGTGATCTACCTGACCGCTTTCACGCGCGGCCTGAGCCCGGCCTCACTGCTATGGGATTTGCCCGGTGGAGGCGCAAGCCTGGCGGATAGCAGTCCGCAGGGCGATTTCCACGGCCCGCTGCGCCTGCGCATGGCCCTGGCGAACGATTACCTGGCCCCCGCCCAGGCGGTCATGACTCAGATCGGCGCCCGCAACGTGTGGCGCACCGCCCAGCAGTTGGGCCTGGTCTCGACTCAGGCCCCCTTCCAGCCCTCTGAAACCTCGCTGGACTCCTTCCCGCCGCTCAACTTGCTCAAAGCCAGCCAGGCCTTCGGCATCTGGGCCAACCAGGGCGTGCTGGTCGGGCGGGCGCAGCCTAAAACGCCCGGCGACCCGACCCAAACGGCGGAGCGCCTGCCAGCCCTCAACCCGCTGTTCGTCTTGCGCATCGAGTCTCCCGGTGGGCAACTGCGCCAGGATTGGAGTTCCGTGCAAACGCGCCCCATCCTCACGCCGCAGTTGACTTACCTGCTCACCCACGTGCTGAGCGACGAGACTGCCCGCTGGCCCAGCCTGGGGCACCCCAACCCGCTGGAAATCGGCCGCCCGGCCGCCGCCAAGATCGGCGCCACGGCCGACGGCGAGAGCAACTGGACTATCGGCTATACTCCAGAGCGCGTCACGGGCGTATGGCTCGGCCTGTCCGGCGCGCAGGCGGACCTGGCCGGGGTACAGGACAGCCTGCCGCTGGAAGCCGGGCGCACGCTGCCCAACGCCGCCGCCGGCCTGTGGCACGCGGTAATGAACTATGCCAGCCGCGACCTGGCTTACCAGCCCTGGGAGGTGCCGGCCGGCATCAGCAGCCTGGAAGTGTGCGACCCATCCGGTCTGCTGCCCACCACCGACTGCCCCAATATCGTCACCGAGGTGTTCCTGGCGGGCAACGAACCGGTGCAAACCGATAACCTCTACCGTTCGCTGCCGGTCAACCGCGAGACCGGGCGCCTGGCGACCATTTTCACCCCGCCCGATCTGATCGATGGGCGCGTCTATCTCATCGCCCCACCCGAAGCGGAGATCTGGGCACGCCGCGCCGGGCTGCCTGTACCGCCCGACACGTATGACGTCATCCCGGCTGAACTGCCCAGTTGGGAGGACGCCGCAATGCGCCAGCCCGCTCCGTTCGCGGTGGTGCGCGGCCAGGTTTCGATCTATGGCACAGCCGGGGGCCAGGACTTCTCATCCTACCGTTTGCAGGCCGGCCAGGGATTGAACCCCCAATTCTGGCTGCTCATCGGGCAGGACATGGCCCGCCCGGTGAAGGACGGCCTGCTCGGCACC
The DNA here is from genome assembly GCA_040752025.1 of Chloroflexota bacterium. Classification (GTDB taxonomy): domain Bacteria; phylum Chloroflexota; class Anaerolineae; order Anaerolineales; family UBA4823; genus JBFMFR01. The sequence goes on along the minus strand of JBFMFR010000008.1, from coordinate 130,595 downwards.
TGGGACACCAGCGAGATGAACGGCCTGTATGCCATCCAGTTGTTGGTCGTGCGGCGCGACCAGAGCGTGCACCGCGCCACCGTGTTGGTCAGTGTGGACAACCAGCCGCCCGAAGTGGAAATCAGCTATCCGTTAAATGGCGCCCAACTCGACGCCGCCCAATCGCGCCTGATCTTGCAGGTGGAAGCCAGCGACGACCTGGGGCTGCAAAGCGTGACGCTTTACCTGGACGATACCCTGCTGACTACCTTCATCCAGCCGCCTTACGCCCTCTCCTGGGGTTTGCAGCCCGGCGAACACCACCTGCGCGCCGTAGCCACCGACCAGGCCGGCAATACCCAGGAAGCCGCCATCGATTTCACGGTAAACGAATAAGGGCGCCGATCCGAAAATCAGCGCCCTCATCTTGAATCCGGCGTAGAGTCTACGGCACCGTCGCCGCGAACCAGTTGAACTCCACTCCCAGGTCAGGATATTCCGAGTAAATCGAAACGCCCACCTGCCCGCCGCCCATGAAGGTGCGGTCGGTGGCAGAGCCGACTTCATAGCCATTGATGTAGAAAGTTAACTGGCTGCCGATGCAGGTGGCCGTTAACTGGTTGACGGCGTTTTTCATGCGGATGGCCGTAGTAGCCCCCTTGGAAAGCAGGTCATAGTCCCCATTGCGGTACAACCAGATGTACCAGTAGCCGCCGCTGGTCATGCTAAACTCGTACCAGCCGTCATTGCTGGCCCGGCACACCAGACTGATGTTATTGGTGTTCGGCCCGGCGACTTTCTGGGCCTCGGTATCGATGCGCACATCCGAAGGCACCAGGTCCAGGTCATACAAGGCGTACACTGTGACCTTGGGCGGGCTGATCTCCATGTACATCACCCCGTTATCTGAAAAAGCCCGGTAGCGGTCCGACTTCGGCACGGTGATGATATACCAGTTATCCACATTTTCGAACTCGGTGGAGAAGAAATATTCGCCCGAGACTGTGGCGTTGGGGTTGCCCAGAGCGCCGGTGGTAGTTGTGGTAGTGCCGCCCGCCAACATAGAAGAAAACGCCAGAGGCTGCCCGTTGAACTGGCCCTTCATGATCTCCAGCGTATCCGAGCGCACCACGGTGAAGCTGATGGCATCCGTCAGGCTGTGCGAGCGCACCACCGAGCAGTAGCCGCCCAGGGTGCCATCGCTCAGAGTGGTGCCTTCCATCTCGGTGATGATGTCGCCCGGCTGGATGCCAGACATCTCGGCCGGCGAGCCAGATTTGACCGAGCGCACCCACACACCTGTGACCGGGTTGCCCTGCAATTCGCCCTGCACGCCCACGCCGTTGATGCCCAACGAGCTGATATCCTGCCCGGTGCGCAGTCTGCCGATCACATCGATTGCCAGGTCGCGCGCCACGGCGTAATTCTGGTCCAGGGTAGAGTTAAAACCGAAGTTGACGCCCACCACTTTGGCAACGCCGTCCACCAGCGGCCCACCCGAATTGCCGGGGTTGATGCGCGCCGTGTGCTCGACGATATTGCTCACCGAGGCCACTGCCCAATCTACGCTGCCGCGTGGCTTCGAGACGATGCCCTTGGTCAGGGTATATCCAATGCCCGCTCCGCTGATCGGGAAGCCAGCCGTGTACACATCCATGGCCGCCTTAATGTCCCCAGAGAACCATTCCAGGTAGCGGAAACCATCGCCATCGATATCGATCACCGCCAGGTCCTCACATTCGGCCACGCCCAGCACGATGGCGCTGCGCGGCCCGCTTTCGCCGGCAATGTAAACCTTCAATCGGGCTGCGCCGGCCACCACGTGATTGTTCGTCACCGCGATCCCAGACGGGTCGATAATGAAGCCTGTACCGCCGCCTTCTACATTGGTCTTCCAGCCTTCCGAAGGATCGCGGTAAGACCCCTCAACCTCGATCTTGACCACAGCTTTCTCCAGGTCATCCAGGTTGGTAATTGCGCCGGTGTTGGCTGTCGTTGCAGTGGCGGCCGGGGTATCGGTGGGCGTCTCTGCTGTCGGAGTGGCCTCCTTGGAACTCATCCCAGGCAAGGAGCACGCCAGGCCGACAACCAGAACCAATACCAACATCCAGGCAAAAGGTATGTAGGTTTTTGCTCTCATCGCATATTCTCCTCTTTAGTGAGCTGATACAGGGAAAAAAACAACCCTCAGGGTAAGTTTACCATATTTGGACTGTTCCGCACTGTCGCGCAGGTTGCCCATCAATTGCACAGAGATCAGCCAGCGCGATCAACCCTGCTGATCGCGCAGCGCCAGGATCTTTTGCGTGGTAGCAAACGCCAGGGGCGGCAACGCCTGGGATGAGAAAAACGCCGCCTGGTCTACATCGTCCTCGGCGCGCAGGTCTCCCCCGGTGACTTCAGCCTGGTAGACGATCAAGATGTGTGCCCCGCGGGCATGTTCCTGCCCCGCCAGCACGCCCAGCAGCCCGCATACATGCACCTGTAAGCCCGTTTCTTCCAGGCACTCGCGCACCACCGCCTGCTCAGGATCCTCGCCCGCGTCTACAAAACCAGCCGGCAGCGTCCACAGCCCGCGCTGAGGGTCATTCGCCCGCCGTACCAGTAATACCAGGCCATCTTGCTCGATCAGGGCTGCCACTGCCACCTTGGGATCGGCAAAATAGATCCATCCACAGGCCGGGCAAAACGGGCGCAGGCGGCCAAAATGTTGCGCCTGTTCCAAGGCATGACCACAACGCATGCAGTAATTGATTTCGTCGAGAGCAACAGCCACGAAGTAATTCTTTCGGATGGGGTCTCTAACGTATTTCCCCTCGACGCACGAAGAAAGCCGCCAGGCCCGTGATCACCGCCAGCAGCGCCAGCAACACCTGTAACACCTGGAGGATCGACCAGCGCCAGGCCCAGGTTACAGACACTTTTTCCCGGATGGGGAGCGCCTGCTCATCATCCGGAGCAAGATTGCTCTGGGATTTCTCATCCGTCAGTGTATCGGTATGCACGTCCGAAGGCGCCAGGAGCGCCGCGGGCAGGGATGTTTCCGTCGCCTGGGTAGGAAGGGGCGTTACTTCCAGCTTGAAGGCCATCGCCGTGCCCTTGGCTTCCTCAGTCGGGGCAACTTCCACAGCTTTCTCTTGCAATAAAGGCAACCCTTGATCCTCCGGGCCGCCGCCGCCCATCCCCCCCACCAACGGCGCCGGTTCGCGCAGCGCCTCGCTGAATACCGCAGTTTTTGGCTGCATTCCACCAGTCGTCAGGTCGCCGATGAAAACGATCGCGAAGAAGATCGTTGCCAGCACCGAAGCCAGGCGCAAGGTTGCAAAAGCGCTGCTGGTGGTGCGCCTGCCTGCATGCAAACCAGCCATCTGCGGCGTGAGCGTGAAATTGCGCGGGGCGCGCAGCCCGGGCTGGCGACGCAGCACAGCCCGGGTGCGATGTAGTTCTTCCATGCCCGAGCGCAGCGCGGCGTCCTCCCGCAGGCGCGCCTCCAACCGCGACCGCTCTTTCTGCGCCAGTTGGCCATCCAGGTAGGCTGACATCGCTTCCCAATCACGCGAGGAAATCTGGGGGGTCGTCATGCTTCACTCTCTTCTTCTACCAGACGCAGGGAGGAAGGTAAAAGTTCCCCAAACCCCTGCAAACAATCGCGCAGGCGCAGGCGCGCCCGCGCCAGGCGACTCTTCACGGTCCCCAGGGGCGAGCCAATCGCCTGCGCTGCCTCGATATAATCCAAGCCCTGGATATCCACCAGGATCACCACAGAACGGAACTCCGCCGGTAAATCACCCAGGCAGTGTTGCAGCGCCTGGGCCAGCTCAGCCCGTTCAGCGGCCTGCTCTGGAGACTCACCCGGGTCTGCCAGCCAGTGCGGCGATTCAACCTCTTCCTCATCATCATCCAGGGGCTCCAGGGCGGTCGTCGGGCGGCGTTTGCGGCGGCGCAGCTCATCGTAACAGGTGTTGGTGACAATCCGCAGCAGCCAGGCCTTGAAAGAGCCGCCGCGATACGAGCCCAGGTGCCTGAAAGCGGCGATGAAGGCGTCCTGGGTGGCGTCCTCCGCTGTCGCCATTTCGCCCATCATGCGATAAGCCTGGCTGTAAACCAGGTCCTGATAGGCCAAAACCAGGCGATTGAAAGCATCCAGATCACCCTGTTTGGCAGCCAGGATCAGCGCGGCTTCATCCATAAAAGCATCATCTCTTTCGCAAAGAAATCCAGCAATACAAACCGCGCCAGGCCAGTAAACTCAGAGCGCTGACGCCGCTCAACACCAGGACAAAAACCGGCAGAATGGCCGTGCCCAAGGCGACGCCGCGCAGCCAGGCCGCCAGCGGGCCCGCCAACAGCATCGCCCACGCCGGCCGCCAGAGCTGGCGCGGCGCAGCCAGGTTCGCCGGATCGAAAACGCCCAGGTGTGGGGCCACCAACAGCCAGGCAATCACCAGCGGCACGAAAGTGGTCAACATGCGCAGCCCGGCTGTGCCAGCCGTGCCGTGCGTGGCAAAACCTGCCACTGTGACCAGGGCCAGGGTCAACACATCCCCTGCCAGCAGCACTACATACTGCTTCCAGCGCGTGGTATTGTCCATTGCTTCACAATCCTAACGCAAACTTTCAAATGGGGCAAGGGTCAGCCCCGAATAGGCACATCTACCCCGGACGGCGGCTCGCGGTAGCGCCAGCGCCGCACCAAACTGCGATCCCAACGCTGCGCCAGGCGCAGCTCGCGCAGCGCTTCGGCGAAAGCTGCCTCGCCGCGCCCCATCACCTCGTGGACATCCACCCGGTCCAGCAAGTTGATATCCGCCACATCCGGGCGGATGATCACATCCGGGCGATCGATTTGCAAACGCAGTTCGGTGATGTAGATATTGCCAATGTCCAGGGCGTGCAGGAATATATTGAACGCCTGGGCCACGCGCAGGCGCGTGATCTGGTTGAGCACCGGCACGTTTTTGAGAAAAGCCGGCGCTTCCAGGGTGTGTACCGGTGAAGGGGAAGGCTTGGTCAAAGCCACAGCCACCACTGGCAGGGAGGGCGAAAGGGCACGCACCGGCGCAACCGGCACAGGGTCCAACAAACCACCATCCACCAGGTAGTATTCTTCCCAGGTCTGGGGCGGGAAAATCCCCGGCAAGGCCATCGTTGCCAGGACCGCATCCACCACCCGCCCATGCCTGAGCACCACCTCTCCACCCGTGTTCAAATCCACGGCCGTCAAAGCCAGTGGGATGGGCAATTCTTCGAACGTGCGCTCGCCCAACATCTCCTTCATCAGGTGGTTGACGCCGGCCACGCCCAACAGCGAGGGCCCATCTCCCGGCTGGCGCCCGTACAGGTTGGCCCGGTCGATTTGCACGAAGTGCGCCACCATCTCATCGACGCTGTAGCCCGCCGCATACAGGGCCCCCACAATGCCGCCGGCGCTGGTTCCAGCGATAGCCTTGACTTGATAACCTTCGCGTTCCAAACCGCGCAGCACGCCCAAATGGGCGAAGCCCTTGGCCCCGCCACCCCCCAAAGCCAGGTTGATCTCCATAGATTTCGCTCGCTTTCTCCTTGTGCAGGTAACATCAAGTATAATCGATCTCACCTGAGATCAAAGCGCCAACCCGAGCCAGCGCCCGGTTCTAAATGCACAATATGGACATGCTAAACCACCCAATTTCCAACAGCATGAAGCGCAATCTGCGCCGCGCCCTGCGCGCCCAATTGCGCGATACCTGGGTGCTGCTGCAAGAATCGAAAACCGCCTTGTTGTTTTTCATTGCCCTGGTTCTCGGGGGTGCGCTGATCTTCTACTTTTTCTACACCGATCCGCATACCGGCGAATCGATTGACTTTGCCGAAGCGCTGTACGGCACCTTCACTCTGGTTTTCTTCCAGGGCACGCTCGACTTTCCTCACCAATGGTACCTGCAGCTTTTATTTTTCGTCATCCCCATCCTCGGGCTGGTCGTGGCCGCCGAAGGAGTCATTCGTTTTGGCGTAGCCCTGACGAACAAACAGGAGCGCGGCCAGAAATGGCAAATTGCTATGGCATCGACGTATAGTGGACATGTGATCATCTGCGGCATGGGCAAAGTCGGCTACCGGGTGACCCTGGAGCTGCTCAAGTTCGACCGCGAAGTAGTCGCCATCGAACAAGACCCCCAGGCTCGCTTTGTCGAAAAAGCCAGGGCCCTGGGCATTCCGGTGATCATTGCCGATGCCCGCCGCACCGAAAACCTGGTAAAAGCCGGCGTTTTACAGGCCGATGCTGTCATCCCCTGCACCAATGATGAGCTCACCAACCTGGATATCGCCCTGGATGCGCGCGAGTTGAACCCCCAGGCCAAGGTGGTCATGCGCATGTTCGACCCCGACCTGGCCCGCCGGGTGGAAAAAGGCTTCGGCATCCATACGGCTTTCAGCACCTCCGCCCTGGCCGCCCCGGTTTTTGCTGCTGCTACCATGCGCGTCAACGTGAAAGCTTCTTTTTACGTCAACGATGTGCTGCTCAACATCAGCGAACTGGTCATACAGCCCGGCGCGCAGATCGAAGACTGGAGCGTGCAACAGCTCGAACAATCCCTGGATCTATCTGTGGTCAGTTACATCGAATCAGACGCCTCGCACCTGCACCCTGCCCCAGAGCTGCCCATCAAAGCCGGGGACGCCATCCTGGTGCTGGCCTCCCTGGACACGCTGCACCGCCTGGATAAAATGAACCGGCGCGGATAACGTTCCAGCGGGTTCATTCCTGGGAAGACGAATCGCCGTCCGCCAGCTTATCCTGTTTCTTTTCGGCCCTGGCCCGGGCCTGCTGGCGCTGCTCATCCAGGGCGTGTTCCGCGATCGAAGTCACAAAAACCGCCAGCACCCCCAGCCCGACCAGGATATATAACATCGTGAAGATTTTGCCCGCCGGAGTTTGCGGGGCGAAATCCCCATATCCAATCGTGGTCAGCGTGATCACCGAGAAATACAGCGCATCCAGAAAATTCCAGCCTTCTACCTTGTGGTAAAAGAGCGCTCCCGCCAGCAAAATCAACAAGACGAACACCAACAGGCCACGGAACTCCGGGTCTTTCAAGAACGACCACAGGCGCTTGATGAACTGGTACAGCACGAACAGGAATGGGACCGGCATCGTTCAGCCTCCGAAATGAAATGACGTCTGGATATTATTTTACCCGAATCCAGCCGCCTCCCACGGCTTCAAGCTTCTTCTCTACGCACAACTGCCCCAAGCGCGGTATACTCCTTACTTACACATCCATATACTCTGGACTCACACCCATGACCGATACCGAAAAAGCCAATAACAAGTCCACACTGGGCAGCCTGCCGCGCAACGTCTGGGCGGTCAGCCTGACCAGCTTCTTCATGGACATCTCCAGTGAAATGGTCATCAACCTGCTGCCGCTGTTCCTGGCCAACGTACTGGGCGTCAAGACCAACGTGATCGGCTTCATCGAAGGCCTGGCAGAGTCGACCGCCAGCTTGCTCAAGCTTTTCTCGGGCTGGTTCTCCGACCGCCTGCGGGCGCGCAAGTGGTTGGCGGTTGTCGGCTACGGCCTCTCTATGCTGGCCAAGCCTTTCTTCTATTTTGCCAACACCTGGGGGCTGGTGGCAGCGGTGCGTTGGGTTGACCGGGTCGGCAAAGGCATCCGCACCGCCCCGCGCGACGCCCTGGTGGCCGACTCGGTTGATGAACAGCAGCGCGGCCTGGCCTTCGGCTTCCATCGCGCCGCCGACACGGCTGGCGCTATGCTCGGCCTGCTGATCGCCCTGGGAGCGGTCTGGCTGGCGCAATCCAGCGCCGTGGCCCTGGGCGCCGACACCTTCCGCACCGTAGTGCTGCTCAGCCTGGTTCCGGCCGTGCTGGCTGTGCTGGCCCTGGCCCTGGGGGCCCAGGAAGTGTCCGTTACCGGCCAGCGCCAGATGCCCAAATTCGCCTTCCGCGCTTTAGGGCGGCCCTTCATGGTCTTCATGCTCATCGTCGGCCTGTTCGACCTGGGCAATTCCTCGGACGCTTTCCTGGTGCTGCGCGCCCAGGAGCGCGGCCTGAACGTGATCGCCATCCTCAGCATGTTGGTGGTCTTCAACTTCATTTACGCCTTGTTTTCCACCCCAGCCGGGGCGCTCTCCGACCGCGTCGGCCGGCGCACGATGATCATCGGCGGCTGGGTGGTGTATGCTGTCATCTACCTGGGCTTCGGCCTGGCGCAGGCCGGCTGGCACGTGTGGGTCTTGTACATACTGTACGGTTTCTACTATGCCCTGGCCTACGGCACCGCCAAAGCCATGGTCGCCGACCTGGTCCCCGAGGCGCTGCGCGGCACCGCTTACGGCACCTATAACGCCGTTCTGGGCCTGCTGGACTTCCCTGCCTCGCTCATCGCCGGCCTGCTCTGGCAGGGTGTGGGAACCTGGTCTGGCTTTGGGCCGCGCGCCCCGTTCCTGTTTGCCGCTGTCCTGGCGCTGCTGGCGGCCCTGCTGATGGCTTTCTGGATGCCGCGCGCCCAGGCCCAAACCAGGCGCTCCTGAGCACATTCCTACGGAATCGCCTTGCAATACCTGCTCCCGGTTATCGTTATCTTCTTCGCCGCCTTCACGCAGAGCCTATCGGGGTTCGGGGTCGCCTTGATCAGCATGGCCTTCCTGCCAGGCCTGGTAGGCATCCACACCGCCACGCCGCTGGTGGCGGTGGTGGCCCTGACTCTGGAATGCTTCCTGCTGTGGCGCTATCACGCTGACCTGAACCTGCGCGCCGTGTGGCCCATCGCCCTGACTTCGGCCTTCGGCATCCCCCTGGGAGCGTGGGCTTTGCGCGGCGTGGACGAGCGCATTTTCCTGGCCGTGCTGGGCGCCGTGATCAGCGCCTACGCTCTATACGCCTTGCTGGAAATCCGCCTGCCGCAACTGCGCCATCCCATCTGGGCTTACGCCGTCGGCCTGCTGGCAGGCGTGATCGGCGGAGCCTACAACACCTCCGGCCCACCCGTGATCATCTACGGCAACTGCCGCGGCTGGCCGCCTGCCGAGTTCAAGAGCAACCTGCAGGGCTTTTTCCTGATCAACAGCCTCTTCGTAGTTGCCAACCACGCCCTGCTGCACAACATCACCCCCGCCGTCTGGCAGCACTACCTGTGGGCTTTACCTGCCCTGGGCCTGGGCCTGTGGGCCGGCACCCGCATGGACCGCTATCTGGACCCCCAGCGTTTTCGCAAACTGGTGCTGGCGCTGCTGGTGGTGATGGGCGTGCGCCTGATGTTCTAAACAGTAGCGCGGACTTCAGTGCGGCTGCTGGCGTGGCGCCGGCCAGGCCGGCGACTTGTGGGCGTGCACCACTTTCCAGGCTCCATCCAGCTTCACCATCACCCGGCTCTCGTTGTGGGCAATTACCTCCACCCCGTCCAGCGTGCCCGTGCTGATCAGCAAAGTATAGCAGGCAATCGCCGTATCGCCGTAACGCTGGATGTTCAAGTTTGACAGGTCGAAGCGCGTATTGACCTGGGCCCCACCCACGCCCAGGGAAGTGCCGCTGCGAGCGCCCTCCGTTATCATAAAATCGTGGAAGGGCAGGCCGTCCAGACGGTGCGGCGTAACGTACCATTCGTACAGCGTCAGGTCCTCAGCCGTGGTAGCGTGGTAGGTTTCGAGGTTGTTGGACATGATCGCCTGCAAATGGCGCAGCAAAAACGCATGCACTTCGGGGTCGTGTAGCATGGCATCCTCCTTATTTATTTTCAACTGCCTCCGGCTCGCTCTGCTCCCTGGCAGCCGGCCGCCTCATCCAGGAAAGGCCTACCCGCAGCATTCGACCCAGTTCCGGCAGGCCGGGCAGCGCCCTGCGCCGCAAAACCAGAGTCTCGAAACGCCAACCCTGGCTGACCAGGAACGCCAGCGCCAAGCGATGGTCCGCCGGGGCGACCGTCTCGACGATCTCAGCGCCCCTGCCTTCCAGGTCGGCGCAGACCGCCTCGGCCAGCAGGCTGCCCCAATAGCGATCGCGCCACTCCGGCGCCACGTACACCCAGTCGAGCATGCCGTGCACACCAGCCAGGCGGCCCAGGGCCGCGCCGATCACCTGCCCGTCCAGCTTCAGACAATAGATGCTCGCCTGGGGATCGTGCAGCAGCATCCCCCATTCCTGATCGTGCTCCGGTAGAGTCTCCAGGCCAGGCAGGTCATCCTCCCCGGCCGGTTTCACCTGCGGCTCTACCAGGCTTTCACCGCGCCAGCGCCGCCGTAGGCTGCGCGCCAATCCAGGCAGCATGGGCGCCAGCAAGAAGCACAACACGACAACACCCGAAAAAACATAGTACGGCTCGCCAGAGCGCAGCATGGGCAAGGCTCCCAAAATGGCGTTGTAAGTCATGTGCCCGACGATAGTTGTCGTCAGGTCGAAACGCAGGAAAAACAGGCCGTACAGGAAGACCGCCGGGATCAACAGTTCGATGCCGCGCAAGTAATACGGATCGCGCACATAGGACAGGTGGGCAAAGGCCCACAGCGCCCCCGGCGCCAGCAAGGCCAGCCAGCGCCGGCGTGTCAGGCCCAGGATCAGCCCGACGCCTACCAGGCGGAACAGGATTTCTTCCTGGATGCCGGGCAGCAAGCCTCTCAAGATCGGCGCCAGGAAGGGGAACGGCGTGGCATACAGGTCTGTGTAGCTCACGTCTGCTGGCGACCAGCCTCCCAGACAGCGCTTCACGATCAGGTAGAAGATCACCACGTACCCCCCAGCCATGCCCCCCAGCATCAAGCCGCGCCAGGTTGAGCGCGCCAGGTTCATCCAGCGGTCGCCGCCCACGGAGAGAATCTTATTCTGGCGCGGCCAGGCCAGCTTACCGACCTGCTCTCCTCCGACCCATAATAAATAAACCGCACCCGCCACGCTCGCAGCCGAAATCACAAAGGAGATGAGGATGCCGACCCAGTAGGCGTTGTACTCCTGCGTGGTGGCATAGTAAGCCGGGTAGAGCGTCAATTCGTTCAGGTTGGCGAGCAAGCTGAGCGATCCAGCTACCAGCGGGATCAGAAGCAGTGTTTTACGCGGCCAGGCGTGCTTGATCAGGCTCAGGATCAAGGCTGCCAGGGCGACTCCTGTAAAGCCCCACACGCCAAGCATGTAACTGAGACTATTGATGAATCCTGCCCGGTTGTTTTGCTCGGAAAACTCTCGCCAGAAATCCTCCGGGGTTTTCAAATAATAGCTGTAACCATCCACCTGGTCCCCATACAGGCTCACCGACAGGCGCAGCTCGCTCTTGCCGATTTCGAAATCCCGGCGATTCCAGGCAAAGCGGTAATCTACGCGTCCGCTGGTTTTCTCTTCACTCGAGGAGGACACCATTTCCCAATCGTCCAGGTCCCAGCCGTGTGTTTCTACCAGGTATTGCTCTACGATTGCCTGCGCCTGATCCTCATCCAACGCCGCCCCCTGTCCATCTTCTTCCAGCCTGTGGCTGAAAGCCATCACCTTCCCACCTGGTGATAAGCTCATCCCATATTCTTCAAGCTGCATCGGGCGGAACCAGCGCGCCTGCCAGTTCCATACAGGCAGCCCATCCTCCTGGATGCGGCGGTTCATCTCAGGAATGCCCAGGGTGCGCTGCAAGTAGATCAGGCTGCCCCAATCATATTGGAACGTCAGGGCGAATTTATAACCATCCAAAGCCAGGCCATAACCGCGGACGATATCCTGGGCGCGGTGCATGATTTGATCGCGCGAAAGCTCCAGTTTAAGCGCCGCCGAAGGAAAAGCCTGGTCGTAGAAAGCAAAAAAAATCAGCGCGCCCAATACACCCATTATGGTGATCAGGATTTCGATGCGAAGGGATGTTTGCCTTCGTTGCACAATGACCCTCCTTGCTGGTTTGCCAGATCCTGCCGAGGCAAGAGATAACCCGGCAAGGACACATTATACCTGATAAACTGTTCACCAGAACAGAGCGGAGCGCCCGGCAAGCCGGGCGCTCCTCAACGATTGTGGAAAACGGCAGAGCCGCTCAATGCCCGGTGGTAGCATCCACGCTGCAAGCGTCCACCTGCGTTTCCTGGTTGCCTACGAATGTGCGCACGTCGAAATGGTACTGCACGTCCAGGTCCAGATCCATGACCATATAATCCCGTGCGCCCGGGCCCACCCGCTTGACCATGCTGGTCGTCCCCATATAGATGATGAAACCATCGATGTTCCCGGGGCCGTTGTAATCCCAGGTCAGGATGATGTTGCGCGGCACTGAAGCCAGCTTCCACTTGCAGTTCGTCGGCGGAATGAGTTGTACCTGCCCACCGCCGCCACCGATCTGTACCACACCGTTGCGCTCGTTGTTGGTTTCATCGGCTTCGCCGACTTCGTCTTCGGTATCCACCAACACGCGCCAGTGCATCTCGCCACTCTTGTCGTAAGTGTAGCGGCAGTTCACCGTCACCGGCCCCTGGTTAACCTGTGCGGCAGAAATATCCCAGCTACACCCAACCACATCGGTCTTCTCATGCGGGAACCACACCACGGTGAAATCCGAGCCAACCGTCCCCGCATTGCGGTTGCGCACCACCACCGTCACCCGCACCTCCCGCTGCGCTCCGGTGTTTTCCACCGTAGTATTGGCTACCTGCAAATCGGGCCGGACTTTCTCGCCGCCACCACCGCCCCCCAGATCCGGCGTATCCACCGGCCCTGCCGGCACATCCGTGGGTGAAAGCACGCCCGGCTGCACCCCCGTCCCCCGCCCACACAGGAACGCCGCGCTGAACAGGGCCACGATGACCAGCATCGCCACCCAACGATAACCTTTAGTTTTTTTCATGGTTTCCTCCTTAAAAAGCTGCCTGGCTCGAAGCCGAAATCCACAGGGGCGTCCAACCCCACATCCTCTGAAGTTTTCAATCTCCTTTCCAAAGCCCGTCTCACGTAAACTGGTAGCTCACACCCACAGGCCAGCTCCAAACTGCCCGACGGAACCCAGGAAATCATCATATGTGTAGACTTCATCCTGGTTCATGAACGGGTTATACAGGCGCACCCAGCCGCCGCGCCCCACCGGCAGGACATCCTCCAGCACCACCCAGTGGCGGATCTTGCCATCGGGAGACACCTTGCCGCGCCGGGTAATGCCCACACCCACGATCGCCCTCCGGCCCTGGCTCAGTTGTTCTTTCAACCAGCGCGGCGAGACTGGCGCCACGCTGGCCGAATATTGCATATACTCACTTTCCTGGTTGAAAAGATTCAGGATCGTTTTTAGATCCCCAGCCCCGGTGCACTCATTATTCTCAATGATGCGCTTGGCCCGCGCAGAATCTTCCTTCCAGCGGGTGAGCAGCGGGATCATATCCACTCCCGCCAGGGTGGCAACGCAAAACTCACCACACAGGTTGTAATGGATCCTGTGCTTACCGATCACGCGGAACATATCCAGATACTGCGCTGCCGAGCGGCTCGCCCGGGCATCGGCGATCTCCTGGTCCTGCGGGATGCGCAGGATGGGCTGCGAAAGATCGAAAACCGTCTCGGCGTTTTTGCTGATGGCCGGGTCGTTCTCCTGGCTGGGGAAAATGAACTCCTCCAGCAAAGCCCCCTTATACCAGCCGCGCAGCTCCCGGCGGAATTTGTACAGACTTACCTGATACCAGGTTTTATACTTGTCCTCAGCTTCGTTGCACTGGATGTGCCCGCTCCACAGCAAGAGATCACTGCTCCCGAGCCAGCCCTCAGACCCTCCAGTGGTGGAGGCCTGGGTGTAAATCTTCTCGGGGCGCACCGACCACATGCTGCGCCCGCCTTCCAGGATCACCAGCCATTCATCCAGGGTGGCTTCGGCCTGGCGGGCGTTGGCCTGTACTTCCCCCCACCAGGCATCCCATTCCGCCTGGCGCGCTTGCACAGCAGCGCGCAGGGCATCGGCGGCTGCCTGCTGCTGCGCTGGCTCCAATTCCTGCCACAGGTTCTCGGGCAGCCACGCCAGGGTGGTTTCCCCCGCGTCCAGCCAGTCCGCCAGCGTCTGCGCCTTGAGCAAGCGCGGCGCGGCCGGCACCGGTATCTCGGGCGCGCTGGGGAATTCGATCAGCGGAAAAACGCCCAGGTCCACAGGCGCCAGCGCCACTGCCAGGCGCGGCACGTAGCCTGCAATCGCCCTGCTGACCTCCACGGGTTGGATCAGCAGCCAATCCTGGCTTTCTTCGATAAGTTCTACAGCAGTATCTGCACCAAGCGCTTCGATGATGGCCCCGTTGGGTGCGGGCGTCTCGCGTAGCTCTACGCTGGCCCTGGTCCTGCCAATCATCCCACTCATTTTTTGCCTCCATCATTCGTACTTCAATTCAAAGCAAGTGCGGCTGCCGCCCGAGGTTCGCCCTCCTGCCAGCCTCAAGCAGCAGATTTCATCGGATAACCTGAGAACACCACCTCCTTTCGCCAACCAGCCGTCCCTTTCCCTTTCCTTTCCTCGTTCCCACGCTCTGCGTGGGAACAAAACCTCAGGCTGCCTCGAAAACCTGCACGCTCACCGAGCAGGCCGGGAACTCGTACTCCCAGCCATCCCCGTAAAGCTGCGGAACGGCCGCCTCCCGCACGTTCACGCTTTGGGGCGCAGCGAATGAATTGGCCGCCAGCGGATCGGTAGCGCTCAACAGCCAGGCCTTGCCCGGTCGCAGCCCTGCGAAGCCGCGCCAGCTCAAGCGGGCGCGCACGGCCCGCTGCGGGTGGCGGTTGACCACCCCCAACACCAGCCGTTGGCCGGCCTGGTCGCGCGTGGCGGTCACGTCCAGGTAGGGCACCCCGCTTTGCGCGTCGATGTTGCCCAACGCCGGGCTGTCGAAGGCGGCTACCTGCACCTGCGGGCGCAGCGCCAGCGGCTGCATGTGCTGGTACAGCCGGAAAGCGTGATAGAGCGGCGTAACGTAGGCGCTGCGCTCATCGGTGACGATCAGCGGCAGTACATTGACCAGTTGCGCCAGGTTGGCCATCGAGAGCGCCTGGCACTGCCGGTGGAAGGCGTTGAACATGCCCGCCGCATACAGCGCGTCGCGCAGCGTGTACACCACCTGGTGCATCGACTGCGCATCGGCGGGCGGCGGCAGCCACAGGTTCCACTCGTCGAAGGCCACACCAATCCGCCGTCCCGGGGCGTGCGTGGCGATCTGCGCCGCCATGCGTCGAACGATGCTTTCCACGGTCAGCGGCGCGGCGCACACGCTGTGGTGCAGCGCTTCCAGGTCGTAGCGCTCCTGCCAGCCCTCCCGGTCGGGCTGGTACAGGTGAAAAGACAGGTCATCGATCAGGTCACCGGCCCCTTCCAGCACGGCCCGGTTCCAGATGCGCCCGGGGTCGTCCGGGGCGTCGCTCAACACGCCGCTGCCCACCGCCACGATGCGGATGGTTGGATCGGCCTGGCGCATGGCCTGGGCGAACTGTCGCAGGCGGGCGGTGTAAGCCTGCGGCCCGGTGTGCCCGATCTGCCACTCACCCCACACCTCGTTGCCCACCCCCCACAGGTGCACGTTGTACGGCGCAGCCTGCCCGTTAGCCGCCCGTCGCTGTCCCTGCTCACTTTGCGCTGGCTGGTTACAGTATGCCACCCAGCGCGCCGCTTCCTCCGGCGTCCCGGAGCCATCGTTGACTACCAGAAAAGGATCACAGCCCACCTTGGCGCAAAAGGCCATGAACTCGTCTGTGCCCACCTGGTTGCTCTCCGGGGCGTTCCAGGCCTGGTCGAAGCGCGGCGGGCGCTGCTCCTTTGGGCCAATGCCGTCCTCCCAATGGTAGCCGCTGGCGAAGTTGCCGCCCGGGTAGCGCACCAGCGGCGGGCGCAGCGCCTGGATCAGCGCCAGGGTGTCCGGGCGCAGGCGCGAGCCGTCCTGGCTCCACACCCCGCCGTACACGCAGCGCTCCAGGTGCTCGATGAAATGCCCGTACACGTAAGGGTGCACCGGGCCGATCACTGCCTGTGCATCCAGCAGCACTTCGGCTTTGAGCGCCGCGGGCGGGAAGGCCCGCCGCAGCCAGCGCCGCACGCCGCCCGCGCCCTGGCCTTCGGCCTGCGCCGGCGCGCCCCTGGCCTGGATGGTGAAACTCAGCGGGCCGGCCTCGACTGTGTCCACTTGCAGGCGCAGCCGGCCCTTGCCGGCTGAAACGCCGCTCACGTGCACTGTGTATTCCACCCCCACCGAGAAAGGGAAAGGCTGCTCGGGCGAGATCGCCTCCGCCGCCTGCGGCGCGCCCTCCCCGGCTTGCAGGCTCAAGCAGGCCGCCGGTACGGCCTGCCCGTTCACTTCGAGGTGAAAACCCCGGACCGTTGCCGGGGCGAAGGTGTTGTTCAGAGCAAAGCAGAAGCCGTCCCCCTCGGTCTTCAGGCTGCCCTGCACGAACAGCTTGCGCAGGATGAATTCAGGCACAGCGGGCATAGCGGTTTTCCTGTGAATCCAATTGGCGTGATAACGCTCTGATTGGCTGACAAATCTTATGCGGAGGGCTTGATCTGTGCATTAACACGGAGACCACAGAGAAACCACGGAGTTCACGGAGTTTTTTTCGAAAAATCTTTGTGTTCTTGGTGTTCTTCGTGGTGAAAGATAAAATCTGTCAGTCAATAAGGATAACACTATTAAATCATGATTCTGGCTTTTTGGCGCGCCAATCGTGCCGTTTTCGCCCAGGCAGTGGGGTACAATAGCGCCAGGCCGCCATGCACCTCACCGCCCTGATCGCCCAATTCCCCGTCTCGCTCGCCATCCAGCGCAACCTGGCCAGCCTGCTCGCTATCCTGGAGCAGGCCCGCCCAGGAGAACTGCTGCTCACCCCGGAAGGCTCGCTTTCGGGCTATTGCGATGACCTGACTTTCCTGGATGGCCTGCAAATGGACGAGCTGCAAGACGCCCTGGCGCAGCTCCAGCAGGCTGCCCGCCAACGGCAGGTATTCCTGTGGGTCGGCGCCTGCCTGTATGAAGATCAGCGTTGGTACAACACCGCCTGCGGCTTCACCCCGCAAGGCGAGCGCCTGGTCTACCGCAAAACCAACCTGGCAACCCACGAGCGCGGCGTCTTCACCCCCGGCGACGAGCTGCCCGTCTACCGCCTGAGCACGCCGGCGGGCGAGTTCTGCCTGGGCGTGCAGCTCTGCCGCGAGCTGAAATTCCCCGAGCAGTGGGGCTGGCTGGCGCGCCAGGGCGCCCAGGTCATCCTGCATCTAAACAACGCCACCGGCAGTTCGCACGAACAGCCCGTCTGGCGCAGCCACCTGGTCAGCCGGGCTGCCGAAAACCAGCGCTACGTGCTCAGCGCCAACTGCGCCGCTGACCAGCAGAAAAGCCCAACCCTGGCCGTTGCACCCAGCGGGCAGGTGCTGTGTGAGATCGTCTCGCCCGGCCTCGAAATCGCTCGCCAGGAGCTGGACCTGTCGCAGGTCTCCAACTGGTACCTGGACCAGTCCCGCCAGGACCTCGTCTGTTTGGCCGAGCGAGGTGATCGTCGCCCACGGCAACCGCATCTTGGGCATCGCTGACCGTCGCCTGTATCGCAGTGACGGAACATTGGTAGAGAGCTAAACTTGGGTAAACTCACTCGGGCCAAGAGGCCGTTCCCAAATTCGCCTCAGCTCCTCTAAACTGCGTTCCCCGCCAATATAACGAAGCTGAAACCTTTCCACTTCCCGGATTGGCCAGTTGTCGCCGTAAGTATATCCTTCTAAACAGCTTAGCCGCCCATTCTCCACCCAGAGCAAAAAGCCAGCGCCGTGCTCAAGGAAATCGATATCCGCCTCGACATCGCCAAAACAGAAATTCGGCTTCATAGGGAAATCTACATCCAGTTCCTCGACCCGATCGGGAACCATAATAGACAGGTAAAAACCTACGCCGGTATGTTCCCTCGAAACAATTTCCGCGCAAGAAAGCTGCTGGCGAAGTGCATGCAGCACAGCGTTATCCCCGTTTAGCAGCCAATTCAGCACTTCGCGTTCAAATGGTGTCAGATGCACATCTCGTTCAGGTTTCATATCAACCATCATTGCCAAGTGATTCCTATCGAATTAAGTGTAGGTGCGCAGCATGTACAAATCACTATTTTCCTGTTGAGCGACTGCCAACATCTGATTGGCGCGTTCGTAAGCTGCATGCAATCGCTTCAGATAGTCATACTGCCCATCCGGCACAGTAATAGGCATAAGCCCCCAACGATCACCGAAACGCTCAGGATCAAAGTTCCGCAGCGGTTCGCCTGCCAGTTGCAGTCGATCGCGTAATTCCGATATTTGCGCCTTTGAAAGCCAGCCTCCGCCACCTTGGGAGTGAGATGGCCTTATCCAAAACCAATAGGGTTCCAATCCGGAGAGCAGCCTGGGCTGCCGCTGGCTCGTGGATTTCAGCAAAACACTCGTTGGTGTGCCATCGAACAATAACCGCACCGTTTTCGGCTTCCATCCCAACTTACTGAGGGCCCAACCCAAGATTGAGAAATCGACCCCGATTCCGATGTGCCTTCGTAAAAAAGTGGAAAACACCAGGAGAAACCAATAACCGATATCCTCGGAGTCGATCCTGGAGGGATTCTCGAGGCGCTCTTCCACGGGCTCCTTCAAAGGGAGCCCAACGAAATTCAACTTGTGGATGTCAAACAAACTGCTTCCGTATTCGCTCAAAATCCAGCGATCTTGATCAGCCTGACTCAGGGCTTGTAAAGCCACCTCGAACAAAGGTCTAGCAGTCCCCGAATCCAGGGCAGCAACCAGCGGCGCTGCTTTCTCTCGGAAAGCCTGTGAGTCGAACAGAAATGCTCTATGGGTTAATGCCAATGTAACCTCTGGTTATATCCGCGATCTCTGGAAAGGATCAAGGCAATACTCCAACCAAACAAAGCATCCCTTCCGGAAACGATTCTACCACCGCCTGGTACATCCTAAAACTCAGAGCACAGCATCGAGAGCGCCACTATGGGGTTCTTTAACTATATACACGCTGCACACCAAACCCAAGGAGGCTGCCATGTCAACTGCGAATCGAAAAATAGCCATCGTAACCGATGGAGCTTGCTCGATCACACCCGCCGAGGGGCACGATCTCGGTCTCGAAATCATCCCCATTTATATCAACTTCGAGTTGGGCGAATACCTGGCAGGGGTCAACTTGAGCTCGGACGAATTCTACCGCTTGCTGCGCCAGAGCAAACAACTGCCCAAAACCTCCCAGCCGACGGCGCAAGACTTCCTGAAGGTCTACAGCGAACTGGCCAAGCAAGTCGATGAGATCGTCACCGTCACCGTGTCGCACCATTTAAGCGCCACGATCGACTCGGCGTGCATGGCATGCCAGCAGATGCCCGACTTCCCCATTTACGTGGTCGATACCCAATCCGTGTCCATGGGGCAGTGCTTGCTGGCGCTGGCAGCCCTGCGCGCTGCAAGGGAAGGGCGCAGCGGCGAACAGATCGCCCGGATGGTTGAGACCCTGGCGTCCAGGTTGGAGCTCATCTGCGCTGTGGATACGCTCGAGTACCTGCACAAGGGCGGGCGCATCGGCGGCGCAACAGCTTTCCTGGGCTCAGCTTTGAGCATCAAGCCGATCCTGTACATCAAAGATGGGCGCATCGAACCGCTGGAGCGCCAGCGCACGCGCAAACGCGCCATCGCCCGCCTGCTGGAGCTGCTGGAAGAACGGGTGGGCAGCCAGGAAATCCACGCCGCCGTGCTGCACTGCGATGCAGCGGAGGAGGCGCGCGACCTGGCCGAGCAAATCTCGGCGCGCTTCAACTGCGCCGAGATGCACACCGTGGAAGCCGGGCCGGTGATCGGCACGCACGCCGGGCCAGGCACGTTGGGCTTCACCTGCTATAAAAGCACCGATATCCCCAGCGCCGAATCGCTCGGATAGAGGCGCGCCCCTAGCGAGTCAAACTAAGGGTACACCTGCCAGACTTCCGGGCGGCGCAGGTAGAGCCAAACGTGGGATTCGAGAGTCAGGACCAACAATCCCAGGCCCGTTAGTATTCCATCGATAGGCTGGTAATCGGAGTCATAAAAAACCCATCCAGCCAGGCCCAGAGCAGCCAGGCAGAGAATTAACAGCGCGATTATTGCCATCCACCACATACGCTTGTTTTGCCGAGCCAGCATGCCGATGCCGATGAATATGGGTGCCACCAGCCAGAAACCCAACACGATGTGAAGCCAGCCAACAAGATTCAAAGCCTTGCCTGGGTCAGGCTTATGCGGCGCAGCGGCCGGTTGGAAGTAATCCAAAACAAGGGGAGAGAGCAAATAGGAGAAACAGTAAATGCTGATCCAGATCACCAATAACGTTACAAGAACTAGCAGAAATGAGCTTTCGCTAAAGTACCAGCCAATACGGGGAGAGCTATAATACACTATCGAATCCGCGAATTCTGCACCCATTAGAACGCCTGCAAACACCAGCAATCCCAGGAAAGCCAGGCCCAACCGTCGACCCAGCTCCTTGCGCAGCAGCATCAGGATACCGCCAATCAACCCTAACAACCCTGCCACGAAGATCATTATCGCCAGGCCAGTCAGTTCACCAATAGCTATCGCCAGGCCAGTTGCTGCAACGCTGGTTACAATACTATATGTAGCCACGCCGGTCACATCGCCAGGGCGCTGCATAGGTGCAGCCTTAGCAGTTTCCAGGACTGGCGGTGACCAGGTTTGCGAAACCACCGGGGTGGGTGCGGGCTGCTGCAGTTGCACAGAGGGCGGCGCAGCCTCCTGCCCCTCCAGGGCCTGGCGGAACTCTTTGACCGTGGCGAAGCGATCCTGGCTGTCGGTCTCCAGGGCGCGCAGCATAGCCTGCTCGACCGCCGGAGAGATGGCGGGGCTGTGCTGGCGCGGCGGTGCCAGCGGGGCGTGATGCACCAGGCGCTCGATGGCGTCCGGCGGCTCCTGGGCGGTGAGCAGGTAGTACAGCGTGGCAGCCAGAGCGTACAGGTCGCTGCGCGGGTCGGTGCGGGCGCGCCCGTACTGCTCGGGCGGCGAGAAGCCCGGGGTGACGCCGCGCGCCCCGCCGGTGGTGCTGAGCACGGGGTCGAAAATTTTGGAGATGCCGAAATCGACCAGGATGGCCTGCCCGCCAGGGGTGATGATGATATTCTGCGGCTTGATGTCGCGGTGGATGATGGGCGGGCTCTGCTCGTGCAGGTAGATCAAAGCGCTGCACACCTGCTCGACCCACTGCAGGGCGCGGCTCTCGGGCAGCGGGCCGCCGTTCTGCGCCACGGCCTCGGCCAGGTTGTAGCCATCGATGAAGTCCATCCCCAGGTACTGGCCCTGGCCAGGCAGGAAGAAATAATCGGTGACGCGCGGCAGGTGCGAATGGCGCAGGCCGGCCAGGATGGTGGCCTCGCGCTCGAACTGGCGCTGGGCCTGCGGGCTGGCGTCCAGGTTTTCCTTGACGGCGCAGGGCTGCTTGAGGGACAGATCCCAGGCGCGGTACACCGCCCCGTACCCGCCCTGGCCGAGCAGCTTGACGACGCGATAGCGGTTATGCAGAATTTGACCTGTTGAGAGTGGCATGGCCCTACCTCCGGCAAGTTGTATCCGTATCGAATATACAGAAAATTGCCTATCGATCCCAACAAAAGTGGCATGGCCCCTGTTATCCAGATGCGCTGTGCATCAGATCACTCGCCTTCAACAGCAAACGCAGCGCTTCGTTCACCGCCTCATCACTTGGAAATGCTTTAGCTATATCTGCATCCAGCACAACCACATTGCTCCCAACCCTGCGTTTTGGATCAAAACGTCCCCTGGGCAAAATTGTCATTTGCGAGAGATCATATTCCTGGCGTAATTCGTAATCAGCGTGCTTTTTCATATTTGCAGATTGCGATAATCTGCCTGGCGTTCCAACCAGGTCTGGTAAACGCTCGCCCAGCCAGTGAAATCCAGCACCCAGGCTTCATCTTCTGGCTCTTCGCCGCTGGTGTAGGCTGCATAAAAAGTCTCTGAGCGCACGCCGTATTTGCGCTCATAAGCTAACAAATCCTCTTCAAGAGAATGAATGTCCGCCAGAACATCATGCAGATTCATAACAGCCTCCGTGTTCTATTTTAGCACACTCTGAGGGGCTAATAACAGCTTGCACCGCATGCTATGCCACCTCAACCACCACATCCCGGCGCGTCGGGCACACCAACGGGATGGTCAATTCGCCGTTCTGATAAAGCCACTCCGTTGTTTCCACCCCATCCACCCGCACACGATGCGGCGCGGGCTGGCGGTGGAGCACCAGTTCCACCCGGCGCTGTGAGGGCAGGCCGGGAAAATCGCCCTGGGCAGCGGCCAGCTTCAGGCGCAGGCCCGCCTCGCCGGGCTCCACGGTGACATGCGTCAGGGCGTAAGCGCCCTCATTGTAGGCCTGCGTGTACCCGTCGTCCTCGTACAGCCAGCCCTCGGCCGGGTATGGCGGCCAGATGTGGAACTGCAGCGGGTCGAAAGCGCCGGCTGAGCCGCCCTCGCCAGGGATATGCTGCATCACCGGCCCCAGCGGCAGGACCGTCCCGCCGCGCACCAGCAGCGGCAGGCGCTCCAGCGGAGCCGGGTAATCGATCTCGCCCGGCCCCTGCCAGCTTTGCTCCGTCCAGAAATCGTGCCAGGCGCCGGCCGGCAGGCGGATCTTGCGCGCCATGGCTCCGGCCTCCAGCACCGGGCAGAGCAGCAGGCCGGAGCCCAGCATCGCCTGGTCATCCACGCCCGCCAGGCGCGGGTCGTCCTGGTATTCCAGGATCAACGGGCGAAGGATGGGCAGCCCGCGGCGCTGGGCCTGCCAGGCCAGGTAGAGGTAATAAGGCAGCAAGCGGTAGCGCAGCTCTGTGTACCTGCGAAAGTTGTCTTCCACCTGCGACCCGTGCGACCAGGGGAAGCGCGTATCATCGATGTGCGCCGGGCGGTAGAAGTAGCGCGCCACGGGGGCCAGCAGCGCCCACTGGGCGTAGCGCATGTGCGTTTCGGGGATAGTCTTGCCATCCAGGCCGAAAACGTCTGCGGTCCAGTAGGCGAAGCCCAGCAGGCCCAGGTTCAGCCCGGCCCGCAGGGCGGAGCGCATGCCCTGGAAAGTGGCCTTCTGGTCGCCCAGGAACAGGGCCGGGTAGCGCTGCGAGCCGGCCCAGACGGAGCGGGCGTAGATCATCGGGCGCTCGGCCGTCTCTGCCCGGCCTTCGAACAGCGCCTTGCCGTAATAGAAACCGTACAGGTTATGGTACTCGCCCCCTTGCATGCCCGTGGCGCTGCGGGCGTCTTCGGGCAGGTACTCGCCGTCGTCATTCTTGAAAAAGTCCACGCCCTGATCGTACAGCGGGCGCATCCGCGCGTTCCACCAAGCCGCCGCGGCCGGGTTGGTGAAGTCCGGCATGCCGCCCGCCCCGAACCACCAGCGGGCGTCGCCGTGGGCCAGGTAGCCCTTCTCCTGCGCTTCGGCGTACTCGGGCAGGGCGCGCTCGTCGTCTTTCTCTAAACCTGGCGGCAGGTTGTGGGCCAGCGCCTGGAGCAGGGTCTTCTGCCAGGGGCGCTGGCGGCGGTTGAGGAAGGGCGTCAGGATCAACCCCAGGCGCACGCCCTGCGCCTTCAACTCGTCGATCAATCTCTGCGGGTCGGGGAAGAGCGAGCGCCGCCAGCGGAAGTTGTGGAAAGCCTCTTCCCAATGGTAATCCAGGATGACCGCGTCCAGAGGGATCTGGCGCTGGCGGTGCTGGCGCACGTAGGCCAGCACTTCTTCCTGGTCGCCCTGCGGGTAGGAGGTAACCCACAGGCCGAAAGCCCAGCGCGGCAGCAGCGGCGGGCGCCCGCTCAGGGCCGTGTAGGTTTCCAGGATGCGCTTAAAACCCGGCCCGTAGATCACCACGTAATCGGCGCCTGGCCCGTCCGCCTCGATTTCCATCAAACGATCTGCCCCTGCAGAGGTCCCGGGAGCGATCTTCCAACGGCTGGTATGGCTGTTCAGCAGCCAGAAAGCATAACCGCGGCTGCTGAAGAAGATCGGGATGGCGGAATAGGTCTCATGCCCTTGCAGCAGGGCGATGGCGTCGCGGATGCGCAGTCGCAGGCCGCCCGACCGGCGGCGGAAGGCGTCGAACCACTCCCCCCAGCCGTAGAAGGCTTCCTCGGGCTGCAAACGCAGGGCCAGCGCCACGCCGGCTTCGACGCGCTCCAGCCCCAGGCGCACGACTGTCTTGGGGATGTCCACGGAAAGGTAGGGGCGGCGGCGCTTCATCCCCTGGCGCGGCGGGCGCGCTTCGGCCAGCAGGGTTTCACCGGCGGCGGTCAGCAGGCGCAGGCAGCCCGCCTGAAATTCACCATCCAGCTCGACCGGCGCATCGCCGGGAGGCGTGTTGGGCAACAGCACGTCTGCCAGCCAGGGGCGGTCCGGAGGGAAATCCGCCGCCTCGCCCGAGGCGTGGGTCACGCGCAGGGCGTTGGGCGCCAGCCAGCGCAGGCGCAGGCGCTGCCCGGCCTGCTGCAAGATTTTTTCCTGGTGGTTGGGGTCGATATCTATCGCCATTTTCACTCAACTCCGCTTACGCTGGCCGCGCTCTCGGAAATGGCTGGCCTTGGACTGCAAGTCGCGGAAGTAATCCGTCTCGGTGATCTCCTGCACCTGCTGCTGTTTCCTGACCTCGTCGATCTCGATGCGCAGGGTTTCCACCTGCTGCTCCAGTCGCTCCTGGCGGGCGCGCACTTCGCGGGCCATCTGGGTGAAGACCTCCGCCAGCTTGCCCAGTTCATCCTTTTTACGGGTCATATCCGCCAGGCTCTCCGGGTCGAACGTGCCCGCCTCCACCTCCAGCGCGGCCGCTTTCAGGCGGGCAATGGGTTTGGTCAGTCGCCGCGACATCACGATAGTCGCCTCCAGCCCGTAGACCAGTACGAAAGCCGCCATCACCAGCGCCAGTTGGAAGGTCTGGTAGAGGGTCACCCGCACGCGGTCGGTGGGCAGGTAAACCAGCGCCGAGCCGATGCGCTCGCCGCTCGAGTCGTTGATCGGCGTGGCGACCTTGAGCAGGGCACCCTCCAGAAAGCCGATCGTGCGCACCCGCTGGACGGCGATTTCCCAGAGTGAGTCGCTCGGCGCCTGCACCGCCAAGTCCATCTCGACGGCGGCTTGATTCTCATCAACGGCCTGCTGCAAGAGCGCCCTCTCAGCCTCGCCTACCTCGACGCCGGCCGGGGCCCCGGCGATCACGCTGGAGGCCAGGGGGGCGAACTGCGCATCCTGCACATAGATAGCGATCACGTCCCCGCCCGCCACCAGGTCGTCCGTCAGGCGCTGCAAGCCGACCTCCCCGCTCAATTCCTGCACAATTCCGGCGTTATAGCCCACCTGGACGATGCGCGGCCGGTCCACACCGGCGACTCCCACGTACTTGAAGACCTGGTCATCGACTTCGCGCCGGCGCGCCTCCTGCTCGACCACGCGCTTCTCGCCGGTGATCAGCGCCCAGAAGACGTGCGCCTGGGGCTGCTCCTGGGGGTCGGGGCTGAAGGTAAAATCGATCTCCGGGATGTTGCGCAGGTAAGCGTGCCCGTTCTCGTCGGTAATCCAGAACTCGTCCAGCGCTGACTGCTGCGTGATCTGGCGCAGATGGGCGTTGATCTCCTCGGCAGGCAGGCCGGCTTCTTCGGCAACCGCCACCAGATGCGCTGCCAGGGTAGCTTCCACCACCATTTGTTCGCCGATGGCCGTCTCCACCTGAGCGGGCATGCGCCTGGCGAAACTGGCGCTGCGCGACAGCAGTTGAGCGATCACCCCACCATCCACCTCGGCCTGCGCCAGCAGCGAACGGCGCACGATGTAATTGGTCGCCAGCACCGTGATCAAGACGATGAAAATCAACAGAAACGTAACGTTCAACAAGAGGCGATCACGCAGGGACATGCTCTTACTCCAATTCCTGGCGGGGCCGCGCCCGCCACAAGGGCAGCGCCGCCAGCAGCGTACCCAGGGCGGCTGCCTGGAACAATACTGGGGTGGGGATGAAACCCGGCTGCCCATCGATCACAGTGGGAATACCGAATCGAGTCGCCAGCCAGCCACCGGTCAACGGCCCCAGCACCATGGGGATGGCCACCCAGAACAACAGGTAATACCCGGCAAACTGGCCGCGCTTGTCCTCCGGGAACAGGTCTTTGCTCCACGCCCCGGTGGCGATCGTCCAGGCCGTCAGCGGCGCCAGCCACAGGATGCCGGTGATCACCAGCGCGGCGAAGGAACGCGCCAGCGAAAAAAGCAGCAAGCCCAGCATCTCGCCTGCCACGGCCAGCAGCGCCACCCGCCGCCGCCCCCAGCGGTCCACCAGCAGGCCCAGCGGGTAAGATACCAGGATGCCGCCCACCAGGATGGCGACGGCGATCAGCAGCGAGGCCGACAGGGTTTCCAGTTGGATGTAGTGCTGCAAATAGATGATCAGGTAGGGGAAGAAGATGTTCTGCGCCACGGCCCAGAACGAAATGCCCAACAGCACCAGGAAGAAATCGCGGTTGGCGAGCAGGCTCTGCCAGCGGAAGCTCTCGGCAATCTGCCCCCAATAGCTGCCCGAAGGCGCAGTTGTGACCGGCGCATCCTGGATCAGAACGCCCCCTACCAGCCCGAGCGCGAACACCAGTCCGCCGATCAGGTAGAAGAAGGTGAAATAATCCCAGGCCTGGATGATCAACCCGGCGCCGCCGTACACGATCAGGATTGCCACCCAGGTCAGGATTTCGATGACCGCCACCACCCGGCCGCGGTTATTCAGATGGGTCACGTCGGTGATGTAGGCGTTCAAGGCCGCGTCGTTGGCCGTTGAACCGAAGAAAGTCATCACGCAGTCGAACAGGATCGCCGCGCCGATGGCCAGGGCCACCGGGCGGAAGAACGCCGCCGAAGGGAACAGCGCCGTGAAGATGCCCCAGGCCAGGTAGCCGAACAGGATGAAAGGTTTGCGCCGCCCCCAACGCCCGCGGCTGCGGTCGCTGAGCGTGCCCATCAAGATGGTGGTCAGCGTGGCGGTAACTGCGCTGGCGGCCACCATCCAGGAAATCGGGCGCGGGTCGGGGATGATGCGGTCGAACATGAAGGTATTGAAAAACTGGTTCTCCACCCCCCAGGCCAGTTGCCCGGCAAAGCCCAGCAAGATCAATCCCGTCCACAGGCGCGGCGACAGGCTGGTTTGCGCGGAGGAGGAACGTTGTTCGTCAAGTGTTGTTGCGCTCATCGATAGCCTTTCTTCACCAGCGCGCCTGGTGTTCTTCGGCAAAACCGATCAGGTTCTCGATGTGGATATCCTCGCCATCGTCGGCTCGCACCGTTCCGGAATAGCGGCCGAACATCTGGTGCACCTCGCTGAAGATCAGCTTCAAATCGGTGCGCGCCAGGCGGTCGAGGAAGGGCGTGAATTCCAACGCCAGGCGGCCCTGCGAGTCGCGGAAGTGCCAGGGCCGCATATAATCGCTCGAGTCATACTCGAACTGCACCTGCTCCAGCTTGTGTATGCGCCCCTCCAGGATCAGGCAGTTCTCTGTGGCCGCCGAAGTGTCGCCGAAACCGCAGCCCAGGTTAAGCCCCACGCGGCGCCCGTCCGGCAGAAAGCCCGACGCGCTGGCCCAATTCCAGAAACTGCGATAGAGCCACACCCCCCGCCCCCAGTCCAGCGAACCCAGGCATTCGGCCGGGTCCAACTCCTGGCGCAGATCGCCATAGCGCAGCCAGCCCGTGGCCGGCAGGCAGTTGATCTTGCGATTGTAATAGAAGCGCTGCCCTTCGATGGGGATCACGAGGGTCATCGACTCGTGGTCTGCCGGGCAGGTCAGGCTGATCTCAGCCTGGATGCCGCGCCCGTCGTGGAAAGCCGGCCAATCCACCGCCAGCTTGCGCCGCTCCCCCTGGGCGGAGAAAGCCAGGCGCGCCCCCTGCCCTTCGAAGAACGACTCGCCCTGCTCGCTGTTGCGCGGCAGCCGGATGCCCTGGCCCAGCGGGATGACCAGCCCCTGCTCGTGCAGCGCCCGGCTGGCGAAATCCAGGGTGTACACGAAAATATTCCCGGCGTAGCCCAGGTCGGCGATGGTGGCTGAGAAGAAGCGCTGCGGGGTGAAGATGGCGTAGTAATCCCAGCGCTTGAGGCGGAAACGCTGCAGCGGGCGCAGCCAGGGCGGGTAAAAGGCCGCCTTTTCCAGGTTGCAATCCAACAGCGGCTGGCGCGACCAGCCCACTCGCCAGGCTTCCCCCGCCGGGCTCAATAACGATGCAGGTTGCGTGATTTCGGTTTGCATGGGACTCCTTTCAAAAAGGCAGTATGATGAAGCGGCGGCGCGGGAAGAGCGCGGCGCGCATCTGCGCCGCCGACTGGTAACGTTGCCCGGGATCGACTTCCAGCGCCTTGAAGATCACCAATTCAAACAGCGGCGATAGCGTGGCGTTGAGCTGGCGCAGCGAGGGCAGTTTATAGGCTAAATTCACCGAACCGGGCATGATGCGCTCGATAGCGCGCGGCGGCAGTGTGCCCGCCAGCAGGTAATACAGCGTGGCCCCCAGGCTGTACAGGTCGCTGCGCGCGTCCGTGCCCCAATCCATCTCCGAATATTGTTCGGGCGGGGCATACTCGACCGTGCCCACCGCCTTGATTAACTCGTCCGTCTCGCCCGTCTGCCGCTCGACCTGCTTCATCAGGCCGAAATCCACCAGCACCACTCGCCCGTCCGGGGTCAGGATCAGGTTCTCCGGCTTGATGTCGCGGTGGATGACCGGTTTAGGCCGGGTGTGCAGATAATTCAACGCCTCCAGCGCCTGGAGCGCCCAGCCCAAGACCCGGCTCTCCTCCAACAGCCTGCCCTGGCCCAACGTGCGCTGCTGGACCTGCATCAAGGTGCACC
Source organism: Chloroflexota bacterium (assembly GCA_040752025.1). GTDB lineage: Bacteria > Chloroflexota > Anaerolineae > Anaerolineales > UBA4823 > JBFMFR01. The sequence goes on along the minus strand of JBFMFR010000008.1, from coordinate 101,772 downwards.
CCTCGACGTACTCCATCACCAGGTATTCGTTATAGCGGCTGGAAAACTGGTCGTAAATCTTGGGCAGGTTAGGCGAATCCAGCGGCAGCAGCACTTCCATTTCGTGCACCAGGCGTTCGCGGATTTGATCACGCCGGTCCTTGCAGATTTCCGGGTCCAGGCAGGCTTCTTTGATCGCCACGACACGCCCCTGCCTGACATCCTTGCCCTGGTAGATGGCGCCCATACCGCCGCGAGCGATCTCCCGCTCGAGCAGGTAACAGCTCGCCTTGCCGCACAGCTCAGTCCCAATCTGTGTAAACCCTTCCATATGCCCTTCCCATTCCAGGCGACCGGAACCTGGCGCGCCTGTTTCAGGATTCTAACATCCATTCCGCCCAGCGGGGAGAAAAAGATACAACACACAGCGAACAGAGCATATTCGCTGACGCGCATTGCACCTTTGGGTTGAAGATCAAGCTTTATAAAGATACACAGGATGTCCAGGATAGAGAACCTGGGGATATCCTGTGTATCTTATTTTGAGGTGAGGTTGAAGTTTTCTGACTTCGACTGCGTTGTTGGCGGGGAGTTGAATTGTAAACGCAAGTCACCGTAATCGCCGGTCTAGTTACCAGAGAAGATCACATATACCAGGTTTGGCTGCTGCTGTATAATACAAATGAGAAGCATTGCCCATATCATATGGTACATTATCCTCATTTTTTCCCGCGGTATCGATCCCAACCAATTTTGACATAAGTTTGTAAATCTCGCTTGGTTGCCTTTAACTCTTCATCCAGTTTTTGAAATAGAAATGCATTCTGGAGAGAGGTGGCTAGCAAAGACGCCAAAACTTCGAAAACTGAAAGATCTTGTTCAGAAAAAGCTGATTCGACTGTCGATTGAACATTAAGTGCGCCAATTGTTTCCTGCCGGCTAATCAAAGGCAAGACCATTTCAGCGCGCGTGGCTGGTAACAGTGGGTTGGCAAACCGGCTTTTTTCTTTTCCAATATCCTGTTGCGCAATACGAGGCCTGCCAGTAGCAATGCATTGCCCCACCATCGAATCGCCCCCCACTTTTAGCCTATGACCACTGCCGATCAATCTTTGACCCACCTCACCGGTTGCGGCCCGTAAAACAGCGTATTCACCTGGACTGGAATTCAAACGCTGGACCTGGTCAACAAGAAACAAGCCGACGTAATAAAATCCAAAACGATCAGATACTAAATCCACGATCTCTTGGGTTAAATCATGGGGATCAAGGATATCATTAGCGATACGCGCTACCTGAACGGAGGTTTCAAGTTGATAGGAAAGTTTTTCGGCCAGAAGCTGCGCTTGCTTGCGCTCGGTTATCTCCCGGCTTAACCCAAAAAGACCGACAATCTGACCGGATTCGTTTCTAATCGGCAGCTTGTTTTCTGACAACCAGACAATTTCCCCGGTTGATGTGCTTGGGACCATCCATTCCCGACGAAGCACCGGATGCCCGGTTTCCATGATGGCTTGTTCCTCTTCATAGAAGCGTTGAGCATCCTCTTCCTTCCCTGGGAAAAGGTCGAAATCCGTTTTGCCAATGGCATCAGCAGGATTTTCAAGCCCCAGTAAGCGTTGAGCTTGAGCTTGATTGGTAAAGACAAAACGCGACTCTCTATCTTTGATGAAAACATAATCGGGCGTGTTTTCTCTCAGCTCTTGAAGCAATACTTTTTCGATATCGATTTGGTGGGGCATTTTAGCTCCTTACTCCACGCAAATTTACAAGTGCTTGTAATTCTCCCAGCCCATATAGTTTGTAAAAGCTTCGTCGAGGGCATCGGATACATTTCCCATGGTCATGGCGACGTGATGCTCAAAGCCATTTTTGCACAGGTAAGCCAGTAATTTCTGTAAGCCCGGTGTATAAACAACGGCGCGATGCCCAAAGGTGTCCAACGTATCATTGGTGAGTTCACCCTGCCCCGTATATGCACGGATGATGCCTTTGGTATCGTCTGTGGTGACGCGGGCATAGGTCACCGGCCCGGCGAGTGCGCGGCCAGCCATGGCGCCGTAGGTATTTTCCTCACCCAGTGTAGTGCCCAAAATCGGCGCAGTGCTAATTTCGATATCGGGGATAAAGGATTTGGCCCAGTTCCCACAGTGGAAAAAGACACAGCGGTCGGGGTCATTGGCATAGTTATTGTTCCAGTCCACCAATGCCGCAGGCAAATTAGATGCCAACTGCAAGGCGTACATCGAAACAACGCCGGTAATATCCACTTCGCAGGCAGATGGCATCAACTGGTTGCTCATCATGCTCATCAGGGTGCAGGCATTGATGCCGTAGTTCTTCTGGATAGATGTCCAGCATTGCAGGGCAGTCGCTTGCAGATCGTTGGCCTGCATCCAGTCATCGATGACCAGGCCCAGTTTCGCCATGCGTACCATCGCCGGGGAAGGAACGCTGTCATGTTTGGCATAAGCATGGATGGTTTCTAATTTTTCTTTGACGCGCGGGGTATTATCTGCTAAGCGGGCGGCATCTCCCAGGATTTCGGACAGGTCGATGGTGGTGACAGTAATCCCCGAAGCCTGCAGGATTTTTTCACTGTAGCGCACAGTCTGGAAGGAACCAGGCCGCGCGCCAATGGCGCCCAGGCGGACGGTACGCAGCCCCTTCACCACCCGACAGACGCCGACGAACTTTGCCAGGTCGGCTTTGAAGGATTCCGAGGCAGGATGGCTGGTGTGCAGGCTGGTCAGGCTGAAATCAAAACCGTACTGGCGCAGGTTGTTGCAGACCGAGATTTTGCCGCAAAAAGCATCCCGGCGGCGTTCAACGTTGAGAGCGTCGAGATCATCAGGATAGGCCTGCACCAGAATCGGCACATCCAAGCCGGATAACTTGATGGTATCGGCCACACCTTTTTCGTCGCCGAAGTTGGGCAAAACCACCAGCACGCCATCGATACGCTCGCGGTTGGCTTTGAACAATTCGGCGCATGCCTTGGAGTGGGCATAGGTCTCGACAGAGCCGAGCTTGGTCTCGTTTTCGCCAAGCATCACAGCTTCGATATTCATTTCCTGGAACAGAGCCTGGATATCCTGGCGCGCCTCGCTGACGAGGTGGTCGGGGAAAAAGTCTCGATTGCCAAAGATAACTCCCAGCGTGGATTTCATGTTTTCTCCTTATAAATTGATAATTCCTGTTTCTTTCATTGCTGTTTTCCCCTCTCGTGGAAAAACTGCAAGACTTCCTCTCGATTGGGAAGCGATGGCTGTGCTCCTTCGCGGGTCACTGAAAGAGCTGCGGCAGCGTTGGCAAATTTGGCGGCGTCAATCAAAGAGTTCCCATCACAAAGGCCTACAGCAAGGGCGCCAACAAAACAATCTCCAGCAGCGGTAGTATCAATAACCTGCACATGACAAGCCGGGATGAATGATTCCCGACCTTTTTCATTGAAAAGAACTGCGCCATGCCCACCCATCGTCACGACCAAATTTTTTAATCCAAGTTGACGGAGCTTAGAAAAGGCCTGGCTTAGATCTGACACAGACTGCACCGGTACGCCGGTTATCTGAGCAATCTCATGTTCATTGGGCAGCAGCACATCGATACGTTCGATGATCTCTCTCGCCAGAACTTGAGCTGGAGCGGGGTTCAATAGTACTTTTGCGCCTCGATGAGAGGCAATTTTTGCGGCGGTGTAAATGGTTTCAAGCGGGGTTTCGAGCGGCATCACCAGCGCGTCGAAGTCATCGATGGTCTGCATGGCTCTTTCAATGTCAGAGCCAGTCAAGCAGAAATTAGCGCCGGAAGCCACCGCGATACTGTTTTGTCCCTGCGCATCCACCTGGATAAGCGCCACGCCAGTGGCGGCCTCTGGGTGAACGAGAACATGAGTTATATCGATCCCCTCGTTTTCCAAACCGGCTCGCAGTTCTTTTCCAAAAGCATCGTCGCCTACACAGCCAATCATGGTAACGTGTGCACCCAGGCGCGTAGCGGCAACAGCCTGGTTGGCGCCTTTCCCACCTGGGTATGTTTTGAAAACGCCTCCCAGAAGAGTCTCGCCTGGTTTGGGGATTTGCGGAATCCTTACTACCAGGTCCATATTGAGACTTCCGACCACAACAATGTTCATAACACTGCTTCTTGATATGAATTATGGATGTATAATTCCATAGCACCTTGCGTGCATGGGGTCGGCTGCGAACCTGTTCCCGTGTGGCAAGTGCCTCTTGGAGGCGGCGGGACGGTTTTACAATCGCCCGCCGCCTCCCCTGTTACATCCTTACTGTAACAAGATCAACTTTCAAGATTCTCTCCTGCTACGGACAACTAGTTTTGCCGTTGGGGGCATACCCGGTGTACATGCAGGCATTTTCGGGGGTGATCAGCACCATATCGATGGACTGTTTTTCGGGCTTGCCGGTGCTGCCGGTGCGGATGTACAGGTCGGCCTGGAGAACGGCCTGGATCGCCATTTCAGCGACGGGCTGCAAAGCGCCAGCGTCGATCTTACCAGCCAGGATGGATTCGTTGACATCATCGGAGCCGTCAAAACCAACCACGATCACATCGCTCATGCCCGCAGCATCCAACGCCGCCTGGGCGCCCAAAGCCATGGTGTCGTTGCCACAGATCACACCCTTGACGTCCGGATTGGCCTGCAGCAGGCTTTCCATCACATCGAAGGCTT
>JBFMFR010000008.1:0-97000 GCA_040752025.1 Chloroflexota bacterium | reverse complement strand
TCAGTTCCATTTCTTTGTTGGCGTCATCATCGTGGACGAGTTTCAGCGTCTCGTAGCCCAGTTCTTCAGCTTTTGCGGCTGCGATTTCCTGCTCCGAGCCAAAGAAGGGATTCTCTACGCCAGGTACAATCACACAGATCAATCCGCCGCCCGATGCTGCGGGCGATGCTACGGGCGCTTTTTCTGTTGCGGCTGGCTGGCAGGCGCTGAGCAACATAATCAGGATTGCCAGCAAGCTTAGAAAAACAACGAACTTTTTGTTAGACATGTTCTTCTCCTTAGAAGGTTTGAGTGAAAATTTGAAAGCTAAAATCACAGTGTTTTCTTACATTTTTATTCGATAGCAACTCCTTTCAGAGAGCATCGCCCTCAAGCATTTTCAACCACAGTTATTGCATTTCCTGCTGTTTCTGAAGTGCGATCCGTTCTTGCATGCGAGCCTGGACCTGGTCGATGATTACTGCCAATACAATCACAGAGCCTTTGATCACTTTCTGCCAGAATGATGAAACACCTACCATCACCATACCATCGGTCATGAATCCGATGGTAAAAGCGCCAATAATGGTTCCAGCGATACCGCCGCGTCCGCCAGCCAGAGAAGTACCCCCCAGCACCACTGCGGCAATGGCATCCAGCTCGAATCCATCCCCAGTCAATGGATGTGAAGCCACCAACTGCGAAGCGATAATCAAACCAACCAATGCCGAACAGAATCCGCTGATGCTGTAGACAATGATCTTGGTGCGGGCGACACGTACGCCCGAAAGTTCTGCCGCACGTTCATTCCCGCCAATTGCATACACATGGCGGCCAAACGGCGTGCGTTTGGCCACGACCCAAGCTACAAGCATGAATACTCCCATCAGCCAGATGGAATAGTTGACTCCCAAAAAGGTACCCGATCCCAGAATCGCGAATCCAGTATTGCCATACTCTGGACGTCCAATCAGGTTGGGAAAGGTGTAGCCGTTATTGCGCAAGCCAGCGATACCGCGCGCCGCGTAAAACATACCCAGGGTGGCAATAAAAGGGGCGACATTAAAACGCGTGATGACATAACCACTGAGGGCGCCCGCCAGGGTACCTAAAATAAGCGAGAGTACCATAATCATCCAGGTATGGGGGTAGATGATGATACCCAGTTGCGGCAAAATGATGCCCTCGTTGATCATCCCACCCGCGATCATGGCGATCATGCCTACAATCGACCCGACCGACAGGTCGATGCCCGCGGTCAGGATGACAAAGGTCATGCCAATCGCCAGAATTGCATTGATAGCCACGTGTTTGGTCATAATCACAAGATTGGCCGTGGTCAGGTATTGCGGCGCCAGGGATGCAAAAACGACCGTAACCAGGATCAAGGCAATGAAAGTCCGGCCGCGCAATAGAAATTGCTGTACGTCGAGTTTTGTAATGTTACGTCTCTTTATTTGTGATGATTTCGTATCAGTTGCCTGATGCATGAGGGTTACCTCCGTTTGATGGGCCGTGACCAATGGCTGAAGCTGCAACGAGTTTTTCTTCAGTGGCCTCTTGATGTGTAAATTCTCCGGTAATTTTTCCCTTCGACATGACCAGAATTCGGTCGGACATTGCTAGTATTTCCTTCAACTCCGATGAAACAAAGATCACTCCGTATTTCTGCTCCGCCAGTCGATTGATGATTTCGGAAATTTCCGACTTGGCGCCAACGTCGATCCCGCGCGTGGGTTCATCGAGCAGCAGGACTTTGGGTTGGGTCAGCAATCCCTTCGCCACTACCACCTTTTGCTGGTTGCCCCCACTGAGAGCGGTGATTGGCTGCTGTGAACTTGCCACGCGGATGGATAAATCCTTGATCTGCGAATCCGTGGCTGATTTTTCTAGTGATGAACCGATGAGAAGTCCCCTGAGATACTTCTTCAAGCTGGCAAGCAGCATGTTATCCATTACCGAAAGCGCTGGCACGATGCTGTCGCGCTGGCGGTCTTCGGGGACCAGCACAAATCCGGATTGGATGCGCCCTGAAATGGTAGTTTCTTTCACCGGTTTCCCTTCCAACCAGATTCTCCCGGTTGCTTGTGGGTGCGCCCCTGTCAGGCACTCCAGCAGATCGGAGCGGCCGGCGCCCATCAGCCCGTAAAAGCCCAGCACCTCTCCCTGACGCAGTTCAAATGAAACATGGTCAAGCAGATACCCGCCTCCAGTACGCGGCAGGGTCAGATCTTCCGCCTTGAGAAGCACATCGCCTAGCTGATGTTTCTTGCGGGTGAATAAAGTGGCCGGGTTTCGTCCTACCATTTCCTCGATCATCCAGGAGACGCTCACGTTTTTGACTTCTTCCTCGGCGACCTTATGCCCATCCCGCAAGATGGTGACGTAATCGCCGATTTGCATGAGTTCTTCCAGTTTGTGCGAAATGTAGATGATGGCAACCCCACGTGATTTAAGATCCCGAATGACATAGAACAATATTTCCACTTCATCAGCGCTAAGTGCGGAGGTCGGCTCATCCATAATCAGGATACGCACATCTTGAGCCAGCGCCTTGGCAATCTCCACAATCTGCTGCTTTCCAATACGTAGATCACTCACAAGTTCATCAGGATCGATATTTTGCCTGAGCTTGCTCAATAATTCCGCGGCGCGCTTTTTCTGGGCTCTACGCGCGATCAGGCCATCCCTTCGGGTCATTTCGTACGCAAGGAAAATATTATCCACCACACTCAGGTTGTCGCACAAATTCAGCTCCTGAAAAATCATGCCAATTCCCAGGCGGGTGGCTTCGAGCGGGGAACGCGGCTGGATTTCATTTCCATCGAGGAGGATTTTCCCATGGGTGGGTTGCTCTACCCCGGCCAGGATTTTCATCAGCGTAGATTTACCGGCGCCGTTTTCACCAACCAGAACATTGACCTTGCCCTTACGGACCCGGAAAGAGACATCATCCAGCGCCACCGTTCCCGGAAAAACCTTGGTGATGTTTTCGGCGGTCAGGATGACATTGTCAGAAACAGTCGGATCGGACATCATTGCTCTCCCAGTTCGATTTCAACCGGCACGATGTAAATTTCTTTCACATCGATGTTAATCAGGTTGAATGTGCGGATAGTGAAAGCGCCTTTGAATGAAATCGTTTTCCCGACCAGGTTTTCCCGATCGATATCGCCAAGCACAGTGGTGAGAACCCGTTTGTTGATTTCAGTGTTCGCCTTCCCGTACTCAGTCTGCTCCTTAAAATCACCAAAAGTAATGAAACCAACTGCGTCGCGTACCGAGGTTTCATTACTGGGGATGCGCGTGCCGATATAGAGATGCATTTTAATGGGGCCATCATAACCATCGAGCATCACTTCTGCCGTTCCCAGGCTGGTTTCGGCATTCACGCCTACGATCTTCCCGTTGCCTTTCACTATGTAGACATGCGCCTCGCCGACTGTGATCAGTCCATATTGATTGGCAATCTCAATCAAGTCATCCTTAGAAACTGTTCCTCTGGCATTAGGCTTTATTTCAGAGAGAATTTTGGAAAGGTCCACCGCCTCCTTTCGAAAAGTAGGCAATAGTTTGGATTCCCAAATCCCATCCACATAGGTAACGGGATCGAATGCTTCGCTTTGAACAGCCTGTTCGGCTGCTTCGATCGTGACCACGGTGAAGCCGTAGCGTGCTGCCAGAACCAGGAACAGAAGTGTTACAACTATAATGATGATTGAGGATGCTTTTAGTTTCATATATTTATCCTTGTATGGGCTGATACAAGACCTGCTCTACGGCTGCCTGCCAGCCGGCAAACAAATCTCTGGCGCGAGCAGCAGGCATAGACGAACGATATTCAACATAACCCAACGGCAGATTCTGCAAATCTTCAAGCGAAGTATACATTTTCTGTCCAAGACAGCCGCTAAAGACCGCGCCCAGCGCTGAAAGTTCAGGGGTCTGTGCGGCCCTTACTTTCAACTGATTCATATCCGCAACAAACTGCATCAAAAAGGCATTGCGTACCGCTCCGCCGTCGGCGTGAATCATGCCGAGGCTAACCCCTGCGTCTTCGCCCATTGCCTTCAAAACATCGGTTACGATATAGCCGATCGATTCAAGTGCGGCGCGGACAACATGGGCGCGAGTGGTGGAGGGGGTCATGCCCAAAATTGCGGCTCTCGCATCGGCGCGCCAGTAGGGCGCACTCAATCCCACAAAGGCAGGAATAAAATAAACACCGCCACTGTCGGAAACCGACAGTGCCAGCGTTTCTGTTTCGGCGGGATCGGCGATCAACTGCAACTGATCGCGCAGCCAGGAAATGGTCGCGCCTGTAAAGTTGATGATACCTTCGAAGGCATAAGTGGGCTGTCCCTGCAAAACCCAGGCAAGCGCTGTCACGGTGCCCCGGTCTGACAAACGTTTCTCGTGCCCGATGTTCAATAAAATCGACGAACCGGTGCCGAAGGTGACTTTTGCACCGCCCGGCGAAAAACAGCGCTGGGCAAACAATGCTGCCTGCGAGTCTCCGATCACACCATAAATGGGAATGCGGCGATTGAGGTAGCCGCCCAGGTCTGTATCCCCGTACCAGGCGGCGCTCTCGCGCACGTCGGGCAGTCTGCCGAACACCAACCCGAATATCTCGCAAAGCTCGTGGCTCCAGTTCAGTTTTTCAATATCGTAGAACAGGGTACGGGATGCATTGGTGTGGTCGGTGGCATAAACCTTGCCTCTCGTCAGGCGATAGATGAGATAGGTATCCATCGTCCCAAACAACGCGGAACCATCCTTCAATTTGGCGCGCAGGTCGGGGCGGGCATCGAGCAGCCAGCGTATTTTACTGGCGGGAAAGTAGGTGTCTATTTTCAGCCCGGTCAGTTCATGGACGATCTCTTCCTTGCCGGAGGAAACCAACTGCCTGCACAAGTCATCCCCGCGACGGCACTGCCAGACGATGGCATTGTGCAGCGGTTTGCCTGTTTCGCGGTCGAAAATCACAAAGGTTTCGCGCTGGTTGGTGATGCTAATCGCCAGCAGGTTGTTCCACTTTTCCGCGTAGCGCTGCAACAAAGTTGCAGCGACTTTCAGGGTATTTTCGAAAATTTCCTGTGCATCATGTTCCACCCAGCCAGGGCTGGGGTAGATTTGCCTGTGCGAAAGCCACTCCTGATCCAGCAGCCGCCCATCGGGGGTAAAGAGCATGGACTTGGTGGAGGAGGTGCTTTGGTCAATGGCAAGAATAAAAGCACTCATCGGATCACCTGGTAATGAATAGATCATGCAATGTTAGAAACCATTATAGACCGATTCCTTGGGAGGCTGCCTGGGTTTGGCGTCTAACGCCAGTCAGGTTCGAAGTTCCAGGCTTTTGCAGCAACTCACGTGCGGTTTTGGAAAGCCCTTCGGCAGTAATTCCATAGTGTTTATAAATATCTTCCTGGCTGCCTGTCACTGTGTTTTCATCAGGGATTCCCACCCTGCGAAAATGGATCCTGCATCCTGCTTCTAGTAAACTCGCGGCGCACAGGCTGCCCAACCCGCCATGCGTGCTGTGTTCTTCCACCGTGATGATCGCCAGGCTGCTCTGCGCCGCCTGGAGTAATGCTTGCAGATCAAATGGGCGGATCGTATGCACACTGATTACCCCAGCCGATATTCCGTCCTCGCGCAGCAAATCACAGGCAACCACCGCGCGTGCAACTGTCTCACCTGTAGAGATAAAGGTTACATCCGTACCAGCCTGAAGATGATTGGCTACACCGATTTCAAAAACCGCCTCAGGGCCATACAGATCAGGCACAGGTCGCTTACCAAAGCGAATATAGATCGGTCGGTCATGATTCACCGAAGCCAGGATCGCCTGGCGGGTCTCAAAATTGTCTGCCGGGACAACGATATCGATATTGGGAATTGCCTGAAGAACAGCCAGATCGTGCACAGAGTGATGAGTCGAACCCAGCGCTCCATAACTCACCCCAGCGCTGATCCCGATCAGCTTGACCGGATGGTCGGAATACGCTACATCGTTCTTGATTTGCTCCAAAGAACGAGCGGTCAGGAAACAGGCAGGTGAGACGGCAAAAACTTTCTTCCCATACATAGCCAGTCCTGCTGAAATTCCCACCAGATTCTGCTCTGCGATGCCTACTTCGACCACCTGCTCTGGTAGATTACTGCAGAAATTCCCCAGCCGAGCTGAGCCTCGTGAATCTCCTGTAACCACCATGATCGCAGGATCTTTTTGAGCCAGCTCTAATAAAGTCTGAGCGAAAACGTCCAGGTTAGGTTTACCCAGGTTCATATGCCTGCTTCCATTTCATCTCAGCAAGATCCAACTCATGAAACGCACTATGAAACTCATCCGAAGTAGGGGCGTGGTGGTGCCAAGCCAGGTTGTTCTCGATGAAACTAATCCCTTTTCCCTTGATGGTGCGCGCCATCACCAGGTTGGGCTTGCCCCTCTCAAACGGAATATCTTCGAAGACCCTTGTCAAATCAAGGATACTGTTCCCGTCAACCGACTTCACTGAGAAGCCAAAGGCACGGAATTTATCCTCCAGCGGTTCAAGCTGGCTAACATTTTCCGTATAATCCGTGATCTGCAGTGTATTGCGGTCCACGATGGCAATTAGGTTATCCAATTGGTAATGCGCCGCACTCATGCAGGCCTCCCAGTTGGATCCCTCTTCAAGCTCACCATCGCCCAATAAGGTAAAAACGCGGTATGGTTGGAGGTCTTTCTTCAAAGCCAGTGCAATCCCAACAGCAACTGATAACCCATGCCCCAATGCGCCGGTATTGTGCTCGATTCCATTAACCGCTCTGGTAGGGTGACCCACATAATGAGACTTGTATTGATTGAGCGTATCCAGATCTGCAAGATCGTAGAAGCCTATATCTGCCAGAACAGCGTACAATGCTTCGACCGAATGTCCCTTGCTCTGGATATAGTGGTCCCTGTGAGAAGAAGAAAAATTTTCGGGCCGGATATCCATGATTTTGTTGTAAAGGACATTTAGGATATCAATGCAGGAAAGGTCCCCGGCAGTATGCCCTGCGTTGGCCTTACTAATCATCGACAGGATTTCCCGCCGATATCGTATCGATTTCAGTTCCAGATCCTTGATCGTTGTCATAAAGGTTAGTTGAGCGCTAGGGGTATTTATCTGAATAAATATTCATATGCATTTTTTTATTCGCATCATTATTAAACACTGAATCCAAGAAATCGTCAATAGATGTGTATATTTATTCATTGCTTGATTTTTATGTTAGTTTGGGTATATAATTGTCTCAAGTCAATTTTTCTAGCAATCTGCTCTAAAACTCGAAACAAAATAGAAAGAATCTAACGAAGATTACTTCTGTGAGGAACACAAAATGGCTCAAATCGATGAACTACGCCTCATGACGAAAGTTGCCCGACTATACTATGATCGTGAGATGCGCCAGGGCGAGATTGCGGATCAAATGGGGCTCTCGCAAGCGACGATATCGCGCTTGCTCACAAACGCCAGGGAGGCTGGAATTATCCGCATCACCGTTAATATCCCGAATGGGGTCAATGCAGAAATTGAGGAGCAGCTCATCCAGAAATTTAGCTTGAAGGAAGCAATTGTTGTAGACTGTGAAAACGATCTTGATGAAACACTAATTCAGCGCGAGATAGGCGCTGCGGCAGCTTACCACGTAGAAACCCTTATTCATAATAATGATGTAGTAGGTATCTCTTCATGGAGCGCCACCCTGCTTGCCCTGGTTGATGCAATGCGCCCGGTGCCTGGGCGGAAAGGCATCCAGGTTGTTCAGATCCTGGGCGGGATTGGCAATCCTTCTGCAGAAGTTCACGCCAACCGTCTCACCGGACGCTTCGCCAGTCTGGTCAACGGAAGCGCGCATTTCCTACCGGTTCCGGGTATAGTAGGATCGGAAGCGGCCCTGAAGGTATTGCTGGCCGATCAATATGTTCAGGAAGGGGTGCAACTATTCGATCAGGTGACGATCGCTCTGGTAGGGATCGGCGATATCGAACCTTCCAAACTGCTCACCTTGAGCGGCAATGTCTTCTCGTTGGAAGAACAGGAAGTGCTACGGGGGAAGGGCGCTGTTGGAGATATCCTGCTGCGTTTCTTCAACGCACATGGCAAGCCCGTAAAAGGCCCGCTAAGCAATCGTGTGGTTTCGATGAGTCTCGAGCAGCTTACTAGAGTCGACCGCGCCATTGCTGTAGCAGGTGGTATCCGCAAATATAAAGCGATCTTGGGTGCCCTACGGGGAAAATGGATTAACGTTTTGGTCACCGACCGCTGTACTGCCGAGAGGTTAGTACAGGAAACTTAGTCCACATCCACAAGGATATGCACATGCCTACAAAACAGGCCTCCAAGCAAGGCCTGGAATAGTTTCAAGGGATGGGAGCATTGTATGCACATTCGCACCATGCAAGCCGCCGACCTGGATTTCGCCGCCCGGTGCACCCTGGGAGAGGGCTGGGTCAGCGAGACCCGCCAGGAGTTCGAGTCCTTTTTCGCCTATGACCCTTCCGGCTGCTTCATCGCCGAGCAGGACGGGCAGCCGCTTGGCATCGCTGTGGCCACCTGCTACGGGCGCTACGCCTTCATCGGCGAGTTGATCGTGAGCGTCGCCTGGCGCGGGCGCGGCCTGGGCAGCCAGTTGTTCGCCCACGCCGTGGCTTATTTGCAGCAGCACGGCGCCGAAAACATCCTGCTGGATGGGGTGCTGGCAGCCGTGCCGATCTACGAACGGGCCGGCTTCCGCGGCGTGTGCCTCTCACTGCGCTTCAGCGGCAGCCTGCCCGGCGCAGCTCACCCCCACGTGCGTCCGATGCACGCCAGCGACCTCGCCGCCGTGTGCGCCCTGGACCGCCAGGCTTTCGCCGCCGACCGCAGCTTCTTCCTGCAGCGCCGCCTGGAACACAACCCGGGGTTATGCCTGGTGTACGAGCAGGGCGGGGTCGTTGCCGGGTTCGTCCAGGGGCGGCGCAGCGACAGCCCCAGCGGTCCAGGCGTCACCGCCGGCCCGTGGGTGGTAAGCGAAAGAGTCGAGAACCCACTGGACCTGCTGGAGGGCTTGCAGGCCTGCGCCCCGGGCGCGCTCCTGCGCCTGGGCGTGCTGGAGACCAACATCCAGGCTGTGGCGCTGCTGGAGCGCAGCGGCTTTACTGCCCGCGCTGACTCGCCTCTGCATATGCTGCTGGGCAGCGATGCTGCCCTGGGGCAGTCCCCGCAGTGCTGCGCCATCGGCAGCTCGGCCAAGGGCTGAAAACCGCTTGACAAGTGCACCAGAAACCTATATAACCATAGTAACTGTTTTCACAATAGCACTATGTCCTACTCACGTATGTTCCTGGTCAGGTTCGAGTTGATGGGCGGCTGCGCTCGCTGTGTCTCCGCTGCGCCGGGCGCCAGCTTGCTGGAAACGGCGCGTCGCGCCGGCATCCAACTGGCTGCCAACTGCAACGGGCAGGGCGAGTGCCAGGAATGTCGCGTCGTTATCCTGGAAGGGCAGCTATCCGACCTGGCAGAATACGAAGCACTTTGTCGCCAGGACGGCAGCCTGCCGCAAGACCAGCGCCTGGCCTGCTGTGCGCGCCTGCTGGGGCCGGCCAAGGTGCTGATTCCCGAAGACTCGCTCACCAGTCCCACTACCGGCCAGGGCAAGCGCGATCATCGCTCGATTAATCATTCTGCATAATTTCTGAGCGGGACACGAACAGGCAAACATCACAACTTTTGCCTGTTTTTGTTTTTTAGATAAGATCACAGGAGGCACACTTGCCGCCAGTTTTGAACGAAACAATGGAAATTAAACATCCCCTGTTGTTGGTCCGTCATGGAGAAGCTGAACATCACATCCAGGGCATCACCGGAGGCTGGTCCGACACCCGCTTGACGGAAACTGGCCTGCGCCAGGTGAACCTGCTCGCCGGCCGGCTTCACGAAGAGTTGAATCACCACCCCATCCACCTGGGGAGCAGCAACTTGCAGCGCGCCCGGCAGACGGCACAGGTGATCGCCAGCAGCCTGGCGGTGGAAGTGCAGATTTATGAATCGCTCACCGATCTGAACAACGGCGTGGCCGCCGGTAAAACCCACCAGCAGGCGCGCCAGGTTGCCCTGCCCCTCAGCGAGCCGGTCATCGACTGGCAGCCCTACCCGCAAGCCGAAACCTGGCGGCAGTTCTACGCCCGTGTCAGCCGCTTTATGGAGACCTTCTGCCGGTGGCAGCAAAGCCCGGCGCTGCTGGTAACCCACGCTGCCACCCTGCACGTGATCGTCGCCTGGTGGCTGGGCCTGCCGGTCGAATCGCGCACGCACTTCGACGCCGCCCCGGCCAGCCTGACCGTTTTGAAAATCAACCGCTGGGGGGAACGCTCTCTGGAGCGGCTCAACGATACCGCTCACCTATGCACTCCGGGCCCATACCACCCGATTGTGTTCTAACTCCTGGAGCCGGCTAGGCCGCGCGTGCCACGGCGGTCAGGGCCAGGACCAACACTCCCAGGAACAGGTTCAAGCGCAGCAGCCAGGCCTCCTGCTGCTGCAAACCGCTCGCCTCTCGTTCGTCAACTTTCCTCCCACGCGCTTGCAGCAGCGCCAGCCGCCGCAGCCGGGGCAGCAGGCCCCAGCTCAGATAGGCGGACAGGCCGGCCATCCCCAAAAAGACCAGGTGTTTGAGCAAAATCGCCGTTGCCCAGCGCCCCTGGATCGCCAGGAATCCCTGGTAATTGGGGCTGGCGCTCATTTGCAGCAGCCCAGTCCCCCCCAGCAGCGCCAGGCAGAACCAGGCCAGCGGGTCGAGCCGCCGCTGCACCTCTCCCAGGAAAGCCAGGTAGGCCGGCGCAGCCAGCGCCTTGCGCGCTGCCGGCAGCACCAGGATCGTCAAAGCCGCCAGGCCCCCCATCCAGGCCACCGTTGCCAGCATGTGCAGCCAGTATGCCAGCGTGAGCGCCCAAAACGGCACGTTCATCCTGCCTGCGCGCCTTCCTAAGGCGTCTGGGTGCCGGGTTTGGGTTGTGTCTGCCCGGTGCAGCGCGCCAGCGCCTGGTCGTACAGACTTTGCGTCTCGCCATCCTGGCTGATCGACAGGGCGATTTCCAACTGCTTGACCGCCTCGCAAGGATTCTTCTGGTTGATCAATTGCTTGGCATACTGCACCAGGGCGATGCGATAGCGCTGCGCGGCCGTCATCGCCGATTTGTCCATCAGGTTCGGGGCGTGAGGCGCCACCTGGCCGAAATAATAAGCCGCCTGGCCCCAGTCCAGCTCCCAGAAGCTGGCCCCGGTGATGTACAACGACGACCAGTTCAACAAAGACTGCCCTTCCGTGTCCAGCAGCCCGAAATGGCTGGCCAATGTCAGATCGTAGATGCCGCCTTCCAGATCGATCTCTTTCAAGATCTTGTCGCGCCCGCTGTTGCGCAAAGCGATGAAGAGCATGCCGTCCACTTCCACCTTGCGGTACTCCGGGTCGCTCTTGCGCAAAGCCAGCAGCGCATCGATGGCGCTCGTCCAGGACCCATCCAGCAAGAACTGCTGGGCCTGGTCGTAAAGCTGCTGCACGTCGCGCAGGTCGGGTGTCGGCGTCAGGGTCACCGTGGGCACCAGCGTGGGTGTCGCCGTGGTGTTCAGCTCCAGCAGCACATCCGCCAATTGCTCCACTGCCCCGGGGTAGGCCGGGTCGAGCCGGATAACGTACTCCAGGCGCTGGCGCGCCCGGAAATACTCGCCGCTCTGGATTTCTTGCACAGCCAGGTCGTACTGCTCGCGCGCCACCTGGGATACCTGGGTGCTTGCGGCGCTTTGCCGCAGCGAGATGCCGCTCATATAGCCGCCGAAGCCGCTCAAGGCCGCCACCAGGAGCAGCGCCAGCAGGCTCAGAAAGGAGAATAACAGCCAGCGGCTCTTCTTGCGCGGCCTTCCTTCGGCTGTCTTGCTGGCAGCCGGTTTGCGCTTCTTCAGCGGAGACGTGTCCACCTGCCGAGCCGCCGGTACCACCCCCGGCGGGAGGTTTACCTCCGCCGGGCTGGCCTCTACCCGCAGTGTATCCGGGATCTCCTCCGGCTGCACAGGCGGTGCGGGGCGATCCGCCGCCGGCAGGCGCTCGGTTTCCATCGACCCTTCCGGCTGCTCCAGGCCGTTTGATTCCCCGCCCTCAGGGAGATTGTTTTCGGATTGTGGGATATCTGAATTGGTGTTTGTCATGGCGCACATTATACCGCAGGAGCGCCCGCGCGTCATACCGGCCTGCAAGCAGCCAGCAGCCAGGCGTCCGGCTTTCGCTAATCCGCGTTTACTGCGCCTCCCGTTTCATCCCCCATCGGGTATAATCCACATTGGATAAACGCTTCCATGACCGCCTTTCGCTTCTACCATCCCATCGAAGTGCGCTACGGCGACCTGGATCCCCAGGGGCACGTGAACAATGCCAAATACATGACCTACTTCGAACAGGCGCGCGTCTCCTACGTGGTCCACCTGGGCCTGTGGCGCGGCGGATCCTTCTTCGAGATCGGCTTTATCCTGGCAGACGTGCATCTGACCTTCAAGGCCCCGCTGCATTTCGGCCAAAAGGTACGGGTTGGCGTGCGCACCACCCGCCTGGGGAACAAAAGCCTGACGATGGAATACAGCCTGGAGGATGTGGACAGCGAGCAAACCCTGGCGACCAGTTCCAGCGTCCTGGTGACTTACGATTACCGCCAGGGGAAAACCATCCCCATCCCAGAGCACTGGCGAAAGACGATCACAGATTTTGAAAATCTACCACAGGAATCATAACGAGAGCTGAAATGTCACTTCCCCAAATCGACACCGAATACTTACTGGATTTCCTCACCGGTCTGCTGAACACACCCAGCCCAACCGGCTATGCCGAGCGCGCTATCGCCTTCACGCGCCAGGCCCTGTCAGCCTATCCTGACCTCAAGCTGTCCCTGACGCGCAAAGGCGCTCTGGTAGCCGCCTGGCCCGGGGTTTCGAACAGCGCGCCGCGCGCCCTGACGGCCCACGCCGACACCCTGGGCGCCATGGTCAAGGAGATCAAATCCAACGGGCGCCTGAAAATGACCCCCATCGGGGGTTTCGCCTGGAATGCCGTCGAAGGTGAGGGCTGCAAAATCTTCACGCGCAACGGCGATGCCATTCGAGGCTCGATCTTGATCTCCAAGGCCTCCTCGCACGTTTACGGCAAAGAAACCGGCGACTCGGCGCGCGACAACGAGAACATGGAAGTTCGCCTGGACGCACGCACCGAATCCGAAGAGGAAACCCTGGCCCTGGGGATCAACGTGGGCGATTTTATCGCCTTCGATCCCCGCGTGGAAGTTACCAACGGTTTCGTCCGCTCTCGCCACCTGGATGACAAGGCCTGCGTGGCCTGCGTCCTGGCAGCCGTAAACGCTCTGCACGCCGCTGGCTTGCAGCCCGCCCAGACCACCTACCTGCATATCAGTAACTACGAAGAAGTCGGGCATGGCGCCGCGGCTGGCATCCCGCCCGAGGTGACTGAACTGGTGACAGTGGACATGGCCGCCGTGGGCGAAGGGCAAAACTCCGATGAGTTCCATGCCACCCTGTGCGTCAAAGATTCCGGCGGGCCTTATCATCACGGGTTAGGTCTGCGCCTGCGCCAGTTAGCCGATGACCACTTCATCCCCTACCGGGTCGATATCTACCCCTATTACGGCTCGGACGGCGAAGCCTTTTGGCGCGCCGGCGGTGATGTGGCCGTGGCCCTGATCGGCCCCGGCGTAGACGCCTCCCACAATTACGAACGCACTCACCTGGAGGCCCTGGTGGCGACCACCCAATGGGTGATGGCCTACCTTTTAGCCGCCTGAGTACCGCCTCGGGAGAACCCCATGAAAATTGATGCTTCTCTCCCGCTGGTACCCCTCAACACCATTCCCGAGATCGCCCGCGCCGCCGAAGCCCTGAACTTCGACACCTTGTGGGGTAGCGAGACCATGCACGACCCCTTCCTGCCCGGCGCACTGGTCGCCGAGCACACCCGGCGGCTGAAATACGGCACCGCCGTGGCGATTGCCTTCGCCCGCAGCCCAGCCACCCTGGCCTACACAGCCTGGGATCTGGCCCAGGCCTCCGCCGGGCGTTTCATCCTCGGCCTGGGCACCCAGGTCAAGGCCCACATTGTGCGCCGCTTCGGCATGCCCTGGCCCGCTTCGGTGGTTGGCAAGCTGCGCGAGCAAATCGGCGCGCTGCGCGCCCTGTGGCACACCTGGCAAACCGGCGCGCCGCTCAACTACCGCGGCGAATATTACCAGCTCACGTTGATGTCGCCGTTCTTCAACCCCGGCCCGATCCCGCACCCGCGAATTCCCATCTTCATCGCCGGGGTCAACACCGGGCTGGCGCGCCTGGCAGGCGAAGCCGCCGATGGCTTCGTGGTGCACCCCTTCCACTCCCCCGCTTACCTGCGCCAGGTGATCTTGCCCGCCCTGCAAGACGGCCTGGTGAAGGCCGGGCGTTCCCGCACCGAGGTGCAGGTCTCGGTCACCGCCTTCGTAGTTACTTCACCGGAAGAGAGCAATTTCGTCAAAGCCCAGGTGGCCTTCTACGCCTCCACCCCCTCCTACCGGGCGGTAATGGCCTTGCACGGCTGGCAGGAGACCGCTGAAACGCTCTCGGGGTTGGCCTCTCGCGGGCGTTGGGCGGAGATGCCCGCCCTGGTCAGCGACGAGATGTTACAGACCTTTGCCGTGGTCAGCAATGAGGCTGGCCTGCCCCAGGCGCTCTCGGAACGTTACCACGGCCTGGCGGACCGCCTGGGCCTGTACCTGTCCTTCGTACCCGGCGAGCGCCAGGCGCTCTGGCAGGCGCTGCTGCAACTTCAGGAGTAGAACCCTACCTTCAAACCCGGAGAGCACGTTGCAGCCCGCACGAGGCCGGAGCAGGGCAGAAAACGAAGTCCCGAAAGAAAGGGCCGTATGCAAGACGAAGAAACCTACCAGGCCGAACGCAGGCTCATGGTCGAGACGCAAATCGCCGCTCGCGGCGTAAGGAACCGGCGCGTCCTGGAAGCCATGCGCAGCGTGCCCCGCCACGCCTTCGTCCAACCCGAATACCACCATCTGGCCTACACCGATGGCCCGCTGCCCATCGGCAGCGGGCAGACCATCTCGCAGCCCTACATCGTCGCCCTGATGTCCGAGCTGCTGGAACTGCGCGGCATGGAGACCGTGCTGGAGGTCGGCACGGGTTCCGGCTACCAGGCCGCCATCCTGGCCCACCTGGCGCGTCAAGTGTACACCATCGAGCGCCACGCCAGCCTGGCGCGCTTCGCCGCCCGCATCCTGGCGGACCTGGAATTGGATAACGTGCACGTGCACGTTGGCGATGGCTCGCTGGGGCTGCCGGAGCAGGCTCCCTTCGATGCCATCATCGTCACTGCCGCAGCCCCGCGCCTGCCGCAGCCGCTGCTCGAGCAGTTGCAAGACAACGGGCGGCTGGTCATCCCGGTTGGCAGCCGCGGCGGGCAGTACCTGGAGCGCTGGCGACGCCGCGGCCAGGAATATTCCCAGGAGAGCCTGCTGCCCGTCGCCTTCGTTCCGCTGGTGGGCGAGCAGGGCTGGCAAGATTAGCTACATACGGCTGATCGACACGAACACCATCGGGCGGCGGCGGGTGCGGTTGAACAGGAAGTTACGCACGTTCTGCTCCAAATCCTCCTCCAGGATGCCCTCGCTGCGTTCGATGTTCTGCCGGATCAATTCACGGGTTTCATCGAGCAAATCGTCGCCGTTGCGAGTGTAGATAAAGCCGCGCGTGATGATCTCTGGCTCCTCGCGCAGCTTCCCCGATTTGCGATCCAGCACCAGGTTCACCAGCATAAAGCCATCCCTGGCCAGGGCCTCGCGCTCGCGCACCACGCTCGGGCCAATGTCACCCACGCCGGCTCCGTCCACGAAGACGTGCCCACCGGGTAAGCGCTCGCCCAGTTGCATCTCGCCGAACTGGAACTCCACGATCTGGCCGTTCTCGATCACAGCGATGTTCTCATCGGGGACGCCCACCTGGCGAGCGATGTGAGCGTGCTGGTGCAGGTGGCGCAGCTCACCGTGGATGGGGATGAAATACTTGGGCTGCACCAGGTGCAGCATCAGCTTCATCTCCTCCTGGCTGGCGTGCCCGGAAACGTGCACCGGGGCGATGTTCTCGTAGATTACGTCCGCCCCGCGGCGGAACAGGCGGTTGATCGTGCGGTAAACGCTCTCCTCGTTGCCCGGGATGGGGTGCGAGGAAAGCACCACTGTATCGCCCTCCTGGATGTCGAACTGGCGGTTGGTGCCCGTCGACAGGCGGCCCATAATCGAGGTCGGCTCGCCCTGCGTGCCGGTGGACATGATCACCACCTGGCGGTCCGGCAGCTTGAGCGCCTGCTCGATAGGGATCACCAGATCGTCCGGCAAATCCAGGTAGCCCAGCTTGCGGGCAATCTTGGCGTTTTCCACCATGCTGGCGCCCACGAAGGCCAGCTTGCGCCCAACCTGCATGGCGGCGTTGCCAACCTGCTGCATGCGCGAGATCAGCGAGGCAAAGCTGGCCACGATGATGCGCCCCTGTGCCTTGCGGAATACGTTGTCGAAAGCCGAATCGATCACCCGCTCCGAAGGCGTCCAGCCGGGCCGGTCGGCGTTGGTCGAATCGGCCAGCAGGGCCATCACGCCGCGCCGGGCCAGTTCGGCCAGTTTGGCGTAATCCGTCGGCCAGCCGTCCACCGGTGTGTGGTCGAACTTGTAATCGCCGGTGTGCACCACCAGCCCGGCCGGGGTGGTAATCCCCAACCCCACGCCATCCGGTATCGAATGGCACACGTGGAAAAACTCCACCTGGAACGGGCCGATATGGACAGTCTCGCCCGCCTGCACCGTGATGAGTTGCAGCTTGCTCAGCAAACCGCCGCGCGCCAGCTTGCCTTCCACCAGGCCGCGCGTCAACTGCGTGGCGTAGATCGGTGCGTTGATCTCCTCCATCAAATGATGGATTGCGCCGGTATGATCTTCGTGCCCGTGGGTGATCACCACCCCGCGCACCCAATGGATCTTATCGCGCAAATACTGAAAATCGGGGATGATGTAATCGATCCCCAACATATCGTTCTCGGGGAACATCAGGCCGGCGTCCACGAGCAGGATATTCTGCCCGTATTCGTAGGCCATCATGTTCTTCCCAACTTCCCCCAGGCCTCCCAGGGGGATAATGCGTAGTTTCTTGTCGCTCATTGTAAAGTACCTTCTTGCTTGTCTAAATCTATGATTTCAAAAAAATTTCAAACAGCCCGTCAGGGTTGCCAACAGTCAGCCGTATTGCCTACATACAAAAAGGCCCCGCCAGGAGTTTGCCAGCCGGGGCTAACCAATCATCTCGTACGCGTGGATCATTTCTATGCAATGTCGTGCTCAAACGGAACTTCCTGTTCCGCATTTTTTGTCAATCGACAGCATTGTAGCATGGAAGACAGCTTTTGTCAAAGTTTGCGGAAAACAATCGCCAGCTCGCCGCTACCTGTTTCATCCCTCTAAGCTGGGCAGGTGGATGGTGAACGTGGTCCCCTCCCCTACTTTGCTGTACACGTCGATATGCCCGCCGTGCTGCTTGACAATCCCATACACCTGTGCCAGCCCCAATCCGCTGCCCTGCCCGACCGGCTTGGTAGTGAAAAACGGGTCGAAGATGTGCGACAGAATCTCAGCGGGGATGCCGCAGCCGGTATCGCTGACGCAGATGCGGATCCATTCTCCCTCACTGAGTTCCGGATTCGAGGGCGGCTGCCTGCCATCCGGCGAATAACGCTCCAGTTCCACTTGCAGCCGCCCGCCACGCGGCATGGCATCCCGGGCGTTCAGGCACAGGTTCACAAACACCTGCTGCAAACGTGTCGCATCGCCCCGCACCCAGTATTCGCCAAATGGATACTTCACTTCGAAAGCAATCGCACCCGGCAGAACACCCTGTAACAGCTTCTCGGTTTCCTCGAGCAGCGCTAACAGGTCCAGGCTGGTCATTTGCATCACCGAGCGCCGGCTGAAATCCAGGATCTGCCGGATCAACTCGGTGGCTCGCTTGATCTGTTTGCGGATCACTCCCACGCGCTCGCGGCTGTTCTGCGAGATGCCCGCGTCCAGGTCGAGCATATCCGTGTACACCAGGATCGAGGCCATGATGTTGTTGAAATCGTGGGCCATCCCGGCTGCCATCTGTCCCACGGTTGCCAGGCGCTGCTGCATCAAGGCCTGCGCCTGGAGCTCTCGCTCGCGCGTCACCTCGCGCAGCACCATCACCCAGCCAGTTTGTTGAGATTCGCCAATCAGCGGGCGGGCAGCCACCTCGAACACACTGGCGGGGTCTTTTATCGCCGCCTCCTGCCAGGGTGTCTCCGGGCGCACTTCCAGAAACTGTTCAACCGCCTGGCCTGCCAGGGTATGCAGCGCCTCGCCCGGACCTGCCCCATTCGCCAGGCGAACCAGGTACTCCCGGGCGATCGGGTTCGCCAGTAAGATTTGCTTATTTTCATCTAGCAGCACCACCCCCTCCGGCACAGTATCCACGATCATCTGTACCTGCCGCGCCAACTCCTCCGCCAGCCTGCGCAGATTCTGTTCGGCCTGGAAAAGCCGGCTGTTCTGTGCACTCAGGGCTGCCTGCTGCCCCAGCAAGTTCAAGTAACGCAGCTCCTCGCTGTTGAAGCCCTTCCCCGAACGTCTCGATCCCAACTGGTATAGGCCCACCAGTTCATCTCCCACCCTCAGCGGGATCACCAGTTCGAGCTCCTGCGTCTCCAGCCAATCTCGCACCGGGTCAGGCAGGCCACCGGGCATCTGCCAGCGTGATAAAGGCCGGCTCAGGCGCTGCAGCGCCTGGATCAGAGGATGCTCCCGGGACAAGGCCAGGTCGCTGCTTTGGTTCACCGGCGTGAAAAGCGCTCCATCCGCCGCCAAAATCAGCAAAGCTGCTTTCTCGATCTGCAAGCGGCGCGGCAGCTCGACGGTTAGCAGACCGGACACCGCCTCCAATGAGAGGCTGGCGACCAGGCGCTCGCTGATCTCGTTATATAGCTGCTGGAAGTCCAGCTTCTGGCGGTAAAAGGCGCTGTCGATCAGGCGCTGCACACGCACACGCAGTGGATTGAATGTCAGGGCAACGCTGATCGTAGCCAGGAAAACCACCTGCGCTTCGCTGCGATCATGGTAAAACAACTGGGCCGCCAGTGTCAGCAATCGCACCAGGAGCAGGTAGAATCCGCCCAACAAAGCGGTCAGAGTGCCATAAACCAGCGTGCGGTTGACCACGATCTCGATATCGAACAAGCGGAAGCGCAGGATCGGCACCGCAAAGGTCACCAGGATCACACTGGAAAATAGTGTGGCTGCCGGATGCGCGATCCACCCATGTGTGGAAAACACCCGCGGTAGGATATAGCCAGGGACCACCACCAGCATCCCCAGGCAGGCGCCCCACACAATCCAGCGAATCTGCGCCCGGCTGACCGGGTCATCCGCTTTGCGCACAGAGCGAAAGCCCACCGCAATCGCGCTCGCCGCTTGCAGCATCGCCATCATCCACGAGGCGTCACTGCCCATGGAAAACGCCTGCGGCCAGGTAGGCGCCAGGAGCGTCACCGCCAGCACGATCACCGGGTGTAAGAAATAAACCGCGAAGAGCGTAACCCAGGCATGCCGCTGTATAACCGGATGAGGCTTTGGGAACACCAGGGCGAAATGTAAAATCGAGGCGTAAATCAGCACAAACGAGCCATATTCCACGGCAAATTGGAACCAGAAAATCGCCGGCCGGGTGACCGCTGCGAACTGGAAGTTGTAACCGTCTCCCCAGATATGCCAGGCCACTGATTGGCAGAAAAACGCCAGCAGGCAGGCAGCCAGTTCATCCGGCCGCCGCACGAAGACGAATCCCCCAATCGCCAGGATGCCCAGCGAAACCAGCAACTGCTGCCACCAGTGCGCCAGGGCGGTGCGCACAGGCACCGGCGCCATGTGCATCTCCAGCTTCAGCAGATGCCCCTGGCGCAAGATTTCGTACGTGACCGTCCCACCCGTATCCCACTCTGCCCAACGCTGCGCCCCATCCAGCCATTCTTCGTAAGAATGCCCGCCGGCCCGCACGATGATGTCACCAACCTGCAAACCACCCGGGCGCGCCTCCAACAGCCACTGCACCCGGTATCCCCCGGGCAGAAAGCTTTCCAGGTCGCCGGTAGCGCCATCCACTGGCATAGCGGTATACAACCACACCAGCGCCAGGCCCAACGCCAGGCTGGCGAACCACAAGCTCAGACAAAACCACCGGCTGGCTTTGGCAGGCACCACTAAGCCCCCGTCGCTCGCTGGCTCCACCAGGAGCCACCGCGATAGCCCAAACAGGCCCAGGCCAGCCCACCCAGTGGATCAGGCAGATGGTGCTGGCCGGTGAACAGAGTCGAAAGGATCACCACCCCCGCCGCCAGCACCCACAGCCAGCGCAGGCGCGGCTGCCAGTCCCACCAGAAAAATGCGATCAACAAAGTGGTGTAGGCATGCCCGCTGGGGAAAGCATTGTACAGGCGGTCATGGGCGTAGACCAGGCGCACCAGGTCACAGGACCAGCCCGAGCAGGTCACCTCCGGCCGGATCACATAGGTGGGATAAACAATGTAGAAAACGTAACTGGTCAACATCGTGACCAGCATGGCCGCCACAAACGCCCGGTAGCGCGGCGCATCCATGCGCCGCGCTGCCCAACAAAAGCTCGCCTCCCACCAGGCCAGGCTGGCCAGGTAGGGCACTGCCCAAACCGGCCAGATCGGTATCCAGGCATCCAGCGGAGTGATCAGCACCACTCCTCCTGTCATCAGGCGGTTGATCGGAAAGTACAACAACTGAACCCCAAAAAGCACCGCTAACCAGGCTAAGCGGATTCGCATTGCCATCTGTTGTGACTGCACCAACACTTTCAAGAGACCCCATCACCCAAGCGAAAGTCTCTCTCCCTGCCCTAAGTATAGCCGAATTTGTGCCGGATATCAACGGCCAGGCGCGAAAAACCGGCCCGCTGGCAATTCAGCGGGCCGGTTCATCTCACATTTCCTGTATCCCGTATCCGGTCTACAGACCCCTATCCTAATACTCCGGCATCGGAGGCGCAGCGGGTTTATCCTTCTCGGGCAGGTCGGTGATCAGCGCTTCGGTGGTCAGGATCATGGCAGCGATCGAAGCTGCGTTCTCCAGAGCGCCGCGGGTGACCTTGGCCGGATCGATCACGCCATCCTCGACCATATCCAGGTACTCTTCCTTGATCACGTCGAAGCCGACGCGCAGGTTTTTCTTTTCCTTCTGGGCACGGCGTACGCCTTCCAAAATCACCGAGCCATCCTTGCCGGCGTTCTCGGCGATCTTGCGCAGCGGCATTTCCAACGCCTTGCGCACGATGTTGATGCCGATCTGCTCGTCTTCGCCTTCTGCCTTCATCTCGCTCAGAGCAGCCACAGCGTTGATCAGCGCTACGCCGCCGCCCGGAACGATGCCTTCTTCCACAGCCGCGCGGGTGGCCGAAAGGGCGTCTTCCACGCGGTGCTTCTTTTCCTTGAGCTCGGTCTCGGTGGCTGCGCCAACGCGGATGATGGCGACGCCGCCGGACAGCTTGGCCAGGCGCTCCTGCAGCTTCTCGCGGTCGTAATCGCTGGTGCTCTTGTCGATCTCGACGCGGATCTGCTCGATGCGGCCCTTGATCTGGGCAGAATCGCCCTTGCCGCCTACGATCGTGGTGTCGTCCTTGGTGACCACGACCTTCTCACAGTGGCCCAGGTCAGCAACGACCACGCTTTCCAGCTTGCGGCCGGTTTCCTCGGAGATCACGTTGGCGCCGGTCAGAACGGCGATATCCTGTAGCATGGCCTTGCGGCGGTCGCCAAAGCCGGGGGCCTTGATCGCTACAACGTTGAGCATACCGCGCAGCTTGTTCAGTACCAGGGTCGCCAGGGCCTCACCGTCGATGTCCTCGGCGATGATCATCAGGTCGCGGCGCCCAATCTGCACCAGCTTTTCCAGGATCGGGACGATGTCCGCAGCGGCGGAGATCTTCTTGTCATAGATCAGCACATACGGCTCGTCAATCGAGGCTTCCATGTGGTCGGGGTCAGTGATGAAGTAGGCCGAGATATAGCCACGGTCGAACTGCATGCCTTCCACGAACTCGGTCTCGAACTCCAGGCCCTTGGACTCTTCGACAGTGATCACGCCGTCTTTGCCGACTTTGTCCATCACCTCGGCGATCAGTTCGCCGATGACGCGGTCCTGCGCCGAAATCGAAGCCACGTTGGCAATTTCTTCCTTGGTGGTCAGATCGATCGCCTGCTCGTTGATTTTTCCTGCCACAGCCTTGGTGGCAGACTCGATGCCGCGCTTGAGCAGCATCGGGTTGGCGCCAGCCGCCAGGTTGCGCATGCCCTCGACCACGATCGAGTGAGCCAGGACGGTGGAGGTGGTGGTGCCATCGCCAGCGATATCGTTGGTCTTGGTGGCCGCTTCCTTGAGCAGTTGCGCGCCCATATTCTCAAAGGGATCTTCCAGTTCGATTTCCTTGGCAACCGTCACACCATCGTGGGTGATGGTCGGGGAACCGAATTTCTTATCCAATGCCACGTTGCGGCCCTTGGGGCCCAGGGTTGTGGCAACCGCCACCGCCAGCGTTTCCATACCGCGCGAAAGACGGCGGCGTGCATCTTCACCAAAAATAAGTTGCTTGGCCATAATCTTTACTCCTTCAAAGATGGGGTTCTCGATAGAATACTTAGCTTGAGCTTAGTCAACGACGATTGCTAACAGATCGCTTTCGCGCAGGATGAGCAATTTCTTGCCCTCCACTTTGATCTCAGTCCCGGCATACTTGGCAAACAATACGGTGTCGCCTTCTTTGACGTCCATGGGGATGCGTTTGCCATCCTCATCGCGATCGCCAGGTCCAGCGGACAAAATCTTGCCCTTCTGCGGCTTTTCCTTGGCTGTTTCAGGCAGTACGATGCCGCCAGCAGTGACTTCTTCCTGCTCGACCGGCTCAACCAGCACACGATTGCCTAAGGGTTTAAGTGAAATCGACATGTCAACCTCCTGTGAATATGGTTATTTTCGTTCATTTACATGGATACAAGTTAGCACTCGTAGACTTGGAGTGCTAACTTGACGTGCGAATCATACCCAGTTTTTCAGGGAAAGTCAAGGGCCTGGTTAGAGATTCTTACGAAACGCTTACAATTTTTCAGCCGCCGGGCATCCCCTCGGGCGTATCCGTGGGCAGCGGCGTGATGGTGGGCACCGGCGCCACCCCGTTTTCCAGCCGCCGGCAAATCCCCTCGCTGTCCTCGAGGATGCTGATCAACGTGGGATCGTCCGGGTAAGCGGAGCGCACCTGCTCCAGGATCGGGATGGCTTTCGGGCAGTAGTTCTCGTTTGGGCGGCTGAGGAAGGCCAGATTGGTGCCATACTCCACGTAATAATACGCCACCGACAGGCTGGTCAGGGGCAGGCCGGGCACCGCTACCTGGCCCATCTCGTTCTCAGCCACAGTGCAGCCCACCACGGCGCACTGCAAGAGCGACATGGCCCCCTCGTAGTTGCGCGCTCGCCGGAAGATGATCCCCAACTGGCCGTAAGTGTGGGCGTTGGTCGGATCGAACTGCAGCGCCTTTTCAGCGTTGATCGATGCCGCGAAGAACTGCCCGATCTGCGTGTACGTGCGGGCGATCTCGATGTAAGGCTGTGGGTTCTGCACGCCCAGTTGTTCGTTGATCTTGGCCGCCCGGTCGAAATAATCCAGCGCCCGGTCGGGGTTGCGGATACCCTCGCGGAAGTTCTGCCCGATGCGGATATAGAGGAAAGTCAGGTTGGGGTTGATGCGCACCGCTTCCTGGTACTGCTGGATGGCGCTGTTGTACTTCCCCAGCGTCTCCAGCACGTAAGCGTAGACGCGGTGCGTGTCCATCGATTCGGGGTCCTGGGCCACTGCCTGGGCCGCGTACTTCTCGGCCTGCGTCCACTTCTGCTGGTCGGCCAGGATTTCGGCGTAATAAGCCAGGGCCAGGGCGTTCTGCGGGTCGAGCTGGAACGAGCGCGAAGCCTCCCGCTCCGCTTCGATCAGCATCGCCTGGCGTTGGTCGACTGGCACCAGCGTCGAGAAAGCGTACCAATCCAGCACGAACGCCCGGATGGCGCGCACCGAGCTGTTGTCCGGGGCCAGTTCGACGGCCTTGTCGGCCGACTGCATGGCCTGCTTCATGCGCTCCAGGCGCTCGGTGTCGTTGCGCAGCATGCTGGAAGAATAGGTCTGGATGCGGGCCAGGTCGGCCCAGGCCTGGGCGTTGCCCGGCTCGCCCGCCAGGGCGGCCTTATAGGCGTCGATGGCGTCGTTGATTGGCGGCGCGTCGCTGCCTGGGACTTCGTTGCTGGGGTCGTCCAGCTTGCCAGCTTCGAAATAGGCCTGCGCCTCCAGGAAATATGAAGCCGCCATGCGCGTCGGCGTCGGCGTGGGCTCGAAGGGCGAGATCACCCGCCCGCGTTCCACGCCCAACAACATCCAGGCCGCCGCCAGGATCAGGCTCAACCACAACATCACCCGGTACACGTTCGGGCCAGCGCGGGCAGGTCGGAAACTGGGCTGCTTTCCAGCCAATGGGCGTTCCATTACATCACTCCAGAAAAACTACGGAGCGCTGCCCGGTGTGGGCGTGGGCGGGGCCGGCGATCCCAGGCTCTGCTGGCAGACCGCCAGGCCTTCTGTGGCGTTGTACACAGCGATCTCGTCGTTCGGCACACCGGTCAACAGCGCCTGGAAGATCGGCACGGCTTCAGCGCAGCGGTTGGAGCGCGCCAGGGCAAAGCCGTAATACCAGTAATATTCCTCCACCCGGCCATAGTCCAGCGGGATGCCTTCCACAGCCTGGCCGTCTTCAGTCAGGCCGCCGCGCACCGCCAGGCCCAGGGTCTGGATGGCTTTGTCGTATTCGGCGTTCTTGTAATAGACGATCCCCAAGTTGCCGTGCAGGCGCGCGTCCGTCGGCTCTACCCGCACTGCTTCCTCGGCGTACTGCGCCGCCTGGGCGAAGCGCCCATCTGCGAAGAAGGCCCGCGACAGCTCCGTCAGAGCGATTGTGTCCTTAGGGTTGAGGGCGTAGGCTGCCAACAAGGATTCCTGCGCCAGGTCGTAATCGCCCAGCGCTTTGTAAGTCACGCCCAGGTACAGGTGCAGGTCGGCGATGTTCTTGTTGATCGCCAGGGCCGCCTGGAATTCTGCCACCGCCTCGGCCAGGTTCTGCGTGTTGAGCAGCACGATGCCGCGCGCCCGGTGCGCCTCCAGCAGCGTGGGATCCAGGTCGCGCGCCCGCTTCGACTCCTCGGCTGCCTTATCGTACAGCTCGTAATCGCCCTGGTTGATCAGGATCTCAGCATAATAAGCCCGCGCCAGGGCGCTGTTGGGGTCCACCGCCAGGGCCTTCTTGATCTCTACTTCCGCCTCGCCGTATTTTTCCTGAAAGCCCAGCGCCCAGCCCAAGACAGCGTGCGCCAGGGGATTGTTGGGGTTTTTTAGCAAAGCGTTCTGGGCGTTGGTCACCGCCTCGTCATAGTCCCCGGCGAAGACTTGCAAGCGCGCCAGGGCCACGTAATTGGAGGGGTTGGCCGGGTCGGCGCGGATGGCATCCTGGTAAGCGTCAGTTGCCAGGGTCAGCTTGCCAGCCTGGTAATACTCTTGGGCCTGGGTGACATACGACTCCGGGCTGCGCGTCGGCGTTGGCGTGGGGATGAACATGGGCGGTGTTACCGGCACAACCACCTGGTTGATGTACAGCAAAATCCCAATGGAAGCCAGCAGCAATACGATGCGCCAGATAGGCGCGCGGCGCGTGCGCCGGGTCATCGTCCAACGATTTCCGCGAAGATACATGCGATCATAATACCATCCTCTGGGAAGGGCAGTCAAGGCGAAGCTGAGTGAACTCTAACGTAATTGAAAGCCTTGCCAATCCCGGGTCTTGCGGCTAGAATGAAGCTGTGACACCCACCGCCCTGCGCTTCGACGTTTTCAGCCTCTTTCCGGAGGTATTCGAACCCTACCTGCAAGCCAGCATCTTGCAGCGCGCCCGCCAGCGCCAGTTGCTGGCTGTGCATCTGCACAACATCCGCGATTGGACCCACGACCGCCACCACGTCACCGACGATGAGCCCTACGGCGGCGGCGGGGGCATGGTGATGAAACCCGAGCCGATCTTCGCCGCCGTGGAAGGCGTGCTCGGCGCGCCGCCGGCCTGCCCGGTGATCCTGCTCACCCCCCAGGGGCGGCCTTTCACCCAGGCGGTCGCCCAAGAATTGGCCCAGGCAGCAGAGCCCGGCCAGCCCGTGCACCTGGCGCTGCTGTGCGGACGCTACGAAGGCGTGGACGAGCGCGTGCGCCAGCACCTGGTCAGCGACGAAATCTCCATCGGCGACTACGTGATCACCGGCGGCGAGCTGGCCGCCCTGGTGCTGATCGACGCCGTCACCCGCCTGGTCCCCGGCGCGCTGGGCGACCCGGATGGTGCTACAGACGATTCGCACGCCTCCGGCCTGCTCGAATACCCGCACTACACCCGCCCGGCCGAGTTCCGCGGCTGGCGCGTGCCGGATATCCTGGTCTCCGGCGACCACGCCCGGCTGGCGAAATGGCGCCGCGAGCAGGCCCTGCTGCGCACCTGGCAGCGCCGCCCCGACCTGCTGGCGACTGCCCCCCTGTCAGAAGCAGACCGCAAATTCCTGGAAAAACTTAAGAACGAAGTTCCGAACGAAGTTCCAAACGAAGACCCAACGGATGCGAGGTAAACCACATGGAAAAGAAAATTCGGCTCAACTACGGCAAGACCTTCCTGCTCGGCTTCGGCTTTTTTGGCGTGAGCGTGATCTGGGGCGTGTACAACGCTTTCGTGCCGCTGTTCCTGGCCAACAAGTTCGGCCTGGCCCCCGCCCTGATCGGCTTCTTCATGACCCTGGACAACATCGCCGCCCTGCTGATCCAGCCGCCCGTGGGCGCCTGGTCGGACCGGCTGCGCACCCCTATTGGGCGGCGCATGCCCTTCATCCTGATCGGCGCGCCGGTGGGTGCTATCGCCTTCGGCCTGATCCCCCTGGCCGCCGTGCTGCCGCTGTTCGTGGCCTGCACCAGCAGCTTGCTGCTCAGCATGGCCTTCTGGCGCACCCCGGTGATCGCGCTGATGCCCGACATCATCCCCTCGCAGTTCCGCTCGCAGGCCAACGGCGTGATCAACTTCATGGGCGGCGTGGGCGCCATCGTCTCCTTCTTGCTCGGCGCCAGCCTGTACGCCAAAAACCCGGCCTTCCCCTTCTGGCTGGGCTCGGTGCTGGTGATCCTCTCCAGCCTGCTGGTATTCATCTTCATTAAGGAGCCAAAGGTTTACCAGGCCAGCGAAGAGCAGCCCAGCATGCTCAAGAGTTTGATGGAAGTGCTCCAGGACGACGAGCGCAGCGCCCTGCGCCTGCTGCTGGCGATCTTCTTCTGGTTCGTCAGTTACAATGCCGTGGAGGCCTTCTTCACTCTGTACGCCAACAAGCACCTGGGGCTGCCCGAGGCAGACGGGGCGCGCCTGCTCGGGCAGCTTTCGCTGCTCTTCGTCATCTTCGCCATCCCCTCCGGCTACATCGGCGGGCGCTTCGGCCGGCGGCTGACGATCATGTCCGGCATCACCCTGATGACCGCCGCCATGCTGCTGATGTATTTCCTGCCAGTCAGCGTGCTGACCACCTTCGTCGCCAAACTGCCCGTACTGGGCGTGGTGCCCATCGTCGGCCTGGTGCTGATGCTGGCGGGCATCGCCTGGGCGTTGATCAACATCAACTCCCTGCCCATGGTGGTCGACATGACCGACTACAGCCGCCTGGGCACCTAC
Source organism: Chloroflexota bacterium (assembly GCA_040752025.1). Taxonomy (GTDB): domain Bacteria; phylum Chloroflexota; class Anaerolineae; order Anaerolineales; family UBA4823; genus JBFMFR01. The sequence goes on along the minus strand of JBFMFR010000008.1, from coordinate 69,067 downwards.
ACCGGCCTGTACTACCTGTTCTCCACCCTGGCAGCCATCGCCGGCCCGAACATCAACGGCTGGATCATCCAGCTTACTGGGAATAACTACGGCTCAATCATGATCGTGGCGCCCTTCTTCATGCTCGTCGCCCTGGTGCTGATGGGCGGCGTGCACCGTGGCGAGGCCCAGGGATTGGTGCTGGCGACCGGCGACTGATGCTACCCGACCCGGGAAGCCTGGTGCTGTTCTGCGACGACAGCTTGCTGGTGGTCGACAAGCCCGCCGGCCTGCCCACCCTGGTGGACGGCTACGACGCGACGGCGCCCTTCCTGGTTGGCCTGCTCAAGCAGGTTTACACGCCGCTGTGGGTGGTGCACCGCCTGGACCGCCACACCAGCGGCGTGATCGTCTTCGCTCGCACGGCGCAGGCCCACCGTGCTCTCAACACCCAGTTCGAACAGCGCCAGGCCAGCAAGCGCTACCACGCCCTGGTGAGCGGTGACCCGCCCTGGCAGGAGCAGTCCGTGCGCCTGGCGCTGCGTCCCAACGGCGACCGCCGCCACCGCAGCGTGGTCGACCCGCAGCGCGGCAAGCCCGCTCACACCGACCTGCGCCTGCTGGAGCGCTTCGACGGAGCTGCCCTGGTGGAGGCCGCGCCCCATACCGGGCGCACCCACCAGATCCGCGCCCACCTGGCCGCCCTGGGGCACCCCCTGCTGGCAGACGCCCTCTACGGCAGGGCAACCCTGGGAGACAGCCCGCCCGTCATCGCCCGCCCGGCCTTGCACGCCTTTTCACTCAGTTTTACCCATCCAACCAGCCAGGCGGCGCTGACCTTCACGGCCCCCTACCCGCCCGATTTCGCCAGCGCCCTGGCGCAGCTACGCCAGGGCGCTGGATAACACACTCGCGCGGCTACTCCTTGACGCTGCGCAGCAGCAAGACCGCCATGACAACATTGACCAGCGTCAAGGTGGGAAAAATCCCCAGTTCTACGGCGCTAACCGCCACGCCTACACGCGCCATGTTCAAGCCCATCAGGCTCACCGCTGCGCCCATCGTCAGGAGCTTCATCACCGACACCGAAGCCAGCAAATACCCCCATGCCGTGCGTCGCAGCAGCAGCACGCCGGACAAAAAGGCCAGGGGCACGATCAACCCCAGGTCCATGGACTGGATGAACAGGGTGGTGGTGTTCTCCAGGGCCGGGGTCTGGCTCGGCAGCAGCGTCGGCAGGATGCGCCCCAGCCAGGCCAGCAGCAGGAAGCCGCCGGCGGCGAAGCACAGCACGGCGATGCCGCGGCGCGGCAGGCCCGGGCCGAAATGCCCCGGCAGCGTTTGCAGGTCGAAGGCCATCATGCTCAGGATAAAAGCGAACAGGCTCAGGCTGAACAGCGCCACGTAAACCAAAAAGAGCGGGTTGTAGGCCGTGCCGAAGGACATCGACATGTAGGTGTAGAGGAAAAAGCCCAGCGTTCCGGTCAGCAGCAGCCCGCCGCGCAGCGAGCCGCGCTGCGCCAGCCAGAAGGAGACCGCCAGCAGCGGCAGGCCCAAGGCCAGGGTCACCAGGTCGTTGGCCTGCATCTGGGCCACTGTGCTGACTGTGTCCCAGTAATACAGGCCGCGAGCGTTGATCGTCACCGCCTCGCCCCGGAAAGTGGTCAGCGCGTAGGGCTGGCCTTCCCCCGTCCACAGCAGTCCCGCCCCGGCGGCGAACAACGCCAGCACGAAGATCAGGGGTACGAGCCATTTCAAAGCGGGTATTGGTTTCATGTTTTTTCTCCTAAGCAGGGGTGTTGTGCATCCAGGCGGGCCGGTCGCCCACCGGGGAACTGGCGCAAGGCTGTGCACGAACTGGTAGGGGATTATACATCAACTGGCCTGCCGGGATAGCCGCCGCTGCGAGCAGCGCATGCGCGGAAATGATTGTACCTTGATCGGGGCGAGGCTTGTAGCGCCAGCCTGAGATTCAAATCTCAGGCTGATACGCCAAGTGCGCTCGAAGCGCACTGCGCCAAGCAATCTCCCTCAGGGCTGATTTCACGTTTTTGGGGTGGCAGCGCGGCTGAGCACGGGCCGGAACAATTTCGAGGCCAGCAGCGTCGTTTTCATCAGGCTTAAGGGATGCGGCAGCTACCTGTGGAGATTCGCGACCGTGAAGTAAAATAGCCGCACGCAGCACGGTTGGTGGAGGTAAAAGATGCGCAAGCTACGTGATCCAAACTTTGTAACCTGGCTGGTGGTTTTCACCCTGGCGGCGTTGTGCTTGCCGGCCTGCTCGCCCCGGGCGGCGAGCAAGGCTTCTCAGGCAGCAGTTTCACCGGGCGCATCGCCGCAACCATCCGCCGCGCCTGGAGAAGGCTACGCCATTTTCGAACAGGAGCCCTTCGAAATCACCTTTGCCTACCCATCCAGTTGGGATATCTCAGTCGATGCATTCCCGAATAGTAGTAGTTTACATGTGCGAGACCCATCCCAGATACTCACACCAACTGTAATCGAACTTGATGCTGATCTGGATAAGGGCCTAATTCTTGTGCTTGTGGAACGCGTGGATCCAACAACCTTCTCGTTAGATGAATACGTTGAAGCGAACATCAAATTGCGCCTGATAGATTCCGACTTCAGTCTCGTTGAAAATAGGCTCCTGTCGATCGATGGCTACCCAGCGCGCTGGACCGTTTACGAGGTGGCCCGCAGGTTCAATGAGAGTGCGTCATATTACGAGGATGTTTTTCTAGTCATTGATGATCAATTCTATCGATTTGGGCTCGACGTTCCGATAATCGATAGAAACGGTGAATATGGGAAGGTGTTCGACCTGATAATCCGTTCCATTCAGGTGGTGGCAGGCACCGCCACTCCCATGCCAGTCATCACGAGCACACCAACTCCAACGCTCACGCCATCCCCATTACCACCCATCCCAACCAGAACTCCCTGGCCAACACCGACGTTTATTCCTACGATATTGCCAGGCCAGCAAGATAACCTGGTCCAGTTACTGAAAACGAACGAATGCAAATTGCCCTGCTACATGGGGATTACCCCGGGGATAACCACCTGGGAGGATGCCAGCGCCATCCTGGAAAGCGCAGGCGCGACTCTTCGCTATGAGTCTGAAAAAATCCTGGAAAATGGATCCTCTGTGCTGGTGCGCGGTTTCAATCTCTGGATCGGGGACCCTTCCATACAGTTCAACGAAAGACGAGAGCTTACGCGCACCTACGGGATTTATTCGGCAGGAATCGTGCACAGCATCGAAGTCATTACTGACCAGAGTAATAAAGTCCAGCGGATTTATGTTAGCGCCGGTACAAGCCGATTCATCACCAAATTTCTCGATTATTGGTCGAGATACACCTTGATCGAGATTCTCCAGCGCCATGGGACTCCCGATGAAATCTACTTGAGCGCTGGAGGCACAGGTTATGTACAATTCCTGGTATATCCGCGGCTTGGGGCTGTTATCGAAACAAACGGGAAAAAGGATGGAGATATGTACTGTCCGGTTGTTCCGGAGACTTTTCCATTGGTTATTTTGGACCTCACATTGACCTCCCCCGGCAGCCCCCTGGGTCTATACCGGTTGGGGGTTGTTCCCCCAACCGACGGCGAGTATGATCTGCCGGTTGAAGAAATGCTAGGGATCAGCACGTCAGAATTTCGCGCTGCAATCCTGGCCGATCCAACAACGTGCTTTCGAGCCCTAAAAATGCTGCCGTAGTAGCATATATTTCATGGCAACCAAGCGAGCAAGGCCCCGCGCACCTGTCCACCTGACCAGGATGAAACTCCCCCAGAGATTGGTGCATTTTGGGCTGGTGTGTGCTAAAATGCGAATATAAACTTATTCCGGAGGCTCGCCATGCAACCAGGACAACCTGCTGTTCAACGCCGTTTCGATCTGGATTGGCTGCGCGTGATTGCCATCTTGATGGTGTTCGTCTTCCATTCCACACGTTTCTTCGACAAGTTCGATTGGCACGTCAAGAACCCCAGCACCTACCAGGGCGTGCAGTTGTGGACAACGTTCTTCTCGACCTGGGGGATGCCGCTGATGTTCGTCATCTCGGGGGCCAGCCTGTATTTCTCGGTGGGCAGGCCTGGAAAATTCGCCAAGGATAAGGCGCTGCGCCTGCTGGTGCCCCTGGTGGTGGGGGTGTTTACGCACGTGGCCCTGGGCGTGTACCTCGAGCGCCTGACGCACTACCAGTTCTCCGGCTCCTTCTTCGCTTTCTATCCGCGCTACTTCCAGGGCCTGTACGGCGAGGGCGGCAATTTCGCCTGGATGGGGCTGCATTTGTGGTACCTGCTGGTGCTGTTCGTCTACAGCCTGCTTTTCCTGCCCGTGTTCTATTTGCTCAAGGGGCCCTGGAAAAAGGCGCTGCTCTGGCTGGGCGACCTGTTCTCCCGGCCCGGGTTGGTCTACCTGCTGGCGATCCCTGTGATGTGGATCGCCGCCGGGATCAATCCCTATTCTGCCCTGGGCCAGCGTAACTGGGGCGGCTGGAGCCTGCTGGGCTACGTGCCCTTCTTATTCTACGGCTTCCTGCTCATCGCTCACGAGGGCCTGCAAGAACGGGTCAAAGCCTGGCGCTGGGTGTCCCTGGGGCTGGCGCTGGCTTGTACGGTCGCGCTGGCCTATACCAATGATTCTTACCCTGGGGCGGCCTTCGGGTCGCGCGGCTACACCATCGTGAACGCGCTCTTCGGGCTGCACGCCTGGCTGTACGTGCTGGCGATCTTCGGCTTTGGCATACAGTACCTGAACTTCGCCAACCGCTTCCTGGCCTACGCCAACGAAGCCGTGCTGCCTTTCTATATCCTGCATCAGACCAGCTTGCTGTGCATCGGCTATTACGTCACCCGCTGGGCGATCCCCGACCTGGCTAAATACGTCATTATCAGCGCCAGCGCGTTCCTGCTGACCCTGGCGATCTACGAGTACTTGATCCGGCGGAACAACCTGCTGCGCGTGCTGTTCGGCATGAAGCCCAGGCCCAGGCTGACCGCCGCCAGCCCGACGGCTGCCAGCCAGCCGGCCTGAGCGCTCAGAGGCAGCCGTGACCATGCAAGCCGCCCTCCACGACGCTTACGCCGCCGATTACGACCAACAGGTCAGCGCCTATGGGAGTTACCTGGCCGAAGACCTGTTCGGCCTGTGCTACCAGGCGATCCAGCCCGGCCAGGTCCTGCTGGATGCCGGCATCGGCAGCGGGCTGTGCGCGGCCTTGTTCGCTAAGGCCGGGCTGGTGGTGCACGGCTTCGATTTCTCCCCCGCCATGCTGGATATCTGCCGGGCGAAAGGCATCGCCGTCGATTTGAAGCAGCACGACCTGCTGCAAGCCCCCTGGCCCTACCCGCCGGCTGCGTTCGACCACCTGGTGTGCTGCGGCGTGCTGCACTTCATCTCCGGCCTGGAGGTGATCTTCAGCCAGGCGCAGCGCCTGCTGCGGCCAAACGGCCTGTTTGCCTTCACCAGCAAAATCCCCGGCGCAGCGCTCGACCCCCAGCAGCCCTACGAACGGCAGATGGTGGGCGAGTTCGAGATCTTCTCGCATTCCAGCGCGTATATCGAGGCGCTGCTGGGGCGATATTCTTTCGAGCGCCTGAAAACCAACCGCTGCCTGGTCGGTGAGGAGATTTTCCAGAACTGGGTGGTTCGCAAGCCATAATTCCCGCTCGCTTCGCCATTCACTTGAAACAGTACATACACTCAATGAACAAAAAGAATTTGTTCAAAACAGCGCTGTTGCTTATAGCAGCCCTTGCAATTTGCCTGGGGACTGCCGTTTTTTACAAATATCTATTCGCCTGGCTATTTCCCTTATATGCATATGAATACCCGGTTTCCGAGACTCTGGAGTATTATGCGATAGAACCAGATAGCCTCCTGGATTCACTTAGCCAGGGCAAAAAGGATGCGTTCGTCTTTGAAACCACAACACCTTATGGCCCCTCAGGGTCACGAGAAAGGACAGTGAATTGGGGCCAAACAGAGTTTCTTGCAATCGCTAATGCTTTCCATGAATTCATCCTGCAAGAACCTGTCGAAGACTGGACATTGCATTTAATGCAGTTTCGTGTTGACTGCGATAATATTTACTGTGGGTTCGACCTTGGAAGCTTTGAATACTATAAGGTGATGCGCCTTGACGGTGAGGAAACCCGCCTGGTACATAAGTTCACAATTTCAGCTTTAGACAACTCGATCCTATCTATTCGAAAAGAACTTCAGCCAGCCATAGAAAAGTGGGAATCGATAGATCTGGATAGAATCAAGATCGATGCAGAAGGCGCGCTGTTGATTGCTGGAAAGTATGGCTTAGATGCTGCTCGTACAACCGATGCAAATAAATGCACGATCTATCTATCCGTTGCGCCTCAGTCAGGATATGACGGCTGGCGCGTTAGTTATTCGGGGGCACCAGAGACTAAATTTGAGATTCGCATCGATCCATTCAGAGGGGAATATTCCGTTGTGAAACCCAAGAAACGGTGAAACACAGAGCGTAGAGCCTTCACATCCAGGTCAGGAGTAATCGCTACCCTGACGCCGAGCGGTTATCATGCAAGGCCTGCAAGAAGTCCCCAGGAATTGGCACAGGTTGGGCCGTTTGCACGTTCATGAATCCCCAGCGCGCCCGGGCCTGCACCAGCAAGGTCCCATCGCTGGCGCGGCGGATTTCGTAATGCCGCAGCCCCGTCTCGTTCTGCACATCTGAGAACCAGGTGGCAATCTCCAGCTCGTCGCCCAACCCGGCGGGCTGCCGGTATTCGATGCGAAACTCACGGGTTTGGAGGTCGACCCCGGCGGCGCGCAGGCGCTCGATGGGCCAGCCGTAGCGGGCGCAGGCCTGTTTCTCGGCGTCGTCGAGGTACTCCAGGTAGCGGGCGTTGTTGACGTGCCACATGCGGTCGATGGCGCTCCAACCCACCTGCCGGCGCAGCCTGAACACGCCAGCCGGCGCGGCGGGCGCGGCCGGGTAGCGCCCGCGCCGGTCGCTTTCTCCGGGCGCGCCTTCGGGGAAGAAGGCCTGGCGCATCTCCAGCGGGATAGTGACCGGGCGCAGGGTGGCGGAATTCAGGTAGATCCAATCCGTCTGGCCGCTGGCCGCCAGCGCCCCGCTCTGGCTGTGACGCACTTCGTAGGCCCGCAGGGAACGGAAGCGCTGGAAATCCACCACCCAGGTCTTGATTTCAACTTCGTTGTTGAACTGAAGCGGCGCCAGGTATTCGACCCGCGTCTCGCGTATCAGCCACAGGTGCCCGAACTGGTCGTAGCGGGCAAAATCGAAGCCCACCGCCGCCGAAGCAGCAAAAGCCGCCTCCTGCATCCAGCGCAGGCAGTTGACCAGCGTGAAATAGCCGAAAGCGTTGCACTCGTAAGAACGGACCCGGAAGGACTCGATATGCGTGGCGGGCATAGCTTCTACCTTAGGACAGGGATGGTGGATGCCTGCCAGAGGGTGGCATCCGCATGACGGCTGCGGCATCCGCATGGCGGCTATTGTACCATTGGATCAGCGCCAGGGTTTGGCCGAGCGCCAGCCCGCCGGCTGTGTTAACTTCGTATTAGAAATCCGGCCTGCCCGGCAGCGGATTCTTGACGATCCATTTCCGGCATGGTATGATGATTAGCGGTTGATTAGCACTCCCAGGCCGGGAGTGCTAAATGGTAGAAGACATGATGAGTGATCTGACAGAGCGCCAAAAATTAGTTTTATCGCTGGTGATCCGCGACTATATCGAACACGCCCAGCCGGTCGGTTCGAAAAACCTGGTCAAGGATTTCAACCTGGACGTCAGTTCCGCCACCGTGCGCAACGAGCTGGTGGTGCTGACCGAGATGGGCTACCTGCGCCAGCCGCACACCTCCGCCGGGCGCGTCCCGACCGAGGAGGGCTACCGCTATTTCGTGCGCCAGTTGATGGGGCACGCCGACTTGCCCGTCACCACCAAGCGCACCATCATCCACCAGTTCTATCAGGTCGGCCCGGACATGGACCGCTGGATGCGCCTGGCGGCTTCCGTGCTGGCCCACCAGGCCCAGGCCGCCTCGCTGGTCACCGCTCCGCACGCCGAGCAGTTGCGCTTCAAGCACCTGGAGCTGATCAACACCCGCGGCCGGCAGGTCTTGATGGTGCTGGTGCTTTCAGGCGGCGAGGTCAGCCAGCAGATGCTCACCCTGGCCGAGCCCGTCCCCCAGGAACAGTTGAGCGCCGCGGCCCAGTCGATCAGCACATTATGCCAGGGATTGACCGCCGATGCCATCGCCAGCCTCTCGAACCCGGTCACCGCATTGGAAAAAGACATGCTCAAGCTGATCGGCGACGAAATGCGCCGCTACAACGAAGCCCTGACCGGCGAGCTTTATCGCGATGGTCTGTCGCACGTGCTGTCAGAGCCCGAGTTCGGCGAAGTGGACGTCGCTCGCCGGGCGCTGCGCATCTTAGAAGAGCGTCCCCTGCTGGAAGACCTGCTTAACCGCACCGTGCTCTCCAGCGAGATGGGCGGCGTGCAGGTGCTCATCGGCGGCGAAGGCAACTGGGAGGAGCTGCGCGACTGCTCGATGGTGCTGTCGCGCTACGGCACCCCCGGCCTGGCGACCGGCACCCTGGGCGTCATCGGCCCGATGCGCATGCCTTACGGGCGCACCATCTCCACCGTGCGCTTCGTTGCCGGGCTGCTCAGCGACCTGGTGGAGGATCTGTTAGCAGAATAAGGGAAGCGGCCGTCCCACAACCCGGCCCAATATCTGACAAAGTCTCGTTTATGCAGGAGTTTCGATAGCACAATGGCAAAAAAACAAGAGAAAACCCGGGCAGACGAAGTCCAAGAAGCAGCCGCTGAGGCAAGCTCACCCACTGCAGAAATCCTCGAGCAGGTTGCGCTTGAGCCGGCCGCTGCCGAGATCGAAGCGCTGCAGCAGGAACTGGCCGGCGCCCAGGCGAAAGCCGAAGAATACCTGGACGGCTGGCAGCGTTCTCGGGCGGAGTTCGCCAACTACAAGAAGCGCGTCGAGCGCGAGCAGGCCCAAACGAACCAGAACGCCCGGGGCGCCGTCATCAAGCACTTCCTGGAAGTGCTCGACGATCTGGAACGCGCCTTGAAGAACCGCCCGCAGGATGAAGAGGGCCGGGCCTGGGCTAGCGGCATCGAGCTGGTCTATCGCAAGCTGCTCACCACCCTGGAAAGTGAAGGCGTTACCCTGATGCAGGCGGACGGCCAGTTCTTCGACCCCAACCTGCACGAGGCCATCTCTTCCGAAATCAGTGAAGCCCATGAAAGCGGGCAAATTATCGAAGTTCTACAGCAAGGCTACCTGCTTGGGGAGCGCGTCCTGCGCCCGGCAGTCGTGCGCGTGGCGCGCTAGGCCCACAGCGGGTTCAAGCCTGATCTCAAAATACGCAACTACCACGGAGGCATAATTCTATGGGCAAAATCATTGGTATCGATCTGGGCACCACCAACTCAGTAGTGGCTGTCATGGAAGGCGGAGAGCCGGTCGTCATCCCTTCCGCCGAAGGCGAGCGGCTGGTGCCCTCGGTCGTGGCTGTCAACAAGAACCACGAACGCCTGACCGGGCGTGTGGCTCGCAACCAGGCGGTGGTCAACTCCGAGAACACAATTTTCTCGATCAAGCGCTTCATGGGGCGCAAGTTCAATGACCCCGAGGTGCAGCGCGCCCTGTCGCGCGTGCCCTACCGAGTCAGTGAGGCCCCCAACGGAGATATCCGGACCATCCTGGACGGCAAGGAATACTCGCCGCCCGAGGTTTCGGCCATGATCCTGAGCAAGCTCAAAGCCGACGCCGAGGCCTACCTGGGCGAAACCGTCACCCAGGCGGTCATCACCGTCCCGGCTTACTTCAACGACGCCCAGCGCAACGCCACCAAAGACGCCGGTAAGATCGCCGGCCTCGAAGTCTTGCGCATCATCAACGAGCCGACCGCTTCCTCGCTGGCCTACGGCCTGGACAAGAAAAAAGATGAGGTGATCGCCGTTTACGACCTGGGTGGCGGCACCTTCGACATCTCCATCCTGGATGTGGGCGACGGCGTCTTCCAGGTGCGCTCCACCAGCGGCGACACCTTCCTGGGCGGCGACGACTTCGACCTGCGCATCATCGATTACATCGCTGATGAATTCAAGCGCGAGAACGGCATCGACCTGCGCCAGGACCGCCCGGCCCTGCAGCGCCTGAAAGAAGCCTCCGAGAAGGCCAAGATCGAACTGTCCAGCCTGATGCAGACCGAAATCAACCTGCCTTACATCACTGCCGACGCCAGCGGGCCCAAGCACCTGGTGATGACCCTGACCCGCGCCAAGCTGGACCAGCTCACCGGCGACCTGGTCGAACGCTCGATGGGCCCGGTGCGCCAGGCGCTCAAAGACGCCGGGCTGGATCCCTCCAAGATCGACGAGATCGTGCTGGTCGGCGGCATGACGCGCATGCCCGCCGTGCAGGAAGCCGTGCGCAAGCTGTTCAACAAAGACCCGCACAAGGGCGTCAACCCGGATGAGGTTGTCGCCGTGGGCGCGGCCATCCAGGCCGGCGTGCTGGGCGGCGAGGTCAAAGACATCCTGCTGCTGGACGTCACCCCACTGACCCTCTCGGTTGAAACCCTGGGAGGCGTGGCGACGCCGCTGATCGAGCGCAACACCACCATCCCCACCCGCAAGAGCCAGATTTTCTCGACCGCCTCCGACAACCAGTCGCAGGTTGAGATCCACGTCTTGCAGGGCGAGCGCCCCATGGCGGCCAATAACAAGTCGCTGGGCAAGTTCATCCTGGACGGCATCCCGCCCTCCCCGCGCGGCCTGCCTCAGATCGAAGTCACCTTCGACATCGACGCCAACGGCATCCTCAAAGTCACCGCTCTGGATAAGGCCACCGGGCGCAGCCAGAACATCACCATCACTGCTTCCTCCGGCCTGAGCGATAGCGAAGTCGAGCGTATGCGCAAAGACGCCGAAGGCCATGCCGAAGAGGACCGCCGCCGCAAAGAATTGATCGAGGCCCGCAACACTGCCGACAACGCCGCCTACACCGCCGAGAAGGCGCTGCGCGACCTGGGCGACAAAGTGCCGGCTGAGATCAAGACGAAGGTGGAAGAGGAAGTTGCCAAGGTGCGCCAGGTGCTCGACAGCGAAGACGCCCAGGCCATCCGCAGCGCCACCGAACAGCTCAACCAGGTCATCCAGCAGATCGGCGCGGCTGCCTACCAGCAGACTGGCCCCACTGCCGGCCCCGGCGGCGAGGAAGGCCCGCAGCCCGATGCGGGCAAGGACTACGGCGAAGACGATGTGGTTGACGGTGAGTTTCGCAACGCATAGTGCATTGCCTGCCAGTTCCTGTAGCGACATATGACGCAACGTGACTACTACGAAGTCTTGGGCGTGCCTCGCAACGCCTCGAACGATGACCTGAAAGCGGCCTTCCGCAAGCTGGCGCGCCAGTATCACCCCGACGTGAACAAGGAGGCAGACGCAGAGGAGCGCTTCAAAGAGATCAACGAGGCCTATGCCGTGCTGTCGGACGCCGATAAGCGCGCCGCCTACGACCGCTTCGGGCACGCCGGTGTGCGCGGGGCGGGCGGCGCTCAAGATTTCACCGTAGATTTCTCGGACTTTGCCGACATTTTTGGAGATTTATTCGGCTTCGGTTCTTTCGGACGCTCTTCGGCGCGGGCGCGTAACGCCCCGCGCCGGGGCAGCGACCTGCAATACCGCCTGGAGCTGAGCTTCGAGGAAGCCGTCTTTGGCGTGGAGAAAGACATCGAGATCAACCGCGACGAGGTTTGCAGCACCTGCAAAGGCAGCGGCGCCGAGCCGGGCACCACGCCGACGCGCTGCACCAACTGCAACGGCACCGGCGAAGTGCGCCAGGTGCGCCAGACCATCCTGGGCTCCATGGTCCAGGTAGCCACCTGCCCCACCTGCCGCGGCCAGGGCGAAACCATCAGCACCCCCTGCCACACCTGCCAGGGGCGCGGCCTGGAGCGGCGCGTGCGCCACAAGGTGGTCAGCGTCCCGGCTGGGGTCGATTCCGGCACGCAAATCCGCCTGGCAGGCGAGGGCGAGCCGGGCATCAACGGCGGCCCCAACGGCAACCTGTACATTGCCATCCAGGTCAAATCGCACAAGTATTTCCGCCGCCGCGATTTCGACATCCTGCTCGATCTCAACATCAACATCGCCCAGGCCGCCCTGGGGGCCGAGGTGGAAGTCCCCACCGTGGATGGCCCCACTACGCTAAAAATCCCGGCTGGGACTCAGCCCGGCAAAGTCCTTTACCTGCGCAGCAAGGGCGTCCCCAGGCTGCGCAGCAGCGGGCGCGGCGACCAACTGGTGATCGTCAACGTCGAAGTCCCCAACCGCCTGAGCGCCGAGCAGCGCCAGTTGTTCGAGCAACTGGCCAAGAGCCTGGGCAGCGAAGTGCGCCCACAGGAGCGCGGCTTCCTGGATTGGATCAAAGAGGCCCTGGGCGGTTGATGCCTGACGCCAGTTGGCTGGAAGTCTCCCTGACGGTAGAAGCTGAATTGGTCGAGCCAGTCAGCGAGGTGTTGGCGCGCTTTACGCCCGACGGCAGCGTGGTCGTCGAGAGCACCGCCATCTCCGCCGGCCGCGACAACCCCGAGGGGCAGGTGGTCGGCCCGCTGCGCGTCTTCGCTTATATACCGGTAGACCAACACCTGGAGACCACGCGCCAGAAGTTGGAAGAATCCCTGTGGTACCTGGGGCGCATCCGCCCTTTGCCAGAACCGCAGTTCCAGCCGGTCCAGCAGGCCAATTGGGCTGAAGCCTGGAAAGAGCACTACCACCCCATCGAAATCGGCCAGAAGCTGGTGATCGTGCCCGCCTGGCTGGAGGCGCCGCCGGGCGAGCGCCTGCCGATCCGCATCGACCCGGGGATGGCCTTTGGCACCGGCACGCACCCCACCACGCAGCTTTGCCTGGAAATCATCGAGCGCGCTCCCGGGCTCTCGCAGATGGAAGTCATCGACCTGGGCTGCGGCACCGCCATTCTGGCCATCGCGGCCCTCAAGCTGGGGGCGCGCCGCGCCCTGGGCGTGGACATCGACGCCGACGCCATCCTGGCTGCTCGCCAGAACGCCGAGAACAACCGCGTTTCAGACCGCCTGGAACTGGGCGTGGGTTCGATGGCCGAGATCCAAGCCGGCCGCTTTGTGCTGCGCCAATCCCCGCTGGTGCTGGCCAACATCCTGGCAGTCGTCCTGGTGCGCCTGCTCGACCAGGGCCTGGGCGAACTGCTCACCCCCGGCGGGCAACTGGTGCTGTCCGGCATCCTGGCAGAGCAAGCCGCCGAAGTAGAGACAGCCGTGCAGCGCAACGGCCTGGCGGTGGTCGAACGCCGCCAGATGGGGGACTGGGTGGCAATTTGCTGCCGTAAGTAAAGCGTCCCTGCGGTCTGCTCAGGGCAGGGACCAGATCGTGAAACCCTCGAAGTAAGTCGTTTCGCCAGCTTTCTCGTGGCCGCGGATCAGACCCGTGGCCGCCATGATGTCGCCGCCGCTGGTGCGGATGGAAAGATCCAGTTCGGTGATGTATTCATCGTTCACGAATACCCAACCCCGGCTGCCTTGCGCGATCAGCATGACCTTGTTCAGACCGCCCGCGGCCAGGTTCAGGTTGTATAGAGTGCCGCTTTCCAGGTCCTCGAAATCATACTTCGCCGAGTCGCCCGACAGGTTAGACAGTTTCCAATCGCCGTCCGAATCGATAATAAAGCGCAAGTTATTGTACCCATCCACCCAGCGGAACAGGAAGCCCATATCCCAGACATCCTCCGAAGAGCTGGCAAACGGCGCAGAAAACCACACTTCGACGACGAAATCGGTCAGGTCGACTTCTGTATCGTAAGTCTCCACATAACCGTCATCCGGCTCGTGGGGCAGGCTGTCACTTACCGGGCCATACACCAGCGTGCGCGCCGGGCTGATCCCGATCGAGGAGGCCAATCCCTGCCAGGTCTGTTCAGTAGCTTGCAGCCGGGCCTGCGCCGTCAGCGTGGGCCAGGCGCGCGCCGTGGCGGTCATATTGGCCCGCGCTGCGCTGGTCGCCTGGGCGGCCTCGGTGGCGCGCACGATCGCCAGCGCCGTGCCCGTGCTTTGGGCCACGCGCGTGGCGGTAGCCCCGGCTTGCTCGGTCTGCGTGGCTTCGTAGAAGCGCGTCGCCTGGCTCTGTGTAGCTTTGAAAGCGGATGTAGCCGTTTGCTGTGCAGCCACCTGCTGGGCGTTGATGCCCCACACCACTGCACCAATCACCACGCCGCCAATCAGCACCAGCAGCGCCAGGCCGCCGAACACCAGCAGCGCCATGGGTATGCCCCCCGACCTGGGCTGAGAGGCCCGTACAGAGGGCGCCGCCATCGGCGGAGCCGCCACTGTGCCTCGCATCGGGCGCATGCCCGCTTCCCGCACAGGCTGGACGGGTTCAGCCACCACCGTGCGCGGCACAGCTTCGAACTCACCTGGCCCCTGCAGCGCCGCCTGCAAAGCCGCCTTGAATTCCTGCGCGTTTTGATAGCGCTGGCGCGGGTCCAGCGCCATGCCGCGCTCGATCACCTGCGACACCGGCTGGGGCACGCGCGGGTTGACCTGGCTGGCAGGCGGCATCCACCCGCCTGAGATGCGCTGAACGCTTTCCAGGGGATCTCGCCCGGTGAGCATCGAATACATCGTTGCCGCCAGGGCATACAAATCCGTGCGCGCATCCGTGCTGCCCCGCCCGTACTGCTCCGGGGGAGCATACCCAGGGGTGACCGCCCGCGCCCCTACCGTGGTCTTCAGATGAGGGTCAGAAACCTTCACCAGGCCAAAATCCACCAGGGTGGCGCGCCCCTGCGGCGTGATCTTGATATTGGCGGGCTTGATGTCTCGGTGAAAGACTGGCGGGACCCGGCTGTGCAGGTATTCCAACGCCTCCGCCACCTGGGTCACCCAGCCGATGGTCCGCCCAAGCGGCAGCGTCCCCTGGCGCTGCAATATAGTCGCCAGGTCATCTCCCTCGACATAATCCATCACCAGGTACTGGCCCTGGTCTGGGATCACGAAATGGTCGGTGACGCGCGGCAGGTTTGGGTGTGAAAGATTCGCCAGCACTGTTGCCTCGCGAGCGAATTGGCGATGCGCCTCCGGAGAAGTGTCCAGGTTCTCTTTGACCGCACACGCCCGGCTCAGGTTGTTATCCCAGGCACGATACACCGCCCCAAAACCACCTCGCCCCAGTTCCTGATCGATGCGATAGCGCCCCTGCAAGACCGTTCCCACCAGGCTGGGCGCGTCTGGCTTTTCCGCATTGCCGCTGGCCGGCACTCCACCCAGCAGCGGCGTACCGCACTCCGCGCAAAACCGGGCGGTCGTCCGGTTCGAGGCCCCACACTTCTGGCAAAGGGTTTCGCTCATGCTACACTCCTGCTTGAATCACAATCAGGGTAGAGACCAAATCGTAAAACCTTCGTAACGCGTCTCTTCGCCCGCGATTTCACCGCTGTTATACATGCCGGTGCCGATCGAAATAGAGCCCGGGTTGGTGCGGCTGGAGAGATCGAATTCGGCGATGAAAACATTGTTGACATACAACCATCCCTGGTTGTCTTTCACGACCAAACGGATCAGGTTCGCAGCACCGTCGGCGGTAGCCAGGTTGCTGACGCTGCCGTCAGCAACCACCTTGCCATCCGGGTCACCGGCATGGTTGGTAACTTCCCAGGACTGGTCTGCCCGGATCACCAGGCGATACTGCGAGTTCTTCGCTTCTTCATCGCGAAAGAGGATACCATAATCCCATTTTCCCCTGGCGACTGAGAAGGGGTTGAAAAATCTGACCTCCATCACAAAGTTCTTATAGTATACAGAGGCCTCTTCGGCTTCGATGTAATCATCCTCCTCATGAACCAGGCTGCCACTTTTAGGCCCGTACACCAGTTTCCTCTGCGCCATCAGTTCCTGGATGTAGCTTTCACGGGCCTGCGTGGTGGCGGCGAGGCGCGCCTGCGCCGTCGCCGTAATCCTGGCCCTGGCTGAGGCTGTCTCCTGGGCACGCGCCGCGGCCGTTTTCTCCGCCTGGGCCGTCGAGGTTACAAAAGCCTGCGCCGTTGC
The DNA here is from genome assembly GCA_040752025.1 of Chloroflexota bacterium. GTDB lineage: Bacteria > Chloroflexota > Anaerolineae > Anaerolineales > UBA4823 > JBFMFR01. The sequence goes on along the minus strand of JBFMFR010000008.1, from coordinate 52,955 downwards.
AGTGGTATCTACTTGCGGCGTAGCGCTGTTCTGCGGGGTGGCGGTCGCCTGCGCGACCTGCGTGGCTTTGACTGGTGTAGCGGTGGACTCGGCCGCTATCTGGCTGCCCCCCACCACCAGCGCAACCAGCCCCGCGCCCCCGCCTAAGCACAATAGAACCACCACCACGATGGCGCCGATCACAATCCCGCTGCTCAATCCCGATCTCTTACGGGCGACAGGTGAACTGGCCGGCCTTCCTGTGGAAAAGGGTTCAGAGACTGCCTGGGTGCGCGCCAGCCCCTGCGGGCCCGAGGGCGGGCGCGAAGCCGGGCGGTCGCGTTCGCGCCCCCTGGCTTCACTATCCGATATCAGGGCGCTGCTCCCAATGGCATCTGCTGCCGGCGTATAAGCTGCCGGGAGGGCTTCAGGCTGCGGGCTCACCGCCACGGTCGCCGCCACTTTCCCACTCACCTGCTTGCCCGCCGCCAGCCCGGCCTTCAATTCTTCATAAAACTGTTGGGCGCTCTGGTAGCGCTTGTCAGGTTCGAGGGCCATGGCGCGCTCGACAACCCGGCTGACCGCCTCAGGCACATCCGGATTCAAGCGGGTCACCGGCTGCAGCGCCTGGCCCGACATACGCTGGACGCTCTCCAGCGGCTCGCGCCCGCTGAGTATCTTATACAAGGTGGCTCCCATGGCATACAGGTCCGTGCGCACATCCGTACGCCCCTGCCCGTATTGCTCTGGCGGCGCGTAGCCTGGCGTGATCGCTCGCGCTCCTACGGTCGTCTTCAGGTGCGGGTCATACAGCTTCACCAGCCCGAAATCCACCAGCATGGCGCGCCCCTTGGGCGTGATGCGAATATTGGATGGCTTGATATCGCGGTGCAGCACAGGCGGCTGCTGGCCGTGCAAGTATTCCAACGCCTCCAAGACTTGCAGTGCCCAATCCACGGCCTGCTCGATCGCCAAATGACTGCCGCGCTTCGCCAGGCTGGCCAGGTCTTCCCCTTCGACAAAATCCATCACCAGGTACTGCCCCTGCCCGGGCACGACAAAATGGTCGGTGACGCGCGTCAGGTTCGGGTGCGACAGGTTCGCCAGCACCGTCGCCTCGCGGGCGAACTGGCGCTGCGCCTCCGGGGAAGTGTCCAGGTTTTCCTTGACCGCACACGCCCGGCTCAGGTTGTTGTCCCAGGCGCGATACACAGCCCCAAAACCGCCTCGCCCCAATTCATCTTCGATCCGGTAGCGCCCGTTGAGTATCTTCCCGCTCTCCAGAGCCGGCGCTTGCCTGGGCGCCTCACCGCTGGACGGAGCCGAGTCCGCTACTAACAAAGTGCCGCATTCTGAACAAAATCTGGCGGTTGTACGATTGATGGCACCACATTTGGGGCAATGACTTTCGCTCATCCTGGCACTCCCATAAGTCGGCTTATAAGATACACATACTACCTATTCTAGCCCATCCCCAAGGTTCTGGCAAGGCATTCGCCTTTCACCTCACTCATAACAGAACTGGTCCACCAGTTCACCCCGTTCATTATACAGGTAGGCGCAATCGCCTTTATTATCCCATATCGGCGCCAGGCTGCCAAAACCGAGATTGCAAATGCCGGTAAGGTACATATTGGTGTAAATCCGGCAGTAACCGCCCGACTCGAGCACCATGCTAGGAAAGGTGAAGGTGTGGTTCTCGAGGTCTTTCAACTGCCAGCCCTGCATCTGGATCGGCCAGGCGCTGGTATTACGGATCTCAACGAACTCATCCGCCTCCTGCCAGTGTTCACCGTCATAGAAAAGGTGTGTTATTTTGGCATCGCCCGTAGTGCTCACTGTTGAGGTGGGCGGGTGAGGAGAGCGCGTCGGCGTGGGAGTAGACGCCCACAGGCCGCGGCCAGCCGCCCGGGCCAGCGCTTCCGCCTCCTGGAAGGCCGGGTCACAGCTCAGGTTGGGCGGCAGGCTGTCAGCCACAGCGTAGCCGCTCTCGACCAGGGCAAGGTTGACAAAAGTGGGCCCGGCGACCACGTAACGCAGCAGCCGCCCCTCATCGTCCACCGGGAAATGATCCTCGACCAACAAGACGATCTTGCCTTCCACCAGCTCCCGGTTTTTTGCGGCTGCCTGGCTGGCGGCCGCCTCTTCCGGCGCGGCTATGCCGATATAGCGCACCTGGTAAAGCTCGTTATTGAGGTGCACTTCAACCGTCACCGCGTCGATCACCCGCTCGACGCGGGTTTGCACCGAGGCAGTATTCCACGGAATGCACCAGGAGCCCATCCCTAACGGGCCAACTGTAAAGGTCGGATAAGCGATCAGCGTCGCTGTGACCATCCCCGTGCCCAACAGCCCGTTCGCGCCAGGACTAAGCGAAGCCAATCCGGGGAAGCGCGTCGCCTGGAACGTGGGCGGTCTGGCGGTTGCCGTCCTGGTGCTGGTTGCCGCCATCTCCGTGACCGCCGCCGGAGTTGCCGTGAACGTCGGCCGCGCGCCAGGCGCCAGCCCGCTAAAAGCCACGCACAGGCCACTTAATAAAGCCGCGCTCAACCAGATAGCGCCCAGGAGCCAGAAAGGGGATTTGGAGTTTACCATCAGGATATTTCCGAGTAAGCTCGCATCGGGCTTACCAACTCTAATTATATGGCATCCCGGCCCAGTTCTGAGCTTGACTTTTTGCCCGCATAGGAAATGTTATAATCACAGCCATGACTCTCAGCCTAGAAGAAGTTGAACATATCGCCGAACTGGCCCGTTTACAATTGAGCCGGGCCGAGGTGAGCCGCTTCCAGCAGCAGCTTTCCGCCATCCTGGATTATGTCGCCAGTCTGCAAGCCCTGGATACAAGCGACATCCCGCCAGCCTCTAACCTGTTTCAAGACGACAGCCGGCTGCGTCCCGATAGCCCTGGCGCCAGCCTGTCTTCCAGCGAATTGCTGCAAAACGCTCCCCAGGTCGAGCAGGGGCAGTTCCGCGTCCCCCCGGTGCTGGAGTAAGCCATGTGGGCCGATCTGACGCTCAACCAGATCATCCAGGCGCTGCGCCAGGGAGAATTTTCCAGCCGCGAATTGACCCAGGCCTGCCTGGAGGGCATCCAACTCCTGGAGCCGCGCCTGCACGCCTTCATCACCCTGGCAGCCGACCAGGCCCTGGCCCAGGCGGAGCAGGCCGACCGGCAACTGGCGGCCTGGCGCAAGCAGCCCAATGCGCCTCTCCCGGCGCTGCTGGGCGTGCCGCTCGCCGTCAAAGACGTGCTGTGCGTGGCGGGCATGCCCTGCACCTGCGGGTCACGCATCCTGGAGAATTTCATCCCTCCTTACAATGCCACCGTGGTCGAACGCCTGCTCGCCGCCGGCGCCATCCTGCTCGGCAAGACCAACACCGACGAATTCGCCATGGGCTCCTCCACAGAGAACTCGGCCTACGGCGTGACGCACAACCCCTGGGACCTGGAGCGCGTGCCGGGCGGTTCGAGCGGCGGCAGCGCTGCCCTCGTGGCCGCCCGTCTGGCGCCGCTGGCCCTGGGCACCGATACGGGCGGCAGTGTGCGCCAACCGGCCGCCTTCTGCGGCGTAACCGGCATCAAGCCCACCTACGGGCGCGTCTCGCGCTACGGCCTGGTGGCCTATGGCTCGTCCCTGGACGTGGCCGGAGCGCTGGGGCGCAGCGCCGCCGACCTGGCGCAGGTCTTCGCCTGCATGGCCGGGTACGATGCGCACGATGCCACCAGCCTGAATATACCTGTCCCTGACATCGTTTTAGATGCGCCGCCTGAACAGGTCCTCAAAGGGCTGCGCATCGGCGTGCCAGATGAATACTTCGTCTCAGGCATGCAGGCAGAAGTCGAAGCCGCCGTGCGCGCTGCTCTGGATTTGATGGCTTCCTTTGGCGCCGAGATCCAGGCGGTGCACCTGCCGCACACCCAATACGCCGTGCCTGTGTATTACCTGATCGCTCCGGCTGAGGCTTCCGCCAACCTGGCCCGCTATGATGGCATCCGCTACGGCCCGCGCCAGGCCGGAGCCAATTTGTGGGAGGTTTTTCGCCATACTCGCGGCGAGAAATTCGGCGCAGAAGTCAAACGCCGCATCATGCTGGGCACCTATGCCCTGTCAGCCGGTTATTACGATGCATACTACGGGCAGGCGCAGCGCGTGCGCACCCTGATCCAGCGCGACTTCACCCAGGCCTTCAATGATGTGGAGGTGATCGCCGCTCCCGTGACGCCCACCACCGCCTTCCACATCGGCCAGCACGCCGAGGATCCGCTGTCCATGTACCTGGAAGACATTTTCACCCTGCCAGCCAACCTGTCCGGCCTGCCCGGGCTGGCTTTCCCGGTGGGGTTCGACTCCCAGGGATTGCCGGTCGGGATGCAATTGATGGGGCCGGCCCTTCAAGAGCCCTTGCTTTTCCGGGTCGGGCACGCTTACCAGCAGATCACCGATTGGCACACCCGCCAGCCCAGCCTGGCAACATCTCGCTGATCCATAGGAAACCACCATGTTCGCATCCCTGCCCAAACACCACACAGAATTCATGCACTGCTCCTGGGAGCAACTGGAGCCCTTCTTCACGGAACTGTCTCTACGCTCGCTGGACTCCTCGAACGTAGAAGCCTGGCTGAGGGACTGGTCGCGCCTGGGCGAGATCATCCACGACATCTTCTGGCGTTTGTACGTGGGAATCACCGTCGACACCACCGATAGCCAGGCCGAGGCGCGCTACCAGCGCTTCCTGGAACAGGTTTATCCACAGGCCCAGGCCGCAGAGCAGCAGTTGAAGGAGAAACTACTCGCCAGCGGTCTGGAACCAGCCGGCTTCGCAACCCCCTTGAAGAATATGCGCACCGAAGCCGAAATCTTTCGGCCAGCTAACCTGCCGCTCCTGTCGAAAGAATTGAAGCTCAGCTCAGAATACGATCGCCTGATCGGGGCGCAAACGGTCGCCTGGGATGGCGAAGAGGTCACCCTGACCGAACTGCAAAAAGTTTACCAGGCGCCAGACCGGGAGCAGCGCCAGCACGCCTGGCAACTGGCTGCCCAGCGCCAACTGGCTGACCGCCGGGCGATCGACGCTCTGTGGATCGAATTGATGCAAGTACGCGGCAAGTTGGCCGAAAACGCCGGCTTTTCCAATTACCGTGATTATCGCTGGAAACAACTCCTGCGCCTGGATTACACCCCCGCCGACTGCGCCCGTTTCCACCAGGCCATCGAACAGGTGGCCGTCCCGGCTGCGCTGCGCCTGTACAAACGCCGCCGCCACAAACTGGGCCTGGATGCCCTGCGCCCCTGGGATTTGAATGTAGATGTGTGGGGCCTGCCCGCTCTGCGCCCCTTCAAGCAGGTCGAAGAATTGGAGCGCAAAGTCGCCGCTATCTTCCAACGCATCGACCCGGCCCTGGGCGAGCACTTCGAGGTCATGCGCCGGGAAAGATTGCTGGACCTGGATAACCGCAAAGGCAAAGCCCCCGGCGGCTACTGCACCGAATTCCTGGTGGAACGGCGGCCTTACATTTTCATGAACGCCGTGGGGATTCATGAGGATGTGCTCACGCTGCTGCATGAAGGCGGTCACGCTTTCCATATTTTCGAAGCTGCCCACCTGCCTTACGTGCAGCAGTTCCAGTACAGTATGGAATTTGGCGAAGTGGCCTCCACCAGCATGGAATTACTTTCATTCCCTTACCTGACCAGCGATCAGGGAGGCTTCTACTCGACCTGGGATGCCGCCCGCGCCTGCATCGAATACCTCGAAGCGCTGCTGCTTTTCTGGCCCTATATGGCCGTGGTAGATGCCTTCCAGCATTGGGTCTACGAAAACCACAGCCTCGCCAGCGACCCGGCCCATTGCGACGCCCATTGGGACGAACTCTGGCAGCGCTTTATGCCCGGCGTCGATTGGAGCGGGTTGGACGCTGAACGCCTCACCGGCTGGCAGCGCAAGCTGCACATCCTGCAAGCGCCATTCTACTACGTCGAATACGGCCTGGCGCAGCTCGGCGCTCTGCAAGTATGGCGCAATGCCCGGCAAGACCAGGCCGCGGCGATCGCCGCCTATCGCCAGGCGCTTGCCTTGGGCGGGACGGTTTCCATACCAGAGCTATATGCCGCCGCCGGGATATGCTTCGGATTCGATGTGCCCGCCGTCCAGCTAGGCGTGGATCTCATCGAAAGCGCCATCCACGAACTGGAAACCATCGTAGAAAGCGCCTGAGCCGGCCCGGGGGCTGCCCGCATGTTTGACACACTGCCCGCCCGCGCCGAGCCCTTTCTCGATTGGCCCTGGCCGGATATCGAGCCTTACTTCCAGGATTTACTCGAGCGCCCTTTGGATGCCAGCAACGTGCACGCCTGGTTGGCCGATTGGACGCGCCTGAGCGATCTGATGATCGAGAGGCATGCCCGTTTGACCCTGGCAGTCAACCTGGAAACTACCGACAAAGACGCCGAGGCGCGCTATGACGCCTACCTGGACAGCGTCTACCCGGGTTCCCAGGCCGCAAACCAGCGGCTCAAACAAAAACTGCTCGCCAGCGGCCTGCAGCCGGATAACTTCGCAGCGCCATTGCGCAAGATGCGCGCCGAAGCTGCCCTGTTCCGCCAGAGCAACCTGCCTCTGCTCACAGAGGAGCACAAACTCACCGCCCAATACAACAAAATCATCGGGGCGCAGAGCGTGAGTTGGCAGGGTCAGGAATTGACCCTGCAACAAATGCGCCGCGCCCTGCAAACTCCCGACCGGGCCGCCCGCAAACACATCTGGCAGATAGCCGCCGAACGCCAGCTTGCCGACCGCGCCGCACTCAACCAGCTTTGGAGCCAATACCTGGACCTGCGCTGCAAGCTGGCTGCCAACGCAGATTTCCCTGATTACCGCGCCTTCCGCTGGCAGCAGATGCTGCGCCTGGATTACACCCCACAGGACTGCCTCAAGTTTCAAAAAGCCATCGAGCAGGTGGCTGTGCCAGCCGCCACGCGCATGTACGAAAAGTATCGCCAGCGCCTGGGCGTAGAGCGCCTGCGCCCCTGGGACCTGGATCAGGACCTCTACCCGCTCGACCTGCCGCCGCTGCCCCCTTACGGCAGCGTAAGCGATCTGCAAGACAAAGTCCAGGGGATCTTCACCCGCCTCGATCCTCAATTGGGGCGTTATTTTCAAGAGATGCGCGCTCATGGTATGCTCGACCTGGATAACCGCAAAGGCAAAGCTCCTGGCGCTTACTGCACCGCCTTCCCTTCTACCCGCCGGCCTTTCATCTTCATGAACGCCGTTGGACTCGCCAGTGATGTGCGCACCATCTTGCACGAATCCGGGCACGCCTTCCATAACTTCGAGCGTTTGCAACTGCCATATACCCAGCAGCGCCTCCCCGGGCTGGAATTCTCCGAGGTAGCCTCCATGGCCATGGAGCTCCTGGCTGATCCCTACGTCAGCCGGGAGCAAGGCGGTTTCTACGATGAAGCTCAGGCCCGGCGCTTTCGCCTGGCCCACCTAGAACATCTCCTGGCCTTCTGGCCTTATATGGCCGTGGTGGACGCCTTCCAACATTGGGCATACTCCCGGCCCGACCTTTCAAACAGTCCGCGATACTGTGACGCCAAGTGGTTCGAGCTGTGGCAGCGCTTTATGCCCGGTGTGGATTGGAGCGGCCTGGACGCTGAAGCCATGACCGGCTGGCAGCGCAAGCAGCACATCTTTCGCTACCCGTTTTATTACGTTGAATACGGCCTGGCGCAGTTGGGCGCCGTGCAGGTCTGGCACAACGCGCGGCAGAACCCCAGGCGCGCCCTGAAGCAGTACCGCCGCGCCCTCGGCCTGGGCGGAACTGCCTCGCTGCCGGAATTGTACAAAGCCGCCGGGGCCCGCTTTGCCTTCGACGCTCGCACCCTCGCTCAAGCTGTTCAATTTATCGAAACCGCCATCGCCACACAGAGCTGCGCCTGAGAATCATCCCCAGCATGTGCTACAATTACTAACCGATCTCACACTTACAAGTACCGCGCAGGAACCGATATGCAACTTGAATACTCTATCTACATATTACCCTTGCTCGCTTCTGGTGCAATTTCAGCCTGGGTGGCCTGGTACGCACTATCGCACCGCCGGGCGACCGCAGGGGCGCTCATGCTCGGCATTTTGGCCCTGTCGATCACAGAATGGACGTTGGGTTACATGCTGGAAATTGCTGGAGCGGATCTGCCGACCAAACTGTTCTGGGGCAAAGTTCAATATATCGGCATCGCTACCGCCCCGCTGATGTGGCTGCTTTTCGCCCTGTATTACAGCAATCCATCCTGGCGGTTGACGCCTCGCAACCTGCTGTTTCTGATCGCTATCCCACTGGTGACCATTGCCCTCATCTTTACCAACGAGGCGCATCACCTGATCTGGACAGAAAACCACATCAACAACGCTGGCGCATTCTCTACCCTGGGGGTCTCGTACGGCCCCTGGTTCTGGGTGCACTCGGCTTTCTCTTACCTGGCGCTGTTAGCTGGAGCTGTGCTGATACTCCGCTCGATTGGCCGCGCCCAGAACCTTTACCGCGAGCAGGCGGTTGCGCTGCTGGTCGCTGTCGTAGCGCCCTGGGTCGGCAACGTGCTGTACCTGTCCGGCCTGAGCCCGATCGCTCACCTCGATCCCACGCCTTTTGCCTTTACGATTACAACGGTTGCGGTTGCCTGGGGCATTTTGGGATTTCGCCTCATCGATTTGTTGCCCCTGGCGCGCGACACCGTAGTGGAGGAAATGCAGGATGGCATGATTATCCTCGACCAGGATGGGCGCATCGCCGATGCCAACCCGGCTGCCCTGCGCTTGATTGGGAGCTCCGCGACCCAAACAATTGGGCAAAGCGTAGCAACTGTGTTCGGCCCCTGGCCTCAAATCGTTGAGCGCTTCAAGGACACAAAAGAAGGCCTCGAGGAAGTCTCCATCGGCGAAGGTCCGGATAAGCGCTGGTACGAACTGCATATTTCAGCGCTGGCCGACAAACGCCAACACTTGATTGGGCGAGTGATCACCATCCGCAAAATCACCGACCGCAAACAGGCCGAACAGTTCCGGCAGGCTTTTTTGGATGACATGCATGCTTTGCAGGAAATCCACCTGGCGCTCAGCGAAATCGAGGAACTGCCAGACCTGTATGTCAAAATCGTTGAATTGTCTCAACAACGCCTGGGCCTGGATCGCGTCGGGTTGTTGATGCTCGATCCATCCACAAATCAACTCTATGGCACCTACGGCATCGATCCAGATGGGCAGATCCGGGACGAAAGCTATTATCACGAGCCCATTGGCGATGAGCATTGGACCCTGGAAGTCTTGGGATCCCCCGGCCGCACCAAACTTTGGGAGAATGCACCGATCCTCGATAACGGAGAAATGGTCGGGACAGGCTGGAAAGTTGCCTCCGCCCTGTGGAACGGTCGCCAGGCAATTGGATACCTGGTTTGTGATAACTTTATCACCCGCAAACCGGCCCGTCCCTACGAAACGGAGCTGGTTTCTCTGCTGGGCACCACTTTCGGACACTTAATCGAGCGCAAGCGCGCCGAAGAAAAACTGCGCCAGCTTTCACGCGCCGTCGAAGCCAGCCCGACCTCCATTGTCATCACGGACACCCAGGGCCGAATCCAGTACGCCAACCCCAAGTTCACCGAGGTAACCGGCTATACCTTAGAAGAGGCCTTAGGTCAAAATCCACGCATCCTCAAGACCGAGTACACCCCGGTTGAGGTTCATCAACAACTATGGGAGACGCTTGCCGCTGGAGATGAATGGCGCGGCGAGTTTTGCAATCGTAAGAAGAACGGCGATCTCTACTGGGAATTCGCCTCGATATCCCCCATCATCGACTCGACCGGCAGCACCACCCACTACGTAGCCGTCAAAGAGGATATCACCGAACAACGCCAGGTGCGTGAGCAACTGGTCATCGCCCGCGACCAGGCGCTCGAAGCCAGCCGCTTGAAGAGCCAGTTATTAGCGAATGTCAGCCACGAGCTGCGCACACCACTGGGCGGGATTCTGGGCTACATCGAACTATTGCACGATGGCGCCTTCGGCGCGCTCAACGAAAGCCAAGAACGCGCTGCCGCCAACATTATGAACAGCGCCAACTACCTGAACACCCTGATCAGCGAGCTGCTCAACCAGGCGCAAATCGATGCCAGGACCGTGCTGTTGCACATGGAGCAATTTTCTCCCACGGCGCTGTTGCAGAGCGTCGAAGCGCAAATGTCCGTGCTGGCGCACAACAAAGGCCTGGCATTTACAGCCGAACTGTCAGCCGATTTGCCCGATGAGCTTTATGGCGATCTGCCGCGCTTGCAGCAAATCCTCATAAACCTGGCAGGCAATGCGATCAAATTCACCAAAACCGGCGAAGTGTGCCTCAAGCTCTATCAGCCCAAATCATCTCAATGGGCCATGCAGGTCTCAGATACCGGCATCGGTATTCCAGCAGAAGCCCAAGCGTACATCTTCGAGCCTTTCCGTCAGGTGGATACCAATATCACCAGTACACAACGTGGCATTGGCCTGGGCCTGCCCATCACCCAACAACTGGTAGAATTGATGGAAGGCAGCATTTCGCTCGAAAGCGAAGTCGGCCAGGGCAGCATTTTTACGGTGTTGTTGCCCCTCATCACGAGTCCAGAAAAAACCCAAAAAGCGGAGGTTCTATGAGCGCTTCTCCACCCAATCCCCTGGCGCTGATCATCGAAGATGATCCCCAGCTCAGCGAAATATTCTCGCTCGCTTTGCAATCGGACTTTGAGGTTCAAGCGATTACGGATGGAAGCGTGGCCCAGGCGGTCCTGGCCGAGGCTGTACCCGCGCTCGTGGTCCTGGACTTACACCTGCCCGGCGTAAAAGGGCAAGAGATCCTGGAGCAGATTCGCTCCGATCCACGTCTTTCGGCCACGCGCGTGCTTTTAGCAACGGCTGACGAGCGCCGGGCTGAAACACTGCGTGACCAGGCCGACATCGTCTTGCTCAAGCCGGTCAGCCCTAGCCAGCTACGTGGCCTGGCGCGGCGTTTCCGACCAGGCGGTTCTGCCTGATCCCGGCTTGATTTTGACTCATTGTGCCCTGTTCTAAGAATGCCTCAATCCATATCTAAATAATCTAAGGAGGTCCCTATGCCAGGCTGGTTGAAAGCGGGCCTTATCGGAGCGGTAGGACTGATCTTGCTCACCCTGATCGGGTTGGTCCCAGGGTTAGTATGCATTACACTGCCGCTCACCTTGTTGTTCTATCCGGCCATCGGAGCGTTGGCGGCGGCTTACGTTCCTCCGGTACGCTCGGCTGGGCAAGGCGCCGGGCAGGGCACGCTAGCTGCCGTGACGGCTGCACTGCTGAGCGGCAGTGTCACTATGGCCATCTACATGGTTCACTCCGCTTTGATCGATACCAGCCAGGCCATTTCAGAACTGCCGCCTGAGACCCTGGAAGCATTACATATATTGGGCATTCCCCCCGAACTCCTGGTCGGAATAAGCGGGGGTGCGATTGGCGGCTTTATGTGCTGCTCGCTGGGAGTCTTGATTGCGGCAGCCCTGGGCGCCATCGGCGGCGCTCTGTACGGCGCGGTCAAGCCCGAGTAAGAACCCGGTTCTCTGATATGCTTTTGGAAGGATTTCATCCGTGTGCGCAAGTTCCTTGTGCACACTTGTTTGCTTTTCCCTGGAGCAGGTTATAATTGGCAGAACAGGCTTTTTCAAAAACCTGGAAACTCACTGGAACTTTAGGAAGATATGGACAATCATACATTGAAGGTCGTCATCCCCATGGCTGGCCTGGGCACTCGCCTGCGCCCTCACACCTGGAGCAAGCCCAAACAACTGGTCAGTGTCGCTGGCAAAGCCGTTCTCGACCATGTACTGGACAGCCTGGCATCCTTGCCCGATCCCCAAGACATCGAGTTGATCAACATTGTCGGATACCTGGGCGATCAGATCGAATACCACTTGCAAGAACATCACCCTGAGCTAAAAGCGCATTACGTATTGCAGGAAAACCCGCGCGGCCAATCGCACGCCATTAAACTGGCAGAAGCCTACTTACACGGCCCAATGCTGATGGTCTTCGCCGATACACTCATCAAGACCGACCTGTCTTTCCTGGCGCACGAAACCGCCGAAGCCGTCGCCTGGGTAAAACCCGTGCCCGATCCGCGCCGCTTCGGCGTGGCTGAAATGGGGCAGAATGGCTGGGTGACGCGCCTGATCGAGAAACCACAAGCCATGCAAAACAACCTGGCAGTGGTTGGCTTCTATTATTTTAGCCAGGCAGAAGAATTGATCGCCGCCATCGATGAACAGATGGAACGCGACCTGGCGCTCAAAGGCGAATTCTACCTTGTGGACGCGATCAATATCATGCTGAAGCGCGGGCTCAAGATGCGCACCCAGTCTGTCGACGTCTGGCTGGATGCCGGCACGCCGGAGGCGCTGTTGGATACTAACCGCTATTTATTGGAGAACGGGAGTGACAACAGCCAGCAAACGGCACAACGCCAAGGCGTTGTCATCAACCCTCCGGTTTTTGTACATCCCACCGCCCATGTAAGCCAGACCATCCTGGGGCCATATGTATCGATTGGCGCGGGTTGCAAAGTTGAACAATGCATCATCCAGAATTCGATCCTGGAAGACGAAGCCGAAGCTGCGGGTGTGATCCTGGAAAGTTCACTGGTCGGACGGCGCGCCCATATTACCCGCCGCCCTGGGATTGTAAACGCCGGGGATAACACCGTCGTAACACTATAGCGGGAACTTGCACAATGGCCGAACTGGTGGCGTGTCGCTCCAATGCAGAATATGCAGAACATCCCATCGCCCTATCCTGGGAAGGACAGCGCCTGGAAATCGAAACGATCCTGGCGCGCTGGCGCACGCCAGAGGGGAAATTCTTTCGAGTGTCCACCCAGGACGGGCGTTCTTTCGAACTACTCTACCAGCAGACTGCTGACGCCTGGCAGATTACCCAGGTATAAATCCTAAAAACCAGAAAGTTTTTCCGAAAGGAGCAAATGTGAAGCAAAGTTATCTCGCTAACCGGGTTGCCAATCTAAAACCCTCCGGCATCCGCAAATTCTTTGACATCGTCGCCACGATGAAAGACGTGATCTCCTTAGGGATCGGTGAACCGGATTTCGCCACCCCTGACCCGATTACACAGGCGGGCATCCAATCCCTGATGCATGGCGAGACACACTATACCTCCAACTCCGGCACGCTCGAACTGCGCCAGGAGCTTGTCGGTAATCTGCAGCGCCTGTATGGCGTCTCGTACGACCCGGCTGGCGAAATCGTTGTCACGGTCGGCGTTTCTGAGGCGCTCTACCTGGCGCTGACCGCCATCCTGGAGCCCGGCGAAGAAGTGCTCATCCCCACACCTTGTTTCGTGGCATACCAGGCCGAGGTGATTTTGGCCGGCGGCGTGCCCGTGGAGATCCCCAGCCGCGTGGAAGATAACTTCCAGCCCAACCTGGAAGCCCTGGCAGCCGCTGTGACCCCACGCACCAAGGCCATCCTGGTCGGATATCCTAACAACCCCACCGGGGCAGTTGCTTCGCCCGAAGTGCTCGAAGAGGTGCTGCGCATCGCCGAAGAGCACGATTTGCTCGTCATCTCCGATGAAATCTACGACCGCCTGGTTTACGGCGTTCCGCACGTTTGCTTCGCTGCCCTGCCTGGTGCGCGGGCGCGCACCCTGACCCTGGGCGGCTTCTCGAAGGATTACGCCATGACCGGCTGGCGCATTGGTTACGCTGCCGGCCCGGCAGAGATCCTACGTGGCCTGCTGCGCATCCACCAATATACGATTATGTCCGCTCCAACCACGGCGCAGTCAGCCGCGCTGGTGGCTTTACGCCAGGGCGAGCCTTACGTGCAGGAGATGCTGGCGGAGTACGATCGCCGGCGCAAATTGATCGTCAGCGGGCTGAACCGCCTGGGCCTGCCCACCTTCGAGCCGCGCGGGGCCTTCTATGCCTTTCCTCAAATCTCCGTAACCGGCATGGATGAGGACACCTTCGCCCAAAAACTGCTGGATGAAGAGCGCGTGGCGGTTGTACCTGGCACGGCCTTCGGCGCTGGCGGCGAGGGTTTCGTGCGCTGTTCGTATGCCACGGCCTACGAGAAGATCGAAGAAGCCCTGCACCGCATGGAAAGGTTCATGAACCGCCACGGTTAAGGATACCCGTATGCCCTTCGAGCCGGTCATCGGCCTGGAAGTCCACGCCGAGCTGCAAACCCAGTCCAAGATGTTTTGCGCCTGCCCGGTGGTTGATTCCACTCAGGCAGAGCCGAACGTCGCCGTATGCCCGGTGTGCGCGGGCATGCCCGGCGCTTTGCCTGTCGTCAACCGCCAGGCGGTTGAATTCGGCTTGCGCGTGGCGCTGGCCTTGGGGTGCCAGGTCGCGCCAGTCAGCATTTTCGCCCGTAAGAACTACTTCTACCCCGATCTACCCAAGGGCTACCAGATCTCGCAGTACGAGCAGCCCCTGGGTCGCAACGGTCGTTTGCACATTCAGACTTCTCAAGGGGAACGCCTGGTGCGCATCCGCCGGGTGCACCTGGAGGAGGATACCGGCAAATTGACCCACGTCAACCAGCCAATCGAGCCTTTCTCACTGGTCGACCTCAACCGGGCCGGGGTGCCTTTGTTGGAGATCGTCACAGAGCCCGATTTGCACACCGCCGAAGAAGTGCGCGCCTACGCCACTGCCTTGCGCTCCTTGCTGCGCTACCTGGGCGTGAACTCTGGCGACATGCAAAAAGGCGTTTTGCGCATCGAGCCCAATATCTCTTTGCGCACGGCTGGCAGCCTGGCCCTGGGTACCCGCACCGAGATCAAGAACCTGAACAGCTTCCGCGCCCTGGAGCGTGCGGTCGATTACGAGATCGAACGCCAGGGCGATCTCTTGCAGCATGGTAAACCGGTTTTTCAAGAAACGCGCGGTTGGGACGAATCCAAAGAGGTCACCTATACGCAGCGCAGAAAAGAGACCGAAGACGATTATCGTTATTTCCCCGAACCAGACCTGCCCCCACTAAAGATCGAAAAGGAATGGCTGCAATCCATCCAACAGAGCCTGCCCGAACTACCCGCCGCCAAACTCAAACGCTTCCGGGAAACCCTCGAACTGAACGCCTATGATGCCGGGGTGCTCACCGCCGAACCAGCCGTGGCAGATTATTTTGAGCGCGTCGTGCAAGCCGCGGCAACGGCCTCGCCCAAAACCATCGCCAATTGGATCACCGGCGACTTGTTCGGCTTGCTAAACCAATCTGGGATCGAGATTGAAAACTGCCCAATCAAACCCCAGGCGTTGGCAAACCTGATCCAAATGATCCTCCAGGGCGAGGTCAACCAGACCACCGCCCGCTCCGTGCTTGCAGAGATGTTCTCGAGCGGCAAAACTGCCGGAGAGATCATTTCTTCACGCGGCTTGCAACAAATCTCAGACGCAACTTTCATCGCCGAACTGGTATCACGCCTCCTGGCTCAAAACCCTGAGCAAGTGAATGCTTACCTGGGCGGCAAAGAGAATCTATCACGTTGGCTCTTCGGTCAAGTGATGCGCGCCGCCCAGGGGCGCGCCAATCCACAGATTTTGCAGCAGGAGCTGGAAAAACAGTTGCAGGACCTGCGCAGGACGAATGAAATGTGAACTACGTCACATATAATATGGCATTCGTCATCTTGACGGGCCATCTGACATCTGCTAACCTTAAGTAAGATCAGTCAGGATTGATCGCTATGGGCTTTTTCGGTTACATAACCAACGTTTTTGTAGCGGGCACCAAACCGGAGTGCCCGTTTATGTTTTGACAAAGAAACCAACCCAAACACAACAGGAGATATGCGAATGACAGAGTTAATCAACGCTTTTCAGATGGCTCAGGCACAGTTTGACAATGTTGCCAAGCAACTGAACTTGGATCCACAAATTGCAGAGTATCTGCGCTGGCCATCCCGTGAGTTCAAATTCCAGGTTCCCGTGCGCATGGACAATGGCTCCATCCGTGTTTTCTTCGGCTACCGCGTTCAGCACAGCGATGCCCGCGGCCCGGCGAAAGGTGGCATCCGTTTCCACCCGTCCGAAACACTCGACACTGTGCGCGCCCTGGCAATGTGGATGACCTGGAAGACGGCTGTAGCCGATATCCCGCTGGGTGGTGGTAAAGGCGGCGTACCGGTGGATCCTGCGACCCTGTCGACGCAAGAGAAAGAACGACTGTGCCGCGGATGGGTAGATCAGATGTGGCGCAACATCGGCCCTCGCCAGGATGTCCCGGCTCCCGATGTGGGCACCACGCCGCAAATGATGGGCTGGATGATGGACGAATACTCCAAGCTGGTAGGTCAGTATACACCTGGCGTGATCACCGGCAAACCAGTAGGCGGCGGCGGGTCTCTGGGCCGCACCGAGGCGACTGGTTTTGGCGTCATTTACACCGTGCGCGAAGCCATGAATCACCTCAAGCTGGATCCAACCAAATCGGTAGCCGCCATTCAAGGGTTTGGCAATGTTTCTCAATATGCCGCCATCGGCTTCACCGAGATGTTGGGCGGCAAGGTCGCCTGTGTCTCGTATTGGGACCGCGAAGACCGCCTCCCCTACACCGTCAGCCATCCCGATGGGATAAACCCGCACTTCTTGCAATCGATCACTGACCAGTATGGCAGCATCGACAAGGAGAAGGCGCGCCAGGCTGGTTACGTGATCGAAGACGCCGACGCCTGGATCACCAAAGATGTGGATGTGCTCATCCCCGGTGCGCTCGAGGGCCAGGTTAACGCAGAAACCGTCAAGCGTGTCAGCGATCGCGTGCGCCTGGTTGCGGAGGGCGCTAACGGCCCGACGACCCCCGAAGCCGACGAAGTCTTCAAGCGCAATGGCGTCTTTGTTATTCCAGACTTCCTGTGCAACGCCGGCGGCGTGACCGTCTCTTACTTCGAGAGTGTCCAGAACGATATGAATTACTACTGGACGCGCGAAGAGACCTTGCAGCGCCTGGACACCAAGATCACCCAGGCCTTCAACAGTGTATTGGAGATGGCCGAAAGCCAGAAAGTTTACATGCGCGATGCAGCCTACATGGTTGCCATCAAGCGCGTTGTCACGGCCATGGAACTGCGCGGCTGGATCTAAACCAGATTTCAGCAGCAGGTCAGGCCACACAGGCCTGCACATAGGGTATGAAACGTCAGGTAGTGGGCGGCTTTTCCGCCCACTACTTGCATTCTGACCACAAATCCCTTACAATGGAAGCAGCGATTTTTTCCCCACAAGGAGCGATCTACCATGCTGCTTTCCCCGGATATTATGCGCCTGTTATTGCTGTTGTGTGTAGTGGGCATGGCCATTATGGCCGGTCTGTTCTTGCGCGAGCGCAGGTTGAGCCTGGCAGCTTACCTGGGCTGGGGATTAGTGGCCACCCTGCTACCGCTCCTGGGACCGTTCCTGGTCATTCTCGTGCGGCCTGGCAACCACTATTCTTGCTCCGCCAGAGGAAAATAGCCTGTTAAATGAATTTGATGCGCGCCACACCCCCTGGCACGCATCAAATTACGAGGAGAAGAAACACCAATAAAGACTTATGCGCCGCGTCCGCGCAGGCGAGGATCCATAATGTCGCGCATGGCGTCGCCCAGCAAGTTCCAACCCAGAGTGAACAGCGCCAGCGCCAGGCCTGGGAACACCACAATGTACCAGTAGGTTGCCAGGGAAGGAATCCAGTTACGGGCGAAGCTGATCATCTGACCCCAGTCAGCATAACCGACCTCTGTGCCAATCCCCAGGAAGCTCAACGCAGCGAACGTAATCACGTCTCCGCCCACATTTAAAGAAGCCAGGATGATCGTGGGATATACGGCATTGGGGATAATATGCTTCAGGATAATGCGGCGATCTTTTACGCCAACCACCCGGGCCGCCATGATGAAATCCCGCTCTCGTACCGACAGGATCTCACCCCGGATGATGCGCGCATAGCCCATCCAACTGAACGCCACCATGGCGATCAACGGTGGCCAGATGCCCTTACCGATCACCGGGGTCAGGATTGCCGAGAGCGTCAGAGCAGCCATCAAGAAGGGGAAGGCGATGAAGATCTCGGTGATGCGCATCAAGATCTCGTCGATCCACCCGCCGTAAAATGCCGAAATGCTTCCCACCAGGATCCCGATGATCAGACACAATCCTTCCACTGTAATGCCCACTTTCAGTGCCGTACGCGTGCCCCACACCACACCGTAGAAAAGGTCCCACTGCCCACCTGTGGTGCCGAAGACATGTGTCCACTCCTCTCTGCCAAACAGCTTGAACCAGAAAGGGGCTTCCGGCGGGCGCGTTGTCCAAACCGTGCCGGGTGCTTTAGGAGTAGGGCTGAATCCATCCCGCGGCACCACATACGGATCACGCGCGTTGGTTGGAGGCGCGATCCAGGGCGCCAAAAACGCCGTCAGGAAGAAAAAGACGATCAATGTTATGCCGGCAAGCGACATCGGGTTGGTGAAAACGCCCTTCAGGATGCGATAGAATTCCGGTCCAATCAGCCGCTCCAACCAACCGATCTTCCGCTCTTCAAGAAAATCAAGATAGCTGGAAGAGGCTGTCTCTGTATATGTGCTCATCAAATACCTCCTACGTGAATATGTGAATTTTCTCTAACTCGGCACATTTCAACTTAACCGTACGCGTGGATCGAGGAAAGCATACATCACATCCACGATCAGGTTCGCCACGATCAAAATGAAACCAGCCAACAAAGTGAAAGACAGCACCGTGATCACATCCAGTTGGGCGGCCGCCGCCCCGGACGCCTGCCCAATGCCCGGGTAATCGAAAATCGTTTCGGTCAGCACTGCCCCACCCAACAGGCCTGCCACCGAAAATCCACTCAATGTCGCCACCGGGATCAAAGCATTCGGGCGGGCGTGTCCGTTGATCACATCCGTCTCTTTCAAACCCTTGGCGCGCGCCGTGACTACGTACTCCTGGCGCAGTGTTTCCAACATCGAGGAACGCGTCACACGCAGATAGGTGGCCCACGAAATCGTGGACAGTACAATTACCGGCAAAATCAGGTGGCGGAGTGCATCCAAGAAGACATCCACCCGCCCATTCAGCAGCGCATCCACCGTGATCAGTGAAGTATAGGTACGAAAAGCTTCCGAGTAAACCACCGTGTTTGCCCAGTCGGATAATCGCCCAGGCGGGAACCAGCCCAGCTTGGCATAGAACAGCAGCAGCGCCAGCAAGCCCAGCACAAAGGCGGGCAGGGAGGTGCCCAGGATGGCCAGCACGCGCGCCAACTGGTCGATAAACTTGTTGTGGTGAACCGCCGCCACAATCCCCAGCCACACGCCAATGCCGATAATCGGCAGGATCGTATATAGAGTCAGCTCAACTGTAGCCGGGAAACGCCGCTTGAGCAGATCCACCACCGGCTGGTTGCCGGTGCGCGAGTAACCGAAATCGCCGCGCAGGATGCCGCCCACCATCTCGCCCGTCACGGTATCCTTATGCCCCCACATCCAGTGCCAGTACTGCGTCAGGATCGGATCATCCAGGCCGTAGCGCTTGATGATGGCGTCCATCTGGGCCGGGTTCTTGGGGATATCGCGCACATAGAGAGCCGAGCGCTCTTCCGGACTGAGGAATTGCAGCATGCCAAAGATCAACGCCGTCACGCCGAACAGGATGACCGGCAAAATCAGCAGTCGTCGAATAATGTAATTAACCATAGCGCATCACTCCTTTTTCGTATTAGATCGGCCACGCTGTTTCGGGGAGAGAGTAGGGATACACTCAGAGCGCATCCCTACTCCACCAACTAGAAGGTTCTACGCAACGAAACGTTTTCCTTCAGACTACTCTTTCCACATCGAATAGTAGAAGGTGCCAGGCAGCACGCGGTTGTTGAACCAGCCCTGCACCCAGCGCTGCTCGTAGCGACGCCCATTGACCAGGTACAAGATAATCGTCGGCACCTGATCATAGTAGATCTGGTTGAATTCGTAGTAGATCTCGGCGCGCTTGGCAGGATCGACTTCGACCGCGCCACGATCGACGATCGACTTGAACTGAGCAGTGACATCCTCAGGAAGGTTCTGGCGGCGAGCGAAGTTGCCAATTGCGTAAGGCTGTACCCAGTTGTGCGGATCGTCGATATCCTCGATCCAACCGCTGGTGGAGAGCGGCAGCTTGCTGGCGCGGAAGTTGCGCAGGTAGGTTGGCCACGGCAAACCGGTCACCTCGACCACGAAGTTCTCGTTGAGCGCCGAAAGCTCGGTCTGCAAGATCTGGCCGATCGTCTGGCGCTGGTCGTTGCCGGTGTTGTAGCCCAGGGTTAGGCGGAAGCCCATGTCCCAGACACTGGCGCCATCGAACTCAGCCTGCTTGATTTCCTCTTCACACTTGGCCGGGTCGTAGTTGTACATCGGAGCGTCTTCTTGATAGCCGATCATACCCGGCAAAATCACCGTGGGCGAACGCACGCCCTCGCCTAACAGCACCTGCTCCAGGTAGGCATCGTAGTTGAAGCAATAGGCAAAGGCCTTGCGCACATGGATGTTCGTGAAGAAGTTCGATGGAACGCCATTGCCATCCAGTTGGCCGCTGCCAATGAAGTTGTTGCCGCCTTCCGTGTTGATGGCGAAGTTCAGGAAAATATCCGTACGGTTGGCCGTCGGGTAATCCCGGATCAACTCCAGGGGTTCATCTGGTTTTTCAGATGGCTCGCAATCCTCATCCGTATTGTGGCAGATCTGCCCGGTGATCACATCCATCTGCGGCCAGTCAGCCGTAGAACCAACATTGATCGAATCGGCATCACCAGCCTGCAGCATGGCATAGCGGGTGCTGAACTCGGTCACGTTCTTGATAATGATGGTTTTGATCTTGGGCGCGCCCGTCGGGCCGCCTTCCCAGGCTGGCTCGGTGCGCCAGTAGTTCTCGTTGGCCTTGAGCACGATTTCCTCGCCCGGCACCCAGCGCTCTAGCGTATAAGGGCCAGTGCCCATCGTAGTGGAGCCCAGCGGCAAAGCGTTCAGCGCTTCTGAGCCCGGATCGTAGAAGTTCTGCCAGGTGGCGCAGTCGCCGTCCCAGCCGCCGCTGGCGGTGACCCAGGCCTTGGACTGGATCGAGCCCCAACCCTGGGCCAGGGTGGGCAGGAAGGGAGCCCACGGCTGCGCTAACTGGAAGGTCACTGTCCAGTTGTCATTATCTGCTACGACCTTGCTCTTAACCAGTTCGCACACTCGCACCAGTTCAGCAGGATCCATACCCGGCAGGGCCTCGCGATCGCCCGCGGCAGATCCATCGCCGACCAGTTCGCCGACATCGCTGATACCTACACCCAGCAAGGGCTCGGTCAGCAGCCACTGAGGCGAGTCATAACCGCCCTGCAGCATGCCGCGTTGAAAGGTGAAAGCCACGTCTTCGGGGGTCAAATCGCTGCCATCGTGGAATTTGACGCCCTGGCGGATCTTGAAGGTGAAGGTCAGGCCATCCGCCGAAATACCACCGTTCTCCAGGCCAGGAACCTCTGTCGCCAGTTGTGGCACGAAATCGTTCGGATCTTCTTTGTTATAGAAAATCAGCGTGTCGTAAGTCAGCAACAGGACACCCAGGCCGGCATTTTCGTAATCGAAGGCCACATCAAACGTATCCGGATCGCCGAAAACGACCTGTACGTAGGTGGTTGGATCAGGCGATTTGAATTCCTTGGCCTTCACCGGTTCCGGGGTAGCGGTGACCACTACGGTCTCTCCACCTACCTGAACCTCAACCGTTTTAACCGTCTCGACCGTCACGGTCTCGACAACTTTTTCCGGTGCCGGGGCTGCGCAGGCTCCCAACACCATGCTCGCTATAATCAACAGCGAGGCTACTAAAAATAGTTTATTTCGCATCTTCTTCCTCCATACAAATGATCGGGTTATGTTGTGATGAGTATTGTTCTAGATTTCTACTTCAAGTTGCAGACCACCTCCTTCCATCCATTTTCTTTTATCTCGGAAATTTTTCCGTCAATAGAGAACACAAATACATACGCGTGGCGCTCCCAATCAGGGGCCATGCACTCCAAACTAATTATTCAAATGCTATCGATCTGCCAGGTATGCGTTACGTGACTCAGAACACCAGGCGAAACGTTGCCTGCAACATCAGAAGATGCCTGGGCCTGGTCATAGGCGGCTCCCGCCCTTCAAGCATAAGCAGTCGTTTGAGGTGGAGTATAGTGGCTATCCATTCAGAGAAATTACTTCCGCCGATCTCCTCAAGCCATCCAAATCTTTCGATATGTTGAATCAAGCATTCCCGCCCATCGTCAAGAGGTTCCTGCCGGGCTGCCCAATACTTCAAAGAGCGCCTCAGGTAGATATCAAATTCCTCTTTCATCTCGCCAGATTCGTTGATGGGCCAATTTTGTTTCGACATTTTCTTCTTTATTTTCTTCTTCCTTAACTTGATTGATAAAGCTTCGGTGTGTTTGGCTTCACTATATTTACTCATCGAGAAGTAATTTGGTTCAACTCTGTCAATCCCGATGGTACAGGGGCGAACTACGCGCCCCTGTACCAAACAGGATACTTATCCTTCAATAACCGTTTCGCCGGTTACTATATTCCTATACTCCTAATCTTTCCACAGAATGTAGTAATAGTTGTTCGCAGGATAGACGCGGTTGCTGTACCACCCATTTACCCAGCGCTGCTGGTAATGGCGGCCGTTGACCAGGAACATCACAATCGTCGGGATCTGCTCGTAGTAAAGCTGGTTGAGCTCTTTGTAGATCTCGGCGCGCTTGACCGGGTCGATCTCCACCACGCCGCGATCGACGTAATCCTTGAATTGTGCGGTGAGGTCGTCGGGCAGGCTCTGCCGGCGGGCAAAAGTGCCGACCATGTAGGGCTGCACCCAGTTGTGCGGGTCATCGATATCCTCGATCCAGGCGCTGGTCGAGATTGCCAGCTTCTGGGCGCGGAAGTTGCGCAGGTAAGTTGGCCACGGCAAACCGGTTACCTCGATCACGAAGTTCTCGTTGAGCGCCGAGAACTCGGCCTGTAAGATCTGGCCAATCGTCTGGCGCTGGGTGTTGCCGGTGTTGAAGGCCAGGGTCAGGCGGAAGCCTGCATCCCAAACCTTGGCGCCGTCGAACTCGGCCAGCTTGATTTCCTCTTCGCACTTGGCTGGATCGTAGTTGTAAACCGGGGCGGTCTCATCGTAGCCAGGCATACCAGGCAAAATGGCAGAAGTCAGGCGCGAGCCCTCACCCAACAGCACCTGCTCCAGGTAGGCGTCGTAGTTGAAGCAGTAGGCAAAGGCCTTGCGCACGTGGATGTTGCTGAAGAAGTTCGCCGG
Source organism: Chloroflexota bacterium (assembly GCA_040752025.1). Lineage (GTDB taxonomy): Bacteria > Chloroflexota > Anaerolineae > Anaerolineales > UBA4823 > JBFMFR01. The sequence continues at coordinate 29,584 of JBFMFR010000008.1, read as the reverse complement.
AACGCCATTGCCGTCCAGTTGTCCGCTGCCGATGAAGTTGTTGCCGCCTTCGGTGTTGATGGCGAAGTTCATGAAAATGTCGGTATGACCACCCGTCGGATAGCCACGGATCAGTTCCAGAGGTGCATCTGGCTTTTCCGTCGGTTCGCAGTCTTCATCCGTAACCTGGCAAATTTGCGAAGTGATCTCATCCATCTGCGGCCAGTCGGCTGTAGAACCGACATTGATGAAATCCGCATCGCCGGCCTGCAGCATGGCATAGCGGGTACTGAACTCGGTCACATTCTTGATGATGACCGTCTTGATCGCGGGAGCGCCCGTCGGGCCGCCTTCCCAGGCTGGCTCGGTGCGCCAGTAGTTCTCATTGGCCTTGAGCACGATTTCCTCATTCGGCACCCAGCGCTCCAGCATGTAGGGGCCGGTGCCCATGGCGCTCGAGCCCAGCGGCAAAGCGTTCAAAGCTTCCGCCCCGGGGTTGAAGTAGTTCTGCCAGGTGGCGCAGTCGCCATCCCAGCCGCCGTTGGCGCCAACCCAGGCCTTGGATTGGATCGCACCCCAGCCATGGTTTGCCAGGGTGGGCAGGAAGGGCGCCCAGGGCTGCTCGAGGTTGAAGGTCACCGTCCAGTTGGCATCGTCGGCCACGACTTTGCTCTTGACCAGCTCGCAGACGCGCATCAACTCGGCCGGGTCCATAGCCAATAGAAGATCGGTATCGCCAGCCGCAGAGCCATCGCCGACCAGCTCACTCACGTCACTCACACCTACACCCAGCAGGGGTTCGGTCAGCAGCCACTGCGGCGAGTCGTAGCCGCCCTGCAGCATACCGCGCTGGAAAGTGAAAGCCACGTCTTCGGGGGTCATATCACTGCCATCGTGGAACTTGACGCCCTGGCGGATCTTGAAAGTGTAGGTCTTGCCATCCGCCGAAATGCCGCCGTTCTCCAACGTGGGGACTTCCAACGCCAGTTGCGGGATGAAAGCATTGGGGTTGTCCTTGTTGAAGTAGATCAGGGTATCGTGGGTGCTCTGCAGCACGCCCGTGCCGCCTGTCTCGTAATCCCAGGCCGGGTCGAGGGTGTCAGGGTCGCCGAAGACCACTTCCACAAAGGTGGTTGGATCTGGCGACTTGAATTCCTTGGCCACGACCGGCTCGGGCGTGGCGGTGACGATCTTGGTCTCTCCGCCCACTTGGACCTCGACGGTCTTGACCTTCTCGACTGTTACGGTCTCGACGACTTTCTCGGGCGCCGGAGCCGCACAGGCGCCCAGCACCATGCTCGCCACGATCAACAGCGAGGCAATCACAAATAGTTTGGTTCGCATCTTCTTTCTCCTAGTTGTTATTCAAAGTTGTAGCCAAAAAACCGGTTTGCTCAGACAAATTAGATTCCAAGAATCACCTCCTTTCACTCAAAAAATGCGCGTCAATTGACACTGGCCAATTCATCCATTGACCATGCGCTCACGGGCGGCCACAGCACACCGCTTTAGGAACTCTTTCCAGGATGCTCTTTTATGGGCAGAATTAGTCGATGATCAGGCTAACATGCGGAAGGTTGGCGTAGATTGCAATGGCCACAGCGCCGCCTCTCCCGAGGGACCATCCCACCATTCAAACAATGGCGGTGGTTTTTGCCGCGATCGTAGCCTGTGCATCACCCAATAGTAAGCATCTCCTTTTTCGGTCTCGTCCTGTACTTCAGAGACAGCAATCTGTCGCATCAACTTATAACGACCACCAGCCTGGGGCACTTGCCGGGTAGCCCATTGCTTCAGTGAACTTTTTAGATAGGTATCGAATTCTTCTTCCACGTCACACCACCTCTGTGCCCTCGTACTGAAGTTCCGGTATCCTGCTGCCTTCAGACTTCCGGCCTTCCTTCATGCTCTGCTGCAAAGCGCGCCGGCCGTAATGCAAACGAGATTTAACCGTGCCAATAGGTACGTCCAATGTTTCAGAAATTTCCTGCAAAGAGAATTCATTGAGATAATATAGAACAACGACAACACGCTGTGCCAGGGGCAAGTCAACCAATGCTTTCTGTACTTGTTCCCACTCCTCTCGCTCTTCCGCCAATTCCATAGGCGTACTGATTCCCGAGCCAGTCAGGAACCACTCATACATTTCCTCGAGTATCCGTCTACCGCGCCCTCTGCGCTTCATCCAGGAATATGCCAGGTTGGCAGTCATACGATATAACCACGGTTCCAAGGGCCGTTCCTGGTCAACGTGATCTGCATAGCGATACAGGCGCAAAAACACATCCTGCAATAGATCATTAGCGACCTCGTTATCACCCGTGATCGCCAGCGCAGTTCGATAAACCATACAACGATGGCGATCATAAAGCAAACCCAAAGCATCCAGGCTGCCGTCTTGTAACTGTAAGATTAACTCTCGGTCACTTTGATCAGTCATTGTGTTTGTTGCGACTATTGGTTACTTATTAAATCTACAAACTCTTACACGAACAGGTTCATGATCTGGAGCGAAATTGGTAAAACCGACTGGCAAAAAGCGCCTTCTCGTTGTATACTGTAAAGGACATTAGCAGAGGAGAGGGTTGCGATTATGAAAGTAACTGTCTTGCAAGAAAATCTGACTCGTGGGTTGAGCGTTGTTTCCCGGGCCGTCTCGCCGCGCAGCACATTGCCCGTCCTGGCAAATATCCTGGTTGCAACAGACGAGGGCCGCTTGCGCCTTTCGGCAACGAACCTGGAACTGGGCATCACCTGTTGGATTGGCGCCAAAATCCAGGAGGAAGGGTCTACCACCGTACCAGCGCGCACTTTCGCCGACCTGGTGGGAACACTATCCGACAAGCAAGTTGAAATGGGGCTCAACGTGCGCACACAAACGCTGAACCTGCGTTGTGGCGCTTCAAACACCGACCTGAAGTGCATCGATGCGCAAGAATTCCCCCCCATGCCAGTGGCAGATTTTTCTCAAGGCTTACAAGTCAACGTGGCTGATCTGAAAGAGATGATCCAGCAAGTAGCGTTTGCGGCCTCAACGGACGATGCGCGTCCCATCCTGACTGGCGTTTTGCTTACCGTGGTGGACAACCAGATCACGATGGCGGCTGCCGATGGCTTCCGGCTTTCCGTTCGCAAAGCGATCATTGGCGCTCCGGCGCCTCGCCCGATCAATGCCGTTATTCCCGCGCGTGCCCTGACAGAGCTGGCCCGTATTGCCGGTGATGGCGACCAGACTCTTACAATGGTTATGCCTCCGGGTCGCGGCCAGGTCATCTTCCGGATGAAAGATGCTGAACTCGTTTCCCAAATGATCGAAGGCAATTTTCCCGATTATGAACAGATCATTCCTCGCCGTTGTGAAACACGCGCGGTTCTGTCCACCGCGGCTTTCCTCAAGGCCTGCAAACAAGCTGAAATCTTCGCCCGCGAAGGCTCGCATATTGCCCGCATCAACATAACTCCCGGAGACAGCCTGCAACCCGGCATCGTTGAGATCTCTGGACAATCCGAGGAAACCGGCTTCAACCAGAACGTGGTAGATGCCAGCATCGAAGGGCCGCCGCTGTTGATTGCTTTCAACGTCCGTTTCCTGCGTGAAGTCCTGGATGTTGTCAAAACCCCTAACGTTGCCGTGGAAACTACCACAGACACCAGCCCGGGTGTCATTCGTCCGGTGGGCGCAGAGGAGGGGCAGGGCGAATTTTTACACGTGATCATGCCCATGCACCTGGCAAGTTAGCAAACCGCTTGCCTGATCCATCGAACACGTTGGCAACCCGCTTGCCGACGTGTTCACCTGTTTTTTGACAGCATCGCTCGATCAGTTATGACCCTTCCACCAGCCTCAGCAGACCGCACGCTCCATATCTACCTCTCCCTGGCCCAATACCCAATCCTGAGTTCTCAGATTCGGTCGCATATGCGCGATGAGTTGTTTGAGCGCGGCATCATCGCTCCGCAAGTTTTCGAAGCCGAAGCCCGCGAAAAGGCGGTCCGCTCCCAGGCTCTGGAAGGCTTACACGACCCATTTTTAGAAGAACCCGCCGACATTTGGGATGTGCGCCTGATGCGCGTGCGCGATCACCTGACCGACTTTTATTTCGCATACAACCTGCCTTATGATCTGTTCGAGCAAATTGTGCGCCGGACTCTGGCCGAGCGCGGCGGCGGCGCTCAGGATATGCCAGTTTCATTCAACCCCGAACTGGCCCCTCAGAATATGCTCTTCGAGCAGGCCATGGCCATCGAAAAAATGCCGCCAGAGCAGCGCAAACAACATGAAGCCCGTTTACAAGAAATCAAAGTGGTGCTTATCCGCACTTTGATCAGCGACCAACTCGCCTACGTCAAAATCGCCAAAGATTGGTTCACCATCGCCGACCTGAACGAAATTCGCACCCACAAGATCGGCCATGGCAAGATCGGCGGTAAATCCGCTGGTATGCTATTGGCTGCCCGAATTCTGCTCGAAGAGGGCGATGAAGAAGTTCGGTCTAGCCTGCGCCTGCCCGAATCCTACTTCATCGGCGCCGATCTAACCTATACTTTCATGGCTCTGAACGGCCTGATGCCCTGGGGTGACCAGAAATATAAGCTCGAAGATCAAATCCGCGCCGAATACCCCAAACTGCAGCAGGAATTTCTAAAAGGCTCGTTTCCTCCAGATGTCCTTGAGAAATTCCGGACCTTGCTGGAAAAAGTAGGCAGCCAGCCGCTGATCGTGCGCTCTTCCAGCCTGTTAGAGGACAATTTCGGCACCTCCTTTGCTGGTAAATACGAAAGCCACTTCTGCCCCAACCAGGGCACACCAGATGAAAACCTGCGCGATTTGACAGAGGCCATCATCCGCATTTACGCCAGCATCATGAACCCAGATGCCTTGCTTTATCGCCGGGCCAAGGGGCTGCAAGATTATGATGAGCGCATGGCCGTCTTGATCCAGGCCGTGCAAGGCGAAGCATTTGAACGCTACTTCATGCCCCATGCCGCCGGAGTTGCCTTCAGCCGCAATTTATATCGCTGGTCTCAACAAATCCGCCGCGATGATGGCTTCATGCGCCTGGTGTGGGGCCTGGGCACGCGTGCCGTGGATCGCGTCGGCAACGATTACCCTCGCCTGGTAGCTTTAAGCCATCCTCTCTTGCGCCCCGAAGCATCCACCAAGGCGATCCGCCGCTACTCACAACAATACATCGATTTGATCGATCTGCAGGCTAACTGCATGGCGACCCTGCCCGTTGGCCAGGTGTTGCGGAACAGCTACGCACCGCTTCGGTATCTGGTTCAAATTGACCAGGGAGGCTATCTTACACCCTTGCGAATGGCGTTCGGGCAGGGAGGCCAGGATCAAATGGTGGTTACCTTCGATGAACTGCTGCGCCGCACGCCCTTTGCCAGCCGCATGACCCGCATGTTGCAAATCCTGGAAAAAAACTACCAGGCCCCAGTAGACACAGAGTTTACGGTGCAAATTGTGGACCCTCACAGCCCGCAACCCGGTGTCCTCATCTCACTCTTGCAATGCCGTCCACAAAGCCATCTCAAAGAGAGCGAAGCGCGTTTACCGAAACATCTACGAGAAGAAGATATCATCTTCTCAACGACCCGCATGGCGCCCCAGGGACGGATCAGTGGCATCCAGTATGTGATGTTTGTCGTACCCGAATGCTATTACGCCTTGCCAACCCCGTCCGAGCGTTCGGATATTGGTCGTTGTGTGGGCCGCTTGAACGCCGCACTTCAGGGGAAAACCTTTATCTGCGTAGGTCCAGGTCGTTGGGGTACAACCAATCCCGATTTGGGCGTGCACATCGGATACGCAGATATCTATCACACCAGCGCCCTGGTAGAATTAACCGGTGGAGGCATCGGCTCCGCACCTGAAGCCTCGTTCGGCACGCATTTTTTTCAAGACCTGGTTGAATCCAACATCTACCCGCTTGCCGTTTACCTGGACGACCCTGACGTGATCTTCAACCGCGAATTCTTTTACAACATGCCCAACCATCTAGGACAATTTCTGCCCGATGCTGCTGAGGCTGGTAAATGTTTACGCTTGATTTCCATCGCTGACTTTCGACCCGATCATCACCTGGAACTGGTTATGGATGATGAAGCCGGGAAATCCGTGGCCTTTCTGGAGCCCCACCTATGAAACGCTTTGTTGCTGTCGCAGGGAACATCGGCGTGGGGAAATCCACCCTGGTGAGTTTGCTCTCCAAGAGCCTGTCCTGGGAACCTTTTTATGAGCCCGTGACAGAAAATCCCTACCTGTCAGATTTCTATCAAGATATGCGCACCTGGGCTTTCCATTCCCAGATCTTTTTCCTCACCCGCCGTTTGCGCGCCCACCGCCAATTGCTGGATCATCCAACTTCCGCTATCCAGGATCGCAGCGTGTACGAAGATGCAGAAATCTTTGCCCATAACCTGTACCGCCAGGGCCTGTTGAACGAGCGAGACTACGCCTCATATCGAGAGTTATACCAGGTGCTCATCGAGTTTTTACCCCCACCCGATCTGGTCATCTATTTGCGCGCTTCAGTATCCACGCTCCAAAAACGGATCACGCAGCGCGGCCGCGATTACGAGCGGCAGATCTCCCAGGAATACCTGACTCAACTCAACCAGTCATACGATGAGTGGATCGACCGCTTCAACCTTTGCCCAATCCTGACCGTTCCTGCCGATGACCTGGATTTCGTCGCCAATCACGGTCACCTTGACCTGATCGTGACCAAAGTCCAGGATAAATTAATGGGTAAAGAGGAAGTGGTCTTTTCAAAAGAAGAAGTCGATAATAACCGGCATTAGCAAATGCCCCCGCAAGAGGAGTGACCCATGACAACACTGGAAGCCACAGCCCTGACAGACCCTGGCATGCTGCGAGACGTAAACGAAGACAGCGCTTACCAACAAGTTTATGTTCCCCAGGATCGCGACCCCATGGGTCTGTTTATCGTCTGCGATGGCATGGGGGGGCACTTAGGTGGAGAATTCGCCAGCTATTGGGCTGTTGAAGCCATCAAGAGCGAGTTCGCTGAACTCTTCTCCATGAAAGACCCGCGCGCCACCATCCATCTTTCTGAGCAGGACATCGAGAAAGCTCGCACCGGTGTTCTGCCCGATTTCGCCAAAGGCAAAGAAATCGACATCGAAGCGCTGACTCAGACTGCCATCCAAAAGGCTAACAATGTGGTCTACGAGTATGCCAAGCACAAGCCCGAAACTGCTGGCAACGCCGGAACAACGCTGACCCTGGCAGTGATTGATGGCCTAAACGCGTTGATCGCCAACGCCGGCGATAGCCGTACCTATTTGCTGCGCGACCACAAAGTGACCCTGTTGACGCGCGATCACTCCCTCGTTGCCAGCCTGGTTTCGGCCGGGGAACTTCTCCCGGATGAGATCTACACCCACCCACAACGGAATGTTATCTATCGTTTTTTGGGGCAGAAAGGCCTGGTACAGCCAGACCTGTACTATGAAACCTTGCAACCAGGCGATTACTTACTGCTTTGCTCTGATGGCCTGTGGGAAATGATCCGCAGTGGAGAAACGATTGCCCAATTGATCGAAAATGCCAGCAGCCTGGACAACGCATGCCTGGCCCTGGTGCAAGCCGCCAACCATGAAGGCGGTGAAGATAACATCGGTGTGGTATTGGCAAGGGTCACTTAGCCGCTGGAGGATTCGGGGTGCCGCATAAGCAGGGCGAGGTTATCAACAACCGCTATCGCATCGCCAAACTTCTTGGGCAGGGTGGATTCGGTGCGGTATATCGCGCTTGGGATCTCAGCCTGGACCAGGCGGTAGCCCTGAAAGAAAACACAGAGACCAGCCCCGAAGCGCAGCGCCAGTTCGAGCGCGAAGCCAGGATCCTCAGCAAGCTCCGCCACCCCAATCTCCCCCAGGTTACCGATTACTTCATCATCCCCGGTAAGGGCCAATACCTGGTGATGGATCTGATCGAAGGCGAGGACCTGCAAGATATGCTGGACCGCCTGGGCCGGCCAATCGCCGAAGCAGATGCCATAAGATGGATCATCCAGGTTTGCGACGCGCTGGCTTACCTGCACGCTCAGAATCCGCCCGTCATCCACCGCGATATCAAACCCGCCAACATCAAGATCAATCCACAGGGCAAGGCCATCCTGGTGGATTTTGGCATCGCCAAGGTTTACCAGGCAAACACGGACACCACTCTGGGAGCGCAGGCGGTCACGCCTGGCTTTTCCCCGCAAGAACAGTATGGCAAAGGCAGCACCGATGCTCGCAGCGACATTTACTCCCTGGGGGCAACGCTATACGCCATTCTGACCCTCACCGAGCCGCCCGAAAGCGTCCAGCGCACGCTGGGTACGGCCCTGCCTGCCCCACGCACGTTGAATCCGAGCCTGAGCCGCAGAGTTGAGCTGGCAATTCTCAAGGCTATGCAGGTCGCACCCGCCAACCGCTTCCAAAACATGGCTGAGTTCAAAGCCGCCCTGCTGGCCGCCTTGCAGCCCACTCCCCAACCTTCCCCCATAGCGGCCTCAGCGACTCCTGCCCCTGCGCGCCCCATACAACCGCCCGCCTCTCCCCCACCCCAACCCCTGCCACAGCGAAAAGCCCGCCCGTCGCCGGGGCGCTACATCATGATTGGAACGACCGTGTTGGTCACACTGCTCTGCGTGTGGGCAACTGTTGGCATCAATAACACCCTCTCTGGTTGGAATTCCAGGCGCAGCGCCACGCGCACCGCCCAGGCCCGAGTCGTTCGCGCCACCAGCACACGTCGTCCTTCAACCCGAACGCCCACTCCTACAACCCGCCGGCCCAGCGCCACTCCCAGGCCCACCACAGCCGTGCCAACCCATACGCCCTCTGCCACGCGCACGCCTGTGCCTCCCAGCGCTACACCGTCCCCCGCCCCCACGTTGGTCGCGACTTCATCTATCCAGGCAACGCAAACCATCCCAAGCGATCTAAACACCCAGGTTTCACCGCAAGACGGCATGCTCCAAATTCAGATCCTGGCTGGCAAGTTTTCGATGGGTGCGGCCAGCGACCTTCCCCAGGTGCACAGCGATGAGACGCCCGAGCACGCAGTTTATCTGGACGCTTTCTGGATGGATCAAACCGAAGTTACCAACGCCATGTACACGCGATGTGTGCAGGCCGGTGCATGCGCCGCCCCGAACAACGATCCATACTTCTACGACCCGGCGCGTCAAGATCACCCGGTAGTGCGGGTTTCCTGGGCAAATGCCCAGAGCTATTGCACCTGGGCAGGCCGGCGGCTGCCCAGCGAGGCCGAATGGGAAAAAGCCGCTCGCAGCAGTGACCGGCGCTTATACCCCTGGGGCAACACCGAGCCCGCCGGCAATCTGCTCAACTTCTGCGACCACAACTGCCGCGACGCCTTACATAACGCCCTGGTAAACGACAATTATGCAGAAACGGCCCCGGTAGGCAGCTACCCGGCCGGAGCCAGCCCTTACAACGTTCTCGACATGGCCGGCAACGTGTGGGAATGGGTGGCAGACTGGTACAGCGATTCGTATTACACCAATTCGCCTTCCAATAACCCTACCGGCCCGGCATCAGGCCAGTTTCGGGTTGTGCGCGGCAGCAACTGGTATAGCATCACCCAGGATTTACGGCTGACCCTGCGCTACCGCTACAGCCCCAATACATTTTTGGATCGACTCGGTTTCCGTTGCGCACAGTAAGCGGAAGCGGGTAAAATAATGCAAACAACGAAGGACTTCGTTCGAGGATTGTGTGTCTCTTAGTCCAGGTGATCTGCTCAACCAGCGCTACCGCATCATCCAGCCGCTCGGCCAGGGAGGCTTCGGTACAGTTTATCGCGCTGAGGATCTGACGCTCAAAACCTTCTGTGCCATCAAAGAAAACCTGGAATATTGGGATGAGGCGCGGCGCCAGTTTGAGCGCGAGGCCTTGCTGCTGGCCGGTCTGCGCCACCCCGGCCTGCCGCGCGTGACAGATTACTTTATCGTTCCCGCCCAGGGACAGTACCTGGTGATGGATTTTGTAGAGGGCTATGATCTGCAGACCATCCTGGAACGCGTCGGGCAGCCATTGGCTGAAAAGCAAGCTCTGCGCTGGATCGACCAGGTTTGCGATGCCCTGATCTACCTGCATTCGCAGCCCTCTCCCATCATCCACCGGGATATCAAACCGGCTAATATCAAGATCACCCCCAAAGGCCAGGTCCGCCTGGTTGATTTCGGCATCGCCAAGTTGTACGACCCTAACGCCGATACCACCCTGGGCGCGAAGGCCGTGACGCCTGGCTATTCACCCATTGAGCAGTACGGCCAGGAAAAAACGGATGTGCGTACGGATGTGTACGCCCTGGGTGCCACACTCTATACTTTGCTGACCACCCAACGCCCGCCTGAGAGCATCGCGCGCGTCACCGGCACCTCGCTGCCACCACCTCGTGAACTCAACCCAAAAATCAGCCCGTACATCGAACGCTTGATCCAGCGCGCAATGGCCATTCTGGCCGTAGATCGCTACCCAAATGTGCGCGATTTCCGTGAGGAATTGCGCAAGCCGTCCATCACTGTACCTCTACCAGATGTTTCTCCGCCGGCGCAAAAAACAACCGCCACACAAACTGCCACACCACCGCTCCCCGGCAGCGCGGCCAACCGGCGCACTTTGCCGCCTTCACGGCGCACCGCCGCTCGCATGGAGTGGATCAACATTCCTGCAGGGGAGTTCCTTTTCGGCGAGGAAAAGCGCCGGGTGCAACTGCCCGCCTTCCAGATCGCCAAATTCCCGGTGACCAACCTGCAATATCGCTATTTCTTAGAAGATAACCCCCAACACCCGTGGCCCGCTCAATGGAAGGATCGCAGTGTGAAGGGCATCAAACCCAACCATCCAGTTGTGGGCGTCAGCCTGCACGATGCCCTGGCATTTTGCAAGTGGATGGAGTGCCGGCTGCCCACAGAAGAAGAATGGGAAAAAGCCGCACGTGGCAGCGATAACCGCACCTTCCCCTGGGGAGAAGATTGGCAAGACGGCCTGTATTGCAATAACTGGGAATCTCGCATCGGCGGCACCACTCCCGTGGACAAATACCCGAAAGGCGTCAGCCCATTTGGCGTCTGGGATATGGTTGGCAACGTTTGGGAATGGACGGCCACAGAGCAAGGTCCCCTGATGCATGTATTGCGCGGCGGCTCGTGGCGCCTGTTCGGCAAATTCACCGTACGCATCGTACAACGCGACGGGCTGATGCTGAACGACAGGCGCGATGACGTGGGCTTCCGTTGCGCGCTCCCCTTATAAATCAGGGGGAATCATGCAGTGTCCACATTGTAACTGGAACAACCCGGCCAATGCCGCACAGTGTACAAACTGCGGTGCGGTGCTGGCCTCTGGTCTGCCAATTGGCAAAGTCATGCACGGCAGGTACCGCATCCTGCTCCCGTTGAGCAAAGGCGGCATGGGCGCGCTCTACCTGGCCAACGAAACCATCGCCACGCGGCCCCGCAAGGTTGTTGTAAAAGAACTGATCGAATACTATAACCCTCAGGACCCCAACAGCCAGGCGCGTGCCCGGCAGCGCTTCGAGGCAGAGGCCGAAACCCTGGCATCTTTGAACGTGGCCGGCATTCCTCAAATCTTCGATTTCTTCACCGAAGATGGTCACCACTGTATCGTCATGCAGTACATTGAAGGTGAAGACCTGGAAAACGGCCTGTCCCAATTGGGCCATCCATATGCAATTGAACAGGTGCGGCGCTGGGGCCTGCGTCTGTGTAAAATCTTGGAAAGCCTGGCTGTGCAGAACGTTCTGCACCTGGATATCAAGCCCGCCAACCTGGTCGTTGACCGGCACGGCGAAGTCTGGTTGGTTGATTTTGGCACTTCCAAGGCCCAATATTTCAGCACTCCCGCCAAATTCGCCGGCAGCGCCAAGAAATCCAGTGTTTACGGCACCATTGGTTACGCCGCCCCCGAACAGATCGCCGGGAAGCCCGAATCCGGCTCGGATGTTTACGCCCTGGCAGCGACACTGTATCACCTGATGAGCGGCGACGACCCTGGCGACCACCCTGGCAAGTTCCCCTTCATTGGCCGCTTTCCACAGGACATTGCCCGTGCGCTTCAACTGGCTCTCAACCCGGACGTGAAACAACGCATCACCGCATCCGGGTTCGGCCGGCAATTAGAAGTGCAAACCGGTCAAATCCCCTCATTCCGCTGGCAGGATGGCACCATCGCCCACCAGCCCAGGGACCTGGTGCTCACCGCTGACCGCAAATGGGAAGAAGCTCGTAAATATTTCACCAGTGATGCCTGGAGCAACTGGTTCCAATCGATCCACTACAATGACCTCCCCGTCACGATCCAGGCGATCCAAAGCCAACAGCCCAACCCCGACCTGGCCCTGGACGCGTTCCTGCGTCATCTGGATGCCAACTACCCAGCCCCGCGCCTGGAAGTATCCCCAGCCGATCTGAACCTGGGTGCGCTTCCCTGGAAAACCCATCAGGAGTTCATCTTGCAGGTCACCAATCGCGGCAGCGGCTGCCTGAAGGGCTTTTTCTCGCATGTACCCCTGGGCTTGCAAGTCGATCCAGCGCAATTCACCGTTCATGACCAGATTCAAGTCAAAGTCAGGGTAAACACCGGACTGCTTTCGCCTGCCACGCGATCACAAACCCTGCACCTGGAAATCGAAGCCGGCCAGGCGGGCCAGGTCCAGATCCCCATCAGGCTCAGTGTTCCAGAACCAGCCATGCACATCGACCAGCCCGCGGTAGATCTCGGAAGCACTTACCTGGGGCAGGTGTTCGTCCACCGCCTGCAAATCAGCAACCAGGGTCTCAGCCCCTTCCAGGGCGAAGTGCGCAGTGACGCGACCTGGATCAAAGCGCAGCCAGAGCGCTTCATTTGCCGGCCGGGCAGCCAGGCTACGGTGGAACTCGAGGTCAACACACAAGGCCTGCCGGTGCAGGCCACGCACCTGGGGCGTGTCAGCATTTCCGGCAAAGCCGGAAGCTGGCAAAAAGTTTCCCACGTGCCCGTCACGCTCCAGGTTTCGCTGCCCAAAACGATACTGAAGTACGTTGGCCCCCCGCTGGGCTGGTCAGGCGCAGCCGGCATCTACGGCGCTTGCTTCGGTGCGCTCCTGGGAAGCCTGTTAGGGTCACTGCTGGGACCTCTCCACCATATCGCTTTAGGGCTCTTCACCGGCGCCATCCTCGGCGCGATCATCTACCTGTTGATCGGGGTTACCATCGGCGCCCTGGGAGGCATCCCAGCCGCTCGCCGGATCGACGGTGTGCGGCGCGGCGTCAAATACAGCCTGATCGCTGGCAGCCTGGGGGGTGGGCTGGCAGGCTACCTGGCCTACCGGCTGCTGGTCTGGTTGGGTCTTGCTCTGTACGCCGGGCAGGGCTGGGGCTGGTTCGGCGCGGTGACCGGCGCATTGGCCGGCCTGCTGCTGGGCTTCGTGCTCTGGCTGGTTGCGCGCTGAGCCCTGCTGGCCCAGGCAGCGCTATTCCTCCACCTTCAAGCTCTTCCCGCAATACTGGCAAAAACTGGCATCTTCGGCATTGGCCTTGCCGCACGCCGGGCACACTTGAATCACTTGCGGCGGTGGCAGTTGCTTGGGCTTGCGCGCCGGCAGCCTGGGTAAGCGCGGTTTAGGCAAACCGGGCAGGCGCGGTCTCTGCAGTTTGGGCAAACGCGGGCGCGGCGCCTTCTTCAATAAGTTCTGCGCCACGCTCTTGCCCTTGGCGAAGGCCTGCCGGGAAAGCTCGCTCATCTGCCGGGGGGAGATGTGCCGCCCGGTCAGGTACCACTGCAAGATCACGTTGCCGACCACGTAGGTGCCCGAATAGGCCACGGCTACCTTGGGCACGATCCCCCACACCGGGATCAGTCCTACCAGGCTGCGCGCCATCTGCCGCCATAAGAAGCCGCTGCCCAGCACACTGCCGAACTCGGCCACGTAATCCTGCCAGCGGGTGGAGAAACCCAGCGCCAGGCCCAACTTGAAGACCAGGTAAGCCTGCGTCTTGGTCAGCACCACCATATCAGCTACGTTCAGCGGGATGTCGAACACTGGCACGATTTCCGCCAGCCCGGTGCTGAGCGAATAACCAGCGTTGGACAGGCAGGTATCGTTGATCAGGTGGTGGGCTACCGGCAGGCGGAAGAGCGGGAAATAGCGCCCCAATCCGAGCAAGCGCTCTGGCAGCAGGTCGATCACCGCCGGAGCGAACTTCTTGACCAGGAAATCATCATCCAGCGCCGAGCCCTTCACCACGCGCCGCCTGCGCCAGTCCGTCCAGGCGACCGGCAGGCGCTGCTCCTCCGGCTGCTCGAACTGGTTGATGAACACCAACACCCGCCCTCCGGCGTTCGTCCAACCCAGGGCCGCTTCCTGTTCGAGAGAGACATCTGCCTGGCGGTCGTCCACCAGCAGGATGATCAAATCCGCTTCGAGGTCATTCGGGGCAGTTTCCAGATCCAAAACTAAGACTGGGGCATCCGACAGACTGGCAGGCCGGGCCGGGTCCTGGCGCATCTGCTCTGCCAGAGTCTTGCGCCCCGAACCGGGCCGCCCTACCAGCGCAATGCGTACGCCGTTCAGCGCTTGCTGCACCAGCGGTCGCAGGTCGACTTCTTTGATCGTATTCCAGGAATCGGTCAGGTCGCTTGCCTTCACCATGTCATTCTCCGTTTACTCATTACATGCCAGTTCTCATTTCATTTTTCCATCGTCCGGCCGGGTCAACCAGCGTTCCAGTCCCTGCGGAGATTGGTAGTTTGCCAATGCTTGCAGCAATTCCTCCGGCTGGCTGGCGTGCATGAACAGGGCGCGATGCTCATCGTAAATAAAACCTTCCTGCCGGGCATGTTCCACCATATCCAGCAAGGGATCGAAATAGCTCAGCGTATTCAAAACACCCACCGGCTTGCGATGCAGCCCGATCTGCGACCAGGTCAGGATCTCGAAGAACTCCTCGAAAGTTCCGTAGCCTCCCGGCAGCGCCACGAAAGCGTCCGCCTGCTCCGCCAGGCGCTGCTTACGCTGGTGCATCGTCCCCACCACTTCCAAGCGCGTCAGCTCGAAATGCGCCAACTGTGGCGTATTGAACATCTCGGGGATCACCCCAATCACTTCGCCCCCGGCTTGCAAGGCCCCGTCTGCCACCGCGCCCATCAAACCGGTGCTGCCAGCTCCATACCAGAGCTGCAAACCGCGTTGCGCCACAGCCGCACCCATCTGGTGAGCTGCTTCGATGTACTCAGGCCGGATTTTATCCGACGATCCACAATAAACACAAATCGATTTCATTCCATAACCTTCCAATATTTTCGTTTCCAGCCATCTCTGGGTTCTTCGAAACGCGACCACTGGTACCCACCCTTCACCAACACCTGGTGCGCCTCGTTCTCCCGTTCACTGCTGCCCGGGCACAGGATCACCATCCCGCCTGGCCGGGTGACGCGCTCCAGTTCACTCAGTTCACGCTCGGGTTCATCGCCAAACACGTGCCCCCCCATACACACATCCGCAAAGCCATCCGGGAAAGGGATCTCCGTGATCAGCCCATCTACGGCATAAACATTGTGCAGCCCCATCCGGCGCGCCTTTTCCCGAATGTAGCAGCGCAAATTGCCCACGGGTTCGACGCAGTACACCGTCTGCGCCTGCGGTGCGGCCACGAAGGCCAGCCGCCCCGTCCCCGCGCCGATATCCAGCACCACTTTACCGGAGAAATCCACCAGCCCGCTCAACTCCTGCGAGTCCCAGTTCAGGAAAGGCTGGGCATCATACACAGCCGGGTCAACCACGTAAACCAGCCAGTCGTTCATCTTTTGCAGGATGTGCTGTTCGGCGGCATAGACCGCCTGGGCATCGCTTGCATCGACTTCGATGGCCTCCAACCGCTCCAGCCAGGGTTCCGCCTCCGGGCATTTATGCCTCAGGTACCATGCCACTGCCGGGTTGGCGCGCAAAGCCAGCGCCATTTCTTGATCCAGAGACCAGTCCGCCATCCAACTGATCTGCACACGTTCCAACAGCAGCAGGCTGTTGAAAGAAATCCCCTGGGTATCCATCCAGTTCAAAGACATGGCCCGATTATAGCGCCTTTTTTGCGGTTATAATCAGCATCTTGAGGAGAAAATTGCAGTGTCAGCCATTGAAGCCCTGAACATCAGTAAGTCTTTTGGCTCCGTAAAAGCCGTGGACGAAGTGACCTTCTCTGTCGAGTATGGAGAAGTCTTCGGCCTCTTAGGGCCCAACGGGGCCGGTAAGACCACCACCATCCGCATGGTACTGGATATCTTCAAGCCAGACACGGGGCGCGTGGCGATTCTGGACGGGCCCATGAACGAAGCCAAGAAGGATCGCATCGGCTACATGCCCGAGGAGCGCGGCCTGTACCAGGATATCCCCCTCGAGCGCGTCCTGGTCTACATGGCAAGCCTCAAGGGTACGCCCGCCCAGGAAGCCCGCCGCCGGGTGAGGGATTACCTGGAGCGCTTCGAATTGAGCGACTACCGCCGCAAGAAGGTCAAGGACCTGAGCAAAGGCATGCAGCAGAAAGCCCAGATCATCGCCACGCTGGTGCACCAACCCGAACTGGTCATCATCGATGAACCCTTCAGCGGGCTGGATCCGATCAACACCCAGATGGTCAAAGACCTGCTGCTCGACCTCAACCGCCAGGGCGCAACCATCATCATGTCCACGCACCAGATGCACCAGATGGAAGAAATGTGCAGCCGCATCCTGCTCTTCAACCGCGGGCGCAACGTGCTCTACGGCGAATTGGAGAGCCTCCGCCGGCAGTTTTCGGGGAACGCCGTTCTGGTGCGCGCCCAGGGCGAACTGCCCGATCTGCCCGGCGTGCTCGCCTGCACTGCGCACAATAACGCCCTGCGCCTGGCGCTCTCGCCAGAAATAGACCCGCAGCAGATATTGCAGCAGTTGGTCAGCCGCGGCGTGGTTCTGGAGAAATTCGAAATCGCCCTGCCCACCCTGGAGGAGATCTTCGTGCGCGTGGTACAAACCGGGCAAGGCGGATTTCATCCGGGGCGGACTTCATCCGGGCAAATTTCATCCGCGGCGGATTTCATCCGATGAGGAAATTTCTCCTGGTGCTGTCCAACGAATACCAGCGCCACGTGCTGCGCTGGCGTTTCCTGTTCAGCCTGTTCAGCCTGCCCTTCTTCATGGTCGTGATGGTCGTGGCCATGATCATCTCCCTGCTGCCCGAATTGAATTTCCTGCCGGTTGGCTACGTCGACCTCTCCGGCCTGCTCTACGATCCCCAGACGCTGCCTCCGGCAGACGAGAACGGTATCATCGAGCTACTTCCTTTCCGCAGCGAAGACGAAGCCGCCCAGGCGCTGCAAGCCCGGCAGATCCAGGCGTATTACGTGCTGGAGGCAGACTACCGCCAGACCAGCCGCGCTCGCCTGGTTTCGCGCAAGCGCCCCAGCAGCTTCGTCAGCAAGCGCTTCGAGGATTTCGTGCGCGACCGCCTGCTCTCCGAGCAGCCCGAGCCAATCGCGGCGCGCCTGAGCCTGCCCAATCGCCTGCAAATGCGCGCCCTCATAGGCAGCAGCCGCCAGTTGACCCTGGAAGACCTGCCGGGCCTGCTGGCGCCGGCCCTGGCCAGCCTGCTGCTCATGCTGGTCACCTTCTCGTCATCCAGCTACCTGCTGCAAGCCATCACCGAGGAGCGCGCCAACCGCACCCTGGAAATCCTGATCACCTGCACCTCGCCTATGCAACTGATCGGGGGCAAAACCCTGGGGTTGATCGCCGTGAACCTGACCCAGGTGCTGTTCTGGGTCTCCCCCTTGCTGCTGCCCTTGCTCTTCAACGCCAGGCGGCTGAGCGCCCTCGCCAACCTGAACCTCTCCGCCGCCTCCCTGGCGCTGATCCTGGCCAGCAGCCTGCTGGCCTTCACCATCCAGGCCGCCCTGATGGTTGCTATCGGGGCCGCCATCGGCGCGCACCGCGAGTCCCAGGCCCTGGCGGGCCTGCTGGGCCTGCCCATCTACATTCCCCTGTTCACCTTCCCCCAGATCATCGACAGCCCCCACAGCCCGCTGGCCATCGGGCTGAGCTACTTCCCGCTGACGGCGCCCATCGCCCTCAATCTGCGAGCCGCCGTGACCACGGTCCCCTGGCAGCAAACCGCCCTCAGCCTGGGCACCCTGCTGGTTTGCGCCCTGGCCGCCCTGTGGCTGGCTGGCGCTTCCTGGCGGCTGGGCATGCTGCAAACCGGCAGCGGCTACGGCCTGCGCGGCCTGCTGCGCCTGATCTGGCGCAGGAGCAAAGCGGAGCAAGCCATATGAAGGCCGAGCCACGTTCAGCCCGGCTGCGCCCCTCTCGCAAGGCCCTGCTGGTCATCTGGCACGAATGGCGCACGGTGGTGCTCCAGCCTTCTTTCCTGTTCATGGCGATTGGTTTCCCGCTCATCACCACTGCGTATTTCGCCTTCGTTTCCAGCCTGGAGCAGCGCTTCTCGCCCACACCCACTACGCCGGCCCCTGCCATCACCGAAATGCTCCCGGGCACACCGCACACCACTGCCGAAGGCTTTGTCGACCTCAGCGGCCTGATCCAATCCATCCCCGAGGGCCTCGAGCCCGACCAACTGCGCCCCTACGCCGACGAGCTCGCCGCCCAACAGGCCATAGCAGATGGACAGATTGTCGCCTATTACATCATCCCGGAGGATTACCTGCAAAGCGGCGAGCTGATCTACGTCACCCCGGAATTCTCCCCCACCAAGCTGTTCAAAATCGGCGCGGCGCTGCGCCGGGTGCTGCAAATCAACCTGGTCGGCGGGGATGCCGGGCTGGTTGACCAGTTGCGTCAGCCGCTGAAACTGCACACCACCATCCTCGAGCCCGGCACCGAGCGCGACCTGGAAGACCCTCTGACCATGTTCCTGCCCTACGCCGTCATGCTGATCTTCTTTTTCAACATCCTGATGTCCTCCAGCCTGCTGCTCTCCGGCCTGCGCGAAGAGATCAACAACCGCACGCTGGAAGTGCTGGTCTCCAGCATCTCGGCGCGCCAGTTGCTGGTCGGCAAGATCGTCAGCCTGGGCGCTACCGGCCTGCTGCAAACCGGCCTGTGGGGCGGCATCGGCTACGCCCTGCTGCAATTCCGAGGCCCTGGCCTGAGCGTTTCCTCCGGCCTGAGCCTGCCGCCCGCCATCCTGGCCTGGGGGGTGGTGTATTTCTTGCTGGGCTATGCCCTGTACGCCAGCCTGATGGCCGGCGTTGGCATGCTGGTGCCCAACCTGCGCGAAGCCTCGCAGATCAGCATCCTGGTCTCTGCGCCCCTGATGGGCACCGCCATTATGTTCATGAACTTCATCCTGGAGCCGAACAACTTCCTGTCAACTGCCCTGAGCCTGTTCCCCTTCACTGCCCCGATCGGCATGATGATGCGCCTGGCCTCCACCGACAGCGTGCCTCTCTGGCAGATGGCGCTTTCCATAAGCCTGCTCCTGGCCACCACCGTGGCGCTGGTGCTGGGCGTCGCCAAAATCTTCCGCGCCCAAAGGCTGCTGAGCGGCAGCCCGGTCAACCTGGCTGCCTGGCTGTCCAGGCTGGCCTCGTCATCAACTCGAAATTAACCCTGGCCTTTCTAACTCTATCCCGCCACGCTTACACCGATCAAACACCCCACCAGGTAAGTGATCAGCGCCGCCGCCAGGCCGAAGACTACCTGGCGCAAACCAGAAGCCAATACCGACCGGCCGGTGAACAGCGTGATCGCCGCCCCAATCACAAACAGGCCCACCGCGCTGAAGGCTGCGCTGAGCGCTACGGCCGGCATACCGCTCAGGAAAGTAAAAGGGATAACCGGGATGATGGCTCCCAGGGCGAACAGCAGGAAAGAAGTCAGCGCCGCCTCCCAGGCCGAGCCGCCCAGCTCCTGCGGGTCGATGCCCAGTTCGTCACGGCTCAACGCCAGCAAAGCCCCTTCGCTGTCGCTCATGATCTGCTGCGCCAGTTGCCGCGCCGATTTTGCCTCCAGGCCGCGCGCCTGGTAGATCAGCGCCAGTTCCTCGGCTTCTTCCTCCGGGGCGGCCTCGATCTCCTCCTGCTCGATTTGAATCTGCTTCTGGTACAGCTCGCGCGAGCTTTGCACCGAAATCCACTCCCCCAGCGCCATCGAAATCGCCCCCGCCAGCAGCCCCGCCAGGCCGGTCAGCAAGATCGCCTGGGCCGCCATCTCGGCCCCTGCCACGCCCATCACCAGGCTGAAATTCGAAACCAGGCCATCGTTGGCGCCCAGCACTGCCGCCCGCAGCGCGTTCCCACCCGCCGTGCGGTGGCGGCCCTCCAGGCGAGCTACCTCGGCGCCCTCCAGGCCGCCATGCGCCCCCCGGCTGATCTGGCGCAGCAGGCGGGCGTGCGACTGCTCCTCAGACGACATCCCACTGGCCTCGGGCATTCCGGCGTAATCCTGCGAAGCCGCATCCTCCCCGGCCATCGCCGTGGGCAATACCGTGTCCACACCAAAGCGGCGCGCCAGCCAGATCAAGGTGCGCGTGCGCCAGGTAGGCCTGAAATCTGGAACGCTCGCTCCTGCGGCCTCGATCTTCTTGACCCACACCTCGGCATGCCGCAGCTCGGTTTGCGCCAGGCGCGTGTACACCTCCGCCAGGTGCGGGTTCTTTTCGTTCTCCGCCAGCGCCTGGTATAGCAGGGCATTGTTGCGCTCTTCCTCCAGAAACTTGTGATAGCTGGCGATCGCATTTTTGTCCGGCATGGTCTACTCCCTTCCCGGATGGCTTTCAGGATAACCCAGACGCCAGACGGTGCGCCTGGCGCGTCGTCTCCGGCAGGCGGTATTTCCCCAGGCAGCGCAGCGTGTATTCGATAGCCGTCTCCAGGCACACCCGCTGCCCGATCGAAACGAACACGGGCTTCGTCCCCGGGCGGGTGCGCAGCGCCGCGCCGATCACCTCGCCCCCATCCTCCAGCGGCTGCCAGTCGCCGCGCGCCTCCCCTACCGGGGCATGCCGTCCGGTCAAGCGCGACTTGGCCACCCCAATCGACGGCAGGTCTGCCAGCAGGCCCAGGTGGCAGGCCAGCCCAAACCGCCGCGGGTGGGCCAGCCCCTGCCCATCGCACAGCAGCAGGTCGGGCAGCTCATCCAGCTCGCCCAACGCCTGCAGGATCGCCGGCACCTCCCGGAAAGAAAGCAGGCCCGGCACGTAGGGGAAAGTCGTCAGGCGGCAGGCAATTTTCCAATCCAGCAGTTCCAGCCCCGGGAAGCTCAACACCGCCACCGAAGCGCGTGTGACGCGCCCCTGGCCTTCGAAGCCCACATCCACGCCGGCCACTGTGCGCACCGTCCCCAGGCGGTCCTGCTGCTCGACGCGCGGGCGCAACTGCTCCTGGATGGCGATCGCCTGCTGCGGCGTGACCTCCCAACGGTGCAGTTCCTGGAACCCCACGCTCACGCCTCCGCCAGGCGCTCGATCAACGCCGCCTGCGCCGGATAAAGCCGCAGCATCTCGCCGCGCCTGGCCAACTCGAAATCGCTGGGATCGAAGCCCGGCGCCACCGTGCAGCCCAGCAGGGCGTAGCCATCGGGCCGCTCCAGCGCAGCCCCGAACCAGCAGCCGCGTCGCGCCACGGCCTGGAAGACCTGCCCCAGTTCGAAATCCGGCCCCAGCACCAACGCGGCGTAGCTCCCGTCCGGCTGGAACAGGTGCAGGCGCAGGGGGCTGCCGGCGTAGAAATGCCAGCCCTCGTCCGATTTCAAACGGTGCAGCGGCGAAACCTGCTCCCCTTGCAGCAAGAAATAGATCGTCGTCGAGAAGGCGCGTGCGCCGTCGTAACGCTCAGGCAGCGCCTCGGGCGGGATCGCTTCGCTGGCCCGGTAGGTCTCGCGGAAGCACCCGCCCCTGGGATAAACCTGCAAGTTCAGTTTTTCGATCCAGTACTCGGCCGTTTTGCTCATCGGGGTTTACCTCACAACCCCTATTTTACCGCGCCTGGGGCACTCAGGCCCAACTCGCTGCCAGCCCGGTCGGCTCGATCTGGTCGTTCTGCGGGTTATAGCGCCACAGCGGCTGCAAGACGTAGCGCCCGTTCTCCAGTCCGCGCAGCTCCACAATGTGCGTCAGGCGGCGCTTGCCGTTGGGCAGCCGTTCCTGGTAAGTGATCACCTGGATGGCCGCAGCGATCAAGGTGCGGATTTCGTTCAGCCCCAGGCCCAGGTTGGCCATCAGGCACAGCGCTTCCAGGCGCGCCAGGGCGTCCTCGGCGCTGTCGGCGTGGATGGTGGTCATGCCGTTGTGCCCCCGGCTGAAGATTTCCATGGCGCGCATCGACTCCGCTCCCAGCAGTTCGCCCACCACCAGCCAGTCGGGGCGCATACGCGCCGCCGCGCTCAGCAAAGCGCTCAACGAAGGCCCGCTGGCCTCATCCGCCTCCAGGAAGATCGCCCGCGGCGAACGGATCTGCATCTCGTGCACGCCCTCCACGATCACCAGGCGCTCCTGCTCCGGGATGCTTTCCGCCAGCAGGTTGGCTACCGTGGTCTTGCCGCTGGCGGTGCCGCCAGCGATCAAGAAGTTGCGCCGCGCCCGGATGGCGCTCTGCAGCAGCTCCAGCTCGCCCGGGGTGACCGATCCGAACTCGAGCAACTGCTCCCAGGTCAGCGTTGGCACCACCAGCTTGCCGATCACCAGGTAAGGACCGTTGGGCGCGGTCGGTGGCAGCACCGCCAGCAGGCGCGCCCCATCCACCAGCCGCGCCTCGTAGATCGTCTCCCCCAGCGAGCGCGCCACCCCAGCCAGCGCCAGGGCCGCTTCAATCACTGCCTCCAGCGCCTCCGGCGAGTCGAAGCGCACCCCACTCGGCTCCAGCCGCCCGCCCCGCTCGACCAGCACCTGCCTCGGCGCGTCCACCAGGATGCGCTGCACCTCCGGCTGCGCATACAATCCTCCCAACGGCCCCAACGCCTGCACCAATTCCTCGTGCTTCATACCCGTCGCCTTCATCTCGGCCTCCTTGTCGCCTTATTACCTGATTACCTTGTTGCCGATTACCTTGCCCCTATCTTATCCGAAAACCCCCCGCCCGCCATCCGCCATTGCCACAGGTGCGCGCCTGTGGGACTCCACAGGTTCAGCCCCCGGCCTCGCCGTCCGCTTCGCCGCCGATCCAGCCCTGGCGCAGCGCCTGGGCCACCGCCTCGGTGCGCGACTGCGTGCCGCTCTTGTTGAAAATCGAATTCATGTGAAACTGGATGGTGCGCTCGCTCAACCCCAGCCGGTAAGCGATCTCCTTGTTAGTCAGCCCCTGGGCCGCCAGGCCGAGCACCTGGTGCTCGCGCGGCGAGAAAGGCTGCGGCGCGGCGGGCGGTTGAGCTTCGAGCCTGGCCTCCAGATCCTGGGCCTCGTTCAGCGCCTGGCGTGCCAGTTCCCCCAGCGCCGCCACCGCCGCCCGCGCCGGGTAATTGTCCGGCGGCAGCGCCCGCTCGTAAGCGCGCGCCTGCGCCGCCAGCAGTTCCAGAACCTCCAACAGGCTGGCTAACACAGCGGACCGGCCTGGATCTTCCCGTTTCAACCCGCCTCCAACCGCCGTCGCACCGCCTGCTGACCGCGCCCGGCGTGCGAGTCGATCACCTGCACACCGTGCTCAACCCGGCTATTTCACCCAGGATGCTCACAATTACGCCAGATGTGCCTAAAAGAGTCATTTTTAGCATCATCTGCCCTTACAAAAAACGCAGCGTGTTTGCTAACTGATCGGCAGTCACAGAGCGAAGAAGCGCTAGAGTACGACGCAGCAGTTCCCCCTTCTCGAAGTGACGCGCTACAATAATCCCATGATGCGAAATCCCTTGCTCATAATAAAGAAGCGCCAAAGGTGCGAAATCCTGGATATTGTGCGTCAGAATAGCCCTGGCCTCAGCAGTTGCATAAGCTAACTGCGCCTCATCAGAAAATCCTTTGCGGCCCACATCGTTGGCAGAAACAGCATCGTAGCCAGCTTCTCGCAAGGCATGCACCAGGCCAACCCAAACATCCTCATCCAGAAACAACCGGCTTGAGGGCACTTCATTCCCCTAAGAGTTGTGCAGCCGCCTTCCCGGTTTTCCGGCGCACTCGCTCGCGCCAGACTTCGATTGAATTTTCTTTTAATGCCTGATCGATCACAATGCGGTGATCCTCATAGTAGCTCAAGGCATCATAGACCTGGGCCAACGAAAGCTGCGGAAGAACCGCATCCACAATCTCCTGCGGAGCATAACCCGCCTGGATATAACCGATCACTATCTCAACCCCCACCCGCGTGCCTTTGATCACTGCCCGTGGCCCGCTGCGGCTTTCGACAGTCTCTACGTAGGGATGAGAAGGCATCAAATGCTCGGATAGCAGTTCTTGCACGAAACCATCCGGCGTTTGCTGGCGTTTCGCAGCCTGCTGGGAAACCAGGTCGTACAACGACTTCGGCAGGTGAATCGGTTGTGTATTCATGTCTTACCTCACTAAAGACATATCCGTCAGTCGAAGGAAAGCAGAGGCATTATACTATACCTTTCGTCTCCACACCCGCAGCCCAAAACGGCTTAAATACACCGGGATGTTCCTGAACAAGGGCTTCTCCGCCTCGATCTCCGCCAGCATGGCGCGTTTGACCTGCGAACGCGGCCCGCACAGAATCGTCAGCGAGCCGCCTTCCCCACCCGCTCCGTTCACCTTCCAACCCAGGGCGCCGTGCTCCCGGGCGATCTGGATCACCCGTTCGGCATCGCTGCTGACCAGCGCCGGGTGCAGCCTGCGCTGCGCCTCGGTGTTATCGATCATCGCCTGCCCCAGGGCGGCGAAATCCCCGGCATACAGCGCATCGCGTGAGCGCGGCGCTGTCTGGCGCAGCGCCTCGAGCTGCGGGCAATCCGGCCCGGCATCTTCCAGGCCCTGGATGACCATCTCGTGCACCTGCGACGAGTTGTGCGAATTGCCCAGGTAGACCAGCGCCAGCCGCCGCTCCAGCTCCCACCAGGTCTCGTTGGGCACGTAGATCGGCGAAACCGATGCGTAAGGATAATTCGTCATCTCGATGTAGCTAATTCCGCCATACGCCGAACACAACTGGTCCTGGATGCCGCACTGCTGGCCCAGCATCTCCGTCTCGATCTTCTGCGCCGCCAGGGCCACCTCGTGCGGCGTCATACGCCCTGGGGTCAGGCTGTCCAGCGCCCCGATCAAGGCCACGCTGACCGCCGCCGAAGTGCCCGTGGACATGCCCGTCGGCGCTTCGGAGTAGATCGTAGCTTCGAAGGCCAGGTCTTGCGGCAGGCGCATATACTCGATGGCGGCTTCCAGCAGCGGGTGGCGCGCCCAATCCCCATTAGCGGCGCGCCCACCTTCCGGCAGGGCGTAGCGCTCGCCGTAGTTCTCGGCGTGGATCACGATGCGCTCCGGGCGCTGCGCCGCCGGGAAAACCGCCAACTGCACCTCCACGTACGGGTACACCCCGATATTGAAAATGCGCCCGTGCCCGGCGAACCAGGTGTCTGTCCAGCCGCCGTTGTCGCAAATGCGGATGGGAGCAACACTATTGATCATATACAATGGACGAGATTGACCGGGTAACATATCATCAAAACGGTTTGAAAATTGCAGTTGGTGCAATACATCCTGGTCAACGCACTCTTCGCTGGCACAAATTGGGTGTCATTTCCCCACAATTGCATCTCTCAATTTCGTGGATGTTTGCCCACCCGGGCATATGTGTCTTGTGGCACACACCGGGCAAATCCACCACAAAAAGCTAGCCGCATAAACCAAAACTATTCCAAGATAGATTAGCAGATAAACGATGCTCTCCTGATACAAAAAGTAGATCGGCAAAACGATAATTCCCAAAAAGGCTACAAATGCCAAATTAACAGCTACGTTATAGGCTCTTTTCGATCTTTTGGTTCTCTTCAACCAGCGGGCAATCTGGCTGGATGGCAGGCAAAATCCTCCCACGCATGGCGCAAACCTCCCAATATAAGGACACTGCCAATACACACAAACGTAACTTTGGAAGATAGCCACCATTACGAAAAGGGCACAGTAAACCGTAAAAAAGAGGAGGCTGACTTGCCATAGAAAAGCAGCGACAGCCACATATACCCCAATCATGGGTATCGTTAGCAGCAAGTACAAAGATTTTCTTTGATAGGGCACAAAGTTTTCACTCATATTTGGTTTCTCGCCTTCTGCCGATACCCAATGATTCGCGTGAGTACAGATAGGATTGGACAATGCCGCCAACCCAAAGCTATGAAATATGTTACCACATTCAGCCAGATTCTTATCCCCTGCGCGGCAGCCAGTTGAACCGCAAGGCAATCGTTCAAATGCCGCCTGGCTGGTATTGTCCTGGCGCCGGATTTCAGCGCCAGGACTGCTGCAAAGCCTTATTGTAATATGAGCATGTCGATCAGGCCGTCGGTGAGCATGGCATGGCTGGCCGCGTAGGTAGTGCCATCGCTGAGAGTGGCGCTGAATTCGACCATCGAGTCGTCGAGAGCGCTCAGGCCAGACAGGGTGTAGGTAATGCCTTTCTGCTGTTGGGCGATCAAAAAGGTTTTCAAGTCGCCTTTGTTCATGATAGTCCTGGCCGGATCGGGCTTGAAGATCACAGCGTCATCCACGAAGGCCAGGGCGGCGTCGATATCGCCAGCGTTGTAAGCATCGAAGAAACCCTGCACGATCACGATGGGATCGGTCACTGCAAGGGTGCCGGTGGGAGGGCCAGCGGCTTCAGTCGGCTGTGAAAGCGGCTCTTCGGGAAGCGATTTTTCCGCCGTCCAGGTCATTTCGTCATCGAAAGCGCCGCAGAAGGCCCCCTCGACGCCCTGCATGTGGATCGTTCCGGAGGCTTCGGTATCCGAAGTGAAGCTGCCGGCAAAGGTGAACAGCCGGCCGTCGCTGTCCTTGATTTCGACGCTGAAGCTTTTACCGGTGATCATGGCCAGTTCGTCAGGCGACTGACCCATGAAGCCGCTAAGAGAACAGCCTCCCGTGCTGACCGAGAAGTTGAACGAGACGTAGGTGATCTGTTCATCGACAACTTCGAATAAAACCTGGTTGCCATCTGCATTCTCGCCCTCCCATTGGCCATTCAGGCCGGCTGCGGGCAGGGCTGCAGGCGGCGCGATGGGCGTGCCGGCGGCAATCGCTGCCGGGCTGAGCGCGTTCCAGGTCAAGTGCATGGTTTTATCGCACACTTCCCTGACATTGTCGATGTAATCGGCCGTCCCGCTGGCCTGGCCGTCGGAGGTAAATGTGCCGGTAATGTGGGCCTCATTCCCATCACTGTCTTTCCAATCAATGGTAAACTGATCCCCCACAATCGGCGCTTCGACCGAATCGCCAAAACCGCCGCTGAAGAAGCAAGAGCCCTTCTGACCAAGGTAAGAGACGTTAAAGTAAACGACCTGGTCGCCCTTCACATTGATCTCGAAGTCTGTCTCCTGCGAAGTCTGACCATACCACGCTCCCTCACGACTGGATGGCAGCGGTTCCGGTGTGTCAGAAGGCAGGGGTGTATCCGATGGCAGCGGCGTGAAGGTCGGCGGGACTTGCGTGGCAGGTGTGAGCGGCGAGGGAGTTGCCGCCGGACGCTCCGTAGCAGGCGCTTCCGGGGTAGCTGGCGGCGCCCCCAGGCGGCAGGCGCTGGCAGCCAGGATCACAACGGCGAGCGCCAGGTAAACTGAGAAATGAGTGTTTTGACGCATAGATCAACTCCTTTTACGAACTCCCTGGCGCTACACTCCATTCAGCGACAGGGAATACATCCAACGCACGCCAGCCCCAGAATAGGCTGGATAAGGTTGGGCCTGATGATTATCTCTCAAACGCGCTTGAGCTTGAACGTCCCCACTGTGCCAATCTAGATAATTTATACCATATTTAACGCAAAAACAACAGCGGCATTCGCCAGGATGCGGTGCAGAACGGGCAGGCGCTTGTAAAAATGGGTGTGAAAGACCTGGTAACAAACCCTGGCAACGGATTTGGGGCACGGATTTCCACTCGCACACTTCCTCAAGTTATGAATCGGGTTTGAGCCAATCGGGAACGAACAGCCACTGGCGGTTGGCTTTGTGCTCGGCGATTGACTTGGGCGGAAAAATGCGCCTGTGCTGCAAGCTGCACGTCTCGAAGTCAAATCACGATACCTTTGTAGCCAAGACCATCAGAGCCCCAGGGATCACCCCTTGCTGTGTCTCCAGCGGAATATCCAGCGCGGCGATCACCTTTGCACCTGCCAGCTTCACAGCTTTTAGATAATCCTCAACCTGCGCATGATAGTTTGGAAAAATTCGTTCTTCTCCCTCGATAAGTTCCTTATGGTCGGGCCCCATCATCGCCTGAATCTGTGGATGGAGATCGGTGATAATCAGATGACCATTCTGGCGTAGAACACGGACAAACTCCTGGCATGGCGGGTTGAGATCCTTTACGTGGGCGAGCGCCAGTGCGCAGATGACCAAATCAAACGAGGCATCCTCAAAGGAAAGCCTGGCGACGTTTTCATTGCGAAAATCGATGGCGAGCTGTCGCGCCTGGGCTTTCCTGCGCGCCACCGCCAGCATTTTCTCATTGTCATCAAACGCCGCCACCTGCTTGCCCTGTTCGGCCAGGTAGAGCGCATAACGCCCTGTACCCGTAGCCGCATCCAGCACACGCTGAAACTCCAGCATTCTCAGCAGAGACCGGACAACAATCTCTTCGACTGGAATCAGCGGATTGGGCGTTTCATCATAAGCCGCGCTCCAGGCATCATAGGTTGATTGAACATCATGAGCATCCATAGGTATCCCTTTCATTGGCAATGGATAAGGGCTGCTTTCAGTGATGGGAGGTAGCCCTTTCGGTTTGGATAAACAGCCGAATGGAATGCATATCCCGCTAATCGAAAATACCAATAATATCCCATCTATCTTTCCAGAGCGTTAGTCGCTTTTCATCTATGGAGTGATGGGTAGAATCAGGGTTTTTTGCTCGCTTGCCACCATGTCTTTCTAGATAAGCTTTATGGGCTTCATAGATATCGTTCCGCATCCACCAGTCTGGCACTATCCAATACCTGGGCGCACCATTCAACTCCCCCAAGTCTACAAATACCCAATAGAAGGTTTCTTCCTTCGGATTTGTGGGTGGCTCAGTCAGCTTACCTTCGCGGATACTTGTGTGCCATGAGCCCCTCTGTTTAGTCTTTACTTGGATGTGGACAGTGCGACTTTGTTCTTGATTGCAAGCCATCACGTCAATATGAGGCATGTTACCCGCGAAAGTCACTGCATAGGCTTTGCGCTTGTTCAACTCAGCAACGACAAAGTACTCACCTGCACGTGCTACTTGCTGATTGCGCGCTCCCCGGTGTGATTTGCCCGTTTCTACTTTTTCTTCGAACATATTCATCGTTGTCGGCGTTTGCTAGTACACCCTGGCACAAAAGAGTCTTTAGTGGTATAGCATAGGGTAATCCCAAACTGGAGAAACCAGATGCCAATACCGAAAGCCCAAGAAGTGAAATTATCGGATGCCGAACGACAAGGACT
>JBFMFR010000079.1:0-16317 GCA_040752025.1 Chloroflexota bacterium | reverse complement strand
CCGCTGGCACCAGTTCTTTGATACAATTCCATTGACTGTCGGTCATATCGGTTGGGTATATTTGGTTGGTCATACCCATAACTTACTCAACCTATGGCCGACAGTCAAGACTTTTCAGACAGGTTCTGAAATTAGCCGTCCTCCTCACCTTCATCCATAACTGCCACTAAACCAAAGTAGCAATCAAAAGGTCAAACAAAAAATGCCAGAAACCCCAATCTTCGAAAGGAAAATCACCCGGGTAGAGCGCCTGTTCACGCGCTCCCCTTTCTCGCTGGTGACCATGGTCGCCCGCATCAAAGGGAGCGTCACCGAGCAAGCGCTGCGCCAGGCCATCTTGCAGGTGCAGCGCCGGCACACCCACCTCAGGGTGCGCATCCGCGAGGACCACGAACACACTCCGTACTTCACCTCAGAGGGGGCTGGGGACATCCCGGTGGAGGTCGTGGCCCGGGAGTCCGATGAGCACTGGATGCAAGTGCAGCAGGAAGCCAGCCAGGTCCCCTTCGAATTCGAGCAGCAGCCGGCCATCCGCTTCATCCTGGTTTACTCCCCGGCGATCTCCGAGCTGGTCATCCTATGCCACCACATCCTGTGCGACGGGCTGTCCCTGGCGTACCTGGCCCGCGATATCCTGCTCCAGCTTGGCGACCCGGCCCGAGTAGTGGAAGCGCTGCCCGACCCGCATCCCATCGACCTGGACAACCTCCCACAGGGCCTCTCGCAAAGCGGGCTGGTCAGGTACTTCATCCAGCGCATCAACCGCCAGTGGCAGGCAGACCCAACCTACTTCGACCAGGAGGATTACAGAGACCTCGCCGCAGCCTATTGGCAGCACTTCCATCACGAGATGATCCCGGTCGAACTGTCCGAGGCCGAAACCACCGCTCTGGTCGAGCGCTGCCGGGCAGAAGGGGTCACGGTCAATTCTGCCCTGGCGATTGCCTTCGCGGGCGCCCAGGTTAGCGTGCAAGGTCCCCGACCCTTTCATTCGAGCATCTTCATCGCCGGCAGCCTGAGAGACCGGCTCCCCAGCCCGCCCGGGGAGGCTATGGGCTTCTACGCCGGTTCTGTGACCTTGAAATACAGGTACGACGAAAGCGAAAGCTTCTGGGAAAATGCGCGCCGTTTCCATCGTAAAGCCAGGCCCCTGTTCACCGACAAGAACCTTTTCAAAGAGTTTCTCTCCTGGTTCTATCTCGAACCGGCCATCCTGGAAGCGCTCAACTTCAAGAAACTGGGCGGGCTTGTCCCGGCGCAGGCCGCCAGGCATGCTAAGCTGGCCGCTTTCAGCCAGAAAGACGATGTTGTGGCGACCATCCTGAAGCGCGAGAAGATGGATTCGCTCGAGAGGCAGCACATCGGGACGGCGGTGACCAACCTCACCCGCATGGACTTCCCCAGGAAGTACGGCGCGCTGGAGCTGGATCGCCTGATCCTGCACCCCGGCGGCGCCTTCCCCCTGGTGAACGTCAACCTGGTCCTGGGAGCGGTGACCTGCGCCGGCAAACTCAGCCTGGTGCTCGAATTCGCCCGGGAAGCGCTGGACATGCAAACGGCAGGCAATATCAGAGACAAAGCCCTGGAATACCTGCTCGCCGGCTAGAAACAGACCGGCAGGTGTGGATTTCAGATGCGTTTGAAGGGTGAAGGCAGATTTCGAACTTTCGCCGCGCTCCAGGGGTAAATTGAACGTGGCAACCCAACTCACCCAAAGGAGCAGCTCATGAACACCTCTTTCGTCACCTCGCCCGATGGCACGCGCATCGCCTACGAGTGCAGCGGCGCTGGCCCGGCGCTCGTCCTGGTGCACGGCGGGGGCGGCTCGCGCCTGGATTGGCAGGAGGCCGGCTACGTCGAGCGCCTGCGCGACCGCTTCACCGTCATCACCCTCGACCTGCGCGGCCACGGCGAGAGCGCCCTGTCCAGCGACCCGGCCGACTATACCCTGGCCAAGCAGCACCAGGATATCCTGGCCGTGGCCGATGCCTGCGGTGCGCAGCGCTTCAGCCTGTGGAGCATCTCCTACGGCAGCAAGATCAGCCGCTACCTGGGCATCCAGTCCGAGCGCATCGACCGGCTGGCGCTGATGAGCGCCGTGCTGGGCCCAGGAGCTACTGAGAAAATACGCCAGGAAGTGCTCGCCTTCTGCGAACATTGGCCGCCCATCTTGCAGGCGCAGGCCGAGGGACGCCTGGATCTGGACTCGCTCTCCGAGCGAGACCGGGAGCTCCTGGCCAATGTCAACGTGGCCGCCATGCTGGGCTGGGGCCCGGCCATGGCTGGGTGGCCGGCCGTCGACCCGGCCGGGTTCCGCTGCCCAACGCTGTGGTTGGTGGGCGCGGAAGACCCCAATGTCATGGATAGCTACGCCGAATACCGGGAGGCCCTGGCGGGGACGAAAGTGCAGGCGCGCCTGCTCGAGGGCCTGGATCACGGGCAGGTCTTCTACGAGATCGACACCGTCCTGCCCATCCTGCTGGAGTTCATGCAAGCAAAATGAATACCCATCAAAAAACCTTCTCTCCGCCCCGCCTCACGCTTTGCGTGGGCGCTGTGGTACTCCACAAGAACAAAATCCTTTTCGTAAGGCAAACCTATGGCGGTTTGAAAGGCAAATGGAGTCTGCCCTGGGGCTTTGTGGAAGGCAACAGGCCCGACGGGTCTCTCGAACCACCAGAGTTGGCAGCCATCCGCGAAACGCAAGAGGAGGCGGGCGTCATCGTCAAGGTGGAGGGGCTATTGGGTATCCAGAATCATAGCAGCCGAGGGGAAGCACGCCTCTACATCATTTTCCTATGCCACCCTATCAGCGGCGAACCCAAACCGGACAACCAGGAAACAGACAAAGCCGCCTATTTTTCGCTGGCCGAGATGGCAGATTTCAACGAGCCATTCGACGAGTTTTGTGAGTGGATCGCAAGGCGCGTCCTGAACGGAGAGCACCACGTCATACCGCCACACGCGACGAACCCATATCAGCCATATCTGGCCTTCCTTTAGCATAAAGCGCATCCTCAACCCTGCGGGCGATTAATCCTGCCTTGATATCGGAACGCTTGACTCCACCCCTCATCTGCTCTACAATGGGGACAGGCTGCCCACCGGCAGGGGCCTTTCCCTGGCGGTCGAGAGCAGCTTTGAAGGATGGCGCCTATGTCCAGTTCAGCCAGTAGATTCCGTATTTTGGTCCTGCTATCCGTCAGCCTGTTGATCTTGGCTATTTTGCTGTTATCAATGATGGTGGGTTTTTGGGGTCTCACAGGCCAGGAGAATACTTCTGAAACGGAAGTGGCCGCTGCGGTCCATGCAACTCTACAAGCCAGGCAAGAGGCCACCGTTGCCGCCCAACACACCCCAGCGCAATCCCAGCCCACGCCCCAACGCACTCCCGCGCCCGTGGAGGAGAACGGCGAGCTGGTGATGAACTATCCACAAGAGCTGCGCATCGGGCAGGGGGAAGTCGTGGTGGTCGAAGTGCGCCAGCAGCAGCAAGTCGCCAGCCTGGACCCGGTGCCGCACATCGAAGCCAGCAACGTGGATATCGAAGTCTCGCCCGATGACCCGGCCCGGCTGGTGGTGTACTTCCCCGTCAAGGTCTACCCGGTGGTGCGCGCCGAGTTGAGCGCCGCCTCGGAAGTGATCAGCATTTCCGGCGAGGAGGATGGGCGCAGGTACTTCTACGACAGCGACTCGGCCACCTGGACCTGGGACATCCTGGCCAAAGCCACAGGCCGCCAGAAGCTGACTCTGCGGCTGTACGGCGAAGCCGAATACGGCGGCGAGAAGCTCGAAATCCTGGTCAAGAGCCTGACCCGCAACGTCGAGGTGGTCGACCGGCCCTTCTCCGCCCGCCTGGCAGATTGGCTCGGGAAGAACCTGGTGGTCATCCTGGGCACAGGCGGCCCGCTGGCCCTGCTGCTGGCTTACCTGACCTACAAATCCAACCAGAACAAGAAAGAACTGGAGCAGCGCCTGGCCGCGCTGGAGAAGCGCATCGCATCGAAAGATGAGGACTGATTTCGGTTGTTCAAATCCATCAACACCCCCCGCTTTTTACCCATCCTCGGCGTCCTGATGCTGCTGGCCGGCCTGGTCGCCGCGCTCTACGGGCCGGCCGAGGCCTACGGCTTCTACCTGTTTTCCCAGGGCGGCCGTTTTTACTTCGAGGGTTTCGGCTTCGGCTCGCTGGTCTTCGCCATCATCGCCTGGCAGGTCATCGCTTACGAGCTCATCGCCCTGCTGCTCATCCCGCTGGGAATCGCCCACCTGCGGCTGCAACGCTGGGCGCGGCTTTGGGCCATCGCCCTGATGTGGTGCGCCTGGATCGTCGGCGCCCCGCTGGTGGTGGTCTTCCTGGTTTTGCTGAGCTTCAAAGACCCCACCCCGGCGGCGGCGCTGCTGGCCCTCCTGGCAGCGGTGCTGGCCTACCTGGCCCTGCCCGGCCTGCTGATCCGCTTCTACCAGGGGGCAACCATCCGCCAGGCCTTCGAAAGCAAAGACCCAAACCCCTCCTGGCTCGAGCGCCTGCCCATGCCGGTGCTGGTGCTGACCCTGCTCTTCAGCGGCTACGTCATCGCCCTGCACTTCCCCTTGTTCTTCAACGGCCTGTACCCGCTGTTCGGCGCATGGTTGAACGGCTTGAACGGCATCCTGGCCCTGGACGTTTCGATCCTGTGCCTGGCCTTACTGGCCTGGGGCGTTTCCCAGCGAAAAGCCTGGGCCTGGTGGGGCTCGCTCGCCTACTTCGGCCTGCTCACCGCCTCGACCCTCACCACCCTGCTGCGATCCAGCTTCGCTGAAATCCTGGCGCTGGTGCGCCTCCCACCCACCGAGATGGACATCCTGAAAAACGTACCCCTCCAGGGGGCCCACCTGGCGCCCTTCGTGGGGCTGCCGCTGGCGCTCACCCTGCTCGCCATCTTGCTATCTAAACGCCATTTTGGGAGACAGGTCACATCATGAGACGCATCCACCTGTTCGAGTTCACCGACCAGCCCTGGTACCCGCAAACCTTCCGGCGCATCCAGACCGATTACTTGCAGTTCGTCGCCACGCTCAGCCCGGCGTACCAGCGCCTGGCGCCGCTCTTCGTCAAGGCCATGCAGCACGCCGGTACAAAGGAGATCATCGATCTGTGCTCGGGCGGCAGCGGGCCCTGGCTGCGCCTGCAAGCGCAACTGGCCCAGGCCGGCTGGCCGGTGACCGTCAGCCTGACCGACAAGTACCCCAGCCCCGAGGCGCTCCAAAAGTGGGCCGGCGACTCGCGCCAGGGCATCCAGTACCTGGCCGAGCCGGTGGACGCCCTGCACGTGCCCGCGCACCTCAAGGGCATGCGCACGCTCTTCGAAGGCTTCCACCACTTCAGGCCCGAGCAGGCGCGTGCCATCCTGCAGGGCGCCGCCAACCAGCGCGCCGCCATCGCCATCGTCGAAGCCGACCTCAAGCCGCCGCTGGGTTGGCTGCTCCTGCTGCTCACTCCCGAGGTCACACCGTTGAGCTACCTGCTGCTCACTCCCTGGATCAAGCCCCGCCGCCTGTGGCGCTTCTTGTGGACCTACCTGCTGCCGCTCGTCCCCCTGGCTACCTGCTGGGATGGGATCGTCTCGCTGCTGCGGGTCTACTCGCCCCAGGCGCTGCGCGAGCTGACCGCCTCGCTCGACTGTCCCGGCTACACCTGGGAGATCGGCCAGGCCGAGACCGGCGCGCCGGTCTTCGTCTTCACCTACCTGGTTGGCTATCCGAATCAAGAACAGGACGCAGATCTCCGCTGATTCTGTGCCAGTCAATCGGAGCTTGACCAAACCAGGCTTTTCACCGCAAAGGCGCCAGGAACGCTAAGGAATGCAAGTTATTGTCTGAGGATGCCAGAATCTCAATTCCGGCTTGCTGCTAAAAGTTTTTCCAGTCTTTCTTTGCGCTCTTCGCGGCTTTGCGGTAAATAGGCGCGTTCTTTATCCAGAGTTTATCGATCCTTCATGAAATCGACATAAACCTGCGGTATCCTGGTATTGAGATAAAGCGTTCTCTGGAGGCAGACAATGAAGAAGACGATCTTTTGGATCCTGGCCGTTGCAGCCGTGCTCTTGCTGGCGCTATCGGCCGTGTGGACGATTTCGAACCTGTGGCGCTATGGCGGCATGATGGGCGGATATGGCATGATGGGCCACGGCTTTGGCTTCATGCCCCCCCTGGGCTGGGCAGGCATGCTCTTCATGTGGCTCATTCCGGCGGCGATCTTCACGCTGCTCGTCGTCGGCGTGGTCGCCCTGGTCAATACCCTGATCCGCTCGAATAACGCCGCTCAGCCGGCAGTCTCTCAAGCCAGCGGGCGCGCCTGCCAGAATTGCAGCCGGCCGGCTCAAGCCGATTGGAACACCTGCCCGTACTGCGGGCAGACACTATCCTGAAGCAGGTTCCCCATGTGCTGCGGGCCAAATCTATCCCGGTTCATGCTCCCATTGGCAGCCGCGCTGGCGCAGCCATCGCCGCCGCCCGCGCCCCAAGCGCAGCTTGTTGAGCACCTCACCTGCCCAACCTGCACAAACCCCGTATCGCCAAACTTTGGTTGGCGCCCACGCTGCGGCTCTGCGCTCAAGGCGCACCTTTGCCGTTATTGTCACCAGGCAGTCAACCCAGGCGATCGAGCCTGCACATTTTGTGGCGCGCCTGCCGCACCATGAAATCCCTTCCAATCCTCACTCGGCGAGATTTCTTGCGCCTGGCCGGCCTGGGAAGCGGGGCGCTCTTGCTGGCGGCGTGCAGCCCGCGCTGGCCCGACCAGCTCGCGCCAGCGTTGCCGGGCGGGACAACACCCGGCGCACCTGCATCGCTCCAACCCACTTTACCCACCCTGGCGCCGGCTGCCCCGCTCGAGATCGACCTGCGCACTGCGCCGGGCGAGGTGAACATCCTGCCCGGCCCGGCCACGCGCGTCTGGCAGTACCAGGGACAGGTGGTCCAGGGCGATCGCAACGCCTATCAAACCCTGACCGAGGCTTATCCCGGCCCGATCCTGCGCCTGCAGCGCGGCCAGGAACTGCGCGTGCATTTCCGCAACGACATGCCGGCATCCGACCGTCAGCCCACCACGATCCACTGGCATGGCCTGCACGTTCCAGAGGAAATGGATGGCCACCCCCGCTACGCCATTTCAGGGGGTGAAAGCTACGAATACCACTTCAAAGTGCTCAACCGGGCCGGAACATACTGGTTCCACCCGCATCCCCACGGGTTGACCGGCCCGCAAGTCTATTATGGACTGGCCGGGCTGCTGATCGTCTCCGATGAAGAAGACGCGGCTGCCGGGCTGCCCTCCGGCGAATTCGACCTGCCGCTGGTCATCCAGGATCGCACCTTCGACCAGGATAACCAGTTGATCTATACGCCCAATCCGATGACGGGCTTCTTCGGCGAGCGCATCCTGGTCAACGGCCAGATGCACAATGCGCTTTCAGTGGCAGCCCAGCCCTACCGCCTGCGCCTGCTCAACGGCTCCAACGCCCGCATCTACAAGCTCGCCTGGGATGATCACAGCCCGCTGACGGTCATCGCTACAGACGGCGGTTTGCTGGAAAAGCCGGTGAGTCGCGAATATATCACCCTGGCCCCAGGCGAGCGCGTTGAGCTGTGGGCTGATTTCAGCGCCTACTCGCCCGGGCAAGAGCTGCGCTTGAAGAGCCTGGCGTTCTCGACCGGCAGCGGCGGGATGGGCAGCATGATGATCGGCGGCAGCCTGCCGAACGGCGCCCCACTGGAAGTCTTACGCGTGCGCATCGACCGCCCCGGCGCGGCCGATCAACCCTTGCCGCCGCGCCTTTCCGACCCCGGGTTCTACGCGCCGCAGGCCGCCGAGAAACAGCGGCGCATCGCCCTGGCGATGCAGCACATGACCCACAGCCTCAACGGGCGCACTTTTGTGATGGATGAAGTTGCTAAAGATGAGGTGGTGCGCCTGGGCAGCATGGAGACCTGGGAGTTCGCCAACCTGGGCGGCGGCAGGATGGGCATGATGATGGGCGGCGCAGGCGAACCGCATCCTATGCATCTGCACGCCGTGCAGTTCCAGGTGATCGAACGCCAGGTCGAGCGCGGCTACCAGCGTGAATATGCCACCCTCAGCGCCGGGTTCGTGGATGAAGGCTGGAAAGACACTGTGCTGGTTTTGCCCGGCGAGCGCGTGGTAATATTGGTAAAATTTGAGGGCTTTCCAGGTGTGTATCTTTACCACTGCCATAACCTGGAGCACGAAGACAGCGGCATGATGCGCAATTTTCGCATCGAGGTATGAGCACGCTCTCTAACGAAGGAAAACATGGCAAATGCCAAAATCCTGGTCGTCGATGACGAACCTTCCATCTCCAACCTGGTGACCTCCTACCTGCGCAAGGAAGGCTACGAGGTGCTGACGGCTGCAGATGGGCCGGGCGCCCTGCAAACCGCGCGCGCCTTCCAGCCCGACCTGGTTGTGCTGGATATCATGCTGCCGGGTCTGGACGGCCTGGAAGTGCTCACCCGCCTGCGCCGCGAGTCCGACGTGTACGTCATCCTGCTCACCGCCAAAACCGAGGAAACCGACCGCGTGGTTGGCCTGTCGGTCGGCGCCGACGATTACGTCACCAAGCCCTTCAGCCCGCGTGAGCTGACCGTCCGGGTGAAAGCCGCCCTGCGCCGCTTGCAGGGCGGGGGGACCCAATCGGCGCACGTGCTCGCCTTCCAGCACGTGCGCATCGACACGGCCAGCCGGCAGGCCTGGGTGGGCGGCCAACTGGTCGAGCTGACCGCCATCGAGTTCGACCTGCTCAAGACGCTGGCCGAGCACCGCCGCATCGTGCTCAGCCGAGAGCAGCTCCTGGAAAAGGTGTGGGGGGCCAATTACTTTGGAGAGATGCGCGTGGTGGATGTGCACATCGGCCATCTGCGCCAGAAGCTGGGCCAGGCCGGGGAGTGCATCGCCACGGTGCGCGGCGTGGGCTACCGCTTCGACGACGAAAGGGCCTGAAGCCATGTGGAAAGCGCTGCACCGCCACCTGGCGTTCAAACTGTTCCTGTCCTACCTGGTCGTGATCCTGGTAGGCGCCCTGGTCCTGACTTTCACCGTGGAAGCCGTCATCCCCCGCGTCTTCGACCGCCACTTGCTGGCGATGAGCCGCATGATGGGCATGATGATGGGTGGAGCCCAGAACCTGGAAGCAGACCTGTTCGCCAGCTTCCGCTCGGGCGTGAACGAAGCCCTGGCCCTGGCTGCCGTGGCCGCCGTGCTGGCCGCATTGGCCGCCAGCCTGCTGGTCAGCCGCCAGGTAACCGCCCCGATCCAATCCCTGAAGAAAGTCAGCCAGCGCATCGCCGAGGGCCATTACGAGCAGCGCGTGTGCACGCCGGACGGCCCGCCAGCCGACTACGACGAACTCGCCCAGCTTGCCCAGGCCTTCAACCAGATGGCTGCCCGCCTGGAGCAGATCGAAGATATGCGCCGCCAGCTCATCGGAGACGTCAGCCACGAGCTGCGCACCCCGCTCACCGCCATCAAGGGCTCGCTGGAAGGCCTGATCGATGGTGTCCTGCCCCCTGACCCGGAGACCTTCCAGCAGATCCACGGCGAAGCGCAGCGCATGCAGCGCCTGGTAGAGGATTTGCAGGAGCTCAGCCGGGTGGAGGCCGGGGCTTACGAATTGCAGCGCCAGCCCCTGAGCATCTCCAGCCTGGCGCAGACAGCCGTCCAGCGCCTGGAGCGCTCCTTCACCGAGAAAGGCGTCTCGCTGCAAACCGATCTGCCCGCCAACCTGCCTCCCGTAACGAGCGACGCCGGCCGTCTGGAGCAGGTGCTGCTCAACCTGCTGGGCAACGCCCTGCAATACACGCCCGCCGGTGGGCGCGTCAACCTGCGCGCCAGCCTGAAGGGCGCCGAGGTGCAGGTGGCGGTCGAGGACACCGGCGTGGGCATCCCCGCCGAACACCTGCCGCATCTGTTCACGCGCTTCTACCGGGTGGACCCCTCGCGCTCGCGCGCCAGCGGCGGCGGCAGCGGCATCGGCCTGACCATCGCCAGGCACCTGGTCGAAGCCCACGGCGGGCGCATCTGGGCGCACAGCCCCGGCGCCGGCCAGGGCAGCACCTTTACCTTCACCCTTCCATCCGCCCAAACGCCTCCGCCTGCCAAGATAGAGTAAGCACAAGCACAAATAGAATCAACCCTGCCAATTGCAGGGGCGGGTTCACCATCACAATTCCCAAAACGTACACGCCCAGTCCCAACCCCTTGAAGTGAACGAAGTTATACGTCCCCGCGCCGATTTGCGGGCCGGCGAGATAATCGATCATGCCGAGATCCGGCGCGAACAGTAGCAAGGGGTACCACCACCAGGCAAAGTCCAAACTTCGAGAAAAGAAAGATAGTCAGTGCAAACATAAAGAGCTCTTCGAGCTTGAGGTACGTTTTCATGGTCTTGCTTGATCTCCTGATGCTTCGATATCTGCCTTGATCGCCGTCTCTATTCCGGCAGGTATGGCTTATACGGCAGGATCATTATCTCGACGGCTCCATCGAACGCGGCTGAGTCGATCTTCCTGCCCGTGCTTTCGACGTACGACAGCCAGGTGTTCCCCAGCACCCAGCCGATGAGCGCCACGTTGCGGATTTCCTTTGGATCGGGAGCGGCCCCGCCTCCACGCCCGGCTGCCAGCAGACGGATGAGCGCTTCCTGCTGCGAGAGCCGCTGTTCCTGCACTTCGCCGAAGCGCTTGCTCAACTGCGCGTCGTTGTGCAGCAGAGCGGCGTACTCGCGGAAGAAGAAACGATACTTCCAGGCCAGGTTGAAATGCTTTTTCAGGATGGCCCGCAGCCTTTCGACATCGAAAGACTCATCCATGCCCGTATGAAGGCAAGCAGCAAAAGGGACTATAATGAGGCTTAGTGAGGTCAATATGATGAATCCGGGAAGAAATCGTCGCCGTGGATTGTTCCTTCCGAAGCCGGCAGTCCCTTTTGTCTGGGCATTCATTGTCCTGGTCATCCAGGTATTTCTACCCTGGGCAGCTTCCCTGGCAGGTCCGCGCTTCGGCTGGTCTGCACAGGCTCCCGCCTGGTGGAACCTCACCGGGCTGGTCGCCGTCGCCATTGGCATCGGGTTGTACGCCTGGTGCCTGGTGTTCCATTACCGCAGCTACCGCGCCGCGGTGCGGGTCGGCTTTTCTCCGCCCCACCTGGTGACCGATGGGCCATACCAGATTTCTCGCAACCCGATGTACGTTTCCGGCCTTTTCGCATGGTTCGGATGGGTGGTCTTTTATGGAAGCCCGGCAGTCTGCGTGGTGCTATTGCTTCTGTGGGCTGTGTTTGCATTCCGTGTGATTCCTCACGAAGAATCCCTGTTGGAAACTTCATTTGGGGATGAGTACCTGGCCTACAAACGTTCTGTACGGCGCTGGATCGGGCGATACTGATCTGCCCGCAAATTGTAAGGAGCAAGACAATGAGCGACTATAAGATCGAGATCGAGATTTACGAGGGCAAAGGCGGCCAACTGCAAAAAGCCGGGGACACGATCATCTATCCCGATGTCGTCAAAGAAGGCATCTGCGCCTGGATGTACGGCGGAGATGGGGAAAAGAGTTACCAGGTCGGCCAGAGGTTCTCCTATCCGGAAGATGCCGAAAAACTGTGCCCCTGGCTGCGAGACAGCCTGCGCGGCATCATCGAAGCGCTCAGTGCAGGCAAGACCCTGCGATGGAAATATAAAGACACGCCCTACGAGAAAGTCATCGATCCCGAGGGGATAACAACCGAGTTTGTGCGTTGCGTTGACCCCACCGCTTCAGGCATCGTGGTGAAAGTCATCCGCACAAAGCTATAAAGTACCTCAGCTACTTTCGGCGCCCGGGTCGAAGGCCCGGATGACTTCAGCAATCAATCCCAGGCTGTTTGGGCCGTGCATCTCACCGCTGACGGGATTGAGCGTCCCGCGGATATTGTACATCAGCCGCATATTTTTCATTCGTTCCGTTGGATCGTGTGCCAGCGCTCTTTCATCCATCGCCACGTGCACCACTCGCCCCGCCATAATATGCCACTGGCTGCCCTCATACAGCGGGCGGCGCCATTCCAATCGACACTCGATGTTGATTGGACATTCAGTGATGCGCGGCGCTCGCACAACCTGGGCCGATTCCACCGTCAGACCCGCCTCGCTGATCTCATCATTATCGGCCTCGTTGACAAAGATCGTCTCGAAGCATTTCTTATAATCGTCCACCGACGGGTAATTGAGACACCATTCCCCTTCGCGCAGGATGTTTTCGTAGGTGTGATAATCGTCCAACACGCCCAGGATCGACGTATAGTGATCCCGGTCGCCCACCAGGAATCCCCAGGAGTGCAGACAGGCATTCGGCGCCCCGTTGGCTTTGCGAGTCGTAATCAAGAACATTGCATTTGGAATCGTAACCGCGTATTCCAACCAGGAAAAAAGCTGGTACGAGCCCGGCCAGATCTCTTCGAGGTCTTCTGGCGTGCCGATCTGAATTTCGTGTTTCATTTGTTTCTCTCCAGTTCTTTTTTTCTGGTCGAAGTATACGCGACTTCGCCTCTTTTCACAATCCACTTTCAGGCCAATGGAACATGATAAAATGTAAGCATGAGCGCTTCGCAAACGCCTTACTTCATCTGGGATTATGATCTCACCGAGGCTGATGTGCGCACGATTTTAGATGGGGAAAACGAAGAACAAAAAGCCTGGCTGGTGGCGCGCCTGCTGGAGTCCGCCCGCTACGAGGATATCTGGCAATATAAATCCCTGGCGGAACTGAGGAAACTTTTTCCAAAACTGCAGCTAAAACCCCAGGTGCGCGCAGTCTGGGAATATGCACTAAGCATTTGGGCGAACGAACCGACTTAGAAAACCTGGGGCTTTCGGAGCTTTACCTGGCCTTTATGCGTATTACAATGATCTGCCTTCCCATCCTGGCGCTCATCCTGTGCGCCTGCAAACCTGCTCCAGCAGCGCAAACGCCCACCGTGAACCGGGAAGCAGCCGGGGCGGTTACACTTACCACCAGCCCACCCCCGGCATCCCCCACTGCCAGCGCCACCCCAAAACAAACGACGGGGTTGCCAACCCGCACGCCAGGCAAACCTACTGCCGAGACCCCGGGGAAGGGACTCGCGCCAACCCAAACACGGATACCCACGCGTACACCGGTGCCTGCACTTCCCAGGTCGCTTAGCGAGGCAAAGCTGCCGCTGGCTCGCGATGGCACGCCGCTTCCGGAAAACCTGGCGGTCATCGCCCCCGAAAACCTGCTCGAACTCAGCGAGCTGGGCCGCTGGGGAAAGGGCGAGATCATCACCCTGGCCTACTCTCCGGACGGGAGCCAGATAGCTGTCGCCACAAACCAGGGAGTTTATTTTTACGCCGCCGATGACGGCTACAAGCTGATCCGCTTTGTACCCTTCGAGCGGCTGCGGCTGCCCCTGGCGATTTCGAGCAGCTTACACTACCTGGCAAAGGAGGGGGCAGATGGCTGTGTGGAGATCTGGGACCTGCAATCCGGGCAGTTATTCCGCAGCCTGCAAACCAATGGGTACTCCGTTTTAGTCATCGCCTTTACGCCGGACGAAAGCCGTGTGTTTGCATCGGACGAAGCCCAGGAAGGCAGGCAGTATGAAAAGACCTATTCCTGGAACGTACAAACCGGCCAACTGCTCGAGACATTTTCGCGTGGAGCAGAAGAACTGATCTTCTCGGCAGACGGCCAGACCTGGGTAAGCGTGCGCGACCTGCAGGTCATGCTGTGGCGCGCAGGCGATCCGTCAAACCCGCAGCAGATCGCCTCCACAGCTTATTTTCGGGATCCAATCGCCCTTTCGCCAGACGGAGAGCTGCTGGCCTTGCAGAACAACCAAAATTGGGATATGCGCATCGAGATCTGGCGAGTCAGCACGGGCAGCCTGTGGCAAACCTTTTACATGCAAGCGCCGCAAGGCGGCGCCGCTCTCAAAGTGCGCGCCGCGCCGCCCAAAAGCCCGGCGCAGCTCAGCGGGCCGGGCAAATACGTGGTCACCGGCCTGGCCTTCAGCCCCGATGGGCAGAAGCTGGCCGCCTTGAATGGTTTTGGCCTCTTGCACCAATGGCGGCTTCAGGACGGCGCCTTACTGCGCGTCACGCCTACACAAAGCTGGTATGTTACTTATTCTCCACCTGGCAATACGCTGGCGACCTGGCGCTATACGGCCTCATTTTACCTATCTCAGGGCAACCAGGCGGTCTACGTATTAGATAATTACGCTGGCCCGGTCAACGACCTGGCCTTCGCGCCGGATGGGCGTTCACTGGCAATCGGATCCCGAGATGGCAAAGTCTGGTGGCGCAGCTTGCAAGACGGCAACGTCTCACGCGCTTTCAAGACGCAGCCGGTGAACCTTTCAGAACCCTATTCCAGCAATGCCATCAACGTTCTGGATTATGCCGAGGATGGAGCATGGATCGCTGCCGGCACATTCGATGGCCAGGTCTACCTGTGGTCTACAGGGGAAGAGCAGCAGCAGGTGTTTGCTTCACCATGCCAATATGATTGGGTTATGACCATCAGCCTTTCATTCGACAATCGCTATCTTGCATTCCAGAGGTACGAATGCCCCAGCGAAATCATCGATTTGAAAGAGAAAACTACCCAGGTATTCGATCCTCGCCAACCTGGCTACAAGTATACTCCCCTTACTTTTTCTCCAACCGCGTCCTGGCTGGCTGCTTCGACAAATAAAGGGATCGCCCTACTCAATGCTCCCAAGCTTACCCCTATCGCCAATCTTTGGGAAATCAAAACCCTTATGGGCAGCCCGACTCCACGCTTCTCAGCCGATGGCCAACTGCTGGCATTTGGAGATGACGAGGGCCGCTTCGAAGTGTGGAAAGTCAACGGGCAGCGCCTGGTAATCCGGGTAAAAGGCCGTGATCCCGTGGAGCGCTTTGCCATCTCGCCGGATAACCGCCTGCTGGCGACCTCATACGGGAGAGATATCACCCTGTACGATC
Organism: Chloroflexota bacterium; assembly: GCA_040752025.1. Lineage (GTDB taxonomy): Bacteria > Chloroflexota > Anaerolineae > Anaerolineales > UBA4823 > JBFMFR01. The sequence continues at coordinate 1,288 of JBFMFR010000079.1, read as the reverse complement.
TAAACAGCGGCCAGGCACTGGGCCTCCTGGCCTCAGGCGGCCCCGCCCTGGATTTCTCGCCCGACGGCAGGCTGTTGGCCGTTGGCGGCGAGGATGGTGTGGTGTACATCTATGGGATACCCCTTTCGCCTTAGCATACTCGTACAACTTTCCGCAGATAAAAAAGAATCCGCGAGAATCTGCGTACATCTGCGGGCGATCCAGGAATAAGACACAGATTCCCACGGGTTTCACGGATTTTTTATCGCGGCAGGGGCGCATGGCGTGCGCCCGAGGGCAGCTAAAGCCTGCCGTATTTCGTTCGTGTTCCACCCACATTCCGAAAGACGGATTATGCGGTAGAATCGAGTCCAATTAGCGCCACCCGCCCTGGTAGCTAAGCCAATCGTTGGACCGCCAGAAAGGAAAACCTCATGACACTGATTCATAGAAAAGTCGAATATTACAATATAGCCGTTCAAGGCAATATTGCCGAAGGTTCGAAATTGCTGACAACCATTGCAGATGCTGGGGTTGACTTCCTTGCCTATAAAGCAGTTCCTCTTGAACAGAATCGTACGCAGTTCACGCTCTTTCCTAAAGAAAGCTCCAAGATGACTGCTGGGGCTAAGCAGGCGGGATTACAACTGGATGGCCCTTACTCGGCGGTCATTATCACAGGTGGTGAAAAACCGGGGGCTTTAGCTGATATCTATCGGAAGTTATCGCAAGCAGGTATCCAGATAGAAGAATCAAGCGGCATTGCCCATATCAATGGGGGCTATGGCGTTGTCCTTTACCTGGCGCCAATCGATTGTGATCAAGCGATGGCCGCCTTCGATGATTTAGGATGAAGAAAATCTGTGCCAATCTGCGTGCATCTGCGGATGATCTTTTTACCAGACAATTGCCGGCGTTGTTGACTTCCGGGAGAAAATGCGTATTATTATGGGTAATGAGGTAAGGGTGATATTGCCACCCGACTAGATCAGGTTTTGCGTGAGCTAGGTTGATCTTCATACCGAGATTATGTAATTCATTTGGCAGTTGTTTCATATGGAGGAGAAATATGAACGAATTTCTTCAATGGCTTTCAAGCAATTCACTGGCAGCAAACAGTTTGCTTGTTATTTTTCTTGTTATTCTTGTTTCATTGTGCATTATCTATCTGGTTGCTTTTTTCGGTGTTGTCCCTCATTTGACTTGATGAGGTAATCGAAATCTGAAAAATTGGCGTATCCTTGAAGGCATACTGTGCCAATCGAGGATGCCACAATGGACTGGAACACACTTTATTGTCCGAAAAAAG
>JBFMFR010000078.1:0-16731 GCA_040752025.1 Chloroflexota bacterium | reverse complement strand
TCTTTTTTGGCTTGAGCCTGGGCCAGATCCTTATCCTGCCTTTGCTTCAAAACGCCAAGCCGCTCAACCCATTGCCATCCTTTCTAACCTCTGTACCGAGGTTACTTAAGATTTGTCAGTCAATCAGAGGTCAGATGAGCAAAAGTAGATTGCTATATCAGATAATTGTGTTGGCAATTTTCTCGCTCGTTTTATCTGCTTGTTCCCAGTCTGTATCTACAGAGGAGGTTATGATGACGCCGGGCCAATGTTATGCCGAAGAGGATCAGGGTATCGGAAAGTATCCCGGTTGGTCCTGGTTGGGTATGACGGTTGGATATTCCACCGAGCAGGATCTTGTGGCGAAGCTGGGAAAGCCAAAATCTGTGTTCCCTTGGCCCACGAATGTAGGGAAGCCTTTAGCATGTGTGTATCGCTACCAGCTTGAAGATTGGCCAAAATTTTGGCTTGCCAAGAACAAAATAATTGGAATCGAGTTTTCGAAATCTACGGTTGAGTTTCATACTGATGAATTGCCAGGAACACTGCATGAAGCAAAGAGTTTGTATGGCCGTCCAGAGCTAGTAGGTTGGAGTAGTATTTATGGTGCTGGTTATCGGTCCGTAGTGTGGTTAAATCGTGGAATCCAAGCTGAAGTAGCCGTGGGTGGAGATTGTTGGATTGCGAATATTCTTTATTTTACTCCGATGGGTGATGACGAATTCGACGCTTCACTTTGGTCCCAATTGGTTCTTACCACAAATCCAACGCTAAATTCCGATCAACCAGATACAATGCCTAGAGATCCATTTGACTGGGACAGATAATCGGTACGAAGTTGAGGAATATCGATAAGGCGGCCTGAAAGCGATGAGTGTGGGATTTTATCAAGCCTTGGCGGATGACATTGGCACCTACCTGTATGGCCTGGGGCGCATTGCGCAGCAAGGCGAAAGCAGCACCGGCTACTTCCTGGGCGACGCGCTGGGCAGTGTGCGCCAGTTAGTGGATGGGGACGGGGTAGTGACGTTGGCAAGGGGGTATGAGCCGTATGGGGTTGTCTTGGGGAGTTCGGGGAGCGGGGTGAGCGATTTCGGTTTTGCGGGAGAAGCCCAGGATGCGCGCTTGATCTACTTACGGGGCAGGTATTATTCGCAGGGTACGGGCCGGTTTACCCAGATAGATCCAACTCGCCTGGAGGCCAATCTTTATCTCTATGCGGCTGCCAACCCATTAAGGTTTGTTGACCCAAGTGGTTTTTACAGTAGATCGAAAGCCAAGCAATATGCTCTGGATTGGGCGGCTCAAATAGACCCTCCACCAGGACACTATAATTTTTTACAAGGAGGGCAGCGGTGGTCCGACTGCGCCGATTTCGCATCACAGACTTTGTGGGCGGGAGGTATTGTAGATCCACGACATAGCTTAACGGATCCAAAAATAATAAGGATCGATGAAGGTACAGATGAGATAATGATCCCCTGGATAAAGAAGTTGCGATACCGACTTGGATTGGGACCAGGAGCGTATTTTTGGAACTATAATGTTTGGGAAGAGGAAGAGTTAGGAGGTTGGAAGTCATTCATGTACTATTCAACACAAACGGACTACCAATATAGTGCTAAACTCCATTTGGAAGAATGGTATCAGACAGATCCCCTTCTCAGTTTCCTAAAAAATAATTACTTAGGAACAGCATTGCCGGCATACAGCGGAACCATACCAAGCTTTGCCGGCAACGCCAGAACGAATGGAACTTTTCAAGATGATGATGCATGGGTTTCATACCTTGAGAAATATCATAACAATATCCAACCAGGAGATTTGGTTTTTTATGATTATCTGGACGCGCCACTCAATGGAAATCCTTGGGATCACGTCGCTGTCGTAGTTGGTTGGGGTACCCAAACATATTATGGTCTTGGTTATCAGCCGAAGAATGAGTGTCAAACAGAAATTAAAAAACCTCGTGTAGTTGATCGGGGTCGAGGAAGACTAGGTTACTACCAGGATTGGGGTGATACCAGGTCAATCGATAACGTTCCACACATAATTTCACAAATATTGATCCTCCATGTCAATGATTCTGCTCCAGGGCAGCAGCCGCTATGGAGGCAAAGTGGAAATTAGAAGATGGAGGCCGGTTGTGACTGATCGCAAATATTTACGAGGAATGATTTCGTTCATCCTCTTGGGGATATTGCTCTCATCGGCAGCCTGTCGTTTGCAGTTACCACAGGAACAGATACTGCCTACTCAAACTCATGCCCCTGTGAGCAGCCTGGCAAGCCCTGCGGCACCGACAGTGACGCCGCCTCCGCACACAAAAACTCCGCCTACCTCAACGCTAACCTTATCCCCTTCTGTTTCTACGTTTCCTACTCAATCACCTTCGCCAACCGCTACCAGGCCGCCCACGGAGACTTCGCATCCCCATCGCCTGGTCGAATATGATCCCAGCCAATGGATCGAGTATGTCAGCTATTCTGAAGCCGGTCCCACCGGGGCTGAAGTGCGCAGTATCGCTTTAGCCCCGGATGGCACATTATGGGTAGCCATATCGGACGGTGTCTTTCATTTCGATGGCAGCACCTGGACGAAGTACACTGTTGAGGATGGGCTGGCAGAAAATTACTCACGTCTCATCGCTGTTGATGCGCAAGGTACGGTGTGGGCAATCCACGATTCCAGCAGGATATCGAGTTTTGATGGGACGAGCTGGCAGACCTATGAAAGCAATAACGGCAATATTACTTCCATCGCATGTGATGCAGCCGGCGCGATATGGTTCAGTACTTATGCGCCCCAAAGGAATGGAGAAATGGCTGGGGTGCTGCAGTTCTTTGCCGGGCAGTGGAGAACCTACAACAAAGGCATCGAGGGTTTGAAAGTTTGGGATATCGAGCTTGATGCGAATGGGGTCTTGTGGAGCGGCACAGATAGAGGCCTTGCCAGGCTCGATGGAGAAACCTGGCAGCTATATCCTACTACCCTGTTCTGGCCTGGAGAAACCCCAGTATTGCATGTAGCGGCGGCTCCAGATGGGGCCATCTGGTTCCTGGCGGAGGGTCAGGGGATGACGCGTTTCGAGGATGGTGGCTGGACAAATTATCGATATCCGGCATTATACGGCAGCTTTCCCTCACCAATGAGTTTGTTGATAGCGCGGGATGGGCAAGTATGGGTTGGTGGTATGGATAACCAAAATGGCTATGGGGGAGCGTTAGTGAGCTTCGATGGCAACGAGTGGACACAGTATGTTGGCCTGCCTTTTTACATGGGTCGGGATATCCTCCAGGCGTCGGATGGCGCGTTATGGTTTGCCACCGAGAGTGGGGTGTTCAAATATCTTTTGGGCAAATAAACCATTTCTCGCTCCTCCCTGTAACCCGCACATACCTTTACACTGGTTGCACTGCTTTGCCGGGCTGTTACGCACCAGCAATGTTGCTGCCCATCCAGCGACCAGCATATTGCCGCTGACCTGAGTGGTCGAATCGGCCAGAAAGGGACAACGAAGTGGTAACACACTGCCAACTGAATACTGCCGCCGGGCTGACGCAGGTGCTGGCGGATGATAACTTCGCTTATTTGTATGGCCTGGGTCGCATTGCGCAGCAAGGCGCAAGCAGCACGGAGTACTTCCTGGGGGATGCGCCGGGCAGTGTGCGCCAGTGGGTGGATGGGGACGGGTCAGCAAGACGCCCAAGCAATCACCTCACGCTTCTAGCGCATACAGCGAAAACCGATATAGGCTTTCAGTGAATTTGGGTCCGAGCCGCGCCGGAAGTAGGCGGTCGAATGGTACAGCCCGTTGTTCCAGCCGCCGCCGCGCGTGGTGCGCAGCTCGCCCGGTGTATCGTTCACAGGGTTGCTCTGCGGCAGGTTGTTATAGAAGCTGGCGCTGTAATAATCCATCACCCATTCCAGAACGTTGCCAACCATATCGTACAGCCCGAACGCCCCGGCCTGGAAAGACATCACCGGAGCCGGCCCGGCATAGCCATCCGAATGAGATGGATCCTTCCAGGCATCGAAGGGGCACTCGCGGTCGCAGTAATTCGCCAGCGGCTTGCCCAGGGGGAAGATCTCGTCCAGGTCCAGGCTGGACAGCGGCGAGGGGTTGCCCCAGGAGAACAGCCAGCCGGCATCCCCGGAGGCCGCCCGCTCGAACTGCGCTTCGGTCGGCAGGCTCTTGCCCGTCCACTGGCAGTAGGCCAGCGCCTGCTGCCAGGTGACGCCCACCACCGGATAGTTGTAGAAGCGTGGGCTGGCGGCATAATCGGCGGACACGTAACTCGTCTGCCCGGATAGATCTACTGGCTGGCACACCCCGGCCTGCACACAGGCCTGGTACTGTGCGTTGGTCACCTCGTGAATGTCCAAAGCATAGGCATCCAGGAATACCTCGTGCCGCGGCATGGCATCCTCGTAATCGACAATATCACAGGCGGCGAACTGGTTGCACAGTTTCAGATGCCACTGCGCAATGTTTTCGGACATGCCCATCATAAAACTGCCCGCCGGGATCGAGGTCATGGGCGTATCGTCCTGCCCGGATTGGACCGCCGGGGTGTCCGTCGGCGCAGGCAGGATGGGTATCTCGGTAGCCACCTGCGGCACAGGCGTCCAGGTGGCCATCTCTGTAGGGAATATCACCACCGTCTCGGCAGGCGAGGTGTTCACCGGGACCGGGCTGGCCGTCGCGCCGGGTGGACTGGAGATCGCCAGCGGGGCGGCCGTGCTAATCGAGGCGTTCCTGAAGAAACCCGCCAGCACGGCGCCCGCCAGCAGCGCCCCGATGCCGCAGACCACCACCAACCCGACCACCAGCAGCGTGGAAGGCGTGCGCGCCGCGCGGCGCGCCGGCGAGGGGCCTGCCGGCAGCATACCGGCAGGGGCGCGCATCGTCCGACCCATCAGGGCGCTGCGGAAATCATCCACCGAGCGGAAGCGCGCTTCGCGGCTCGGGTGCATCGCCCGCTGGACGGCCGCGCTGATTTGGGGGGACACACCTGTGTTGAGGATGTGCACCGGCTCAGGAGGCGGCGTCAACTGGCTGATGACCGCCACGCTCTCCGGTGGCTCTTTGTGAGTCAGCAAAGCGTACAGCGTGGCCCCCAGTGCGTACACGTCGCTGCGCGCGTCCGTTTCCCCCTGGCTGTACTGCTCGGGCGGCGAATAACCCGGCGTTACGGCGCGTGCGCCGACCGTCGTTTTCAAATGCGGGTCATAGATCTTGGCAATCCCAAAGTCGACCAGGATGGCTCTGCCATCCGGTGTGATCTTGATATTGGCGGGCTTGATGTCCCGGTGGATGATTGGCGGGTTCTGCAAATGCAGGTAACGCAGCGCAGCGCACACCTGCTCGATCCAGGACAACGCCTGCCCCTCGGGCAGCGGCCCGCTGCTGCGTTCCAGCATCTGCTGCAAATCTTCCCCATCGATGAATTCCATCACCAGGTACTGGCCCTGCCCGGTGATCGAGAAGTGGTCGTACACGCGCGGCAAATTGGGGTGCGAGAGGTTAGCCAGGATGCGCGCTTCGCGCTCGAACTGGCGCCGGGCATCTTGGGTGGTATCCAGATTTTCCTTCAAGGCGCACGGTCGCGCCAGGGTCGTATCCCAGGCCCGGTAGACGGCTCCAAAGCCGCCCTGCCCCAACAGTTTCACAATGCGGTATCGGTTGTTGAGTACCTGTTCTGTGGATAATGCCATGCTGCCTCCCAACGATCACTGTGTGCCGGATGGGGCCTCCCCCCTCACGCATCCATCTCATCGCCTTCCTTTGGCTCGACCAAGACTTCGCGCTCGCGGCCGCCGCTGGCAGCCGGGCCAATGATCCCCATTTCTTCTAGCTCATCCACCAGGCGGGCGGCGCGCGGATAACCGACGCGCAGGCGGCGCTGCAGCATGGAAGCGCTGGCGCGCTGCTCGCGCCGCACCAGTTCGATGGCGCGTTCGACCAAATCATCGCGATCGGCCAGGACCGCCTCCTGCTCCATCATTTCCTCCCAGGGTGGGGGTTCGGATGCCGCGGCGCCCTGGCCTGCCTGGCTTTGCAGGGCGCGCTGCCAGAACGTAATCACGCGCTCGATTTCCTGGTCGCTGATCATCACGCCCTGCACGCGCACCGGCCCGGAGGCCTCCGGCGGCAGGAACAGCATATCGCCGCGTCCCAACAAGGACTCGGCCCCGGTGATGTCCAGGATGACGCGCGAGTCGATCGAAGACGCCACGGTAAACGAGGCCCGGGCAGGGAAATTGGCCTTGATCAGGCCGGTGACCACATCGGTGCTCGGGCGCTGTGTGGCGACCACCAGGTGGATACCCGTGGCGCGCGCCATCTGCGCCAGGCGCACCAGGTTATGTTCAGTCTGGTCTGGGGCCGACATCATCAGGTCGGCCAGCTCGTCGATCAGCACCACGATATGTGGCAAGGGTTCTTCGCCGCGCCGGCGGCGCGCCTTGCGATTGTACGAATCGATGTTGCGCGAGCGTGAAGCCTCCAACACCTTGTAACGGCGGTCCATTTCGGCCACCGTCCAGCGCAGTACGGCCAGGATGCGCTCCAGGTCGGTTTCCACCTTGCCATACAGATGTGGCAGCCCGTTGAAGCGCACCAGCTCGACCATCTTGGGATCGATCATCACCAGCCGCAAATCCTGCGGGGTATTGTTCATCACCAGGCAGGCGGTCAGCGCGGCGATGCACACCGATTTACCCGAGCCAGTCGTGCCAGCCACGAGCAGGTGCGGCATGCGCCCCAGGTCGGCCACCACGGGCTGCCCGGAAACATCCCGCCCCAGGGCGATGGTCAAGGGCGCTCCCACCTTGTAAAACGCTTCCGATTCGAGGATGGGCCGCAGGCGCACGATCACCGAGCGGGCGTTGGGCACTTCGATGCCCACGTAAGGGCGACCCGGAACAGGCGCTTCGATGCGCAGGCGCTCGGCTGCCAGGGCCAGCGCCAGGTCTCGCCCCAGGGATGAAATCTGCGCCACACGCACTTTTTGGCGGTTGAGGTCGCCCTCGCCGTTGGGCTTGTCTTTTTCGAGATAACCAGGCACCACCGCAAACTGGGTGACGGTTGGACCCACGCGGAAGTCGATCACCTTGGCCGGGATGCCGAAATCGGCCAGGGTTTTCTCGATCAGCCCGGCGGTCATGTTGATGTTACGTTCATCCGGTCGGTTGAACGGTTCGTTGACCAACAGCTCCAGCGGCGGCAGGCGCTCGTCTCGCGGCGGAGGCGGCTGTTGGGCCTGTTTTTCATCGGCTGCCACGCGGAAGTTCTTACGGAACTGCGGCGGCAGCATGGTGCGCTTCTTGCGGGCGCTCGCCGCCTGTTCAGCAGAGATCTCTGTGCCGGGCAGCGGCGCCTCGCTGACGACCGGCCCCAGGCCCATCTCGGCCGGCTGCAGCGCCGGCAAAGTTCGGGAGGCCCGCAGCGCCCAATCCGCCAGGCGGCGGAACAGGCCCAGTCCGGCCAGCAAACAGAACAATATCACCAGGCTGAGCAACAAGGTCAGCCACCCATCCCCCGACAGCCCCAGCGGATCGAGGCCGCGGCGCAGCAGCACCGCCAGCCCCCAGCCTACGCGCCCGCCGTCCAGACCGGCCTGGGCGCGCGCCAGCGAGGCTTCACCCATCACTGCCAATAAGACCAGCGAAGCCAGCGCCGCCAGTTCCAGGAACACCACCCGTCCCCAACTCACACTGTTGGTGGGCAGCCCGCTGCGGCGGCGCAGCAGCCATAATCCCAGCAGGCCGAATCCCAACACGAACCACAGGCTGCCCCAGCCGAACCAGCTTTTCAGGAAATTGGCCCACATGGCCAGCAGCCCGGAGGACATCTCAGGAATGATCAGGGCCAGCAGGGTCATCAACGCCAGGGCCGACAGAGCAATCCCCCCCACATCCCAGGCAAAACGCTCGAAGCGCGCTGCCAGCCGCAGCATGCGCTCGGCCGTTCCAGGCGCTTCTGCCTGCCTGGACCTGGATGAACCGCTCGCAGGCGCGCCGGGAGCGGAGGATGAGGGTGTGCTCTTGGGTCTCTTATCAGCCATCGTCATCTACCAACCAGAAGTGTCGACTTATTATAGCACTATTGATCTAAATCTAACCATCGCGGGCCATAAACTACCACGCCCTGGTTGCGCATACGCTCACGGATCGGCCCATCTTGCAACACGCGGAACATCACCGCTTCGCTGGCCCTGGTTTGCCCGCTCAGCCACAGCGAAAGCGGCCAGACCTTTCCCAGGCTGGCGACCTGCTCGAGTGCGAAAAAGCCCGCCTGCAAGGTCTCCTCCCCATCGCCATTGGGTTTGAGCGCCTCGGGCGGGCCCTCCAATTCAAGGCTGAAGATGAAAAAAGCGTTGTGCGTTGGCGGCCCAGGGAAGAAAGCGCAGGTGAGCAGGCCAGTCGCCCGTGTTCGCAGGCCCGTTTCCTCGAACACCTCGCGCACCGCGGCCTGGTCGGGCGGCTCATCGATCTCGACGAACCCGCTGGGGATGGACCAGTACCCGGGATCGGGCGGCTGAGCGCGCTGCACCAATAGAATGCGCCCCTGGTGGATCAGCAGCCCGCCCACACCCAGGCTGTAATGCCCAAACACAATATGCCCGCACTGCGGGCACCGGCGGCGCGCCCGCCCCGAAATCACCTGGTCACGCATGGCTGCGCCGCATTCGGAGCAAAACTTATCCATGTCAATCTCACATCCGGTCGGTTTGTTTCCTGTCTATGTGCTGCCTGGGCCCACTTCCAAGTACTCATCCCCTGCCTGGCTGTCGAAATACTGGTGGTAAAATTCGGCGCGCCGCAGCCCAGAGCGATCCCGCAGCGCATAGATTTCCTTGCGCGTCATTTCCGGCGCGAAAGGCCAGCCAAAGCGCTGCATCCAGGCAACCCCGCCCCCGGCCCCACTCAGTGCATCCAGGATGCGCAGGCGGTTGCCAAACTGCACGTGCTCGGGCAGTTCATCGCTGGCGAAATAGCCCACCTCCGCCGTCTCGCCCGGTCGCGCCCGCAGCGTACCGCCGCTGGCATACCCGGCGAACTGTACAATGTGAATCCCGCGCAGGAACACCTGCGGTTCGCTGTAGATGCCCACCAGGCGCGTCAGCTTCACCTGCAAACCGGTCTCTTCTTCCACCTCGCGCCGCGCCGCCTGTGCCAGCGTCTCACCCGCTTCCACGCCACCGCCCGGCAGACACCAGACGTCGAAATCTTCGTGCCGGGCCAACACCAGCTTCCCATCCTGCATCACGACCACGCTGGCAGCCAGGCGAGGCTGGCTCTCACCCGGTTCGCCAGGGGTGAACTGCTCCGCACCATCGTCGCGGGGCACCTCCAGCACGTTGGCCTCTTCCGGGGCGTGCATGTAGCGCAGATAAAACTCGCGCCGCGTCAGGCCAGACGCGTCTCGTAGTGCATATAATCCCTGCTTGGTGAGCCCGGGCTGGAAAGGCCAGGTCTTCTGCAGCCAACGCGCCACGCCTCCACCAACGCCGTCCAGGGCGTCCGCGATGCGCCGGCGATGCCAGGCGATCATCTCCGCTGGCACTTCATCCGGCGCGAAGAAGCGCAGGTCAACCACTTCTTCCGGCTGCCCCTGCAGGCTGCCACCGGTTGGCCGGGCTGCAAACAGGGCCACGTGCCCGCCGAAACCGGCCGCGCCCGCCGAGCGCGAGTACACCCCTACCAGGCGGGTGAGATCCACCTCCAGCCCGGTTTCCTCGCGCACCTCCCGCCTGGCGGCCTGGGCCAGCGACTCGCCGCTCTGCGTCTCCCCGCCCGGCAGGCACCACACCTCGAAATCTTCGCGCTGCGTCAGTAGGATGCGCCCAGAGTCGATAACCGCAACGTTTACACCGAGTGAAACCATAAGCAATCTTAGAAATACATCTCAAAGAGCAGGTTGAGTTTCGCCCCGGGAGGCAACATAGATACCTGCCAGGATCAAGATCGCCCCGAATATTTTGATGGGAGCGGGTGTCTCTTGCAAAAAAAAGTAGGCCAGCACGGTCGATCCGATCGGCTCGCCCAGCAAAGCAATCGACACGTAGGCCGCCGAGAGGTACTCCAGGGCCCAATTATACGTGGAGTGGCCGATGAGCTGCGGCACCAGCGCCAGCAGCACAAACCACAGATAGGTCGAGGCAGGATAGCCCAGCGGCATGTGCCCGGCAGCCAGCATGATCACCACCAGCACCAAAGCCGCCATGCCATATACCATGAAAATATAGCTGACCAACGAAACGCGCCGGCGCACGCTGCGCCCGATCAACAAATATCCCGCGGCGGTCACGGCTCCTGCCAGGGCCAATAAATCCCCCAGGAAAGCCTGGCCGCGTATAAATTCGGACAGGTCCGGGCAGGCCAGGCGCGCCCCTTCCCAGGTGCAGGTATCACTGATCCCCACGATCACGCCGCCCACTAAGGCCAGCAGCATGCCCACCAGCACGGCCCGACCCAGCGGCTCCCGTATCGTCACCGGGGCCAGCAAGGCCACCCACAGCGGCACCGTTGAAACCAGCACCACCGAGCTGGCCACAGTTGTATATTCTAATGAACTGATCCAGGTAGCGAAGTGCAGCGCCAGGAAGAAGCCTGACAGCAGCACCAGCAGCAAATCACGGCGACTCAGGCGCGCCAGCTCAGTGCGGCGGCGGCTCAACGCGTAAGGCGCCAACACCAGCGTGGCAATCGAAAGGCGGCAGGCTGCGATCACCAGCGAAGGCGCATACACCTGAGCTTTGCGAATGAAAATCGAGGCCGTCGAAACGGCCAGGATGCCGAAGAACAGGGCCAGGATTGGGGAAATGGGAGGAGTGCGGGTTTGCATGTTGGGGAAGCTCGCTCAACCTCCGCCAATCATATCACGCATTCCCCAAATACGGGTTAGCTTGCCCTCTCCCCCGTTGGCTTGCGGATGTGCCAGATGACGCGCCCGAGCAGGTCATCCTTAGAAATCGGGCCGAACTTGCGGCTGTCCGTGCTATCGGGATGAGTGCCAACCACAAAGATCGCTTCCCCATCCGGGGTAAGCGACTGCACCTGCTTGATCATCAGGCCATAATCCGGGTGCCGGAAGATCACCGCCTCACCCGGGCGCGGCGGGCGAACGAAAAAGGGGATTTTGAGCGCCAGCACAAAATCCCCTTCTCGATAGACAGGCTCCAGGCTAATCCCTGTGACCCTGATCAGGCGAAGCATTACAGGTTGGGATAAACCAGTTCCAGCGCCGGGGCGTAAGGGGCCTTGGCGCGCTTGGTCGCCACGCCTTTGACCGCCCAGAAAGCCTCGGCGAACTTGTTGATCGCTTCAACGAATTCAACGGCCGCCTCGCGGTCGGTGGTCTGGCGTGCTTTGGAACCCAGTTGCATGATCTTATGGGTCAGCGTCGGCAGATCGGGGTGCTGCTCGATGTGCTGCGCCTTGATGAAGTCGCCCCAAATCACGCGGATTTCATGCTTGGCCTTCTCGGCGTGCTCTTCTTTGACCGCGATGTAGCGCGACATGCTGTTCTGATAATCTTTACCCGAAACGCCTTTGGTCTCCAGGTCGTTCATCAGATCGATCATGCGCACAACCGTCAGCGCTGCGATCTGGGCTGTAATGGGATCGTAAATTCCGCAGGGCACATCGCAGTGCGCCTTGGCGCGCTCGAAACTGAGCTTCTCGTCTAATTTAGCAAGTAATTGATAGATCATCGTATCCTCCTCTAGGTGGGTAATTTACAAGATTTACAAAACAAAAATTATCATAATGGGAATATTTACTCTTGTCAAGACGCACAGCCCAAAGGCTAATCGTTTTCTTAATTTGACAACACTTCTACACCAATTGTGCAAACAAGTCCGCTTCCAGCCCGTCGAGCGTTTTGCTTGACAAAGGGGGTTGGGGAGGCTAAAATGTCCAGTATGATCTCTGGAGTAAAGCGAAGTAGAGATCAGGCACTTCAACTAATCCAACCCAAAGTATCTGCCAGGAGGAAAGACCTATGACACATATTATCACCAGCCTGTGCTTGCGCGACTCCGGTTGCGTGGAAGTCTGCCCTGTAGAATGTATCGTTCCCGGTAAACCCATCGAAGAGTGGCCCTGGTTCTACATCGACCCGGATACTTGCATCGATTGTGGCGCCTGCATCCCAGAGTGTCCCTACGAGGCCATCTTCCCCGAGGATGAGGTTCCCGCTCCCTATACCGCCAAAGGCGGTGAATACATCAGCAAAGTCGGCCTGACCGGGCACTACGAAGGCAGCAACCATCACGGGGATGCGGTCGTCCTGGATTGTGTGAAGCAACTGGCGGCTGGCGAGACCGTAGACCTGACCCCCGACATCCAGCCCAACTACGATTACTTCCAGAAAGGCCCTGGCTACAGCGCTCTGGACTAGCGCTGTTGGGAAAATTTCACCAACGAGAAGCCTGAGCGCTCGACTCAGGCTTTTAATCGTGGCAAACGCAAGAGGTCCTGGTAAATTCTGCCAGGACCTCCACGGTTAACGCTGACTTCGAAAAACAAACCTCAATCGTTAGTCGTGCGCAACTGCAGGTTGCCTGCGCCCATATCGACGTTGATCGTCAGCACGGGCCCATTGCCTTCCAGCGAATACTGGTCGCCCGATTTCTGCCAATCACCGCGCACGTCCACGCTGGTCAATCCACCTTTGAAGTAAACCCGCGCGGCCTGGCCCTCGGGCACAATAATCACCACATTGCTGATCCCCGACTCGACCGTCACCACCGCGTCGCGCTGCCAATCGCCGGAGAAATCCAGGCTGTAATCTCCTGCCCCGCTGCGGAAGATCATCGAGGTGAAATTGGCATTGCCCAGCTCGCTCAACCTGACGTTGGATGCGCCCGTGATGTAGCGCAGCGTTTCCATCTCGACCTTATTGCGCTGCGAGAATTTCAGGCGGACATCGGCCGCGCCATCCGAGATATCCAATGCTTTTAGCGATAACCCACCCAGGTCGAAGTTGCCCTGGTATGCGCCAGCATTGATCGAAAGCCGCATGGGCATATCGCCGAACTCCAGGTCCCATTTGTTTTTGATCTCTTCTTTGAAGCTGGGCACGCCATTGAGATTGAAATCCCCGGTCTCCAGGCGGACCTTGTTGCCGTTGACCTTGATCTTGGGCTGGAATTCTTCCACATTGAAGGTAGCGCTCCCTGAGATCAGATAGCCATCAGCGCCAGGCGATAAACGCAGCTCGCCTGCACCAAAGGTGAGCAACACATCCGCTTCATTCGCATCGGGCTCCTCAACCTGGATATCGATCTCCTGTGTCGGCCCTGGTGTCGCCCGCTCGACCGGCAGATCGACTGTCACACTACACGCCAACGATGCCAGGGCCAGGACAGTCATTAGCATTAGAAAACGTTTACGGAACATGCAAACCTCCGAGGAAATTGATTTGATTGCTGGTAATACATATACGCCCAAAGTCGCTCAAAGTCGCGCCCTGGAGCTAAGGCCTGCGCGCCACACGTCCAACCAGAGAGACAAACGCCCCCAGGAAGGCATACACCAGGCCAATGAAAATCAATCCGAATTTGATCGTCGCGCACCAACGAGCGATCTCGGGCCACGGAGAGGCGGGGGCGTCCAGCAAAATCTTGATCAGCCCCAGGTTTTCCAGGCCATCCAAGGCAGCCGCCAGCCATTGCAGCCACGCCAGGGGCGCTCCCATCCAGGCCAGGGGCCAGCGCTGGCGGCGCAGACTCTCCGCCGCCCACAGGCAGCCCAGGCTGATCGCCAAAGCATAGGCGACCATGAAAACATAGTCCAGCCCCAGGCTGAAGGACGCGGCCAGTTGAGCGCGCCCATCCCACGAGTCCAACATGGCTTGAGCCTGCGATGGATTGCCTGCCAGTTCGAACGATACAATCCCGTAAGGAGCCGGCTCCGTGATCAAAGGCGCCCCCACCAGGTTGAGTAAGGACATCAAGGTCAGCGACAAAACCAATGCGATCCAGAAGATACGCTTGCGCTGTTGTGGGAATTCTCCTTCAGAAGCCTGCCCCATTTTAACCTCCGCTGCCTGACACAGGCAAAATGAGCACAGAACAGTGCTCAGGATCGTGGAAAATCTCCTGCTGGGCGCTTTGCATGCGCGTGGCATATCGCAGGGGTTCGCCTGTGCCCAGGTTCCGATTCCAGCGCGGATGTGCCCCGCTGGATACCTGCAAGCGCAGGCGGTGCCCGGCCTGGAAACGATGCGCGCTCGGCCACAAATTCAATTCCAGGCGCAGGCTGCCATCCGCTTGCGGAGCAACCCGCCCTGGCGACAGGCGCAACAGGCCATCGCAAATATTCATCGAGCGCCCGTTTGGGTGAACGTCGCATAAACGGGCGAAGAAATCGGTGTGCTCCAGGCTGGAGCGGGCGAACAAAACCAGGTTCGTCTCCCCCATGATCTCCAGGCCCTGTTCCAAAGGGGCAGATGTGAACGTAAGCACATCCGGGCGTGATTCCAGCGAACGGTTGTCGTACGATCCGGCGTGCTGGCTCATCAGCGCGCCGCCCAGCGCCGGTGTCGGATGGGCTGGGTCATAGCAATACGTTGTCGGCGGGTTATCTCCCTCAGGTCCTTGCCTGGAAAGGCTCCCAGCCCGCTTCCCGCGGGCATCGCTGCTGCCATGCAAGAAATACCGCTCTGGCTGCACCAACGGGGGCCAGCTTTCCAGGTCGCGCCAGCCCTCCGCGCCAGTAACGTAAACGCGCACCGGCGCGGCTCGCAAACTGTAATGGTCGCCTTTCAACTGCGCGTCGAACCAATCGATCCCCTGCCGCAGGCTCTCCCACGTGCATTCGAAATCCACGTGCCCCCACGGGCCAATCGTCAGATAAGGCTGCCGTCCGCTCTTTCGCAGCGCAGCATAATCGTACAGTGTCTCACGCAGCAGAATATCGTGCCAACCGCCAATCAAGTGCACCGCCGCCGTAACGTGTTGCACATCCAGCTTAGGGTAAAGTCCGCCCTCTTCAGGGGATTCTTCCGGTGGGCCCTCTAGCCAGACCTGGTAGAAAGGCGCCGTTTTGCCCGTCGCCATCTCGTCGGCCTGGCTGATCGGCAGGCACTTGATAGCCCTGGCAATCTGCCGTTCTTGCCAGCGCGGGCTGAACTTGCCCAGGCGCAAAGCCCCCCCACGCCCGCGCGCCTGGTGCATGGTCTCCAGGTGCAGCAGCCAGTGCAGCAGCGTATCCAGGCTGAACGCCCGGTCGCGCCACGCCAGCGTAGATAACTGTGAGCCGCTGATCGCTGGCACCAGCGCCTTCAGATACAGCGGGCCGCCTGGGGCCACCGCCCACTGGACGTAACCCAGGTAGCTCTGCCCCCACATGCCCAGCACACCGTTGAACCAGTTCTGCTTTTCGATCCAGGCCAGCGTGGCGCGCCCATCGCTGACTTCGTAGGTAAAAGGATCGAACTCCCCTTGTGAGTCGAAACGCCCGCGCACATCCTGCACGATCACGTTGTAACCACGCTCCGCAAAGCGCTGCGCAAGGAAGTCTGGCAGCAGTCCACTCCATCCAGCCGAGCCGCTGCGCCCGTAAGGTGTCCGCATCAAGATTGTCGGCAGCAAACGCTTGCTGACCGGCGCATAATGATCGGTCGCCAGGCAAACGCCATCTTGCATAGTCACCTGCAAGCCGCGCTGCACCACAACTTTGTGGCGCACCGGGCGTAAACCCAGCCAGCGGCTCAAGAACTGGCGGCGGAAACGATAAACGCCCAGTCCCATCAAGGCCAGGCCCAGCACACCCAGGAGTTTACGATCGCGCATGGCAATAGTATCCCACAGGTAGGCTTGCTCTGCAAGGCAGAACAAAAGCGTAGCAAAAACAGAACCTCCCTTGCGCAAAGCGCCAATTTGGGGCACAATAAGTCACAGGCATCGAAGGAGGTGCAAATATGAGCGATAAACCACCCGTTGAGGGCAATCTGGCGGATGAATTTACCAGCCTGGGCAAGAATTTACTCGAGGTCATCCAGGCCGCCTGGGAGAGCCCAGAACGCAGACGCGTGCAGCAAGAAATCGAACAAGGTTTGAATGAGCTGGGCAACACACTAAGTGTTGAAGCCGAAAACTTTAAAACCAGCCCCACCGGCCAGCAGCTCAAGGCTGATGTCGAAGAATTGGAGCAACGTATCCGCAGCGGCGAGACCCAGGCTAAAATCCAGCAAGAACTGCTGGCTGTCTTGCAAACCGCCAACAGTGAGCTGCAAAAAGTGATCCAGAAATGGTCCACTTCCCAGTCAGGAGCGGATCAGGCCAGCCCGCCTTCCGCAAACTCCGGAACGGAAGGATAGTCATGGAACGTTTTTTTAGCATAGAGACCCGCAGCGGCCAGCCCATCAGCTACCAGGGTGGCACGCTGACTTTGTTTTCGCAGGTGGTCCAGTTGCGAATTCCGGGTCTGCCGGGAGGTTTGTGCTGGAATCGACCGGTCTCGGTATTGTTTCAAGACTCCCAGGGTGAAGAACACGTGCTATCCATACAAGATACCACGCGACTGATAGTTTTGGCGCTGCTGGGGGCAGCCGCTTTCACCTGGTTGTGGCGACAACTACGCAATTAGATTCAGGATAAGTTAGGAGAGAATTCTCTACCGTACATTTGAAACTATCGACACGGGATGAAACCAAAAAACAGGTTCAAAATAAAGATCGCGTTTCAAAGCGCACTTGAGCCAATCCAGGCCGAGGCGAAAAAGGCTCTTGTCGATCCG
>JBFMFR010000077.1:0-17852 GCA_040752025.1 Chloroflexota bacterium | reverse complement strand
AAGAATTTTTGCTCCATTGTCTTGTCTCGGAGCCGTTTGATCTCTTCTTCGTTGTACATCTGACACCTCTTTCACATTATAGCCAGTCTATCTATACTGTCAGGTGTCATTTGTCACTATAGAGATTTCTTTCCCCCCTTTTAGCCTAAAGGCCGGCGAACAAATCGCTTTCCGGGCGCTGCCGCCCGTTCTCCGGCGGAGGATAGGCGCGCATGAACTGTTCCGTGTCGTTGAATAAACTTTGAAACCAGTTCGTCGCCCGCTGCCCCAGCGAATCACGCTGCTCCATGCTTCCCGGTAACTGGCTGGCGTGGCAGGCCGCCGCTGCCTGGCGCTGCGCTGCCACCTGGCGGCAGTCGATCACCGCGTGCACCGGGAAGCTGCCCTGGCACACAATCGCCAGCAGATCGATATCCTGGTTGCGCCCGAAGCGCCGGGGGTGCATGCCGAACAGCGGCAGCAAGTACACCGCCAGGCGCAGCATGCCCTTGGGAAACACGTGGTAATACAGCTTCTGCGGCTGGTAAGGCGGCAGCCCATCTTCGAAGCCCGCCTCGCCAGCTAACTGGAAAGCCCGCACCGTCGCCTGGTGGGCGGCGATGTGATCCGGGTGCATGTAACCGCCGATCGGATCGAAAGTCAGCACCACCTGCGGCCTGAGTTGGCGCATCAGGTGCGCCACTCGCCCCGCTGCTTCCTCCGGCGCGGCCCTCACCAGCGCCTGCGGGTGCTCGTTATCCGGCGAGCCGGGCATGCCCGAGTCACGATAATCCAGGAAGTGCACCCCTGCCAGCCCCAGCACGCCCGCAGCGCAGCTCAGTTCCGCCACGCGCAAGTCAGCCACCGAAGCGTAATCCTTCATAAATCCTGGCGGCACATCGCCAGCCTCGCCGCGCGTGGCGCACACCAGGTGCACCGCTGCCCCGCGCTGCGCATACAAAGCCAGCGTGCCGCCCATGCCGAACGACTCGTCGTCCGGATGGGCCAGCACCGCCATCAAAACTCGCCCGTTCCTGTCTTCCACTATCTCTCGCCTCACACCTGGGATCGCCGAGCCCCAGCCCGGCAACACATGCCGCTAAATCACCCGCACCACGCTGCCCCGCTCGGTCTTCTCTACGTCGATGCGGTTGGGGAAAGCGTCCTTGAGCTCTTCGATGTGCGTGATCACCAGCACCTTGGCGAAGTCCGCCCGCACCAGGTTGATCGCCTCGATCAAACGCTGGCGGCCCTGGGCGTCCTGGCTGCCGAAGCCCTCATCGATCACCAGCGTCTGCAAGCGCGCCCCGGCGCGCTGCGCCAGCACCTCCGAAAGCGCCAGGCGGATGGCGAAATTCACCCGGAAAGCCTCCCCGCCCGAAAACATCTCGTAATCACGCCTCCCGGCGCTGTCGCTGATCTGGATATCCAGCGTCTCTTTCAAATCTTCGCGGCGCTTATCCTTGTACGCCGCCTGGGTGACGAAGCGCACCGACATGTTCCCGCCGCTTAACCGGTCGAGCAGCTCGTTGGCCCGCCCTTCGATCTCGGGCAGCGCCTGCTCGATCAGCAAGGCCGGCACGCCATCCTTGCCGAACGCCCGCTCCAGTTGCTTGTACTGGCGCACCTGCTGCGCCAGCGCTTCGCGCTGCGCCTCGTGATTCTTGCGCCGCGCCTTCAAATCGTCCAGCACCAGCACCTTCTGCTGCGCCATGCCCACCTCCATGCGCAGTTGGTTCTCCTGCTCCTGGGAGGCGAACCAGGCCTGCTCGGCCGCGTACAGATCGGGCGCTTGCGCCCGCGCGGCTGCCAGCCCATCCGCCGCCTGGCGGTGCTCGGCCTCCTGCCGTTCGATCTCTTGCTGCTGCGCGGCGATTTGCGCGTCCAGTTCGGTGATCTCCCGCTCCAGCGGCGCCAGGGCCGCCTGGGCCTTTTCCAGCGTGCGCATTTCCGCCTCGCTGGCCCGCCCGTCCAGTTCAGCCTGGCGAGCGGAGTCGTGCGCCGCGGCATCGTACCCGGTGGCTTTGAGCTCGGCGTCGATCTCCGCCAGGCGCGCTCGCGCCTCGGGTGCGTAACTTTCCTGGGCAAGGATTTCATCGATCGCTTGCAAGCGCCGCGCCCCTTCCTGTTCCCAGGTTGAAACCTGCGCCTCCAGCGTCTGCAGTTGGCTTTCCAACTGCGCCAGCGATCTCACCACGGCCAGGCGAGCATTCTCTGCCGGGCTCAATTCGTTGATCTGCGCCTGCAAATCCGCCATCCTGGCGTCTGCCTCGCGCAGCCAGGCCTGGTTGGCGCGGAACTGGTCGCCCATCTGCCGGCCCTGCGCTTCCAACTGCGCCACCAGCGCCTGGCGCTGCTCTGCGTCCAACGCCTGCCCGCACAATGGGCAGGTGGCGCTCTCCAGGCTCCGGATTTCTTCGATGCGCTCTTTGAGTTCGTCCATCTCAGGCTTCAAACGGGTGTTCTCGGCGCGTGCTTCCACCTGGTTCTGGCGTGCGGCTTGCAGATCGACCTCCAACTGCGCCCGGCGCGCCAGGCGCTCGTCCGCCGCCGCCAGGTTGGTCCGCTCCGCCTCGATCTGCGCTGCCAGTTGCGCCCTTTGCGGATCGGTGGCATCGACCGCCTGCTGCTGCAAGCGCAGCGTCTCCATCTCCTGCTCCAGGCGCGCCCGCTCTGCCAGGATCTCGGCCCGCGGCGCTTCCCGGCGCTTTTCGTGCTGTCGAAAGCGCCCGGCGATCTCCTCCAACCGCTCCAATTCCTGGCGCTCCGCCTGCCAGGCAGCGTAATTTGCCTGGACCTGCTCAGCGCGCCCCAGCAGCTCGGCAAACGTCTGCCGCTCTTCGCTGCGCGCCAGCCGGCGCGCCTGCTGGTCCAGTCCCATCCGCCTGGCGCTTTCCAACTGCCGCGCCAGCGTATCCACCAGGCGTTCCTGTTCGGCCAGCGTGGCTGCGATCTGGCGCACGTTCGCCAGCAGGGCTTCCTGCGCCGCCCGCTCCTGGGCCAGGCGCGCCAGGTCAGCTTGCAGAGTCTCCAGGCGCTGCTTGCGCGCGGCTTCCTCCGCCAGTTCGGCGACGATCTCCTGCAAGCGCCCGTCCAACCCTTCGATCTCCACCTCCACCTGGCGGCGGCGCTCGGCCGCGCCCTGTTTGTAAACCTCCCACACCTCCAGGCCCAGGATGTTGCTCAAGATGCGCTTGCGGTCGCCGGGCCGCTGTTGGGTGAACTGGTCGGCCTTGCCTTGCAGGAAGAACGAGGCGTTCACGAAAGTATCGTAATCCAGGCGCAGCGTCTGCTCGATGCGCGCTTCCGTCTCGCGCAGCGTGCGCTCGGTCAGCGGTTTCCAGCGGCCCTGCAAAACCGCCTGGCTATCCGCCTCGATCGTCGGCTGCTGCTCATCCTGCAAGAGGATGTGGAACTCCAGCATCATGGTCTTCTCGCGCGGCTTGAGGCGCTGCACGCGGTAGAAGTTGCCCTCGTAGCCGAAGACCAGCGAAACCTCCGCCGCCGCAGACTGGGTGTTGATCACAGCATCGTCGCGCTTGCGCGCCTGCCCGAACAACGCCCAGGTGATGGCGTCCAGCAGCGACGACTTACCCGCCCCATTCGGCCCGGCGATGCACGCCAGGTCGAATGAGGTGAAATCGATTTCTACCGGGTCACGGTAAGAGAGAAAACCGGAAAGAGAGAGTTGAATCGGGATCATAGCTTCGCACGAGCCGCTGCTCGCCAATAGTCCCTATTGTAGAACAGGCGTTTGCGAAGCGCAAGGGCCAGAAGGCCCGATCTGGGAACGACTTTCCGGTTACGCCGCCATTTCCCCGGCGATCACCCTGGCATCGATGTGCTCGGCGCCCAGGGCTTTGGCCACTGAGATGCGATGGTGACCGTCGCGCACAATGTAGGTATCACCCACCTGGAGCAGGTTGACCGCCGGCAGCGCCACGCCGCGCAAGTAGGCCCGGGCCACGCTGCACCAGCGCCTCTGGTAAATCGTGTTGGTCGGGTTGAAATCCCGGTCGAAATCGTGCTGGCGGGCTTCGTTGGCGCGGATCTTTTTGATCGGCACTGGCCGCACGCCAGCCTCGTGGCTGTTACGCCCATTCTCTACATGCTCTTCAACCTCTGTGTCCTTCAAAGCGCGCTGCTGGATCCTGAACACTTCTCGCAGGCGCGCCACCCTGCCGCGCCACAAAGCTTGCTGGAAAAGCGCTATCGTCGGTTGGGCCAGCGAGTCCCTCAAAACAAATTCTGCCATCGTATTCGCGCCGTACATAGCAATACTCCTCACAAAACGCCAGTGATCGAATGACCTTTTCTACATTATGCCGGTCGTGAGTCTCGCAAGCATCTCGCCGCGCGTCTCAAAACGCGTCTCAGGGACATGAAAAGCAGCATTTTGGATGAATCGCCGCGCCTGTCACAAAGCGTCTTGTTTGCCAGGCATCCCTTCTCGCCCATTTACGCGCTATAATTCAATCCTATGAACCCCAGCCCTGCGTCGCAATCCCCAGCCGCCACGCCTGAGCGTAAACTGTTCTTCTTGGGCCCTCCCCTGGTAACACTGGAGGGCATGCCGGTCGAGATCCCCCGCCGCAAGGCCCGGGCCTTGCTGGCTTACCTGGTTTGCACAGGTGAAAGCCACCGCCGCGAGCGCCTGGCGGCCCTGTTCTGGCCCGAGACTGAGCCAGCCAGGGCTTACGCCTATCTGCGCCAGTCGTTGTGGGAAATCCATCGCGCCTTGGGCGACAACTACATCCAGGCAGACCGTGAGACCATCGGCCTGGCCGCCCCGGCGCAAACCTGGAGCGACGTACGGCACTTCCGCCAGCAGCTCGCCTCCCAGGCCGCCCACCTGCACCCATCCGGCGAAACCTGCCCGGCCTGCATCCAGACCCTGCAAGCCGCCGTCGAATGCTACCGGGGAGATTTTCTGGAGGGTTTCGGCCTGCGCGACAGCCCCGCATTCGACGAATGGCAGTTTTTCCAGGCCGAGGCTTTGCGCCGCGAGTTTTCCAGCGTCCTGCAAAAACTGATCCAGCTTCTCCAGGCCGCCGGCCAGGCAATCGCCGCCATCCCCTACGCCCGCCGCTGGCTCAGCCTGGACCCCCTGGACGAGAGCGCCCACCGCCAACTGATGCTGCTCTATACCCTCAACGGCGAGCGCGGTGCCGCCCTGCGCCAGTACCAGGAATGCGCCCGTATCCTGGAACATGAGTTGGGCTTGCAGCCAGACGCCCAGACCCGGCAGCTTCACCAGCGCATCCAACTGGATACGCTGCGGCCTGCCTCCGCCGGAGAGCCAGCCAACCAGCCGGCAGCGGCCCTCGACCTGGACCGGGTTTTTCCGAGCGCGGCCGTTTTGAATAATTTGCCCGCCCAGCCCACGCCTTTCGTCGGCCGGCGCCTCGAGCTAGACGAACTGGCGCGCCGCCTGTCCGATCCCGCCTGCCGCCTGGTTACCCTGCTCGGGCCGGGCGGCATCGGCAAGACACGCCTGGCCATCCAGGCCGCCGCCGAAAACAGCCCGGTGTTCGCCCACGGCGTGGTCTTCGTCTCTCTGGCAGCACTCACCTCGCCGCAGTCCATCATCCCGGCGATTGCCGATGCTCTGGGCATCGCTTATCGCCAGACGGAACTCTCTGCTCCGTCAACAGCACTTCCTGTTCCGTCCAACTACGCCCAGTTGAAAGGACAATTGTACGATCACCTCTCCGGTAAACATCTCTTGCTCGTGCTGGACAATTTCGAGCACCTGATCGCCGGCGCTGGCCTCCTGCCCGAAATCGCCGCCCGCGCCGCCGGACTCAAGCTCATGGTCACCTCCCGCCAGCGCCTGAACCTTTCCGGCGAATGGGCGCTAGAGGTCGGCGGCATGCGCTTCCCCAGCGACTCCTGGTCGCTGGCCGAGCTGGCCCTGGCTGGCAGCCCGGCCGCCCAGATCGACGGCCTGCTCGCCGATTACAGTGCCTTGCAGTTGTTCCTGCAAAGCGCCCGGCGCGCCCGGGCCGATTTCACCATCACCGCCGAGACCTACCCGGCGGTCGCCCGCCTGGCGCAGCTCGTCGAGGGCATGCCCCTGGGCCTGGAATTGGCTGCCCCCTGGGTCAGCGTGCTCTCCTGTGACGAAATCGCCGCCGAGATCGAGTGCAACCTGGACATCCTCGAGACCAGCCTGCAAGATATCCCCGAGCGCCAGCACAGCATCCGCGCCGTCTTCGACCATTCCTGGAGCCTGCTCAGTCCCCGCGAGCGGCAGATTTTCCCCCAACTGGCCATTTTCAGGAACGGCTTCACTCGCCAGGCCGTCCAGCAAGTTGCCGGGATTTCGCTGCACGAGCTGGCCTCCCTGGTGAACAAATCCCTGCTGCGCCGCACTGACGAGGGGCGCTTCGAAATCCACGAGCTGCTGCGCCAGTATGCCGCCGAAAAGCTGGATGTGCAGCCCGAGTTGTACGCCGGGCTGGCCGCCCGCCACGCCGCCTGTTACTGCCAGGCCATGCAGGCCTGGGGCGAGGCCTTGAAAGGCGCGCAGCAGCGCCAGGCGCTGGCCGAGCTGCAAATTGACCTGGAAAACGTGCTGCAAGCCTGGCATTGGGCCGCCGCTCACCAGCACATCCAACTGCTGGAGCAGATGGCCGAGGGGCTGGGCGTGTACTGCTGGCGGCAGCGCCGCCTGGACGAGGGCCGGGCGCTCTTCCGCTCCGCCGCGCTCGAGATCGCCGCCCATTCTGCCGATCCAGGGTCACCCGCCGCCAGCCCGCAGGGCCAGCGCATGCTGGTTTACCTGCTGATCTCGCAGGGCTATTTCGCCAGTTACGTTGGTGAAAGCCAGGAAGCCGAGGCTCTCTACCAGCAGGCTCTCCACCTCCTGGACAGCCTGCATCTGGATTTGCAGCAGGACTGGAAAGAGCGCGCCCTGTACCTGTACGCCAACGGCGTCCTTCAGGTTTACACCCACGGCGATGTGCACGGGGCGCAGTTGGTGGAGCAAAGCCTGGCCATCTACCGCCAGTTCGGCGACCGCTGGAATGCCTCACAGGTCCTGTCCACGCTGGGCTGGATTGCCAAGTGGCAGCGCTCTTTTGAAAGCGGCAACCAGTTCTGGGAAGAGGCCAAACAGCTCAAGCTGCAACTGGGCGACCAGTTAGGCATGGCCATCGCCTACCTGGAGCAGGCCATGCAGCTTACCTTTGGCCTGGGCGATTTGCGGCAGGCCGAGCGGTTGTTTATAGCCAGCAACCAGATCCTGGCCGAGCTGGGCGACCAGGCCAGCTTTGCGCGCATCCTGGAGAACATGGATCACGTTTACATCGCCAGCGGGCGCTTCTCCGAGGCGCTGGATGTGCGCCAGCGCAAGCTGGCTTATTACAAAGTGCTGGGGCACCGCTATTCCCTGGGCATGGCCCACGCCCACCTGTGCGAGGCCTACCAGATGCTGGGCGACTACCGCCAGTCCATTCATGAAGGGCGCGCTGCCTTGGAGATCTTATCCGGCATCGATGAGGATTTCGAGCATGGCTTCTCTACCTGGATGCTGGGCCTGGCCTACCTGGCAACCGGCGACTTGCAGCAGGCCGATACCCTGTTCCAAACCAGCCTGGCCATCCAGCACCGCACACACCGCCCGGACGGCATTGGTTGCCTGCTCATCGCTTGCGGGCGGCTGGCCTTCGCCCGCGGGGAAGTACGCCCGGCCTACGAACAGGTCCTGGAAGGTCTCAGCCGGCTGCTGCGCCACAAGAACTTCTTCTGGGCCCTGTACGGCATTGCTACCCTGGCCCTGCTCCTGGCGGAACGCGGCGAGATCGAACGCAGCGTAACCCTGTACACCCTGGCCGAAAAACAACCCTTCGTCAGCAATTCGCGCTGGTTTACACACGTTTTCGGCCAGCGCATTCAGGCCGCCGCCGCCTCGCTTTCCCAAGAGCAGCGCGCCAGCGCCCAGGCCGGCGGCCAGCAGCTAGAGCTGTGGGAAACCGTCGCCGGATTGTTACAAGAATTCGGGGAGAGTAAGGTTGAAGATGCAGTTCCCTAAGCTGGTCGACCCATCTCTGTTACCTCTCGCTTTCTCGGGCTTGGTCTTTCTGGCAATCTGGTTTTGGATGGCGAAAACCCTGCACTCCTTCACGAAGGAAGCCCAACGGAAACAGCGTATCACTTACGAAGATGTGGTGAAAACGTTGTTACAGCTACTCATCTCTTCCCTGTCATGGAGCGCTCTGGTCTGCTTCGAAAACCCGCCAATCATATCGCCGGACCCGGACGAGTTGTTATTCGCGCTCTCTGAAATCGCAGTATATCCGGCAATTGTGTTTACCGGGTTTTTATTCACTGCTTTCCACATAATGCGCCAAACGAACCCGCCGATGCATGCTTCACTCAGGCGCGGTGGCTTGTTGGCCCTGGTTGCTGCGTGTATCGGAAGCACGCTCTTCACATTGGTGGACCAGGTACAGTACCTCTATCAGATCGAATACACTGTCATGAAGCTCTTATTTGCATGCCTGTTTTCTGCGCTTCCCGCCATGCTGGGAGGCGGGTTCCTGGCTTACTGGTTGCATCGAGATGCGCTCCGCGGTCACCTTTCCACGAAAATGGCCGTGTTGAAAGGGGCAGTGATAGGCGCAGTCACTGGGTTAGGTCTTTGCCTGGCCGGGTGGATTTTGATGCATGGGAGAGGCAGTTGGGATCTGTTTCTCTGGCGCACATTTAAAGTCACCGTGATCGCTACACTGGCAAGTAGCTGGACCGCCTGGAAGCTGGCCGCTCGCATGCCAGCCCAGATCATCCAACTGGAGGGTCGAGGCTGAAATTATGTTCTCTATCGGCGCTTTTGCCATCATCTTCAACGAATCCGGCCGCGTCCTGCTCTGCCACCGCCGCGACATGGATGCCTGGAACCTGCCCGGCGGAGGGGTCGAGAGCGGCGAGCTGCCCACCGAAGCCGCAGTCCGTGAAGCCCTGGAAGAGACCGGTCTGCACGTGGCCATCCAGCGCCTGGTGGGCGTCTACGGCAAAGTCGACAAAGACGAGCTGGTCTTCGCCTTCGCCTGCCAGGTCGTGGGCGGTGAGATTACCCTCACCGACGAGGCCGACGCCTGCTGCTACTTCGACCTCGAGCACCTCCCGCCTAACACGCTTCCCAAGCAGGTGGAGCGCATCCATGATGCCCTCGCCCCTGCCGCACAGCCCATCTTTCGCCGCCAATCCGGGCCCTCCGCCCGCGAAATGCTGGCGCTTTGGCGCCAGTCCGGAGATGCACAGTGAACATATTCGCATGGAGGTTCATTTGAGACGCAAAGACAAAGAAATCAAAGACCAGCGCCTGATCGAGAACGTCATCCGCGCCAGCCAGGTCGTGCGCCTGGGCCTGGCAAAGGACAACCTCCCCTACGTGGTGCCGCTTTCCTTCGGCTACGACGGCCAGGCCATCTATTTCCACGGCGCAGGCGAGGGGCGCAAGATCGATTTCATGCAGGCCAACCCGCAGGTGTGCTTCGAATTCGAAGGCATCGTGCGCCTGATCGACGATGCCAGCAGCCCATGCAACTGGTCGTTCTCCTTCCAGAGCGTCATCGGCTATGGCCGCGTCGTCGAGCTCACCGAACTGGACGACAAGGTCGCCGCCCTGCAGTGCATCGTGCGCCAGTATTCATCCCGTGAGCTGCACTTTGAGGCCAGCCGCGTGGCGCCCGTGCGGGTCTGGAAGATCGAGATCGAAAGCCTGTCAGGCAAGCAATCGAAAGACTTGCAGGAGCAGGATCTCGGCTGAAATCTGCGCCTGCCAATTTCGGAGGGATAACATGCAAACCATCAACCTGGCGGAGAAATTCGCCCTGATCCCGGAATACTGGAGCCCGCGCATCGTCGGCGAGTTCAACGACGCTTACGTTAAGCTCGCCAGGCTCAAGGGCGAGTTCATCTGGCACCAGCACGAGAACGAAGACGAGTTGTTCATGGTCATCGAGGGCCGCCTGCTGATCAAGCTGCGCGACCGCGACCTGTGGATCGGCCCGGGCGAGTTCGCCATCATCCCGCGCCGCGTCGAGCACTGCCCCGTGGCCGCAGAGGAAGTCCAGGTGCTCTTGATCGAGCCCAGGACCACCGTGAACACCGGCGACGTTCAGAGCGAAAGGACGGTCGGCGATCAATGGCTGTGATCGACTGGCGGAACAGGAAATTCCGCTGGCGGAACAGGAAATTCCGCTGGCGGAACAGGAAATTCCTTACGATCGCCTTCGACGCCGACGACACCCTCTGGCACAACGAAAGCCTCTACCAGCAGGCCAAAGCCCGCTTCGAGCAGTTGCTCGCCCGCTACCAGGAGCCCGCCTACGCCGCCCAGCGCCTGGACGAGACCGAAATCCACAACGTTTCCTGGTACGGCTACGGCATCAAGAGCTTCACCCTCTCCATGCTCGAGACCGCCGTCGAGCTGAGCGCTGGCCAGGTCACCGGCGCCGAAATCCAGCAGATCCTGGAGTTCGGCAGGCACATGCACCGCGCCGAAGTGCAGCTTTTCGCCGCCGTCGAGGACACCCTGGCGCAGCTTGCCCGCCAGCACGCCCTGATGCTGATCACCAAGGGCGACCTGCTGGAGCAGGGCCGCAAAGTGGAAAAATCCGGCCTGGCGGGTTATTTCCGCTACGTCGAGATCGTCCACGAGAAAACCCCCGAGAGCTACCGCGCCCTGCTGGGCAAGTACAGCCTGGACCCCGGGCGCTTCCTGATGGTCGGCAATTCTCTGAAATCCGACATCCTGCCCGTGCTCGATATCGGCGGGCAGGCCGTGTACATCCCCTACCACATCGCCTGGTCGCACGAGCACGCCGCCCCCGGCCAGGAACACCGCTATTTCGAACTCGAACGCCTCGACCAGTTGCCCGCCCTGGTCGCCAGTCTGAACCATTCGTCGATACCCGCCTCTTGATACAGGAGCATTTTATGTCAGAACCATTGGTCCCACCCATCGCCAGGATCGTCCCGCACACCTTCGAACACCTCGGGCGCACTTTCACCGACAACTACGCCTGGCTGCAAGACAAAGCCGACCCTGAAGTGCTGGCCTATCTGCAAGCCGAAAACGACTACGCCCGCGCCAGCCTGCAGCACACCGAAGCCTTGCAGCAGCGCATCTATGCAGAAATGCGCGCCCGCATCCAGGAGGATGACAGCAGCGCCCCCCAGGCCCACGGCGCCTATTTCTACTACTGGCGCATGCAGGCCGGCCAGCAGTACCGCCGGTTCTGCCGCAAGCAGGCCTCGTTGGAATCTCCCGAAGAGATCCTCCTGGACGAGAACCTCCTGGCGCAGGGCCAGGAATACTGCCGCGTCCTGCTTTTCGAGCCCAGCCCGGACCACACCCTGCTGGCCTACTCCGTCGATACCAGCGGGGCATTCATCTACGACCTCTACGTCAAAGACCTGCGCACCGGCCAGGTGATCAGCGGCCCGATCCCCAACACCGCCTGGACCGCCGCCTGGGCCAGCGATAACAGCCTGTTCTACACCTGTTTCGACGATGCCCACCGTCCGTTCAAGCTCTTCCGCCACCTGCCCGGCGCTTCCCCGGAAACTGACGCCTTGATCTACCATGAGCCAGACGACGCCTACCCCATCTACGTCGAGCGCACGCGCAGCGGCGCGTACCTGCTGCTGACCATCGCCAGCGCCAGCACCAGCGAAGTGCGCTACCTGCCCGCCGGCCAGCCCACGGCCGCCTGGCAGGTCATCCAGCCGCGCCAGCACTGGCTGGAGTACTACGCCGAACACCACGGCGGGCGCTTCCTGATCCGCACCAACGACGGCGCCGAGAACTTCAAGCTGGTCGAGGCGCCCCTGGCCTCCCCGGGCAAGGAGCACTGGCGCGAGCTGCTCCCCCACCGCCCCGACGTGCTCGTCGAAGAGGTCAGCGCCTTCCGCGATTTCGTCGTGGTCTACGAGCGCCAGGCCGGCCTGCGCCGCATGCGCCTCTCCGCCCCAGACCTGCTCTCCGGCCTGCGCTACGTGGATTTCCCCGACCCGGTCTACACCTTCAAGACCGCCCCCAACCCTGAATTCGACACCCCATCCCTGCGCTTCTACTACAGCTCACTGGTCACGCCCGAATCGACCATCGACGTTAACATGCGCAGCGGGGCCTGGGAAGTGAAAAAGCGCCAGGAGATCCCCAGCGGCTACGACCCGGCCGAGTACGTCTCCGAGCGCCTGCATGCCCTCGCCCCGGACGGCGCCCGCGTGCCCATCTCGCTGCTCTATCGCAAGGATCTGCCCCGCGACGGCAGCGCCCCCCTCCTGATGGAAGGCTACGGCTCATACGGCTACAGCTACGACCCGGCTTTCGACACGCGCCGCCTCAGCCTGGTCGACCGCGGCTTCGTCTTCGCCATCGCCCACGTGCGCGGCGGCAGCGAGCTGGGGCGCGCCTGGTACGAAAACGGCCGCCTGATGAACAAAGTGAACACCTTCACCGACTTCATCGCCTGCGCCGAGCACCTCGTCGCCCAGGGCTACACCTCGCCCCAGCGCCTGGCCATCCAGGGCGGCAGCGCCGGCGGGCTGCTGGTCTCCGCCGTCGCCAATATGCGTCCCGACCTTTTCAAGGCCGTTGTGGCCCTGGTGCCCTTCACCAACGTGATCAACGCCATGCTCCTGCCCGACCTGCCCCTGACCGTCGTCGAATACGAGCAGTGGGGCCACCCCGACGATCCCCAGGCCTTCGACTACATGGCCTCCTATTCGCCCTACGAAAACGTCCAGGCCCAGGCCTACCCGCACATCCTGGCCCGCGCCGGCTGGAACGACCTGCAAGTGCCCTACTGGGACCCCGCCAAGTGGGTCGCCAAACTGCGCGCCCACAAGACCGGTTCCAACCGCCTGCTGCTGCTCACCAACATGGGCGCCGGTCACAGCGGCGCTTCCGGCCGCTACGATCACCTGCTCGAAGACGCCCAGAACTGCGCCTTCATCCTCGATACTTTAGGCGTATGAGAATCAGCGCACATCTGCGAAAATCTGCTTCCCATTTTTAGGAGGAATTCATGCAACCACCCCTCACCCCCGCCGCCCAGTTCGCCGCCCTGCTCCACGACGAATGGGAAGCGCGCCTGCGCTACGACCCGCTCTCCGCCACCTACTTTGGCGACCACCGCTACAACGACCGCCTGCCCTCCGCCAGCGAAGAGAGCCACGCCGCCTGGCTGGAGACCCTGCGCCAGCTTCAACAGCGCCTGGAGCGCATCGACCCGGCCGCCCTGGGGGCCAGCGACCGCCTCAACTACGACATCTTCCGCCGCCTGCTCGAAAACGAAATCCTCGAGCTGCAGTTCCACGCCTACCGCCTGCCCATCTCCAAGACCGCCGGCTTCCACACCGATTTTCCCGACCAGTGGCTCTTCGTCATCCCCTTCGAGAACCTGCACGACTACGAGAACTACCTGGCCCGCCTGGCGGCCTTCTCCCGCTACGTGGACGAGCACATCGCCCTGATGGGCGTCGGCCTGGACACCGGCTTCCCCCCCGCCCGCGTGACCCTCGAAGGCGTCGACGCCGCCATCCGCAAACAGATCGCCGATGACCCGGCCCACAGCCCGCTCTACCTGCCCTTCACGAACTTCCCCGCCGCCCTGCGCGGCGCCGACCGGCAGCGCCTGCAGGCCGAAGGCCGCGCCGCCATCCAAAAATCGGTCACGCCTGCCTACGAGCGCCTGCTGCGCTTCTTCCTGGACGAATACCTGCCCGGGGCCAGCGACCACATCGGCGCCGGCCGCCTGCCCGATGGGCGCGCCTTCTACCAGCACCGCATCCGCTACTTCACCTCGCTCGACCTGAGCGCCGGAGAAGTGCACGCCACCGGCCAGTCCGAAGTCGCCCGCATTCGCGCCGAGATGCAGGACGTCCTGCGCGCCGTCGATTTCCAGGGCGATTTCGGCGCATTCATCGAATTCCTGCGCGGCGACCCGCGCTTCTACGCCGACACCCCCGCCGCCCTGCTCCAGCAGACCGCCTACCTGCTTAAGCGCATCGACGGCGAGCTGCCCCGCCTGTTCAAGACCCTGCCGCGCACGCCCTACGGCATCCGTGAAGTCCCCCAGGCCAGCGCCCCCAGCAGCACCACCGCCTACTACTTCCCACCCTCCGGCGACGGGCGCACCGCGGGCTTCTATTACGTCAACACCTACGACCTGCCCAGCCGACCGCTCTACGAGATCGAAGCCCTCTCGCTGCACGAAGCCGTGCCCGGACACCACCTGCAGATCGCCATGCAGCAGGAGCTGGACCTGCCCAACTTCCGCCGCTTCGGCGGCTTCACCGCCTTCGTTGAGGGCTGGGCGCTGTACGCCGAGCGCCTGGGCCTGGAGATGGGCTTCTACCAGGACCCCTACAGCAACTTCGGGCGCTTGAGCTACGAGATGTGGCGCGCCTGCCGCCTGGTGGTCGACACCGGCATGCACGCCCTGGGCTGGACGCGCCAGCAAGCCATCGACTTCATGGCCGCCAACACCTCCTCCACCCTGCTCAACATCACCAACGAGATCGATCGCTACATCGCCTGGCCCGGCCAGGCTCTGGCCTACAAGATCGGCGAGCTCAAAATCCGCCAGTTGCGCGCCCGCGCCGAAGAAACCCTGGGCGAGCGCTTCGATATCCGCGCCTTCCACGATGTGCTCATCGGCAGTGGGGCCGTCCCGCTCGACATCCTGGAAGACATGCTCGAGCGCTGGATAGGCGCCGCGTGAAACCCACCCCGCAGGGCGACCCGCCCCCTGGGCTGTACCGGGCCGCCTTCCTGGGCCGCTCCGGGTTGTTCTACCGTAACGCCCTGGTCTCCGTGGGCGTCGTCCTGGCGGCCTACGGCATTTCGCTGGCCCTGCCCTCCAATTGGCTGGCGCTGCTCGGGCTGCTTCCGCCGGTCTTCCTGGCCTACAGCGTCTGGACCACTTTCATGTCCGTCCACCCGCCGCGCTGGTTCGCCATGCGCAACGTCACCCCCGAGATTTTCTTCCTGCCCTACGAAGACATCCAGCTTCGCACCTGCGACGGCCTGCGCCTGTCCGGCTGGTTCGTCCCCGCCCGCGGCGTGGATGACCGCCAGGCCGCCGTCATCATCCTGGCCCACGGGCGCGGCGGCTCGTGCAGCAGCATGATCCTGCACCTCGAAGCCCTGCACAAAGGCGGCTACAGCCTGCTGGCCCTCGACCTGCGCGCCCACGGGCGCAGCCAGGGCGACACCTCCACCTTCGGCATCCTCGAAACCCAGGACATCCTGGCGGCGGTCGACTACCTGCGCACGCGCCAGGATGTCGATCTGGGCAGGATCGGCGCTTTCGGCGTTTCGCTGGGCGCCCAGGCCGTGCTGCGCGCCGCCGCCCTCTCGCCCGAAATCCGCGCCGTTGGCATGGAGGGCCTGGGCAGCGCATCCCTGGAGGATCACGGCAGCAGCGGCCGCCCGGCCAGCCTGCGCAGCAAACTCTATTACCCGCTCAACTGGTTCGCCTACTGGCTGGGCGACGTCATGACCGGCATCCGCTCCCCCGAGAGCACCACCGCCGTCATCCGCCGGGTAAGCTGCCCGCTCCTGCTCATCTCCACCGGCAAGGGCAGCGAACAGAAGTTCAACCGCCTGTTCTACGCTGCCGCCTCACAGCCCAAGACCCTGTGGGAACTGCCGCGTGCCAAACACGCCGGCGGCCTGGTGCAGGATCCCAAGGCCTACCGGGAGAAACTGCTGCGGTTCTTCGATGAGGCATTAGCCTGAATGCGCGCCTGGGTTGATCCTGCATCACATGGCCGCATCTGGCGCTCTAAATTGCAAATTGACTCTGCCTCTGGTTGACAATATACATCGATTGATGTATATTGTGTTTGCAAAGGAGGCTGCTTATGGTTTCTACGAACATTCTCAGCGAAGTGCTGACCCTGGCTGAAGCCGTCGTGCTCAGCCGGTGGTTTGGCCATCCCCTTGATCGCGCTAACCTGGTGCGCTATGCCCAGGATGGCCGTTTGGCTGCCCGCAAGAGCAGCGGCACCTGGCTGACCACACGTTCAGCTCTGCGCCAGTTGATTCTGGCGTTAGAAACAGAGTCGCGCGGCCGCCCGCGCCGGGTTCATCTGAGCAAAGACCGTACCGTTGTCTACAACCGTTCTCCAGAACTGGCAGCCGCGCTCGCAGGTATCCAGGAACTGCGCCAGGAGCTGCGCGCTGAAGCCTTACCCCCTGAACAAGAGGCTCACTTGTGGAACGCCCTGGAAGCGCGCGCCATCTACCACACCAATCACCTGGAGGGGAACCTGCTGACGTTTGAGGATGCCCAGGCAATCATCGAGGCGCAGCGCGCAAACAGTGAGGCCCGCCAGAATCATGACCGGGCGTAACCGCGATGTGCAGGAGATGCTCAACAAAAAAGGAAAAAACATGAACGACAAAGTTACCTTCAACCTCGGTAACGTACAAAAAACCCTCTTCCTGCCCCTGTGGGGCCGGGCCATCGAATCGAAAAAAGCCAGGCCGCTCCTGGTGGACGAAACCGCCGTCCGCATCATCGATCAGGTCGATTACAACTTCTCCCCTCTGGCGCAAAACATGGACCCGCTCAGCCAGCTTGCCTGGATCAAGCGCGCCCTGATCTGTGACCGCGTCGTCCGCCAGTTCCTCGAAGATTACCCGGCCGGCGCCATCGTCAACCTCGGCTGCGGGCTCGACACCACCTTCGAGCGCACCGACAACGGCCAGCTCACCTGGTACGACCTGGACCTGCCCGACGTTATCGAGCTGCGCAGCCGCTTCATCCAGCCGGGTGAGCGCCGCAAATTCATCGCCGCCTCCTTCTTGGAGCCGGCCTGGCTGGGCGAGATCGCCGTCAGCGCCAACGTGCTCTTCATCGCCGCCGGAGTCTTCTACTACTTCACCGAGCAGGAGATCCGTGAGTTCTTCCTGCGCCTGCTGGAAGCCTTCCCGGGGAGCCAGATGCTCTTCGACGTCAGCTCGCCCGTGGGCGTGCGTATCGCCAACCAAAAAGTCATCCAAAGCTCCGGCCTGGACGAAAAATCCTACCTCAAATGGGGCCTGGAGAACAAGCGCCGCCTGCTGGCCTGGGACCCGCGCATCGAGCTGCTGGGCGCCTACTATTACTACCGCACCCTGCGCATCGGCCTGCGCAACATCCTGATGGGCGCCCTGTCCGACTTCCTGGGCCTCCAGTACATGCTCCACCTCCGCCTCGGGCGCAGCCGGTAGGCCCTGGCAGTCGTAGTTGCCGCTGGCGCCGTTCTCCGCCCTGGCCCCCGTCAGGCGGTAGAGCGCGTCGTGTTATCTCACCGGCCTAGATTTGTTGCAATGGCTTCACGGCCCAATGTCTGGCCACAAACTGGCAGGCGTTTGCAAACAGGTTTGGTTGTCAGGGATTTGGTAAGTTTGATAGAACTCATCTAGCAGCCTGTCGGAGAGACAAGCACTTATAGAAGATGAATAAAGGTACAGGGCCAAATTAGCCGCCTATTCACGCAGATAAAGCCTAAACGAGTACGATTGATACCAGATCTCCTCTTCTGTGGCAGATAGCAGCCGCGTTGAAACATACCCTGACTTATCCTGCCATCAACACGTGGAGGCGTTTGAGGTTGAATGCCAGACAGACCAAGCACCATTCGCCTGCAGCAGCCGTGAGGCCACGCAAAGAGAACTGGCGGAAGCCCAGGATTTCTTTGATGATGCCGATGACAGGTTCTACGGTGGATTTGCGCAAGTGGTAGATGGCCTTGCCGATTTCGGTTTGGAGTTTGTAGGCCATTTTGACGATTGGGCTGGCATCTTCAGCAGGCGGTGTGGGCGCTTCGGCGAAAAAGGATTGCCAGCTTTGATGATGTGCTTCACG
>JBFMFR010000076.1:0-21645 GCA_040752025.1 Chloroflexota bacterium | reverse complement strand
AGGAGCAGCCGCACGGCCGCCAAAGCTCCGGCCAAAACCACAACAGGAGCCGCAGCGAAGCCAGCCGCACGGAGTCAAAGCACTGCCAAAACCAGCCGCTCGACGACCAAGGCTCCAACCAAAATGACCGCGAAGGCCGCCTCAACGACTACCGCAAAGCCAGCCGCGAGCGGCCAGAGTACCGCTAAGACCAGCCGCACAGCCGCCAAGACCTCGGCGAAAACCGCTCCGAAAACCGCTTCGAAAACGGCAGCCAAGCCAGCCACAAGGGGCCAAAGCGCCGCCAGGGCCAGCAGAGCAGCCGCCAAAACCAGCCGTACAACCACCAAGGCTCCGGCGAAAACCGCTCCGAAAACCGCTCCGAAAACCGCTCCGAAGACCGCTCTCAAGACCGCTCCGAAAACCACTTCAAGAGCGGCAACAAAAACAGCCACAAAGCCAACCGCGGCAGGCCGGGGCGCTGCGAAAACCAGCCGTACAACGGCCAAAACTCAGGCGAAAGCGGCTCAGAAGACTGCTTCGAAGACCGCTCCCAAGACCGCTCCCAAGGCCGCTCCGAAAACGGCCCCGAAGAGCGCCGGACGCGCTACGGGCAGCAAGAGCCGCACCTCGACCGCACAGCAGTTAACCCTGCTGGACACGCCCGGCAGCCAAGAGGAAACGAAGAAATAAAGCCCTACGGGCTGGAAGTAAAAGCGGTGTAATGGTACGTGATCTTGCCGTCGACCAGCCCGAATGAGTCGCTGCCCTGGGCGCTCAGGCCGCTGGGGGTGACCGCGCTCCAGGTGAAATGGCGCGAGCCCAGCCGCCCGCTGAACTCGCCCAGGCTGAAGGTTGCATTAGGCAGCGTGTGGGTGAAAAGCTCCTGGTACCAGGCATTCAGCGCCGCCGGGCCCTGGATCGTGCGCCGGGCGGTGACGTGCGCGGCGTTGTCGTTATACAACGCCAGCAGCGTGGCCGGGTTGTGCGTGTTGAGGGCGGCGATGTAGCGCACGACGATATCCTCGTTGGCCGGATCGGGCGGCCAGGGGAAGGCGCAGATGGCATCCCAGATCTCCGGCAGGTTCTGGCGGCAGTTCGCCCATTCCCAAAAGTTGGCGGCGGTCATGTTCAGAGCGCGGGCGGCGTTGAGGAACTCCTGGATGTCAGCCGGAGTCGGCTGCCAGTCGCCCTGCAAATAGGCCGAGCCGGTGGGCATGATCGGGCGGAAAGGCGTCAGGTTCTCGTATTCGCTCAAACAGCGCTGCAACTGCTCGGCGGGATTGTGCGCTCCGACCCAGTACATCTGGGGCATGTTGGTATCCACCTGCTCCAGGAAGGCTTCGAAGGGGAACTGCGGGTGGTAGGTAGGGAAGCGGTAAGAGCTCAGGGCGATGGGGAACGAACCCAACACCTGGCGCAGGCGGGTCAGGAACTGGCGAGCGTCTTCGTCGCGTCCAGGCTCTTTATAGGGCGCTTCGGCGTCGACCGTGTAGCCGTCCAGCCCCAGCTCCTGGATGCGCTGGATGGCGATATCCGCCTCGGCCAGCGGCTCATAGCCGTAGACGTAATGCCAGCCCCAGCAGGCGATGTTGCGCTCGCGCAGGGCCTGGACGAGTTCCAGGGCGTAATCCTCGCCTGTGGTGGTATTGACGTTGTAGCTGCTGCTGCCATCGGCGATCTTTACCAGGATGTGGCTGAGACCACACTGCGAGGCCAGGTTCGCCACCGCGTTGACATCGCCCGCCTCGCAGCGCAGCACCCGCCAGATGTAGAAGCCCTTGCCATACAGCGTCAAGGCTCGCTCACCTACTGCGAATTCTGGGATTTGCGGATGATGCGCATCACGCCATCCTGGTTGGGCAGCAGCACCATGGCGCCGCCGGGTGTGATCCAGTCCGAAACCACGTTAGGCCCGATGTAATACTGGTGGATGTCCCTGGATTCGGCCACTTTAGCCACCAGCGGCAGCCAGGTGAGGATCTGCACCAGGCCGATATCCGTGGTGACGTTGCTTTTATAGAGCTGGTAGAACTCCGGAGCGCGCCGCAGTGCATCCAGGGAGAGCATCTTCTCGAAAATCGCCCACAGGACTTCCTGCTGGCGGCGGTTGCGGGCGAAGTCGTTGGTGGTCTTACGCGAACGCACGTACCACAGCACCGTGTCGGCGTCCATGTGTACTTTGCCAGCCGGGATGGAGACCCAGTAGCCATAGCGATAGTCGGCGAGCGGTTGGGCCACATCGACCTCCAGGCCTCCCAGGCTGTCGACGATTTTCTTGAATGAAGAGAAATTGATCAACACGTAATAATCGGGCTGCACGCCGAAGTTGTGCTTGAAGGTCTTCTTCAACAGGTTGTAGCCCCCGTACACCCAGGCGGTATTGATGCGGTCCATGCCATGCCCGGGTATGGTGATGTACAGGTCGCGCGGGAAGGAAGTGAGGTTGACCCGCCCCAATTCGGCGTTCAGCGTCACCAGGATGATCGTATCCGTGCGGAAGCCAGTACCCCAGGGGCGTTGGTCCGAGCCCAACAGCAAGATATTGACCTGCCCGGAAGGCTGCGAGACAGGCGCCTCCTCCGGCAAACCGCTGGTCGGCAGCACAATCATGGGCGTCGGCGAGGGTTCAGGCGTAGCCGTGGCGGTGGGGAGAGGCTGTTCGACCCCGGGCACGTAGATGGGCGTGGGCGGGATGGGTTGGAAAGGGGTGGGGGTAGCGGTTGCGCCGGGCACGTCCAGGATCAAGGCCGGCTGTGGCGAACCATTGCGCGGCAGGGATGCCAGCGGCTGCCCGGAAGGGCCCGGTGGGATGCAGCCTGCAAGCAAAGCAGCCAGCAACAGCAAGATGAACGCTCGATGGTGTAAATTCATTATGAATCGCGCCGTTTGGCGCCTTCTCTCACAACGAAAAAGATGAAAGCCGCAGAAAGCAGGCTTGTAAAAGTCCTTTGAACAACCGGGGATGGACCGGTGGGCGCCGGCGCACTCAACGCCAGCGGGTAAGGCGGGGAAGTCGTCGTGCTGGTAGGCGGGAGCGGGGCAGGCAGCGTATTTGTAGGCGTGCTGGTGGCCGCCGGCTGCAAGACTACGGGGGTTAGCGTATTGGTAGGCGTTTGCGTTGGCGTGGGCGTCTTGGCGATCACCGGCAGGGTCACCGTTGTCGTGTTCGTAGGCTCCTCAGTCTGGGTGGCAGTAGATGTCGGCGTGGGCGTAGGGCCAACCGGATTCGTAGGTGTATGGGTCAATGTATGCGTTGGCGTTGGCGTTGGCGTGGGCGTCGCAGGCAGCGGTAGCGTGATCCACAAGGTCGGCGTGAGCGAAGCCGGCAACGTAGCGCTAGGTTTTGGCGTGTTGCTGGGCAATGGCGCCGGGTATCTCGGCAGGCGCAGGATCTGGCCCGGGTAGATTGTATAAGGGAAAAACAGGCAGTTCCCCCACGCCAGTTGTGAAGTTGTCGAACCGGTGCGTTGCGCCAGGCTGTAGATATTGTCCCCGCTGACCACCCTGTAATTCACCCACCAATTGGGAGCCCCACAGGTAGGCGTGACCGGGGTGGGCGAAGCCGTGATAGGCGGCCGGTTGGGCACGTACAGGGTCGAGCGCGGTGGGAGCGTTTCGCCGCGCATACAGTTGGCGGCTTTGATCTCATCCACGCTGGTGCTGTAAGCCTTCGCCAGGCTTTTGAAAGTATCGCCGTCTTTGACCTCGATCAACACCCAGCCAGGCGGGGGCAGGCAATCTGCCCGGGGAGTCAAAGAGGCGGTAGGGGTCAGTGAAGCCTGGGGGGTAGCGGACAGGGCGAGCAGCGTCGAGCCCGGCACGATGAATACCAGGGTCGGCATCGAGAGCATTTCTTGCGTGGCGGTCAGGTCGGGCGCAGAAGCGACTTCGTAGCCCACTTCGGTCATCGAAATCAACGCGCTACCCAGGACGATGGCAATGGAGAGCAGGGCCACAAATACCCCCAGGATGGCCTGGCGCCCTTCGTTCATGCCACCCTCACCGACTGGTTGAGAATAGACGGCGCGGCCACAGGCAGCAGGACACTGAAGGTAGCGCCCTGGTTGGGCTCTGAATCGACCCACACCCGGCCGCCCAGGATTTCGACCATGGTGCGTACACCGGGCAGGTCGACTCCGTCACCCCCAACACCCTGGATCAACTCGTTGGCGGACTGGGGCGAAAAGATGCGCTGCAAGTCCTGGGGTTGGATGCCCCCGCCCGAATCGCCCACCTGCACCAGGATGTAATCGCGCTGGTCATCGGTATTTTCCACGCGCGCCACCAGGGAGACCTCGCTGCCCACCGGCGAAACCAGGCTGGCATTGTGCAACAGGCCGGTGAAGACTTTGTGCAGCAGGCGCTGGTCGGCGTTGACGCGTGTGGCGCGCTCCGGGAGCCTGACCCGCAAAGCGATGTTCTTCTGGTGCAGGTTAGCGTCCACGTCGGCCAGGGCAGCCTTCAAAACCGGAGTTAGTTCGACTTCTTCCAGGCTGAGTTGGGCGGTATTGCCCTCCAACGAAGTGACCTGGATCAGGTCGTCCACCATCCTGTTCATGCGCTCGGTCGAAACTTTGATACGCTCCAGGTATTTGTGCTGGCGGGCGCTGAGGATGCCCACGACTTCACTCAACAAGAAGTCCACATAGCCAACGATCGAAGAGAGCGGCTGGCGCAAATCCTGGGCGATGGCGACGATGGCTTCGAGCTGTCCACCGGAAAGGCTGGCCCCCGCCTGGACGTTTTTGAGCATGGTGATCTTTTTATCCGCTTCTGCCAGGGCGCTCTTGAGGATGGCGACTTCCTCCAAAGCCATGTGCAACTGGCCTTCGTAGGAACGCTCCTGCGCCTCCGCCTTGCTGACCGCCTCTTCCAGGGCGGTCCTCAATTCGACGGATTCGGCGTGCAGATGTTCGGCCGCTTCCTGGGCGGCCACCTGGGCAGATAACATGCGAGCCATTTCTTCTAGCTGGGTGCGCTGGCGGCGGGTATCTTCGTGCGCCACGGCGAGCTGGTCGGCCAGCTTCTGGCGCTCATCGGAAATCTGCCGGGTGCGATCCTGGGCCATGCGCGCCGTCTGGCGCAATTGATCAAATTCAGCGCGCGCGCCGCTGGTCTCCTGGCTACGTTGCAAGAACTGCACCATCAGCCGGGCAAGCGTATTCA
Organism: Chloroflexota bacterium; assembly: GCA_040752025.1. Taxonomy (GTDB): domain Bacteria; phylum Chloroflexota; class Anaerolineae; order Anaerolineales; family UBA4823; genus JBFMFR01. The sequence continues at coordinate 16,497 of JBFMFR010000076.1, read as the reverse complement.
GAAAAGACTGGTCATCTGGCCCCCATTCTTTGCCGGGCATAGGGAAAAGCAAAATCAGGCTGGAAATCGGCTTGCCATCCGGCGAAAGCACCGGCAAAAACAGGATATTGCCGCTACGATCCAGGTTGAAAGCGCGCCCCAGGCTGGCGCGGTCCGGTGAAGTGCTGTGAACGTTGAGGGTACGGACACGCCCCATGCGCAGCGAGGCGGTCAGCACAGGCAGGCCGCGGCTGTCGAGAGTGACCGGGTCCATATGACGGTTGCGTGACTGGTCGTAACCATACCGCACCAACACCTGGCCCTGCTCGTCAGGGGGTAAGGCGAAAAGGCACAGCTCCGCCTGTGTGATCTGCACCAGGGCAAGCACGATCGTGCGACCGATCTGCTCAGGATCGTTCTCCGTGACCAGACGAGAGAGTGCCTGCCAGACCCTGGGGTCAGTGGAGATCTGGCTCTTCCGAGCGATGGGCTCGGGGCGCGCCACGTCTGCAGCCACGGCGCTGCGCCCGGCGGCCGGCGCCAGGCGTTGGGGCAGCATCAGCAAGAGCGGGTAAGCCGCCATATACCCCAGGCGCACCGCGCCGGCATAATCCCCCTGCGTAGCAGGCAGCACCAGGTGCAAAACATGCCCGCCAGCTACCAGCGCCAACATGTACAGGCCGTACACCCAGCCATCCGGGCGCCTAGCTGCCAACAGCAAAGCTCCCAGGCCAGCCAGCGCCAGGGCAGCCACCTGGGCGATCCAATCGAACTGGGAATGGTTGAAAACCTGCCCGGGGGCACGCTCGACCCACCACAGGGAGCCGAGCACAGCCGCGGTGACGACCATTAGGGCGAGCAGGGTCAAGGCAGCATCGCCCATGGGCGAAGGCTCGAGAAAGGCCCACATCCACACGATCAGCAGCAAGCTGAAAAGCGCCGCAGCGCGATCGACAGCCGGCAGCCAGCGCTGGGCCTGCAACAGCCCCTGCCAGCCCAGGCCCGAGAGCGCGAACAGGGCCAGTTGTATAACCAGCAGCAGCCCCAGACCGACGACCAAGCGGCGCCCGTGCGCCGGGCGGTAGCGCAGATTATGACTCAACGCCAACTGCAAAGAGCCCAGGATGGCAAAAGCCAGCACCAGGTGATAAGTCAGGCTGCCAGTGTCGCTGGTCAACAACGTAAAGATCTGCTGCACCAAGGGGTCCATTTCGGTCGAAATCCTCTAGCTTGATTATAGCATGGCTGTTAATTTCCGCGCAAAAATCTCTTCGCAGCAAAGGTTGACAAAAATGGGAATCCGGGTAAAATAACGAGCGCAAGCCGAAGTGGCGGAATTGGCAGACGCGCTACGTTCAGGGCGTAGTGAGATTACTCTCGTGTGGGTTCAAATCCCACCTTCGGCACTCAAGCACCCCTTATCTGGCACGCAACGTGCAGCCGGTGAGGGGAGTTTGTTTTAACCTCTTGCGTCCACAACCGGCTTGAGGTAAGATGTTGAACAACGAAGCGATTGCGCGTGAAGCGCGTCAGGAGCCTTACATGAAATACGCAGTCCTGATCGTCTCATTGGTGGTGTTAGCTTACCTGATCATGGATTTCAACAGCCGCACGGCAGAAATGAACCGCCTGGCTGCTGAAAAGGAACGCGTCAGCCAGCAACTCGAGTATCGCCTGGAGACCAAGGCCGCCTTGCAAACCCAAATTGCCTATGCCACTTCCGAAGCAGCCGCGATCGAATATGGCTACAAGCATCACATGATCCGCGAAGGCGACACCCCCGTAAAGCTGGTCGAGGGCGCCGAAAGCACGCCCACGCCGACCCCGAAACCGCAGGTAGCGCCTACCCAGGTGAGCAACTTGCAGCGCTGGCTGCAGCTTTTCTTCGACCCACCCGAGAACTGAGCCGCCCCCAGCAGCGCAGCTTACATCTGCTCGAGGGTTGCCAGGGCTTGCTGCAGGCGCTCGAGAACTTTTCCCCTACCGACGATTTCCATGCTCTCGAACAGCGGCGGGCTGACTTTCTGCCCGGTGACCGCGACGCGCAGGATGCCGAACACCTGGCCGGGCTTCAAGCCCAACTCTTCTGCCAGAGCGCGCAGAGGCGCTTCGCCGGCTTCGGCACTCCATTCAGGCAAACCTTGCAGGATCGCCAGCGAACGGCGCAGAACGTCCGCCGATTCGGCCGCGCTCAAATCTTTGCCCAGCAGATCTTGCGGCTCTGGCGAGACCTGCTCCTGGAAGAAGAAACCCGCCCACTGAGGGGCCTCGTCCAGGGTCACCAGGCGTTCCTGGATCAGGGGGACGATTTGCAACAACCGGGCATCATCCACAATATAGCCAGCGGACTGCATGAAAGGCCGGATGCGCCCGGCCAGGTCGGCAGGCGCCAACTGGCGGATGTGCAGCCCATTGAAGTGGTCCAGCTTAGAGTAATTGATAGCCGATGGTGAAGGGTTGAGCTTCTCCAGGCTGAACTTCTCCACCAGGTCTGCCAGGGTGAAGAACTCAGTGTGATCGTCATAGCTCCAGCCCATCAGCGCGATCCAGTTGCGTACTCCTTCAGGCAAATAACCCAACGACTCCAGGTCACCCAGGAAAAATGAATAGCCGTCCTGTATCGCCTGCGATGATTCGCGCTTGCTCATCTTGCCCTTGCCGCTGGGCTTCAAGAAGATGGAAAGATGCACCCATTCAGGCTCCTGCCAGCCGAAGGCGCGCACAATTTGCACGTGCAGCGGAAAGGTGGACAGCCATTCGGTGCCACGGATCACGTGGGTGATCTTCATCAAATGGTCGTCGACCATCGCCGCCAGGTGGTATAGCGCCAGGCCATCTGACTTGACCAGGATGAAATCGTCCAGGCTGCTGTTTTCGACGCTGATTTCGCCGCGCAGCAGGTCGCGGGCGGTAGTAACGCCTTCGTGAGGGGTTTTGAAGCGGATCACGTGCTTTTCGCCACGCGCCACGCGCTCCGCCGCTTCGCCAGGGTCCAGGCGGCGGCAGGCGCCATCGTAGCGCGGGTTCTGCTTGGCCTTGAGCTGCTCCTGGCGGACGCGCTCCAGGCGCGTCGGCTCGCAAAAGCAGTAATAGGCGTGATCGTGCTCGATCAGCCAGCGGGCGTGCTCCTGGTAGATCTGTTTGCGATCCGACTGGTGGTAGGGGCCGTAGGCGCCGCCGACATCCGGGCCTTCATCCCAATCCAGGCCCAGCCAGTGCAAGGTGTCGATCAACTCCTGTTCAGCGCCAGGCACGTAGCGCTTCTGATCGGTGTCTTCGATGCGCAGGATGAACTGGCCGCCGGTCTGGCGCGCCAGCAGGTAATTGTAGAGGGCAGTCCGCCCGCTGCCCAGGTGCGTGCGACCAGTGGGCGAAGGGGCAAAGCGAACGCGAACAGGAATCGATGCAGTCATAGAAGATGCTCCTAAATATCAAGACAGGCCGCGGCAGCCCATCCCAGGTTTCAGCCGCGTGACAATGCGGTCGCCGCGTGATAATGCCGCCTATTATAACTCTAAAGCTTTGTGGCGCAAAACGACGCTCTCGACCAGCCCCACGCCCACCAGGGCCGAGAGCAAAGAACTGCCGCCATAACTGACGAAAGGCAGCGTCAGGCCGGTAGCGGGCATCAGGTTGAGGTTCACGCCGATGTTGACGATAGCCTGGAAGGAAAGCATGGTGGCCACGCCGAAGGCGATCAAGGCGCCGTAGGTATCGCGCGCCAGGCGGGCGGCCCGCAAACAGCGCAGGATGACAAACAACAGCAGCGCCAGGATGACGACGACGCCCACGAAACCGAACTCCTGAGCCATCGAGGAGAAAATAAAGTCTGACCAGCGCACTTTCAGGAAGCGCAACTGCACCTGCGTGCCGTGCCCGTAGCCCTGCCCCAACAGCCCACCCGAGCCGATGCTGATCAGCGCCTGTTGCAGGTTGTAGGTCTCACCATAGCTGGCGTTCGGGTCCGGGAAGAGGAAATTGACGATGCGGCGCTGCTGGTAATCGACCAGGAAGGGGAAGCTGACGATGGGCAGGATCGCACCCAAACCGATAAACATGAAGAGGTGCTTCAGGCGCAGGCCGCTGGCCCACAACAGCGCGAACCACAGCACCATCATCACAATCGAGGTGCTCAGGTTGGGCTGCGCCAGGATCCAGCCCACGATCAGCATGGTAATCAACAGGCTGCGCCCCACCGTGGTGAGATCGCCGATGCGATGCTGGTTCTTGGCGAAGAAGTCCGCCAGCACCAGGATCAAGACGATCTTGGCCAGCTCGGAAGGCTGGATCAGGATCACGCCGGTGTCGAACCAGCGCGCCGAGCCGAAGACCGCCGCTCCGACGATGAACAGGGTGGCCAAAACGCCCACGGTGAAAATCATCATGGGACGGCTGACGGAGGACCATAAGCGGTAATCGATGGCGGCCACCAGCAGCATGATGACAAAACCGATGCCAGCGAAGATCAACTGGCGATTGACCAGGTTGAGTTCCACCAATTCGATGTTGCCGGCGACAGCCGAGCGAATCATGGTGGCCCCAAAGATCACCAGCAAGGTCACAGCCCCCAGCAGCCAGAAATCGAAATGCCGCCAGGAAGTTGGGGCGTGATCACGTTTTGTACGAAACATTCGATAAAGTTTACCCAGCCCGGCGGCGGCGCGCTGGCTTGAGCGGGATATCCGCAATCAGGCGCTGCTCGCGCCCCTCCTGCGTCATCTCAATCCGCACCGCGGCGGGGTCAATTTCAATCCAACGAGAAATCACAGCGATGAGCTCATCCTTGAGTTCATCCATCACAGCAGGCGGCAGGTCGGTGCGATCGTGGATCAACACCAGTTTCAGGCGCTCCTTGGCCTGCGTGGCGCTGTTCGGCTGGCGGTTCAGGATGCGATCGAGGAAGCCAGGCATGTTAGTTTCCTCCTGGGCGGATGAAGCGCGTCAGGCGCCCCAGGAAGCCGCCTTCATCATCCAAGTTCATGAAGGGCACTTCTTCGCCGTTCAGGCGGCGGGCGATGTTGCGAAAGGCCTGGCCGGCTTTGCTTTTACCGTCCAAAACCACGGGCAGGCCGCGGTTGGTATTGAGCACCACGGTCTCGTCATCAGGAACCATGCCGATCAGCTCGACCGCCAGCAGCTCCAGGACATCCTCCACAGAGAGCATATCGCCCCGGCGCACCATGCTGGGCTTGATGCGGTTGATGATCAGGCGCGCCGGGCCTTTTTCCTCGGCCTCGACCAGGCCAATGATGCGATCGGCATCGCGCACAGCGGCGACCTCGGGGTTGGTGACCACCATGATCACGTCCGCCGGGGCGACCGCGTTGCGGAAGCCGCGCTCGATGCCCGCCGGGGAGTCGATCAGGATCCAGTCGTAATCGGGGCGCAGCTCGTCGCACAGGCGCACCATGTCGCTGGGCGAGACCGCGCTCTTGTCGCGCGTCTGCGCGGCCGGGATGAGGAACAGCTCGGGCAGGCGTTTGTCGCGGATCATGGCCTGGCGCAGGCGGCAGCGGCCTTCGACGATGTCCACCAGGTCGTAAACGATGCGGTTCTCCAGGCCCAGGACCACATCCAGGTTGCGCAGGCCGATATCAGCATCGATACACACAACTTTGTTCCCGGCGTTGGCCAGGGCTGCGCCGACATTGGCCGTGGCTGTAGTTTTACCCACACCGCCCTTTCCAGAGGTTACTGTAACGACTTTTCCTGCCATATCGCCTCTCACTTCGGATTCCATGTTTCGGCCACGACCTGACCGTCTTGGATGCGCGCCATCTCGGGCTGTGGTTTGCCGCGCCGCTTGGGGGTGATGGCAATCATCCCGGCTATGCGCAGTTGGGTGGGAGATAAATCCAGGGCGCACACCACGGCATCTTCGTCGCCCTCTGCGCCAGCGTGCACCAGGCCGCGCATGCGTCCCCATACCACCACATCGCCGCCAGCAATGATCTCTGCGCCCGGGTTGACATCGCCGATCACAATCACGTGTCCCGGGTGCTGCAAGCTGAAGCCCGAGCGCAGCGTGCGGCGCACCAGGGTGGCGTTTTCGCCCTCGCGCAGCGTGGTTTCAACCGGCGGAGCCACGCGATCGGGCAGCGGTTTCGCCAGGCGAATGGTCAGGCCGAAGGATTGGGCGGTCTGCTCGGTGGTAGGCGACTCGCTCAACACTGCCCACAGGTTGAGGTCGCGTTCAGCCAGCTCCTTCTGCAACTGGCCAAGCTCGACCGCCTTGAGCACGTGCGTGCCCACATCCAGGGCCAGGCGGGCGCCGCGTAAAAAGTCTGCCTGCTGGTCGATTTGCTCCATCAGCGCCCGGTGCACCTCACCCCACTGCCCATCAGACAGGGTGATCAGCAATCCTTCTCGAATGCCCTTGATCTGTACTTTCGGCTGCATACCTATCCCGAACAATTAACTTGCCCGTGATTATAGCACGAACTCTTGCATAGCGTGATGCTCCGCGCTCAGATAGCCAGCGCCTGGGGTCACCCCGCTACGAACTTCCTGCCGCCTGCATTGCAGATTTTCTGGATAACTTCTTTTCCACTGGCCGCCGCCAACGGCACGCCAAATCCTTTTACCCACATACCGGTCATATAGAAATGATCAAGTCCGGGCAACGCGTATTGAGGCTTCATCACCATTTCTGCAGCAAGCGTTTCTGTCATCATGAATCCTAGCGAAGCTTTCCAGTTATGGGTATAACGGCAGGTCGTAAACGGCGTGGCCACATCGCTGGTATCGATCTGTGACGAAATACCGGGCAGCACCTGCTCCAACTGAGCGATCGTGGTATCCAGAATCTTGTTCTTCTCCGCCTTGTACGCTTCGCTTTGGTAGCCGAGTTCTTCCCACCAAGCAAGATCAGACGGATAGATGACCGTGAGCGAGGTCTTCCCTTGCGGAGCCATGCTAGGATCGAAGGCGTAATGTTGGTACCACAATTCCTGCCGGGTCCTCCCGGCGATCTCAAAAGGCGCCGCCGTTTGCGCTTTTACCACGTGCGGTGCGCCGGACAGATCCCTGTTTACCCCCAGCGACACCTGGACAAACGGCGGATAAAGGGGGCGCGTTGCGAAGCGTTCGCGCAAAGCCGGGGGCGTGAACCTGTCCTCGAGCATATCGAAAAGCGTTGCATGTCCGTCAGCAGCCGAAATGACGATGTCTGCCTTTTCCACCGATCCATTGTCAAGTTCAATGCCTGTCGCCTGCCCATTCTCCACCAGGATGCGCTTCACCTTTTTCCTGTATTCAATCTTTCCGTCCAACTCAAGGAAGGTACGCTCAATCGTTTTGGCGAAAGATAAAGAACTGCCCTGCGGGAAACCAGTGCCCTGGATGTGTAACCCGGCCAGAAAGAAGAATATGTTGGTGCAGGCAAAATCCGGATATCCGAAAAGGCACGTAAGTGCATAACGGATCAGTGGATCGTGAAAACGGGCGGCGTATTCACCCATGTTCATGCTCCCGTATTTCTTCAGGAGTGGAATGCCTCTCAAGATACCCACGGCTTTGGCGATCAGCCGCAAGGGATTCTTGCCCGTGGTGCGTATGAACCAGGAATACTGTCTTACGGCCGCGCAGAGCGCCTTGATCTCCTTTGCATCAACGGGAGACAGGGAAAGTAGTTCCTTTTCCAGCCGGGTTACATCCGAATATAAATTCAATGTCCGTCCGGTCACATCTCGAAAGGTATGAAAAATATCGTGATAGAACAATTTCATGCCGGGCAGGGCGCCCAACTCCTTCCACTGGTTGTAATAAGTGTGCGTGGGAGAAGCCCCCACCAGCCCGACGTAGTGCATACATCCTTCAAAGGTGAAGCCTTCGCGCTTCCAGGCAGTGCACAATCCGCCCGGCAGGTAGTGCAGTTCATAGATCGTCGCTTCGTAACCGTTTCGCCGTGCGTAAATCCCGGCGGACAGCCCGGCGATACCCGCTCCGATGATGATGATCTTTTTCGGCTCTTTCCCATTTTTGGAAGCTGTTGACTCTCGTTCCATAGCGATGCTCCTCAGTGATCTTTTTGTTGATCTGGTTTTCCTCCCTAGCATACAATAGAACCAGAGCCAATGCCTAACCACCGCCTAATCACCAACCATCAATTGCTATCAGAAGCGCTCCCCCATTGGCCTGTTCGACCGCTCGCACCTGCTTAAGGCCCCTGGCGGGCAGCGTCAATGGCTTTGAGCTCGAAATAGGCCTCCAGGACGCGCCGCACGATCGGCCCAGCCACGGAGGAGCCTTCACCACCGTTGTAGACGAAGGCCACCACAGCGATCTCGGGATTCTCGAACGGGGCGTAAACCACCGTCCAGGCGTGAGTGGGCCAGTTGCCGGGGATGCAGCGGTTCTTGGCGTTGGCATACTTGTCGCAGTACTCAGCCGTGCCGGTCTTGCCGGCTGCGGTGATGGTGGAACCGGCGAAGGGCTCCTCCAAGGTGCCAATCGTGACTGCCAGGCGCATGCCCTGCTGGACGGTCTTGAAGACCCAGGGAGCGACTGTCTTGGTCTGGCCGGTGGGCTCGCAGCCGCGGATGGTGGTCTCGCCATATTCCTGGATGACCGGGTCGGTGGTCATATCCCATTTCTGGACGGGTTGGAAAGGCGAAATTTGCACACTGCCAGGGGTGGGCTCTTCCACATAATTTCCCTGCTCATCGATCCACATAGGGATCACGTTGCCTTCGCTGTCCAACACATCTTGCAGCAGGGCGGGCTGCATCAGCTTGCCATCGTTGGCGATCACCGCCGCCGAGAGCAGCACTTGCAGGGGCGTGCCCAGAACGTAACCCTGTCCCACGCTGGCGATGTAGGTGTCTCCGGAGGACCAGCTTTCAGCCTGGTTGATGCGCTTCCAGGTCGGGTCGGGCACCAGGCCGCCTTCCTCGTCGGGCAGGCGTATGCCGGGGGCGTCGCCATAGCCCATGGCCCGGGCGTAAGTGCCCAGGCGGCAGATGCCCAGGCCGCCATTGGGGATTTCATCTTGGTATCCACCACCCAGCTTGTAGAAACACACGTTGCTGGAGTTCGCCATGCAGTGCACGAAGTCCAGGCGCCCGAAGCCGGCCTTGTTCCAGTCGACGAATTCACGCGCCTTGCCGGGATCATTGGCGTAATACTTCTCGGTCACTTCCAGCTTGGGCGGCGTCTCGATGATCTGGTCCGGCGTGACCACGCCCTCGTTCAGAGCGCCCACCCCGGTGGTCAGCTTAAAGACCGAGCCCACCGGCAGCACGTCCCCAACGGCATGGTTGAGCAGCGGCAGGGAGGGATCATTGATCAACTGGTTGTAATAATAGGCCGGGATCAGGCGCGACATGCGGTTGTTTTCGTAGGTAGGATAGGAAACCATTGACAGGATTTCACCCGTCTTGGGGTTTATCGCCACCACTGAGCCGCTGGTGTAGCGCAGTTCGCCGAAATAGCGGTTCCAGTCATCCATCTCGTTGATCAGGATGTTCTCGGTGGCCTGCTGCAAGCGCGTATCGATCGTCAGGCGCAGGCTGCGCCCCGCCCGGGCCAGGATGGTGGGGGCGATATCGCGCAGCACCTGCCCGGCAACGTCCACTTCCACCACGCGCAGCCCGTTGCGTCCTGCCAGCAAGTCCTGGTACTGCAATTCCAGGCCGGCATAGCCGACTTTATCGCGGTTGGGCACCAGGCCCTGGGCGATGAAATCGGGCTCCTGGTTGGCCGGGATCGGCCCCAGGAAACCCACCATCGCCGCGGTCAGTGAGCCGGTGGGGTACTCGCGCAGCGGCTGGATCTCGATGCCGATGCCGGGCCAGTCCATCGCTTTCTCCTGGATGATCATGGCAATGCGCTGGTCGATGTCGCACTTGATCTTGACCTGCTGGTAGGGCACCGAGGAAATGCCGTACTCGGCAATCTGGGCGATGCCCAGCTCGGAAAAGCACGGCACGTAGGGGTCGACCTCGAGATCGCCCTGGTTGACGGGCACGTCGATCAGTTCGGAAAGCTGGCGGAAGATCTCCTGGATCGCGCCGGGATCATCGGGTAGATTGGCGGCGGTGAGCACTACGTTGAACGAAGCCACGTTGGAAGCCAGGATAACGCCGTTGCGGTCGTAGATAATGCCGCGCGACGCCTCCAGGTTGACGTCCAGGGTGCGGTTGTCTTCGGCCTTGGCCAGCCAATCCTGCCCCTGCACGATTTGCAGCAGGAACAAGCGCCCGGCGAAGACCAGCATCACCAGCCCCAGCACGAGTACAAAAGCCAGGATGCGCCAGATGCCTACTTGGTTTTGAATAGAAGCCTGTCCGTTCATACCATCCTAATCACATTTCTAGCTGTTCGGGGTGCAGCCAGTTGGCCAGATCGCCGAACACGGCGTAAGCCGGAACAGCAAACAACAAATTCAGCAGCAGGCTGGGCAAACTGATCAGGTTGACCGCCTGCAGCCAGGAAAGTGGGTTGCCCGACAGGCTCAGCAGGATCAGGTCGACCGACTGAACCACCAGGGTACCCACAAAAGTGGCGAAAAACATCGCCATCAGCGGCGCCTGCCAGACACGCTGGCGCAAGATTTGAGCAAAGCCGACCACCAGCAGGTAGCCGATCAGGTGGGAGGCGTAAGGCAGCGCCGAAACGTAGCTGAACAGCGCCCCCCCGACCAGCCCCCACTGCCAGGCGCTCTTGACGCGCGGGTGCAAGGACCAGGCGATGATGGCCAGCATGACCAGGTCGGCAGTGCCCATGATCAGCGGCACGCGCCCCAGGACCGCCGATTGCAAAATCAGCAGCAAGCTAAAAACCGGAAAAGCGACCAAAACAGGCAACATGACCGTCGAAAACCCGGCGCTGGATCCTTAGGGCGCTTCAGGGGTAGGAATCAGCGGGCTGATGTCCACCGGGCGGAAGTTGGTGATGATTAAGACGATCTCGATGCGCTCGAAATCGACCACCGGTTGGACCACGCCGTTCTGGAACAAATCCGTCTCCCGGCGGCGCACGCTGGTGATCTGCCCGATCAAGACGTTGGGCGGGTAGTTGCCGCCCAGGCCCGAGCTGAGCACCAGGTCGCCCACCTGGACGGAGGCAGCCTGCGGGACCATCGTTAGAGCCAGCTCGCCGGAAACGTTGCCCAGCAAAACGGCCTGGGCCCGGGAAGGCTCCAGGCGCACGTTCACCGACGAAGCCGGGTCGATGAGAAGCTGCACCCGGGCAGCGCCAGCCGTTACCGCCGCCACGCGCCCCACCAGGCCCTGCTGGGTGACTACCGGCATGCCCCGGCGCAGGCCATCATCCGAACCGCGGTTGATGATCACGTACTTCAAGAATGGGCTGGGGTCGCGGCCGATGACCGCCGCCGCCACGTAGCGGTTTTCCGGGTTGACCCGGGCAAAATCGACCAGGGCCGACAGGACGCTGGTCTCGGCGACCTGCTGCTTCAGGTTGATGATCTCGGCCTGCAGGCGCGAGACCTCCGCCTCCAGCTCGGTGTTGCGCTGCTGCAGGCGCACCAGGTCCTGGGGTGCGTTGAAGTAGTTTTGAAGCGCCTGGAAACGGGTGGACAGCCAGGTCTGCGCGCCTATCAAGGGCTTTAGAGCCAGGCTCGAAAGCGGTCTCAAGTAACCGCCCAGGGCCAGCGCAATCAGGCCAATCACGACCAGGGCCAGGATAATGGACTGGAAAGTGCGACTCGAACTCGATCTCATTAATTGTGGCGCGTGCTACCGCGCTCCAAGCCAACCAGCAAACGCCGTAACGCCTCGTAATCTTCCAGAATCATGCCTGCGCCGCGCGCCACGCAGCTCATCGGGTCCTCGGCCACCCACACGCGCACGTGCAGTTCTTCCACCAGGCGGCGATCCAGGGCCTGCAACTGTGAGCCGCCGCCCGCCAGGCACACGCCTGTTTCCATCAGGTCGGCCAGGATCTCCGGAGGGGCTTCATCCAGGGCATCTTTGACCGTATCCAGGATGGTCTGCAGGGAGCCGGCGATGGCCTCGCGGATTTCCACCGAGGAGACCTCCACCGCCTCGGGCAGGCCGGTGATCAGGTTGCGCCCGCGCACCAGCATGGTCTTCTCCTCGGGCAGGTGATAAGCCGAGCCGATGGCAATCTTGGCCTGCTCGGCCATGCGCTCGCCGATCAACAGGTTATATTTGTTGCGCATGTACTGCACGATGTCCTGGTCCATCTCGTCGCCGGCGACGCGCAGCGAGCGCGAAACCACCACGCCGCCCATGGACATGATGGCGACTTCCGAGGTGCCGCCGCCGATGTCCACGATCATGCTGCCGCGGATTTCGTTGACCGGCAGGCCGGCCCCCAGGGCGGCGGCGACGGGTTCTTCGATCAGGCCGACTTCGCGCGCCCCGGCCTGCATGGCGGCATCGTACACGGCGCGCTTTTCCACTTCCGTCACGCCGCAAGGGATGCCAATCACCACGCGCGGGCGCGGCACCGGTACAATGTTCTGCTCGTGCGCTTTCCCAATGAAATACTCCAACATCGCCTGGGTAATCTCGAATTCCGAAATCACGCCATCCCGCAGCGGCCGGATGGCGATGATATTGGCTGGCGTGCGCCCCACCATTTCCTTGGCTTCGGCGCCGATCGCCTGGGGGATGCGCGTACGCTTGTCGATCGCCACCCAGGAGGGCTCATTGATGGTGATGCCCTTACCGCGTACGTTTACCAGGGTGTTGGCCGTGCCCAGGTCGATGCCAATGTCCAGCGAGAAGAACCCGAGTAACCAGTTGAACCAGTTGAGCGGGTTGAATGCCAATTTGGCTCCTCTTATTGCAGTGTAGGTTCAGGGGGCAGCCCGCGAAGCCCCCCCTAATTGATATCGTCTGGCATTATACCATTGAACAATTAGAACATCATGTCGTTGACCATCTGGATCGTCTGGCGCGGCGGGCGCAGGCGCTGCTCCGGCAGGCGGTTGAGGGGCGTCTTGGTCAGGTTGTAAATATCCTTGAGGGAAGGCTGCACCGGGTCGACGTAGATCAGGCCGGTGAGCAGCCACTGCTTGGCGTTGGCTTCTTCCAGGATGCGCATGGCCGCCGAGCGGTCGGTGGGGTCGTAGTCGTGCTCGAGCTTCTTGAGCACAACCTTCGAACCGTCGTGCATGGTGACTTCGGTGGCCTCGCCGGGCTCGTATTCCACCAGGATCTCCTCGGCCGGCGGCACGTAAGACAGCTCGTGCAGGGCCACTTCGTGCTCCTTGCCCCAGGCGTAGGAGTGCACGGCCTCGTCCTGGTTGTTGAAGGTCACGCACGGGCTGATGATGTCCAGCACGGCGATGCCGTCGTGGCTCAGGGCGGCTTTGATCAACTCTTTAACCTGGCGCGGGTCGCCGGCGAAGGAGCGCGCTACGAAGGTGGCGTGCCCCACCAGGGCCTCCAGGGCGATGTCCACCGGCATGTAGGGGTTGGTGCCCTGGCCTTTGAGGTGCAGGCCGACCTCGGCCGTGGCGGAGAACTGGCCCTTGGTCAGGCCGTAAACGCCGTTGTTTTCGATGATGTACACCAGGCTGAGGTTGCGGCGCAGGACGTGCTTGAACTGGCCCATGCCGATGCTGGCGGTGTCGCCGTCGCCGCTGACCGCCAGGCCGCGCAGGTTGTGGTCGCCGAAGAGCGCCCCGGTAGCCAGGGAGGGCATGCGCCCGTGCAGGCTGTTGAAACCGAAGGAGCGGTTCAGGAAGTAGGTCGGGCTCTTGCTGGAGCAGCCGATGCCGCTGAACTTGACCAGCATCTCGGGGATGACGTCCAGCTCGTAGCAGGCGGCGATGATCTGGCTGGAGATGGAATTGTGGCCGCAGCCCTGGCACAGGGTGGAGGGGTTGCCGCGGTAGTCGCTCTTGGACAAGCCCACCAGGTTGACTTGCAAGCGAGGGGATGTGCTCTGCTCAGACATGTTTAGTTTGCCTCCTTATCTAAAATGGCCTGGCGCACGAAGCGCGCCGTCAGGGGCAGGCCATCGGTGAATGCAATCGAACGCAGTTTGGTGGCCAGCTCGGGATACTCGATAGTCAGCAACTGGTTGAGCTGCCCATCGCGGTTCATCTCGACTACGTAGACGTGCTCGTGCTGGCGCAGGAAGTCGTCGACTTCGGCAGTGAAGGGAATGGCGCGCAGGCGCAGGAAATCCGTGGGCAGGCCGTGTTCGGCCAACTGGTGGCGGGCCTCCTGCACGGCCGGCTCGGTGGAGCCATAGGCGATCAGGCCCACTTTGGCGCCTTCGACGTGCTCGACCCGCGGCTTAGGCACGTACTGGCGGGCAGTGTCGAACTTGCGCTTCAGGCGCTCGAGCAGGTCGTGCCACACCTGGCTGTCCTCCGAATAGCGGGCGTCGGGGGTGTGGCCGGTGCCGCGGGCGAAGTACGCGGCCCGCGGGTGGCGGTTGCCCGGCAGGGTGCGGTAAGGGATGCCGTCGCCGTCCGGGTCGCGGTAGCGGCCCCAGTTCCCATCCAGGCGGTCGAGGTCGCCCTCCCAGAGCACTTTGCCGCGCTCCATGGGCGTGTCCGGGTACTCGAAGGGCGGGGTCATCCACTGGTTCATGCCGAAGTCCAGGTCGCTGAGCACGAAGACCGGCGCTTGCAGGTGCTCGGCGATGTCGAAGGCGCGCCAGCCGAACTCGAAACACTCATTGACCGAGCCGGGCAGCAGCACGATCTGCTGCGTGTCGCCGTGGCCCATGAAATAGGTGAAGGTCAGGTCGCCCTGGGCGGTGCGGGTGGGCAGGCCGGTGCTGGGACCGACGCGCTGCACGTCCCACACCACGATCGGCACTTCGGCGAAATAGGCCAGGCCGGCATACTCGGCCATCAGGCTGAGGCCCGGGCCGGAGGTGGAGGTCATCGAGCGCAGGCCAGCCCAGCCGGCCCCGATGGCCATGCCGATCGCGGCCAACTCGTCCTCGGCCTGCACCACGGCGTAGGTGTTGTGGCCGGGATCCTCGGTGTCCTTGCGCAGCATGGGCAGGTGCTCGACCAGCTTCTCCGCCAGGCTGGAGGCCGGGGTGATCGGGTACCAGGCGGCGAACTGCACGCCGCCGTAGATCGAGCCCAGGGCAGCGGCGGTGTTGCCGTCCGCCATGATGTAGCCTTTGGTAGCGTCCATGACTTCCACCCGGTAGGGGTCTTGCTTCTCCAGGTTCTCAGCAGCCCACTCGAAGGCAGCCTTGACCATGTTGAAGTTCAGCTCGATGGGCTTGGGCTTGCTCTTGAAGTGAAAGTCCAGGGCGCGGTAGATCATCTCCAGGTCGATGCCCAGAAGCTGCGCCAGGACGCCCACGTAGACCATGTTGGCGACGTAATCGCGCAAATTGGAGGGCGCGCCCGACTGGCGCACCAACTGCTTGACCGGCATGGGGTAAGCGGCCACGTCCTCCCGGTCGACCGGCAAGCGGATGTCGTCGGCATATAAAAAAGCGCCGCCCGGCAGCACGCTGGCCAGGTCCTGGGCGAAGGTGGCCGGGTTCATGGCGACCACGATCTCGTGCTCGTCGCGGCGGGCCAGGTAGCCGTCCTGGCTGAGGCGGATGGTGTACCAGGTGGGCAGGCCCTGGATGTTGGAGGGGAACAGGTTCTTGCCCGAGACGGGGATGCCCATGCGGAACAGGGCGCGCAGCAGGGTCAGGTTGGAGGTCTGGCTGCCCGAGCCGTTGACCGTGCCGACGGTGATGGAGAAGTCGTTGATAATGGGGGAAGGGGACATGGAGGCTCCTGAGGGGAAGTTAGAAGTTAGAAGTTAGAAGGTAGAAGGTAGAAATTAGGGGGTAGAAGGGCGGTGGTAGAGCAGGTCTTTGTGTTCGGTGAGGGCGCGGTAGCCGGCGGCGTAGTCGCCCTGGCAGATGGCCTCGACCATGCGCTGGTGGTAGCCCCACACCTGCTGCAAGTAGGCGTAATCGGCGAATAAGTTCAGGTTGACGGCTTCGTAGGCCTCCCAATAGGCTTCGAGCAGGCCGAGCAGGAAGGGGTTATCCAGACGGCTGAAGATGAGCAGGTGCAGTTGGCGGTGTTCTTCGTGGGGGATGTGCACGGGCTGGCCGAGCAGCTTCTCCCAGGCGCGCCCCAGCAGGTCTTGCAGGCGCTGGTGGTCCTCGGGCAGCAGGCGGCGCACGGCTTCATCCCAGTAGGCGGCTTCCAGGTGGTCCCGCAGGTCGGCGAACTCGAGGAAGCGCTCCCCCTCCAGCGCCAGGGCGTAGTCCAGGCTCTGGCGCACGGCGGGCAGGAAGCTGTATTCCAGGCGGCGGATGCCGGTGCGGGGGCGCACTTCCACCAACCCGAGGGCACGCGCCACTTCGAGCTGCTCGCGCAGGGCCGCCACGCTCAGGCCAAGCTGCTGGCTGAGCTCGTGGAGGGAGGGCAGGCGCACATCGCCGTTGGGGCCGGCGGGCTGGGCGGCGAGGTAGTGGAGGAAGTCGGAGGACATAAAAGGAGTTAGGAGTTAGGAGTTAGGAGTTAGGAGTTAGGAGTTAGGAGTTAGGAGTTAGGAGTTAGGAGTTAGGAGTTAGGAGTTAGGAGTTAGGAGTTAGGAG
>JBFMFR010000075.1:0-21879 GCA_040752025.1 Chloroflexota bacterium | reverse complement strand
CTGGCCCTGACGCAGCGTTCCCGGGGTACGCGTCCCCGTTCTGTAACAAACGAAGCTTACCCCGAAACGTGCCCGGCCGCAACCCCTTGCAGGCGTCCCTGCGGGTCGCTCGTTAACATACTAACACAACAGGCCTGGCCGATTGGTTTGGCGATCACTGGCCTGCTGGTAATTGTGGCGATATCCTATTTACAGACCATCCGGGCTTACCCATCTGGAGGCGGCTCTTATGTGGTGGCACGTGAAAACCTGGGGCGTATCCCCGGGCTGATTGCTGGAGCCTCATTGCTAGTTGGGTATCTCCTGACAGCCGCGGTCAGTCTAACCGCCGGTATAGAAGCGATTGCCTCAGCTTACCCGGCTTTTTGGGAACACCGCGTCGCCTTAGCGCTTTTTCTCTTGCTGTTGATCACCATCGCCAACCTGCGCGGCTTGCGTGAAACTGGCACGTTGATGGCAATCCCTGTTTATCTATTCCTGTTCACGTACCTGCCGCTGATTGCTTACGGTGTCTTTCGGTTGATTTCAGATGGACCCCATTCCTTAGAGGTCAATGCCCCGGCAGCAATACTGCCTTTGACGCCATTTCTAGTCCTGCACGCTTTCGCTACTGGATGCACGGCACTTACGGGCATCGAGGCCATTAGCAATGGTGTACCATCCTTTCATCCACCTGAAATCAGAAATGCATCCAGGACGCTGAGCGTGATGGCGCTGCTCATGGCGATCCTATTCGTAGGCAGCATCGGCCTGACGCGCTATCTTGCCATTGTTGCCGGGCCCAACGAGACGATCCTTTCGGCGCTGGCTCGCCGGCTATTAGGGAATGGCCCGGCCTACTTTGTTATCCAAATTACCACGATGATGATCCTGGCCGTGGCAGCCAATACCAGCTTTGCTGGCTTTCCGCGCCTGGCAGCCATCCTGGCAGCCGATGGATTCCTGCCGCGCCAGTTGACCAACCTGGGTGACCGCCTGGTCTTTGCCAACGGGATCGTCTCGCTTTCTCTGGCCGCGGCCGTGCTAATTATCGCTTTCAATGGCGACAGCCACTCCCTCATCCCTTTATTTGCGATCGGGGTATTCCTGGCTTTCACTCTCTCCCAAAGCGGCATGGTTATCCACTGGCTAAAACACCGCTCGCCTAACTGGAGAGCAAAGGCGTTGATCAACGGCGTTGGCGCTCTGGTCACCGGAGCAACTGTGTTGGTGATTGGTTTCAGCAAATTTCTGGAGGGCGCCTGGATCACGATCCTGGTAATTCCTGTGCTCATCTGGGGCTTTCTTTCCATCCAGGCGCATTATCGAGATGTAGGCAAAGAGCTTTCTTTGCTTGGGATACCCCATACCTCAAAATCTATTCCCGCGCCACGCATCGTACTACCCATTTCCGGAGTCCATCGCGGCATCATCGATGCCGTGAGTTTCGCTCGCTCTATCTCTAAGGATATTACAGCGCTGTACATCGAGTTAGAGCCGGGGGGCAGCGCCAAGGTACAAAAAACATGGAAAAACTGGTTCCCGGATGTTCCCCTGGTTATCCGGCCATCGCCTTACCGATCTATCGTAGGGCCGATCCTGGACTTTCTGGATGAAACCGACCGCCAACACCACGATGGTCAGTTGGCCATTGTGGTTCTGCCCGAGTTCATCCCCGCTAAATGGTGGCAAAACCTGCTGCACAACCAGACTACCTGGCTGATCAAAACTGCCTTGCTTTATCGCCGCAGGCATCAGGGCTTTCAACGTGTGATCATCGATATCCCTTATCATTTGCACAAATAGCGCTTTGGTATGACTGAATGGGCAACTTTCAGGGCAATCTACCGTATAGTTAACAGCACCAGATTAGCGAAAGGAGAAAAATCATGTCAGATGTAATTGATTACGAAATCTTCGGCGATGATCTGCAACTGATAGAGGTAGAACTAGATCCCGGTGAAGGGGTGCGCGCCGAGGCCGGCACCATGACCTACATGGAAAATGGCATCGAAATGCAGACTTCCACCGGAAGTGGCATATTTTCCGGCCTCAAGCGCATGGTCACAGGCGAGAGCTTCTTCATTACTTCCTTTGTAAACACTGCCCGCGATGGTAAACGGCGAGTAGCCTTCGCCGCTCCTTACCCTGGCAAGATCATCCCCATCGACCTGCCTTCTTTCAATGGGAATATCCTGTGCCAGAAAGATTCATTCCTGTGCGCAGCCCAAGGGATCGAAGTCGAAATCGCGCTGACCAAGCGCATTGGAGCCGGGCTTTTTGGCGGAGAAGGTTTCATCTTGCAGCGCCTGACTGGCAATGGACTGGCCTTCGTCCACGCTGGCGGCACGATTATTGACAAGACCCTGGCGCCTGGTGAAACTTTGCGCGTGGATACCGGCTGCCTGGTGGCATTCGCCACCACCGTAAACTACGATATCCAATTTGTGGGCGGATTCAGAAACGCATTGTTCGGCGGTGAAGGCCTGTTCCTAGCCAGGTTAACTGGCCCTGGCAGAGTTTACCTGCAAAGCCTGCCTTTCTCCCGGTTGGCGGACCGCATCTTCGCGGCAGCCCGTACTCGCAAAGTTGATGAGAAACCAGGCGTAGCCGGGCTTGGCGGCGATCTGCTCGGCGGTATTTTGGGCGGCGACCGGAATTTCTAAGTTCATGCGGGGGTGAGTGCGCACTCGCCCCCGTTAAATCTTCTTGGCGGCCCGCCACAAAGCTTCCATTTCGTCCAACGATAAGTCCGAGACCGAGCGCTCCTGCTCACGGGCTGCTTTCTCGATATAGCTAAAGCGTTTGCGGAAGCGTGCATTGGCTTCGCGTAAAGCGCTTTCCGCATCGACCTTGTACCAGCGCGCCATATTGACCGCAGCGAACAGCAAATCGCCTACTTCTGCAAAGCGCTCGACATCCCCAACAGCCTCCTGTACTTCACGCAGCTCTTCATCCAGCTTGTCCAATACCCCCTGCAATTCAGGCCAATCAAAGCCCACTCGGGCAGCGCGCTGTTGATATTGCTCGGCCTGCACCAGGGCGGGTAGCGCCAGCGCCACACCGTCTAAAAGGCCTTTATCCGCCTTGTGGTTGGCGGCGCGCTCATCAGCTTTCAAGCGCTCCCAATTCTGCAACACGCTTTGGACATTCTCCACTTGCAACTCACCAAAGACGTGCGGGTGACGGTGGACAAGTTTGGCATTGATTCCCTGCAATACTTCGGCCATAGTGAATTCACCGTACTCTGATGCAATCTGTGCATGCATCACAATGTGCAGCAGCAAATCCCCCAATTCTTCACGTAGCAATTCCACGTCACCAGCATCCAACGCCGCCAGAACCTCATAGGTTTCCTCGACAAGCTGCGAGCGCAGGCTCTGGTGGGTTTGCTCGCGATCCCACGGGCAACCGTCTGGTGCGCGCAAACGCGCAATCACTTCTTGAAAAGCCTCAAAGGAGGTTGCCGGGCCAAGTGGAGGCACGTAAAGCGCGGTTAGCAGCCCGATGTGGGCGCTGCGGTCGATCTCATACAAAGCCAGGTTTTCTACTACCTGCTGTGGCGTTCCTGCTGCGTGAACCAGCACAACTTGGTGCTCATCCGGGTAAAGCGCGTTCAAAGTGAGCTTTACATCGGCCGCTACCATCTTAGAATGGATCTGAGCGATGATGGCTGGCGCATCCGGGGAAAAAACAGGCACATGCTTGGCGGTCAATTCCAGCGCATCGATCAAGACCGTGTGCGGAAAAGGATCCTGAAGCACCGCGGTGCAAACCGGCTCCAGAAAGCTCAGGCCTTCCACCACCTGCACAGGCAAACCCTCAATGCGCGCGCGCCGGGCGATTTCCGGCGCGGTGGCTTCGGCGACAAATGGATGACCAGGCACTGCATAAATCACCCCTTGTGGCCGGCGGCCCAGAGATAAAACCTCTACGATGATGCTTTCATAAACATCTTCGAAACTCGCCCCATTTTCATAAAGCGCATCGAAGGAGTGCACCTGCAGACCCTCAGGAAAGCCACCGACAACCGGATGATGTCGTGTGCGCAGGTAGATTTCCTGGCTGCTTGCCAGGATTCGCCACGCCTGCTGCGTGAGTAAGTCCGGATCACCAGGGCCAAGCCCCAACAAAGTTATTCCTGTGAAATCCATAGCTTGATCACTTACAATGTTCGTTGAAATTAAACCAAAACGTAATGCGCCCCGTGTAATGCACCCTTCCCTGTGCGCATCACACGGCACGCATTACGTTGTAGATTCCCGAAGCAGACCTAGCGCTTGGTGTAGGTCGGGGCCTTGCGAGCGCGCTTGAGGCCTGGTTTCTTGCGTTCCTTGGCGCGAGCATCGCGCGTCAGGAAGCCACCCTTGCGCATCGACATGCGATAGTCCGGGTTCATCTTCACCAGCGCCCGGGCAATGCCCAATTGCACGGCTCCAACCTGGCCCGTAACACCACCGCCCTTGACCACTACGGTGATATCCAATTGCTGGGGGTTCTCACCAGACGACTGCAAAGGGGCCAACAACGCCTCAACATCGCCAATGCGAGTGAAGTAAACTTCAGCAGGTTTCTCATTGACAACGAATTTCCCGGAGCCATTCATAACTCGCACGCGAGCAGTAGCTTCCTTGCGCCGACCAACGCCTTCGTAATACTGAACTGCCATATTAATTACTCCTTACCAATTTCCTGCCAGCACCGATTATCTGTCGGCGCCAACTAATTACCAGCGCCGATCACCCACGGTTTCGGCTGCTGCGCATCATGAGGATGCTCAGGACCAGCGTACACCTTGAGATTCTTGATCACTTCGCGGCCATATTTGTTATGAGGCAACATACCCCACACAGCACTACGGATCACACGATCCGGATGCTTTTGCAATTGCTGGCGCAGGCTGGTAGTGGTCAAACCACCCGGGTACTGTGAATGGCGGTAGTAGAACTTACTGTCTAGCTTATTGCCCGTCACACGTATCCGCTCACAGTTGATCACCACTACAAAATCTCCGGTCTCCATCCCAGGGGTGAAGTTCGGTTTGTGCTTGCCAAGCAAGATTCTGGCGATCTGAGAGGCCAAACGCCCCAGGTTCTGATCATTGGCATCCACCAAAAACCATTCCTGGGTGATATCGCCTGCTTTTGGTATATAAGTTTTATCCACGCTCATCTCTCCACTTGTCGACGAGGGGCAACGCCCGTGCCAGCCTTCGCCGTAGTCATCTGGTCATGATCTTTCACGATCAGGTATCTGGCTTACTTCCGATATCGTACTTCGACCAGGCACAATCCTTGCGGGGGTGCCATCATCTGGACAAGCGATTTGGCTTCACTCTCAAAAAGCTCTTCCAGGCTCCCGGGCAGTAACGCTCCCTGCCCGATTGCCACCTGAAACCCGACCAACCTGCGCACCATGTGATACAGATACGCATCAGCCCAAATTTCGAAAACCAGCCCATCCGGTTCCTGCCACCAGGTGGCTCGAGAAACACTGCGAATGGATGTGCCTCCGGCCCGGGGCGGGGTGCCAAAGGCGCCGAAATCATGGGTGCCAATCAAGTATGCGGCGGCTTGCTGCAAGCGTTCTATCTCCACATCCGGCCAAACCCGCCAGGCATAGCGCTCGCGCAAAGGATCGCGCACCGGCTGGCAGAAGATGCGATAGCGGTAACAGCGTTCCACCGCATCGTAACGCGGATGGAAATCTGCTCGCGTCTCCAACACCAACTGGACTGCCACATCAGGCGGCAAATTGGCGTTGAGCGCTGACTGCAAGGCCCCGGCAGGGTGCGCCCATTCCAGGTCGAACGATACAACCTGTCCTGAAGCGTGTACACCCGTATCCGTACGCCCAGCAGCCAGGATCGACCGGCCTTGCCAGCCAATCCGTTGCAGCGCTGTTTCCACTACACCTTGCACGGTACGGCTTTCGTTGGCCTGGCGCTGAAAGCCGTAAAAGTCCGTGCCGTCGTAAGCGATGATAACCTGGTAACGTGCCATTCCTGGATAGCTAGCAAACGCTAGATACTAGTACCCAGTTAACCTTCAACCAACTCTAAAATAACCATCTCAGCCGAATCGCCCATGCGCGGGCCGAGTTTGATCATACGGGTATAACCGCCCTGGCGGCTCTCATAGCGCGGCGCGATATCATCGAACAGCTTTTTTACGGCCGCTGGATCGCTCAGCCGGGCAGCAGCCAGTCGACGAGCGTGAACCATCTTCGCATCGCCGGCTTCGTTGCCCCGCTTTGCCAGGGTGATCAAGCGCTCCGCCTGCCCGCGCACGGCTTCCGCCTTGGCGCGAGTGGTGCGAATGCGCTCATGTTCAAACAATTGCTTGACCAAGATCCGCCGCAACGCAGAGCGTTCATCTTTACTGCGGCTCAGTTTGTGTCCTGCTACTCTATGTCGCATCGTTATAACTCCGCTTCGTTGTCATTTCCGTCTTTGAGATAGCCCTTCTCGCGCATCTTCTGTCGCAGCTCGTCCAGGCTCTTCTCTCCAAAATTGCGGATGGACATGACCGCCTCATCGCCCTTTTCCAGCAACTCCAACACCTCGCCCACTGTAGTGATCCCTGTGCGCTTCAAAGAGTTGAACACGCGCACTGATAGATCCAGGTTCTCGATCGGCGTCTCGATCATCTCGCTGGTCAGGCGACTGCCTTCTTCCTCCTCCAGAGCGATGGCAGCCAAGGACTCTTCGCTAATCCCAGCAATGTAGCGCAAATGATCGATAATGACCTTGGCGCTCGTGCTCAAAGATTGCTCTGGTCCAATGGTACCATCCGTCCAGATCTCGAGGATCAGCTTATCATAGTTCGTGCTTTGCCCCACGCGGGCGTAACCAACATTCCAGTTCACGCGTCGGATCGGGCTATAGATCGCATCCACAGGCAGCTCACCAATCGGCAGACGCCCGATACGATCATCAGCAGGGGAGTATCCCCGGCCGCGCTCGACGGTCATCTCAATCTCCAGGTGAGCATTGCTATCGTCCACCGAGAACAGATAGAGATCAGGATTCATGATCTCTACTTCTGGGGGAGCAATAATATCACCGGCTGTCACCGATCCACTGCCACGCACATCCAAATGCAAGCGGGCCGTATCCACATCGTACAATTTCATCCGCAATTGCTTGATCTGCAACATGACCCGGATTACGTCTTCACGTACCCCAGGGATATCGCTGAATTCATGTTGCACATCCGCAATGCGTATCGAGGTGACCGCTGCGCCCTCCAGGGAGGAAAGCAATACCCTGCGAAGAGCATTGCCCAGCGTGACTCCATACCCACGCTCCAGCGGGCTTATAACGAATTTGCCGTAATTGCGCGCCTCAGCTTCGCGCTCAATCTTCGGCGTTACCATGTTACTCAAACCTATCACGGTTCACCTCATCCCCAATTCGCATCTCACGATACGCTCCACGCAGGCATATCCTAAACAGAAGCCAACGCAAAATCGTATCAACCCGAATGGCTTATCGCGAGTAGTACTCAACGATCAACTGCTCGCTTAGATTACCGTCAATCTCTGCACGTTCTGGAAGCCGGATAAGCGTTCCAGAGAGCGTTTTCAGATCGCGGCTAAGCCAGGCAGGCACGTTCTTGTCTTCTGCCAACGCGGCCAGGTCCTTGAAGTAAGTTCGCTTCCGAGACCCATCGCGCACAGATATCACGTCTCCCTGGGAAACCAGCATAGAGGGCACATCCGTGCGACGACCATTTACGGAAAAATGACCATGCGTTACCAGCAGGCGAGCCTGAGAACGGCTGTCAGCATAACCCAGGCGATAGATCACATTATCCAGGCGAGATTCAAGGATCTGCAAAAGGTTCAGACCAGTAAGCCCGCGGCGAGTCAAAGAAACCTGATAATAACGTCGGAACTGGCGTTCCAAAATGCCGTAGATCCGGCGCGCTTTCTGCTTGGCGCGTAACTGGCGATTGTAGTCCGAGTCACGTCGCCGCCGAAACTGAGCACCCTTACCATGTTGGCCGGGAGCATAATTCCGGCGCTCGAAAGAGCATTTGGGCGTGAAACAGCGCTCCCCTTTCAGGAATAGCTTCTCACCCTCTCGCCGGCATAACCTACACACTGGCCCACGATACTTAGCCATATGATATCTACCTCTTCCTTCCTAAAATTTACACGCGGCGTTTCTTGGGCGGCCGGCACCCATTATGCGGTACAGGGGTCATATCGGAAATGGAAGTTACCTTCAGTCCCATGGATTGAACCGCACGAATCGCAGACTCGCGACCCGGGCCAGGACCTTTGACAAACAAATCCACTTCCTGCAAACCCATCGCCATCGCAGCCTTGATCGCCTGTTCTGCTGCCAGGCGTGCTGCAAAAGGCGTGCTCTTGCGCGAGCCTTTGAAACCGGCAGAGCCTGCACTACCCCAGGCAATCGTGTTGCCCTGGGCATCGGTCACGGTGACAATCGTATTATTGAATGTCGCGAACACATGAACCTGTCCTGCGGACAGCGTTCGCTTTACCTTTTTCGCACCGCTCTTACGGCGCGCTGAGCGTACACTCTGAGCCATAGCACCTCACTGTTGTTTAGAACATCATTGCCAGATCGTTGCTTGCATGCGCCTGCCAGACTGTTTTGCTTTCCAGGTAGCCGCTGGGTGGAAGGACCCAACCTGGAGGCAACAGCCATCGGCCAGACCGCTGGCAAACTTACTTCTTGGTACCGCGACGTCGTCCGCGGCCCGCTACTGTCTTCTTTGGACCCTTGCGCGTGCGCGCATTGGTTCGTGTCCGCTGACCGTTTACCGGCAGGTTGCGGCGATGACGCAAACCACGATAGCTGCCGATTTCGATCAGTCGTTTTATATTCAACTGCACCTCGCGGCGCAGATCACCCTCAACCTTAAAGTTCTGAGCAATATAATCGCGCAGCAGGTTGGCTTCAGCATCGGTCAAATCCTTGACCCGCTTGTCAGGATTCACCTGGGTTGCTGCCAGGATCTCGTGAGAATGGGGCAAACCGATGCCAAAGATATATGTCAAGCCAATTTCAATCCGCTTGTTACGCGGAAGATCAACACCTTCAATACGTGCCATATGCCTATCCCTGTCTCTGCTTATGTTTTGGATTATCACAAATTACGTACAGAACGCCTTTACGCTTGACGATCTTGCAGTTCGCACAGCGTTTTTTGATTGATGCAGAAACCTTCATGATTCCGTTCTCCTTTTTCTGACTGGCAGGTTTCTTCCGGAGCATACGATCTGCTTTACCGCTCGATTCTAGCCAGCCAAAGTTATAATTATACTAGCTACCGTTTGTTTCGTCTAGAGCGAGTTTCATGGAAGAGTCAGGATCATGGGCTCGCCATCGGTCACTGCCACCGAGTGTTCGAAATGAGCGGTCAGCGATCCATCAGCAGAAACCACCGTCCATTGATCTGCCAGAACTCGAGTCTTAGATGTGCCGATCAACACCATCGGTTCCAAAGCAATAGTCATTCCGGGCCGCAGCATAATACCGCGCCCGGGCGTTCCATAGTTCGGGACCTGAGGGCCTTCGTGCATCTGCCTGCCAACGCCATGTCCTGTATATTCACGCGTGACCTGATAACCATGGCTCTCTGCATATTGCTGGATGGCAGCCGAGATATCACCCGTGTGGTTACCCGGCCGCATCTGGGAGATTCCGATCTGCAAAGCCTGTTCGGTCACTTCAATCAGTCGCTTTGCTTCCGGCGAGATTTCACCCACACCCATCGTAAAGGCAGAATCGCCCACGAAACCGTTCAACAATGTGCCACAATCCACTGAAACGATATCGCCATCTTTGATCTTCCGCTTTCCCGGAATACCATGCACCAACTCTTCGTTGATGCTGACGTTGAGAGTTGCAGGATAAGGATATGGACCGGGATAACCTTTGAAAATCGGCACACCGCCGTGCCCACGGATAAACGCTTCGGCCGCTGCGTCCAATTCTCCTGTGGTTATTCCGGGCTTGATCAGATCGCGCACAGTTGCCAGCGCCAGGGCATTGACCCTGCCAGCTTGCCGCATCAAATCCAACTCGGCTTTACTCTTAACGATTACGTTCCGTTCCCAACTCATCCTGTCAGACCCTCTCCGAGAGCTTCTTCAGCAATTCGGCAGATACCTGATCGATGCTCTGGGCGCCATCAATTTCGAGCAACGCCCCTGCCTGCTGATAATACTCAATCAGCGGCATCGTTTGCTCAAAATAGACATGGATGCGGTTAATTACTGTCTCCGCCTTATCATCATCGCGCTGGTAAAGTTCAGAGCCGTCGTGATCGCAAACGCCAGACTGCTTCGGGGGGTTGTGCTTTTCGTGAAACACATGTCCCTGGGCGCGGCATGTCCAGCGTCCGGTCAGACGCTCGATCAACACATCTTCAGGCACTTTGATGTAAGGCACAGCATTCACCTGGCCGCCGAGGGCTTTGAGCATCTCAGCCAGGGCATTCGCCTGGGCAGGTGTGCGCGGGAAACCATCCAGCAGCGCGCCATTGGTACAATCGGGACGAGCCAGACGCTCACGGATCATCGAAATGGTGACATCATCAGGCACCAGTTCGCCCCGATCCATGTAGCCCCTGGCCAGCTTGCCCAAATCCGTCTGGTTCTTCAGATTCTCTCGAAAGATATCACCTGACGAAATATGGGGCAGTCCCAGCTTCTGTGAAACTCGCTGCGCCTGCGTGCCTTTTCCAGCACCTGGCGGTCCCAACAGTACCAAATAGATCGACATCGTCTTCCTCCTAACGAACCAAGAGCGACTCGTCGTAACCGTGTAGTTTGAGCTCGGCCTCGATGTTGAAGAAAATGTCACGCACCACGCCCACCACGATCAGCAAGCCAGCGGACTGTACCAACATCAAGTCTGCGCTTCGCCCCAACGGAATGATCAACCCTAACAACCACGGCAGAATCGCTACAATACCCAGGAACAATGCCCCAGGGAAAGTGATGCGACTGAGCACGCGGTTCAAATAGCGCTGTGTAGGCGCTCCGCGGCTCACACCTGGAATTTGCGCGCCCATACGCTTCAAATTCTCGCCATAGTTTTGCTGCGTGAACAGCACGTTTGTATAGAAGAAGGTGAAGGCCACCACCATGACGAAGTACGAAATCCAATAGACCCAGGAATAAGTTCCCTGGCCATTGAACATCGTGTAGATGGCTGTAGCGCCATTGCGTACCCATTCAGTGGCCGAGTTGACGAAGAAACTGGCGATGATCGCCGGGAAGGTGAGCAAGGATTGGGCAAAGATCAGCGGGATCATGCCGGCCATGTTGACCATCAGCGGCAGCGTGCCCTTGACAGGCATGGACATGCGGTTGCCAACGCGCCGCCCCGGATACATCACGGGCACGTTGCGCCGGCCTTGCTGCACGAAAACGATGGCGAAGATCACCGCCGTGGTCACAAACGTGGTGATCAACAACAGCTTCCACCAGTTTTCTTGATCCGCTAAGATGCTCAGCAAGTTGACCGGGATGCGCGAGACAATGCCAGCAAAGATAATCAACGACAGACCCTGATTACGGATACCAAACTCCGAAATCAGCTCGCCTAACCAGATGGCAAACATCGTGCCCGCAGTCATGCTCAGGATTACCGCCAGCGAAGGGATCAATGTGGGACCAGGCATCAGGCCGAAACTATCCAAAACGGGTATCCCTTGCGAAAGCTGGTTGAACAAATTGATCTGACCGATGGCTTCCAGCGCCGCCATAGGCACTGCAAGCCAATAAGTCCATTTCTCCATCCACTTTCTGCCTTCGCGCGGGTCTTCTTCCATACGCTTCTGCAGCGCCGGGATAATTGGCACCAGGAGCTGCAAAATGATTTGGGCTGTGATGTATGGATATACACCCATTGCCAGCACGGAGAAATTCGACACCGTACCCCCGGAAAGCAGATCCAGCAATCCGACCAGTGTGCCGCCGGCTCCGCCCTGCTGCAAGATCGAGGCAATCGCCTCCCGGTTCGCTCCTGGCACAGGCACGTGCGCAGCCAGGCGGTAGATCGCCAGCAAAGCGACGGTGATCAGCAACTTACGGCGGATGTCATGGGCTGTCCACAAATAACGCCAAGCAGACCGCTTCATGGTAAAAGGCTCCTTTTATTCAATCAGCTCGACGCTGCCCCCGGCAGCTTCGATCTTCGCACGCGCACCTTTACTTACCCGGTGAGCGCGCACCTTGAGCGCCACTTCGATTTCGCCGCGACCCAGAATTGCCACCGGGTTACGCGCATCGCGCAGCAAGCGCGCCTCAGCTAATGCCTCTGGGGTGACATCACTGCCAACAGCAAAACTTGCCAGTTGGTCCAGATTCACCTCGTTATATTCGACGCGGTTGAACGGTGTAAAGCCTTTACCACGCACGAAAGGCAGTCGGCGGAAGAAGGGCAGGTTGCCACCCTGGTGATACAGGCGGGAGTTACCGCCCGAGCGGGCACCCTGACCCTTGGTGCCGCGACCAGCGGTCTTGCCCTGGCCGCCAGAAATACCGCGCCCAACGCGCTTGCGGTCTTTCTTCGACCCTTCTTGTGGTTTAAGATCGTGTAGTTTCATGCTTTTTCCTACGCTTCCACAGATTCTTCGACTACAACCAGGTGGTTGACCTTTGCAAGCATGCCACGCAGTGTCGCAGAGTCAACGTGCTCCACAGTCTGGTTCATGCGGCGCAAGCCAAGCGCCCGGATCGTAGCCTTATGACGCTTGGAATACCCGATTGGGCTCTTCACCAGCGTGATGCGGACAATTTTTTCAGAAGGTGCGGAACTAGCCATTTTTCCTCCGCTCCCAGAATGGAATCAAATCCTTCGGCGATTTACCACGGCGAGCCGCTTCTTCCTGGGGGAACTTCAATTGATCCAGCGCTTCCATCGTAGCCAAAACCACGTTCAAGATGTTATTGCTACCCAGCGACTTGGTCAGGATATCCGAAATCCCGGCCGCTTCCAAGACAGCACGCACACCACCACCAGCGATCACGCCCGTACCGGCCGAGGCCGGTTTCAGCAGCACCCGCGCTCCAGAAATCTTTCCAATCACCTCATGCGGGATGGTAGTGCTGTAAATCGATACTTTGTGCATATCCTTGCGAGCGCGCTCAGAGGCTTTGCGCATCGCGTCAGGAACGGCATTGGCTTTGCCAATCCCAACGCCCACGCTGCCACGGTTATCACCCACGACAACGGTCACACGGAAAGAAAACCGGCGGCCGCCTTTCACAACTTTTGCCACACGAGCAATATCCACGACACGCTCGTCCAGTTCCTGTGTGTATTCTGCAAACTCGTAGTCTGACATATCCTTCTCCTTGTAGGGGTTGGTGCCTGTGCAGGCCCGTAGCCTCTACTAGAATTCCAGACCGCCTTCGCGGGCGGCATCTGCCAGCGCTTTTACACGCCCACTATAGCGATAACCACCACGGTCGAATACGACCTGTTGAATCCCTTTTTCTTTCGCCCGTTCGGCCAGAGCCTTACCCACCAGGCGCGCCTGTTCAGACTTCTTCAGACCAGCCATCTGCGAGCGCAGTTCATGATCGATACTGGAAGCAGAAACCAGCGTCTGCCCGGCCTGGTCATCGATCACCTGGGCGTAGATTTCCGCCAGGCTGCGAAAGACATTCAAGCGAGGGCGATCAGGAGTACCATTCAAGTGCTTACGCACTCGCACATGCCGGCGAGCGCGCGCCACAGAACGAGATTGTTTCGTAGCCATTTCTACACCTTACCAGCTTTACCAGCCTTGCGGCGGATTTTTTCTTCAAGGTACTTGATGCCTTTGCCCTTGTAAGGCTCAGGCGGGCGAACCTTGCGGATGTTGGCAGCAACCTGTCCAACCATTTCCTTGTCATAGCCCAAAACTTTGACCTGGCGAGTACGGTTATCGACCTCGAAAGAAATCCCAGCCGGTGGTTCCATGACTACCGGATGCGAATAACCAACGTACAACACCAGATTATTGCCATTCATTTCGGCGCGATAACCAACGCCATTGATTTCAAGCACCCTCTCGAATCCAGTGTGGACGCCAACGACCATATTATTGATAAGTGCCCGGGTCATCCCATGCAATGAGCGATGAGTGCTCTCATCCGAGGGACGCTTTACTTCGATCACCCCATCCTGGAAAACAACTTCCATAGAAGCGGGGAAAACACGCTGCAATTCACCCTTAGGCCCTTTCACGCGCACATGCGAGCCTTTAATCTCGACATCTACACCCTTGGGTACAACCACCGGCAAGCGACCAATTCTTGACACGGCTACCTCCTTACCACACTTTGCACAGGATCTCGCCGCCCACGCCTAACTGGCGAGCACGCTGTCCTGTCATGACACCCTTAGGAGTCGACAAGATAGCAATGCCAATGCCGGAAAGCACCCAGGGGATTTCCTGCTTGTTGGTATACACACGGCGACCAGGGCGGCTTATCCGCTCCAACCCCGTGATTACAGAACGGCGCTCTCGTCGCTCGCCCACGTATTTCATACGAACACGCAGCAACTTAGAACCAACGATCTTGCCATCCACAACATCATAGCTGCTGATATAGCCTTCTTCTTTCAGGATCTTGGCGATAGACACCTTGATCTTCGAGCTTGGCAACACCACCATGCTATGCCCAGCAATGACCGCATTGCGCATGCGGGTCAACATATCAGCGATAGGATCAGAAATACTCATTTTCTCTATCCTCCACCCGGCTACCAGGACGCCTTAACCACACCAGGAATCTTGCCCTGGAGCGCCAACTCGCGGAAGCAAATCCTGCACAGGCCGAACCGCCGAATATAACCGCGCGGTCGCCCACAAATCTTGCATCGATTGCGCACACGCGTGGGGTATTTGCGCCGCGTTTCTCTTATAAACCACTTCTTTGCTGCCATCGGTTATCCTTCCTTCGCAAACGGCATGCCGAGCAATTGCAATAAATGCCTGCCGTGATCATCGCTGCGCGCCGAAGTAACGATCGTCACTTCCAAACCGCGCACCTTGTCGATCTTATCGTACTCGATTTCGGGGAATACTAGCTGCTCGCGAAATCCCAGGGTGTAATTACCACGCCCGTCAAAGGAATTTGGCGAAACGCCTCGAAAGTCGCGTACGCGCGGCAGGGCAACATTCATCAAGCGATCTAAAAAGGACCACATGCGCTCACCGCGCAATGTAACCCTGGCGCCGATCGCCCGGCCTTCACGTAGCTTGAAGGCAGCAATGCTCTTGCGAGCCTTGGTAATTACGGGGCGCTGCCCGGTAATTTGTCCCAGATCAGCTACAGCGGCTTCCAGCCCCTTTGGGTTATCCAACGCCTCGCCCAGGCCGATATTCACGACCACTTTTTCGACGCGTGGCGCCTGCATTATATTGCTCAGGTTGAGCACCTTCATCAGGGCCGGAACAACCTCATTCTGATAACGTTCCTTCATCGGATGAGCCATCTTATCACTCCAAAATTGGCCGGTTAGTCAAACACTGCCTGGCACTTTTTACACATTCGTTGGGCGCCATCTTCGGTTCGAACAACATTGACGCGCGCCGGTTGGCCACACTCGGGGCACACCAGCATCACATTCGAAATCGAGATCGGAGCCTCGAATTCAACGATTCCCGGAGAAATGGTGCGGCCCTGGGCCTGCACCTGGCGTTGGTGCTTCTTGCGGATGTTGACGCCTTGCACCACCACGCGACTCTCCTGCGGCATAACCTTGATCACCTCGCCGCGCCTGCCTTTGTCTTGCAAGCGGCCGCTGATGATTTCTACAGTATCACCTTTACGAATCTTGACTTTCACGGTTCACGCTCCTGCGTAATCCTTATCTCACCAGCCCTAAAGGACTTCCGGGGCCAGCGAAACGATCTTCATGAACCCTTTTTCGCGCAGTTCGCGAGCGACCGGCCCAAAAATGCGGGTTCCCTTGGGGTTGCGCCCATCGGTGTCCAGGATCACAGCGGCATTGTCGTCGAACCGGATCGAAGACCCATCCTCACGACGCCACTCCTTGGCACAACGGACGATAACAGCGCGCACAATGTCGCTCTTCTTGACTGCTCCCTGTGGCGTAGCAGACTTAACTGTCGCTACTACCACATCACCAACGCGCCCATACCGGCGAGTGGAACCACCCATGATGTGGATCACCAAAAGCTCGCGAGCGCCGGTGTTATCGGCAACCTTCAAACGAGACTCGTGCTGGATCATGGCTAGGCCTCCAACTCTGCTTCACCTGCCGTAATATCGTGCCGGATGATTTCTTCCACCATCCAGCGCTTACGGCGGGAAATTGGGCGGCTTTCCACGATCCGCACCTGGTCGCCAATCTGGCAACCCTGCTCGTCATGGGCCATGAATCGCCGTCGGGTATGCACAACCTTCTTATACAGTCGGTGGCGGAAGGTCAAAGAGACTTCCACAACAACTGTCTTATCCATTTTATTGCTGGTCACAACACCAGTCATGCGACGACGATTGTTCATGCTTCACCTTCTGTACTAGTTTTTTGCTCCTGCTCTCCCATTAGAGTGAGCAAGCGAGCAATCTGGCGGCGGGTGATGCGCAAACGACTGGTATCGGTTAGTTCGCCGGTAGCCTGCTGAAAGCGCAGGTTCATTAACTCTTCCTGGGCGTCTTCCAGGCGTCTCTGCAATTCACCATAAGATAGTTCTCGAAGCTTGCTGATCTTCTCAGCCATCATTCGCCTCCTACCGTCTCGTGGCGCGCCACGATCTTGGTTTTGATCGAGAACTTATATTGAGCCAGGCGCAAGGCCTCGCGGGCTACATCCTCGGGCAACCCGCCGCCGATCTCAAACATGATCCGGCCCGGTTTTACCACCGCCACCCAGAACTCAACGTTCCCTTTACCTTTACCCATACGGGTTTCTGCTGGTTTGTGGGTAACTGGCTTATCAGGGAAAATTCGAATCCAGAACTTTCCACGACGGCGGATGGCACGTACGATGGCGCGGCGGGCAGATTCAATCTGCCGCGCAGTCACCCATCCAGGTTCCAACGCCTTCAAGCCGAAATCACCAAACACCACCTCAGCGCCGCGAAAAGCTTTCCCTTTCATTCGGCCGCGCATTTGCTTGCGCCATTTCACACGCTTCGGCATCAACATAATGACAACCTCACTTTTTCGTCTCCAAGGATGGGGGGATCAGTGAGCCCGAGCCACCAGCCCGCAAAATCACTCCGGGCAGTCGCAGGCACTGATCTTACATCCCATTATTCGCTGACGTAGACGCCTTCCGTGGACTCAACTTTCTCTTCCACCTCGGGTAGCACCTCGCCCTTGTAGATCCAAACTTTGACACCAATCCGGCCGTAAGTCGTCAGAGCTTCGGCCTGGGAATAGTCAATATCCGCTCGCAGGGTCTGGCGCGGCACCTGGCCTTCACGCATATTTACCGTACGTGCCATCTCAGCACCGCTCAAGCGGCCGGAAACTTCCACGCGGATACCCTGCCCACCCTGGCGCATCGTCTGCTGAATAGCCCGCTTCATCGCCCGTTGGTAACTGATACGGCGTTCAAGCTGCTCAGCGATATTGCGTGCCACCAGATATGCATCCAGGTCGGGGGACTTGATCTCCTTGATTTCAAGATCGATCTTTTTGCCCACTTCGGCTTCCAGGCTCTGGCGAATCTTCTTCACGTTCTCGCCCTTGCGGCCGATCAGGATACCAGGCTTGGCTGTGTGAACGATTACTTTCACCTTGCCAGGAAAACGCTCGATGTCCACTCGCGAAACGCCCGCCCTGGTCGACTCGCTGCGCACCAAGTCGCGCAGCAAGAAATCCTGGTGCAGGTTGTTCACGTAATCTTCACCCTCAGCGTACCAGCGGCCTTCCCAGGTCTTGTTAATTTTTAGACGAAAACCGGTTGGATGAACTTTGCGACCCATAATATCTCCTTGTTAGGCTTCTTCCCGTTCGCGCAGGATCACGGTTATGTGCGAAGAGCGCCGCAGCCAGGGCTTGAAGCGCCCACGAGCGCCAAAGCGGCGCCACTTGCGGGTGGGAGCCTCATCTGCAAAGATGCGGTAAACGTACAGATCATCCCGGCTGACTCCAAAATTCTCCTCGCCATTAGACATAGCGGAGGCCAGCGCCTTCGATACTGGTCGGGCGGCTCCATTGGTGGTGAACTTCAACACGTCCAGCGCATCCGTTACATCCTTACCGCGTACCAAATCAGCAACCAGGCGCACCTTCTGCGCAGGGATCGGGATAAAGCGCGCTTGAGCGTAGATATCTGTAGCCATCGCTGCTATCTCCTCGTTTTCTTTTCGGCAACGTGGCCGCGGAAGGTGCGGGTTGGTGCAAATTCACCCAACTTGTGCCCCACCATGTTCTCGGTGATATAGATGGGCACATGCCGCCGGCCATCGTGCACCGCGATCGTATGACCCACCATCTGAGGAAAAATGGTGCTGGCCCGACTCCAGGTGCGGATAACCTTCTTATCGCCACGTTCGTTCATAAACTCAATTCTCTTGAGCAGTTTCGGGGCAACATACGGCCCTTTCTTCAACGATCGTCCCATAGTCTTACTCCTTAGCTCCTAGCACTCGACTTTCAGCATCCTTCCCTCTCCAGAGAAAAGGCCAGCGCTGAAAGCTGGTGGCTAAACGCATCCTAGCGGCGCTTCTTTCCGCGACGACGGACAATATACTTATCCGTCAACTTGTTGCGGCGCGTCTTGTAGCCCAAAGTGGGCTTGCCCCACGGGCTCTTCGGACCTGGCATACCAATTGGCTGCCGACCCTCACCACCACCATGTGGGTGATCACGTGGACTCATGGCTGAACCGCGCACTGCCGGGCGGATGCCCAGGTGGCGCTTACGGCCAGCTTTACCCAACTTGATATTGCTATGCTCCAGATTGCCAACCTGGCCAATGGTTGCATAGCAATTCTGGCGCACCAGGCGCACTTCACCAGAAGGCAGGCGGATCTGGGCGAAATCGCCCTCCTTGGCCAACAACTGGGCAGCGCCGCCTGCGGCGCGCACCAACTGACCACCGCGCCCTTCCTTCAACTCGATGTTGTGTACCATCGTACCTACCGGGATGTTGGCAATCGGCAGGCTGTTCCCAGGGCGGACTTCCGCCTCTGGGCCAGAGATCACCGTATCACCCACCCGCAGGTCGAGCGGAGCAACGATATAGCGTTTTTCGCCGTCGGCGTAGAACAACAAAGCCAATCGAGCGGTGCGGTTCGGATCGTATTCGATTGCAGCCACGCGCGCCGGGATGCCGCGCTTTTCGCGCTTGAAATCCACGATGCGGATGTGGCGGCGATGACCGCCACCGCGATGGCGCACGGTGATGCGACCGTACATATTGCGTCCGCCTGATTTGCGCAGCGGCCTGATCAGCGAACGCTCGGGGCTCGTCTTGGTGATCTCTTCAAAAGAGTAGCCCGTCATCCCTCGTTGTCCAGGGGTCACCGGCTTATACTTTTTGACGCCCATTATTTCACTCCTTCAAACACAGCAATCGTGTCGCCCGGAGCCAAAGTGACCACCGCTTTCTTATAGGCGGAGCGGCGTGAAACTAAGCGCCGGTAACGCATCTGGCGGCTTTTCTTGGCAGGCATGTTCATCACATTCACCCGCAAAACCTTGACGTCAAACAGCTTCTCAATAGCCTCTTTTACCATGCTCTTGTTGGCATCAGGAGCCACCTCGAATACGTATTGCTGTAATTTGCTATTCTGGTAGTTAGACTTTTCCGTAATCAACGGGCGGCGAAGCACATCGTGAATGGTGGTCATTGCTCCCTCCCCAAAAACGAAACCAACACTTCCAAAGCTGGCAGCGGAAGCACCAGGCGATCGTAAACCAGCAGATCGCGCACATTCAGATAATTCGCCATCAGCGTCTTGGCATCCGGCAGGTTACCGGTGGAGAGCACAACCTTCTGGTACTCATCGTTCTTTTCCGGGATCAGAATCAGCACGCTGGAATCGCCAACCAGACGATCCAGGGCCTGCGCCATCAGGCGAGTCTTGATCTCAGGCAGTTGTAGAGCATCCAGAACCACGATGCCGCTCTCAGCGGCCTTGGCCGAAAGCGCCGACCGCAGGGCGGCCTGACGCATCTTGCGCGGCATGGCCTGGGTGTAATCACGCGGTTTAGGTGTATGCACCTTACCACCACCGACCCAGTGCGCAGCACGGGTAGACCCCTGGCGCGCACGGCCAGTGCCTTTCTGGCGCCACGGTTTACGGCCACCGCCAGAAACCTGGCTGCGGCCCTTGGTGTTATGCGTACCCAGGCGGGCGTTCGCCATCTGGCGGACATATGCCTGGTGCATCAAATCCATATTGATGGGGGCTTCAAAGATCGCCGGTGGTAGATCGACCGTGCTGACCTTTTGCCCTTCCATGTTGAAGACATCTACTTCCATGATCACTCAACTCCTTCTCGGATGGGCGCCTCGGCTATTGCTTCCGAGCTCCTTTGATGATCACCAGGCCACCTCGTGCACCGGGGATAGCGCCGCGCACGCCCAACAAATTGCGCTCTGCGTCTACCAATTCGATTTTGAGGTTATGCACAGTCACCTGATCGCTACCCATGTGGCCGGGGCCACGCGCCCCTTTATACACACGACCTGGGGTTGTACCAGAGCCGCGCGAACCGGGAGCACGCTGGCGATCCGACTGACCATGCGTCTTGGGACCACCACGGAAATGGTAGCGTTTAACAGCACCCTGAAAGCCTTTACCCTTGCTGGTGCCCACAACGTCCACAATGTCGCCGATCTGGAAAACTTCCACAGTCACCGACTCACCTTCCTGGAGTTGCGGATCTTTCTCACGAAACTCGCGCAAAAAGCGCAACGGGGGCAGGTTGTTGCGCTTCAGGTGCCCAAGTTGACCACCAGAAAGCCGCTTTGGCTTTGCCTCTTCAAAACCCAACTGCACTGCCGAGTATCCATCTTGATCCGGGCGGCGCACCTGGGTAACATAGCAAGGCCCAGCTTCGATCAAAGTTACCGGAACAGCAGAACCGGCTTCATCGAAAATCTGGGTCATGCCGACTTTCTTGCCAATCAGCCCTTTCAACATCTCCTTTTTTCTCCTACGTAATAGTATCGGGACTGTCAGCCTGGGCTTGGCTGCATCATCCCTGACCGCAGCGCAGTCAAACAACCTGCCGCGGAACATGGGGGTTTGTGAGTCCGCGTACAGAGCCGTTCTTACGCTGCCTGTAAACAAAGTCACTTGCCAAGAGCATTGGTCATATTGGATCGACCTACAGCTACCCGGCACGTGGTGCTTTTCCTAACTTGTTAAATCTTGATCTCGATATCCACACCCGCAGGCAGGTTCAACCGCATCAACATGTCGATGGTCTTCGAATCTGGATCGAGAACATCGATCAGGCGGTTGTGCGTGCGGATTTCAAAATGCTCGTGCGAGTCCTTATCGATAAATGTGGAGCGGCGTATTGTAAACCTTTCGATGCGAGTTGGCAAGGGTACAGGACCAACTACGCGCGCACCAGTTCGCTCAGCAGTCTCAACGATACGCTTGGCCGACTGATCCAAGACGCGATGGTCGTATGCTTTGAGGCGAATACGGATCTTTTGCTTAGCCATAATTTTTCACACCTAATCCAGGATCTTTGTAATCACGCCCGCGCCGACCGTCAGGCCGCCTTCGCGGATAGCGAACTTCGAGCCCTGCTCCAATGCCACGGGCACAATCAACTCTACTTCCAGGTTCACATAGTCGCCCGGCATCACCATCTCCACCCCTTCGGGCAGCTTGATGTTCCCGGTTACATCCATCGTCCGGATGTAGAACTGCGGCCGGTACCCACTGAAGAACGCCTTGTGCCGCCCGCCTTCTTCCT
>JBFMFR010000074.1:0-23354 GCA_040752025.1 Chloroflexota bacterium | reverse complement strand
CGCATCCAGTTGGATTTCCAGCGCATCACCCTGGCCGATGAAGGACAAATGACCGATGATAGCCAGGTACAAGTTGCAGAAGGCCCATTCGAGGTGAAAGCCAGGGAGACTGCCTGGTTGTACTTTAAACTAAAAGAGAGCCAAAGCCCACCTGAGACTGGGGCTTACAAAGCCCTGCTCGTGCTGACTGCCCCAGACAGGAGCAAAACAGAAGCCACCATTACCATCCATGTGCCTTCCCAAAAACTGGCGGCCCCGCAGAATTACTGGGAGGCCTTCATCGCCCGCCTGCAGCAGTCTTCCAGATCGTGGTCCAAACGCATCTTCGGCCTCGGCCTGGACATCGACCTGGCTACGGTGGTGACTTGCCTGATCCTGCTCGTGATCCTCATAGGCCTGGTGTCTCGCGTCGTGCGCCGCCACGATCCTGGAACGGTTACAATCGAGGCTATAAAGAATGCCACTGGCGATAGCAGTATCCAGGTCGACGCATTGACCGCCCAGATGCGCGACCTCCTCAATGACCTGGGCCTCGACCCACCAGGCGGGCAGCCCGCCTCTTCGATCAAAACTCAGATAAAGAACATCATCACCAAAACCGCTGTGGCCGCACCAATACTAAAATACCTTACGGATATCTATGATATCTTCATGGACCTGATCTTCGCCCGCATCGGGTACACTGCCTCTACCACGCTGTGTGCAGAAGGTAAAGCCTACAAATTAATCCTGGAGATCAAAAACACTTCTGGCAATATCGAAGCCGTCGATACCCTGCTGGCCGATTCCCCTGAAAAAGTTGCCAAAAAAGCTGCCTACCAAATCTATCGCCATGCAGTTGGCCATCCGCGTATCTGGAAGAACACGCCTCCCTGGGCGCGTTTCCACAGCACTGAGGCATTTGGGAATTACCAGGAGGGCAAACGCACAAAGGATGCCGGGCAAGCCTTGCTCTGCTATCAGAAAGCCGCACAGGAAGAACTCAACAACGTCATCGTGCGCCTGCCCATCGGCAGCCTGCTGACTACGCAGAAGAAGTACCTGGAGGCAATGGAAGCATACATAAAAATCGTCCTGCGCTGGCCCACCTTGCTGGAGCCGCGCTATCGGCTGGCGGCCGTTTTCTCCTTCGAAGAGGAGCTTGCCGACCAATGGAAAGATGCACAGCAAAAAAACCAAGTGAAGGCTCTGTTGGAGCAGTTCATCCAGGAGGATCCATCTATACCCAAAAGCGGTCCGGTAAAGCAAGAAATCGAAGGTCTGTTTGCGAAAATCGATGATCCTGATAGCCAGAAAATGCTCTGGCTGCATCTGGCCATTCTTCAATACAATCGCCTGGTAGCGCAGGCGTATTGGTCGACCCTCGCCGGAGAGTGGCTGGCGACCCTCAATCCGTTCGATTGGCAGGCTGGCCAGCGCTCCTACCTGGCGCCCCTGGCGCGCCCCTGGCCTGCCGGAAGCCAACGCCGCACTTACCAGAGGGTAATCGCGCTGGCAAAAATCTGCACACAACTACAACTGAAAAATAGCGAACTCGACGCCCTCAGGACAGCAGTCGACAGCATCGTTTGCCCTAACCCCAGGCTGTTCTGGCGCCGCTGGAAATGGTGGGGGATGAATTGGCAGGCTCGTTACAATGGCGTTTGCTTCTACGCTTTAGCCATGTCCGCGTTTGTGCAGCAAGAAGGAGATACTGATCCGGCAGTCCGCCAGAAAGAACTTGCTAATCTGGCAGTGGACCAGCTCGAAAAAGTCATTCGCGACCCGCAAAGCTGGTCGATCAAGGGCTGGCTTTTTGATGACAAGAAAGGTGACCCGGATCTCAAAGCGCTGCGCGAACACGATCAATACAAAAATTGGGAACGTCTGGTCCGGCCAGAGCCCGTAAAGCAGCCTGAGTTGCCAGACGAGACCATCGCCCTGGCGCAGGGTTGGGAACTCGTGGCGCACGCCGCCAATCTTCGCATCCGGGGCTGGAAAGCGC
Source organism: Chloroflexota bacterium (assembly GCA_040752025.1). Classification (GTDB taxonomy): domain Bacteria; phylum Chloroflexota; class Anaerolineae; order Anaerolineales; family UBA4823; genus JBFMFR01. The sequence goes on along the minus strand of JBFMFR010000074.1, from coordinate 21,370 downwards.
ACCAGTCTGGCGCCAGCTTGTGGACCGGCCTGGACCAACGTCACCTCGACCAGGTTCAACGCTGGTACCTGGGCGAAAGAAACCTGTGGAAAGCGGCAGGCGACCTGGCCCGCAGTCCTGCCGACGAAAAAGCCCGCAAGCTGCTCTGGGATGCAATCCTGGCTGATCAAGGCAGCAGCGAGAAACAACCTGCGCTCCAGGCGCAAGGAAACCCGAAGCAACTGCTTGCCTACCAGCAAAGCTGGAAGGCGCTGGCGGAGCGCGCCGCCAGCCTGCAAAAGAAATGGGATGGTCTTGAAGATCGCATCCGCCACGCCCGCGATTCGGCCAGGCCGGCGCACTATACCCCCCGCCGGATCAACGATCAGCTCGAGAAAACCATCGAGACCTGGGAAGCACTGGAAGCCTGGGCCGGCTCGCCGCTGGATAAGCCCTTGCAAGATCAGTTCAAGAAAACTGCCCGCTGACGAATGGGGTTACGCGGCCTCGAATCAACGACTCCCGGAGTATCGCAAAACTCCGGGAGTTTCCCGTCTACTGACTACCGTATTCCAATTACCCTCCCAAATTGGGGGAAATCCCCTAATTGACATCCCTCGAAAAATGAGTATAATCTTAATTAGTTTGATGGTCCAACAAACAAAGTTTTAACCTCCTACTTCTATGAGCCGACCCACGACCGCCGACCAGGCAACCGTCCGTAAACTCAACACCTCCATCGTCATGGAGTGTATCCGCCTGCAAGCCCCCCTCTCCCGCGCCGAGCTGGCTGCCCGCACCGGTCTCAATCGCAGCACAGTATCCTCAATTATCGATGAACTCATCGACCGGGGCTTCGTCCACGAGACCACCCGCCAGGATCCCAAGATCGGGCGCCCGGGGATGCTCTTGCAGCTCAACCCCGAAGGCGGCTTCGCCATCGGCGTCGAGGTCGGCGTGGATTACATCTCCGTCATCCTGACCAACTTCGTCGCCGAGGTGCTCTGGCGCCGCCGCGTCAACATCCTGCCCGGCGAACAGCAGATCGCCATCCTGGAGCAGGCTGAAGAGATGATCAGCCAGGCCATCGCCTATGGACGCCAGGCCGGCCTGCGACCTCTGGGCATCGGCGTGGGCATGCCCGGCCTGGTTGACGCCCAACAGGGTAAACTCGTCCTGGCCCCCAACCTCAAATGGGTCGACATGCCCGTGCGCCTGATCTGGACGCGGCGTTTCAACCTGCCCGTCTTCGTCGAGAACGAAGCCAACTGCGCCGCTCTGGGCGAACTGCTCTACGGCGTGGCCCGCGATGTGCAGAGCTTCATCTACCTGAGCACCGGCATCGGCCTGGGCGGCGGCATCATCATCGACGGGCGCCTGTTCCGCGGCTCCAGCGGCTACGCCGGCGAAGTCGGCCACACGACCCTCTACCAGGGCGGCGAGGTGTGCGGCTGCGGCCGGGTCGGCTGTTGGGAGACTTACGTCAGCCCCGCGGCCATGCTGCGCCGCACCCACCAGTTATTGCAGAGCGGGATGCCCAGTTGCCTGGTCGAGCTGGCCGGCGGCGATCCGCAGAACATCACCATCGAAACCCTGGTGGACGCCGCCCACAAAAATGATCCGCTGGCCTTACAAATCATCCATGAAGTCGCCAGCCACATGGCCGTCGGTATCTGCAACCTGATCAACACCTTCAATCCGCAGTTGATCGTCCTGGGCGGCTACCTCAGGCTGACCAGCGAATGGCTCATCCCCGTCATCCAGGAATCCTTTCAGAAGAACGTGCTCGCCCCGCTGCGCGACAGCATCCAGGTGCAGGCTTCCGCACAGGAGTTCGACGCCTGTACCATCGGCGCTATCGCCCTGGTGCTGGACGATATCGTCCGCGAGCCTTTGTATTCGCTGTGAGCGTCCGTACATGCGATATCCAGCGATCAAATTCTTTCATTGGTAGTTTGGTCAAATCTTAGCCCGAAGGAGGTATGCCGCTTGCAAGATCAAAAATCAAAAGACTCCCAACCCACTTTCGAAATCCAATCGTTCGATCCGTATGTTCAACAATTCGTAGAAATGAGGAGAATATGAAACCCACACGTTTGATCATGACCCTGTTGTCCCTGGTCGTCATCGCCAGCATGCTGATGGGCTGCGGCGGGACTGCCACAACCCAGGCGCCCGCCGGCGGCGGCGAGGCGAAACCAGCCGAGAAGATCAAAGTCGGCCTGTCTTTCTCAGACTTCGCCACCGAGCGCTGGAAAAACGAAGAGATCCTGATGCGCAAGCTCCTGGAAGAGAAGGGCTACGAAGTGCTCAGCCAGGAAGCCAACCATGACGTCAAGCTGCAGAACGACCAGATCGACAACATGGTCAGCCAGGGCATCAAGGCCCTCATCGCCATCGCCGAAGACGGCGACGCTATCGTCACCTCGGTGGACAAGGCTGCCGACGCGGGCGTGAAGGTTATCGCTTACGACCGCCTGATCAAGTCGCCCAAGATCGCCGCCTACGTGTCCTTCAACAACGTCGAAGTGGGCCGCCAGCAGGCCGATGGCGTGATGAAGGCCATCAACGTCGAGGCCTGGGACGTGGCTGCCAACGGCAAGCTGCGCCTGGTCAAGCTGGGCGGATCGCCCACCGACAACAACGCCATCCTGTTCCGCAAGGGCCAGGATGAAATCCTCGCCAAGTACGAGGACAAGTTCGAGATCGTCGCCGACCAGTGGGTGGACAACTGGGACGCCGCCAACGCCCTCAAGCTGATGGAGAACATCCTCACCGCCGCCAACAACGACATCGACGCGGTTGTGGCCTCCAACGATGGCACCGCCCTGGGCGCCCTGCAGGCCATGAAGGCCCAGGGCCTGGCTGGCAAGGTTCCGATCTCCGGTCAGGACGCCACCGCCGATGGCTGCAACAGCATCGTCAAGGGCGAGCTGACCGTCAGCATCCTCAAGGACATCCGCAACCTGTCCCCGTTGGCCGTCGACCTGGCAGACAAGCTGCTCAAGGGCCAGCCCACCGAGCTGAAGACCTACACCATGGCCGAGCTGACCAACGACCCCTCCAAGACCGGCGAAGTGGCCTGCTACTTCCTGCCCGTCGATCAGGTGACCAAGGACAACGTGTACGACCTGGTGGTCAAGAGCGGCTTCCAGTCCTACGATGATGTCTATCGCGACATCCCCGAGGCTGACAAACCGCCAAAACCCTAGAACATAAGTTAGAATAAGTAGGGGCGGACGGCGTCCGCCCCTACCAACCGGACCCAATTGCAACGATCGCCCACGAGCGCGGTCGCCTCGACGGAGGAGTACGTAGTGAACGATGACATTATCCTCGATTTTCAAAATGTGACCAAGCAGTTCCCCGGCGTCACTGCGCTGAAAAATGTTTCCATGCAAGTGCGGCGCGGTGAGATCCATGGCCTGTGCGGCGAAAACGGCGCGGGGAAATCTACCCTGATGAAAATCCTCTCCGGCGTTTATCCCTATGGCACCTACGAAGGCACAATCATTTACGAGGGGAATGAGCTGAAGCTGGAGAACGCTTCCATCGGCCAGGCCATTGAGGAAGGCATCGCCATTGTTTACCAGGAACTCACCCTGGTAAGCACGATGACTGTGGGCGAGAACATCTACCTGGGCAAAGAGCCTGGCGAAAGGGGTGTGATCGACTGGGATAAACTCTATGCCGATACCCAGGCGATCCTGGCCCAATACGATCTGGACGTTCCACCCCGGGCGGAGGTCAGAAACCTGGGCATGGGCAAGATGCAAATGGTCGAAATCGCCAAAGCCCTCTCGGAAAACGCCCGCATCTTGATCCTGGACGAGCCCACCAGCGCCCTGACAGAGACCGAGATCGATAAACTGATGGAGATCCTGCGCACGCTAAAAGGACATGGCGTGACCTGCATCTACATCACTCATAAACTGGAAGAGCTCTTCCGCATTACCGATACAATCACCGTGCTGCGCGACGGCCTGGCCGTAACCAGCCAGCCCACCAAAGACCTGACCATCGAAAAACTGGTCCACTACATGGTCGGGCGCGAGATGACCGAGCGCTTTCCCCAGGGGAACCGCCAGCCCGGTGAAGTCATCTACACAGTTGAAAACCTGCACGCTGACGATCCCATCGATGCCGGGCGCAAACTGCTCAATGGTGTGAACCTGGACCTGCGCAAGGGCGAAATCCTGGGTATTGCCGGGCTGATGGGCTCGGGACGCACCGAACTGGTTATGACCCTCTTCGGTGAATATGGCAAGATCACTCAAGGTAAGATCCAGTTGAACGGAGAGACGCTCGATCCCAAAAGCGCTCACACCGCTATCCGCAATGGCATCAGCCTGGTGCCCGAAGATCGCAAGGCCATGGGCCTGGTGCTGATCCAATCCATCCTCAACAACATATCGCTGCCCAACCTGGATCAATTTTCTGCCTTCTTCCGTATCGATAACGACGCGGCGCTGTCCGCCAGCCTGAAGCAGGCCAAGAACCTGGCCATTAAGGCTCCCAACCTGGGGGTCCTCTGCGAAACACTATCGGGCGGCAACCAGCAAAAGGTGGTCATCGCCAAGTGGTTGATGTCCAACCCTGTTATCTTGATCATGGACGATCCCACTCGCGGCATCGACGTTGGCGCCAAGTATGAAATTTACAAGTTGATGAACGACCTGGCCGAGAAGGGCGTTTCGATCATCATGATCTCCAGCGACCTGGAAGAGGTGCTGGGGATGAGCGACCGGGTAATGGTGATGCACCATGGACGCTCACGAGGAACGCTTGACATCACCGAAGCCACTCAGGAGCGCATCATGGCTATGGCAACTGGCATCGCCTGAGCGCTGCCGTCTGCGCCTGATTGCCTACTCCCATTTCAGGAGACACGTTATGAAAAATCTATCCTCCACCCTGATCCACCAAATCCGGCAAAACATGATGACCTACGCCATCATCGTGGCCCTGGTTGTCATCTGGGCATTCTTTGGTATATTGACCAAAGGCGCCTACTTGAGGCCGCAGAATTTTTCGAACCTGTTCCGCCAGATGACGGTTACTTCCTTGCTGGCCATCGGCATGGTGCTGATCATCGTCACCGGCAACATCGACCTCTCCGTGGGTAAAGTCGCGGGATTCGTCTCGGTCGTGGTGGCCTCCTTCCAGGATGATGTCTGGAGCAAGGTTCTGCCCAACCAGCCTGTCCTGGCAGCCGTTTTGTCGGTGCTGATTGGATTGGCAGTGGGCATATTGTTCCACTCCCTGCAAGGCTACCTGGTGGCCTACCTCAATATTCCCTCCTTCATCGTCACCCTGGGCAGCATGTTCATCATGCGCGGCGGCATCTTATATGTCACCAAGGGCCAGACCATCGCTGCCAACCAACCGGCTTTCTCGGTTATCGCCCAGGGCTACCTGCCTCCCTGGGTGGGCTGGGTCATGGCGGCTCTGGTGGTAGCCTATCTCTTTTACAGCATGTTCCGCGGCCGGCAGCGTAAACGCCAGTACGGCTTCGAGTTACCTAACATCTACTTAGATGTTGCCAAGACCGTTTTCTTCTCGCTGGTCACGCTAATCTACGTATTTTTGGTCAACCAGTACAACGGTGTGCAGCTCCCCGTGCTGCTGTTGGGCATCTTCGCCGTAATCATTGCCTATGTTTCGAATAACACCCGCTTCGGGCGCTACGCCTACGCCATCGGCGGCAACCGTGAAGCGGCGCGGCTCTCCGGCATCAACATCCGCCGCAACATTTTCATGATCTTCGTACTGATGGGCTTCCTGTGCGGCGTGGCTGGCATCGTACTGGCTTCCTACGTAGGCTACGGCACCATCGCCGCCGGCGAAGGTTATGAACTGGATGCCATCGCCAGCGCCATCCTGGGCGGCACCTCCACCCTGGGCGGCGTGGGCACCATCTTCGGCGCGCTGATCGGCTCGCTGATCATGTCCAGCCTGACCAACGGCTTGCAGATCCTCAACGTCGAGCCTGCTTATCAATACCTGGTCAGAGGCATCGTGCTGGTACTGGCAGTTTATGCAGACGTATATTTGAAAAAGTCACGCCAATAAAGTGAGGTCATGTCATGAACTCTTCTTATGATCCTAAACCCGAACATAAATTCACCTTTGGCCTGTGGACCGTAGGCAGCACCGGGCGCGATCCCTTCGGCGCGCCGGTACGCCAGGCCCTCTCGCCGGCCGAACTGGTGCATCTGCTGGCCGAAGTCGGCGCTTACGGCGTCAACTTCCACGATAACGACCTGGTGCCCTTCGATGCCACCCCCGCCGAGCGCAAGCAGATCATCACCGATTTCAAGCAGGCTCTACAAGCTACCGGCCTGGCAGTGCCGATGGCCACCACCAACCTGTTCTACCACCCGATCTTCAAGGATGGCGCTTTCACCTCCAACGATCCTTACGTGCGCAAGTTCGCCCTGCAGAAAACCCTGAACGCCATCGACCTGGGGGCAGATTTCGGCGCGAAGCTCTACGTTTTCTGGGGCGGGCGCGAGGGCACCGAGACCGACGCCAGCAAGAACCCCCTCTCCTCTATCCAGCGCAGCCGCGAAGCCATGAACTTCCTGTGCGACTACGTCCTCGACCAGGGCTACGATATGAAGTTTGCCCTGGAAGCCAAGCCCAACGAGCCGCGCGGCGACATCTACAACGCCACCACCGGCCACATGCTGGCCTTCATCGAGAGCCTCGACCACCCCGAGATGGTCGGCGTCAACCCCGAAGTGGCTCACGAGCACATGGCCGGGCTGAATTTCACCCACGCCGTGGCCCAGGCCCTGGAGTCTGGCAAGCTCTTCCACATCGACTTGAACGACCAGGCTTTCGGGCGCTATGACCAGGACTTCCGTTTCGGCATGGTCAACCTCAAGAGCGCTTTCTTCCTGGTCAAGCTGCTGGAGGATAACCACTACCAGGGCAGCCGCCACTTCGACGCTCACGCCTACCGCACCGAAGATTACGAAGGCGTCAAGGACTTCGCCCGCGGCTGCATGCGCACCTACCTGATCCTCAAAGAAAAGGCCGCCCGTTTCAACGCTGACGCCGAGATCCAGGCCCTGCTGGCCGAGATCAACGCCGACGACGGCACCATGCAGGCCTACGACGGCGCCTACTCCGCGAAGAAAGCCGCCGCGTTGAAGGCGCAGGCCTTCGACGTGGATCGCCTGGCCGGGCGCGGACTGGGTTACGAGCGCCTCGACCAGCTCACCATCGAACTGCTCCTGGGAGTGCGCTGATGCTCCTGGGCATCGATGTTTCCACCACGGCCGTCAAGGCCTTGTTGGTTGACGAGAGCGGGCGAGTCGTCACTGCAGCCAGCACGCCTCTGGCGCTCTCCACGCCGCGCCCCTTGTGGTCCGAGCAAAACCCGCAGGATTGGTGGGAAGCCGCCCAACACAGCATCCGCGCCGCTCTGCAACAGGCTGGCATCGATGGCCAGGCGGTGCAGGCCATCGGCCTGACCGGGCAGATGCACGGGCTGGTGCTGCTGGATCAGTACGGCCAGGTGCTGCGCCCGGCCATCCTGTGGAACGACCAGCGCACCGCCGCCGAATGCGAGCAGATCACCGAGACGGTTGGCTTCGATCACCTGCTGCAAGTCACCGGCAACAAAGCCCTGACCGGCTTCACCGCCCCCAAGATCCTGTGGGTGCGCAACCACGAGCCGCAGGTCTACGCCCGCGCTGCCCACGTGCTGCTGCCCAAAGATTACGTGCGCTACCGCCTGACCGGCGGTTACGCTGTGGACAAAGCCGGCGGCTCGGGCACGATCCTCTTCGACCTGGAGAAGCGCCATTGGTCGCGGGAAGTGCTCGAACTGCTGGAGATCCCCGCCGCCTGGATGCCTGAAACCTTCGAAGGCCCGCAGATCACCGGGCAGGTCAGCCCATCCGGCGCCGAGGCCACCGGCCTGAAAGCCGGCACGCCCGTGGTGGGCGGGGGCGGCGACCAGGCCGCCCAGGCGGTCGGCGTTGGGGTGGTCTCCCCCGGCGTGGTCGCCCTGACCCTGGGCACCTCCGGGGTGGTCTTCGCCGCCACCAGCAGCCCGCTGGTCGAGCCCGAAGGACGTCTGCACGCCTTCTGCCACTCCGTCCCCGGCGCCTGGCACTTCATGGGCGTGATGCTCTCGGCCGCCGGGTCGTTGCAATGGTACCGGGATACGCTGGCCCCTGGCATGAGCTTCGACGATCTGCTCGCCCCTGCCGCCCAGGTTCCGGCCGGCTGTGAAGGGCTGTACTTCCTGCCCTACCTGACCGGCGAGCGCACTCCCCACCCTGACCCGCTGGCGCGCGCCGCCTTCGTCGGTCTGACTCTGCGCCACACCCAGGCGCACATGACCCGCGCCGTGTTGGAAGGTGTGGCCTTCGGCCTGCGCGACAGCATGGAATTGATCCGCAGCGCCGGCCTGGGACAAATTTCGCAGGTGCGCCTGTCGGGCGGCGGCGCTAAGAGCCCGCTCTGGCGGCAGATTTTGGCCGACGTGATGCAAAGCGAACTGGTCACGGTCAACACCACCGAAGGGGCTGCCTTTGGAGCGGCCCTGCTGGCTGGCGTGGGCGCTGGCGTATGGTCCAGCGTGGCCGAAAGCTGCGAAGCCTGCGTGCAGGTCACCCAACACGTGGCCCCCGACCCGGCCTCCAGCGCGCTTTACCAGGCGGCCTACCCACAGTACCGGGCGCTCTACCCGGCCCTGAAGCCGATCTTTCACGCAGGTTAGTCAGCCAGAGATCCCTGCTTTCATCCTCTCTCCTCTCTTTCCCCTCCGAGGGCCCGGCGGAGTCTGTGAGACTCCGCCGAGGCTGTTAATTCATCATCACTTATTTTCCACGGCCACCGCCCGAGGGCTGAGAGCGGCTTCGCCCGGGCGAAGCCCTGTGGCGCGGTTGGAGCGGCGCACACCCACGGTGACCAGCACGCGGTAATACAGCAAGAACAGCAGCGAGCCCGCTGCGAACCAGTACATCCCACTGGCCCACAGCGTCTGCGTATCGCTGCCGCTGAGCAGGCCGTGCACCAGCGCCAGGGCGAAGGTCACGAAACTGGCGTAATGGATCCAGCGCCAGGCCCGCGTGCCAATGCGCTTGCGCAGGTAAAAACTGCCCACCACCAGCGCCCATAAGTAAAAGCCCAACTGCCCCAGCCCAACCCACTCCGGCCGGTAGCCTGCCACGCCGAAGGGCGTTACGATCTGGGAGAAGCTCATCTGGATGTATGCGTCGCCCATCAGGATCAGAGCGTGGAACAGCCCAAACCCCAGGCCTAAAAGACTGACGTACTGGTGCAGGTCGAAAGCCGCCGCGCCGCCCGGCCAGCCGCGCGCCAGGCGGTTGGAAATCAGCAGTCCCATCGCCATCGAAGCCCACAGCAAACCGAAAGCCACCAGGGCAGAGCTGCGCGACAGGTACCAATACACCTTGGGGGCTTCACCCACCAGCGAAGTGGTCAGGCCGGGCAGCCACCTGGGCAGGATTACGGCCGAGAACAGCGTCCCTGCCAGGATCGCCGCCGCCCCTAACAGCAGCACCTGTAAACTGGCCGCCAGGGCCACGCTCTGAATATCTTGAGAGCTGGCCGACTTTGGATTCTTCGTATTCACGCATTCACTCCTATAAGAATTCCAGCCGCTTGCCTAGCAAGAAAACCTTCGAACTGGCGGCTGTAGTGCACCAGGCCGTCCAGAGTCACCAGCATACCGCTCAGGGCCGGCTGCCCATCCAGCCAATCCATGCCCTCCTGGCTCCCCAGGATAAGCGCCACCTTGGCAGCCATTTCGGCTTCCAGGGCGTTCAGCCCAACTACGGTTGCGGAGAGCACGTTGCTCTGGCTGGGCTGGCCGCTGCGCGGGTCGATGATGTGGTGCTGCCAGGTTCCACCCTGCTTCCAGCGGCGGTAATCCGTGCCCGAAGTAGCCACACCGCAGCGCCCCAGGCCCATGATGCCCAGGTTGCCGCCTGGCTGGTGCGGGTCTTCGATCTCCACCAGCCAGGGCTCGCCCTGCGGCAGCAGCGAGCTGATGGCGATATCGCCGCCAGCGTTGACCAGCGCCGGGCCGTAAACTTGCAGGCGCTTCATCACCTGGTGGGCTGCCCAGCCTTTGGCCACGCCGCCGAAATCGAGATGCACGCCTGGCGGCAGGCAGATGGTGCGATCGCGCGCGTCGCTGCGGATGGTGCGCATGCTGGCCGGCAGGTACCAGCCTGCCTGGCTGGCCGGCTGGTCGGCTTCGAGCTGGTTGAAACTCTGGCGGTAACCCGCCGCCACCAGAGCATCCAGCACCGTTGGAGTGACCAGCCCCTGGCTGCGCCCCTCCGCCTGGCAGGCGGCCTGGAAAACGTGCCAGAGCGTTTCGCTCACGCGCACCGGCGCACCCGGCGAGCGGTTGAGGCGGCTCAGCTCGCTTTCGGGCCGGAAGCGGCTCAAAGCAGCCTCCCAGGTCTCGAACCATTCAGGCAGCCGGGCGAGCAGCCTCTCGGCGCGTCCAGATGGGTACTCCAGGGCGGCGAAGATCTGGCAGCCCATCGCTCTGAACTCGGTGGTGTAGATCATTTCGACGAGCTCGTTTTGGTGACCGCGCCACCTTTTTTATTGGAGGGCTTGCCACCACCGAAAAAGACTTTTCCAGCCTTATCGTTGTTCGTCTGGGTTGTTCCTCCAAAGATCAACGGCCCAGGCGTGGGGGTCGGCGTGGGCTGCCCGGATGCAGTGGTCGGGATCGCCGCCCCGGTGGAAACTGACAATTCTGGCACCAGGGTGGGCATCGGCGGCAGTTCGTACACGATCTGGCTTTCGTACTGTCCCTGCGGTTCCAACTCCACGGCCGCTGCATCTGCCTCGATCCTGGAAAAGACCGCCCAAAAGCCCAGTGTGGAAGCCATCGCCAGGGCCAGCACCAGCCGCCTGGCAGAATTCGTATCGAATTGGGAAGTATTTTTACTCATCGTAAAGTTTCTCCTAAGTGGGGATTACCCGTGCATTATCCGGTCAATCGTCATCATCATCATCATCGTGTTCGCCGCCGCCACCGCCGGTGTGTTCGCCATCGCCATGACCACCACCACCGCCGCCCCCACCACCGCCGACCTTGCTGCTGGTGGTCTTCACCGTGCTGCCGCCATAGCTCGAAGTGGCGCTGCCCACAATCTCGCCATCCATGCTGACATAGACGATATCGCCCGAGCTAAACGTCACCTTGTAAAGCTGCTCGCCGTTCATCGTCACCTCTTCGACCGAATAAACGCTGTTCTGTTTCAGGTAGTCGGCAGCGATCTGCGCCGCCTGCTCAGCGGTGATCGTCGTTGGGGTGACGGTCGCCGCCTGGAGCGCGTCCAACTGGGCCTGCAATTCCAACTGCTGTTTTTGCGCCGCCTCCAGGCGGGCGTTGGCATCGGAGATCATCTGCTGGAAAGCGGCTTCGCGCTCTTCCAAGGCCTGCTGCAGCGCCGGTTCCACTGTCGGGTCTGTTGTGACCACCTCCACCGGGTCATCGACCGGAACCCCCTGCACCACAGGAGCTGCGTTGGCTGAGCGGGCCGCATACAGGATGCCTCCCGCCATCATCAGTACAAAAGTCGTCAATGCAATCGAGATCGCAAAAGCTGTTTTGTTCATGCGCAGTTTCCTTTCGCAAAATTAGGATAAACGCAAGGATATCAGGCCAAGATTGGAAAGAATTTGAAAACGCCAGCCAGTTTTCCAATGATTTTCCAATGTAATTGGGATAAACTTGATATAATCTAGCTGGATATTGGAGCGACGAGAATGCGGATCCTGATCATCGAGGATGACAAGCGCCTGGCGAATCTGATGCGCAAGGTTTTAGAAGCAGAGAAATTCTGCGTGGATGTGGCCCACGATGGCGACCTGGGGCTGGAGATTGCCCGGCGCGAGGCGCACGATGTGCTCGTGGTGGACTGGATGCTGCCTGGCAGGGATGGGCCATCCATCTGTCAGGCGGTGCGCTCGGCCAGGATCCCCGTGGCGATCCTGATGCTGACCGCCCGCACCCAGGTGGAGGATCGCGTCGCCGGCCTGTACAGCGGCGCAGACGATTACCTGGGCAAGCCCTTCTCGTTCGACGAATTGATCGCCCGCATCCACGCCCTGGGAAGGCGCTTCAACGAGCAGGCCTCCAGCGCCTGGGAGCTGCGCCAGGGCAGCCTGGTCATGGACCTGCGCACGCACACCGCCAGGCGCGGCAACCAGCCGCTCGACCTGACCCCTAAGGAATGGTCCTTGCTGGAGTGCCTGATGCGCCACCCGGACCAGGCCCTGACCCGCCAAAAAATCCTGGACTACGTCTGGTCCTACGAAAGCGAAGTGCAGCCCACCATGGTGGATGTCTACATCTCCTACCTGCGCGACAAGCTGCACCAAAAGGGTCTGAAGGACCCCATCCAAACCCGGCGCGGCGTCGGTTACTGCCTGGTGACAGAAAATGCTTAGGCGTCTGCGCATCCAACTGACCATCTTATACACCCTGGCGGCCATCGGACTGGTGGCCCTGGTCAGCTTCAGCGCCTATCAACTGCTGGGGTATTACTTCCAACGGGAGACCGACCTGGCGCTGAATTACAAGATGTCGACGCTGTTCAAGCAGTACGCCCTGGAGCTGCCGCCCGAGTTGAAGGATGCCGAGCAAAGCTGGCAAGCGACGAAATCGCTGCAGCTACCCGAGCTGCCCGGCCTGCGGTCCACCGCCACGCCCGCCAGGCCGTCACGCACCTACCCGGGCGTGGATGATGATGGAGATGGAGATGGAGATGAATATGGAGGCGGCGAGCACGCCCAGACGACAGTTCCGCTGAGCGGCCTGGAAGGCGAAATCGACGAGCGCTATGACGCCCAACTCTCATCGATTTTCGTGCTCTCCATCGACGCCAGCGGCCAGGTGGTCGCTGGCCCGGGCTTCGTGCAACCGCCCTTCTCCCAAGACCAGGAAGCCAGCCAGGCCGCTTTGAAAAACGGCAGCGATTTGCGCACCATCCTCCTGGCCAGCGGCGAACGCGTGCGCCTGCTCACTTACCGCGTCGACAGCCCCAATGAACTCCTGCTGCAGATCGGGCGCACCCTGGCCGACCAGGATCGCGTCTTGCGGCAGTTCCTTTACGGGCTGCTCTTATTGGGCGCCGCCTCCAGCGTCTTGCTGGGCTTTGGGAGCTGGCAGTTGTCCGGGCAAACCCTGGGCCCGGCGCAGCGCTCCTGGGACCAGCAGCAAGCCTTCATCTCCAACGCCAGCCACGAGCTGCGCACACCCCTGACTCTGATCAAGGCCTCCGCCGAGTTCGGCCTGCGCAGCCAGCCGGGCGAAGAACACCAGCAGTTGCTGCAAGACATCCTGGGCGAATGCGATTACATGGACCGCCTGGTGGACGACCTGCTGCTGCTCTCCCGGCTGGACACCCACCGCCTCAAGCTCGGGCGCGAGCCGGTATCGCTCTCGAACTTGTTGGGCGAAACCGCCCAACAGGCTCAAAAATTGGCGCTCCAGAAGGATATCCACCTGGAAGTCGTCCGCGCCCAGGGCGTGGTGTGGGGGGATCCCACGCGTCTACGCCAGGTGCTCCTGATCCTGCTGGATAACGCCATGCGCTTCACGCCCGACGGCGGCAGCATCCGCCTGGAGGCCGCCCAGAAGCGCAAAACCTGCCAGATTATGGTCAGCGACAACGGCTGCGGCATCGCTCCGGAACACCTGCCGCACATCTTCGAGCGCTTCTACCAGGCCAATCCGACCGGCGAAGCCCAGGCGCGCAGCAACGGCCTGGGGCTCTCGATCGCCAAAGGCCTGATGCAGGCCCAGGGCGGCGAAATCAGCATCCAAAGCCAGCCCGGCCAGGGCACGCGTGTGACGCTCGAACTGCCCGGGGCAGCGCAGCGCTTTTAGCCCACGAAATGCGTAATTTTGGCTGGCATAGCCAGCCAAAATTACACTCCACTTTTACCCCGCCTGCAAATCCTCCGGTCGCACCGGGATATGGCGGATGCGCTTGCCCGCGGCGTTGAAAATGGCGTTGAGCAGCGCCGGCGCAGTGGGCGGCACGCCCATCTCGCCGATCCCGGAAGGGTCGCGCTGACTGTCTACGAGATAAACCTCGACGATGGGCATTTCGTCCATGCGCAGCAAGGGGTGGTCGTGGAAATTGCTCTCCTTCACCCGCCCGGCTTCGATGGTGATGCCGGCCTTGAGCGCGGCGGTCAGCCCGAAGACGATGCCGCTCTCCATCTGGGCTTTGACGCCATCCGGGTTGATCACCCTGCCGCAGTCCACCGCGCACACTACGCGCTGCACGCGCAACCCCCCGGCCGCGTCCACCGAAACCTCGGCCACCTGCGCCACGGGGGTGACGTTGAAGGTCGAGTAACAGGCCAGGCCGCGCCCCCAGCCCTGCGGCAGCGGCTCGCCCCAACCAGCCTTTGCGGCCGCCAGTTGCAGGGCGGCGTGGTGCGACTCGGGCAAAAGCTCCAGGCGCAGCGCCAGGGGGTCATTGCCCAGCTCGATGGCCAGCTCGTCCAGGAAGCACTCGCGCGCCAGCGCCTGGTGGAAGTTTTCGACCGAGCGCCAGTAACCGGTGGGCACGCTGCCGGTGGTCTGCTGCGAGCGCGGCGAGGGCAGGCGCGGCGCAGCGCGCGGGGTGGAAATCACGTGCACCCCGATCGGGTGGTAGAAATCGTGCTGGATGTCATCCTCACGCGTCCACACCACCTGCACCGGCGCGCCAACGGCCTTGGAAAGCTCCAGCGCCTGGCGCACGAAATCGGGCTGGTGGCGGCGCCCAAAGCCGCCGCCGATCAAGGGGACGTGCACGGTCACCTGCTCGGACTTCAGGCCGGAGATGTTCCTGGCGACCTGCCAGGCCTGCTGCGGGTCCTGCGAAGGGGCCCACACCTCGCAGCGATCCGAGCGCACATCGGCGGTGCAGTTCATCGGCTCCATCGGGGCGTGCGCCTCGAAAGGCTGGGTGTACACCGCCGAGAAGACCCCTGCATCCAGGGAAGCGACCTGCGCCTGGGCTTTCTCGTTCATGGCCTGGAGCAGCGCCGCGCTGCTGGTTTGCGCGCCTTTGCCCTCGTCCCAGGTGATTTTCAAGGCGCGCTTGCCCTGGAAGGCCGCCCAGGTGTTCTCCGCCACCACCGCCAGGCCGTTGGTGATCTCAACCACCTGGCGCACGCCGGGCACGGCCTGGGCCTGGCTGGCGTCGAAACTGGCCGGTTTGCCGCCGAAGACCGGGCACATCGCCACGCTGGCGTAGAGCATGCCCGGCAGGCGCACATCCATGCCGTACACGGCGCGCCCGCGGACGATCTCGGGGTTGTCGAAGTTGCCGTACGGCGCGCCGACCAGGTTGTAGACCTGGGGCTCCTGGGGGGTAAATTCGCCGCGCTCGGGCAAGGGCAGGCTGGCGGCTGTTTCTACCAACTCGCCGTAAGCCAAACGGCCGCTCTGCGGGTGAGTGACGAAGCCGTTTTCGGTCTGGCAGGTTCCCGCAGCCACGCCCCAGGTTTGCGCAGCGGCATTCACCAGCAACTGGCGGGCGGCTGCCCCGGCGGCGCGCAGCGTGCCATAATTCCGGGAAATGCTCACGCTGCCGCCGGTCACCTGGTCGCCGTACGCCGGGTCGGCTGGAGCCTGCTCGATGCGCACGGTCGACCAATCCACATCCAGCTCTTCGCCCAAAATCATGGCGATAGCCGTGCGGATGCCCTGGCCCATCTCAGAGCGGAAAGCGGTGACTGTTAGGGTCCCGTCCTTGGCTATACGCAAATAAATATTGGGGCGCAGCTCCGTTTCTGCGGGCGGCGCGGCTGTGGCTGCCTCCACCGGAGGCGCGCTGGGTTGCGCCGTTGGCCCGCCCGCCTCTGTCGGCCCTGTGGGCGGCGTCACCCCCGGGCGGCAGCCCTGCAGGTAGATGCCGATCACCAGCCCGGCCCCGGCGGCGGCCGAAATCTTCAAGAACTCACGGCGGTTCAGGTCAGGTCTGGTCTTCATACCCCACCTGCCTGCCCGGCCGCCACGTGGATCGCTTTGCGGATGCGCCGGTACGTGCCGCAGCGGCACAACACACCTTTCATCGCCGCGTCGATCTCGTCGTCGCTGGGCTGCGGGTTGCGCGCCAGCAAAGCCGCCGCCGTCATGATCTGCCCGGGCTGGCAGTAACCGCACTGCGGCACATTTTCGCTCAGCCAGGCCTGCTGCAGCGGGTGATCCCCGTCCGGGGAAAGCCCCTCGATGGTGGTGACCTGCTTGCCCACCACCGCCGAGACCGGCGTGCTGCACGAGCGCTGCGCCTGCCCGTCGATGTGCACCGTGCACGACCCGCACTGCCCGATGCCGCAGCCGAACTTGGTGCCGGTCAGGCCCAGCGTGTCGCGCAGCACCCAGAGTAAAGGCGTATCCTCAGGGACATCCACCTGGTGATCGACGCCGTTGACCGTAATCGTTAACATTGTCATCGTGGCCTCTCCTGTTGGTAGAATCATCCTGATTCTACCGCGCGTTTGCAGGTTAAATGGGATCGAACCCGGGGAAAAGACTCTTTAGCCAGTTCCCACGACGCCGGCGATCCACTTCTTTTCCTGGCTGCCCTCAACAACTTTCTCCCAATACTCTTGACGGTTCTAAACATCTGTAGGAGAACGTTTGCGTTTGTGGGCTGCCGGTTTTGTAGTCGTAGATGTGCCAGATGTTGCCGTTGCGATCGTAGTCGTAACGCAGGTCCTGCAAGGAATCCGGGAGCGTTGGCGTGCCGCTGAGCATCTGCTGCAACAGCCCGCCCTGCTCCGGCGTATCCCACGGGTAGTAGACATATTGGCTGCGCACCGCATCGTCGCCCAGAGCGCGTTGCACCCACCGCCAGCCAAACTCACCTCGTTACAGAGAAATACAAAGTCTTGATAACCATTTTTTGAAGGAGAATCTCGACCCGGTATTCGCCCTCGGAAAATTTTTCACCAGGCAAAGGCTGGATGTAGAACGCTCTCCATGTTTCCACGAGTGCCTGATCTTCAAAAATGAGTTGCTCTTCATGAAACCATCTTGCGCCGATCACCACAGGCTTCGGCGCCGAAATTGCAATAAAACAGTAAATCCTGGGTTGATCTGGTCGAATAGCGCTAACGGACGGTGGAGGTGTACCTTGATCGTCAATGGTTACTGCTATCCTGGCATCCGTAATACGAATAGGGCCCAAGGCCGATTGTACTCTCACCCTGATCAAAGAAAAGACGAGGCCACAGAAAATCACAAGCAGTGAAATACACCCCAGGAAAAGCCATCGCTTCTTTAAAAATGAAGTTTTTCTCATAGGCGGATTGCCTGAATCTACTTGATTGGTCAAGTTGCTCATCCTATTCTCCCTTTTCAAGGGGAATATGCAAAAATACGCTCATCCCCAAATGGTACGATTAGCAAACCCCCTGCTACAACTGGGCTGCGCTCGGCTTCGTGCTTCAAAGGTGTGTTCTCTTGCAAGGTCAGGCGACCCTTTTCCTGTCCATTAGCCAGGTCGAAAGCAAAGAGAGTCGTCATTGTATTTCTTACGTAAACCCGATCGCCAAATACCACTGGGCGCTCCAGCCAACCCGTTGACTGGCTGATCCATTGGATCTTGCCCGTCTCCTTCAAAATCCCAACTAGCTTTTGGCCACCTAGCAGCAGAAGATCGCCCTCTATAACTATCGTTCTGGGCTCATCTTCCAACAAGTCACCAGAATAAATCTGCCACTTTTCTGATAAGGTTCCGGCGTCCAAATCTAATGCCAGGAGACAGGTTATCCCGCGCCTCAAAGCAACGAATAACACACCATCATTGACCAAAATGGGGCCGACCAGAGATGGGAAAGCCTTCTCCCACCGCAATTTCCCCGTACTGATATCATAAGCCAAAAGTGTACGACCAGCAGCCAAATAGACGGTCTGAGTATCTGCTGCCAGATACAATATTGTCCTGTCAGGCGCTGGAACTGACCAGACAATCTCTCCAGAGGCAAGGCTATAAGCCGTTAGCCCATGATTACGCCTGGCAACCAGAACAAGGTTCAGGCCGAGAGCCATCGCCTCCACTTGCGTGAGGGTTGGATCTTCGATGCCTTCGTAACGCGATTGGGCCTGCCACAGCCGTTCCCCAGAGTCGGTCCTATAAGCGCTCAGGTTAGAATATTTCTCGACGACAATCAAGCGATCTCCCGCTACTACTGGTGCAAAATTTGGCGACGAGTAACTTTGCGACAGTCTATGCCAGAACTCTGTGCCATTAGTTGAATCGGTGGCATAGATCAAATTATCTGTCTTGATGAAAATACGCCCATCGCTGAACACTGGCGTGGATGTAATTCGTTCAGACGCCTCGAACACCCAGACCGGTTTTGATGGAAGCTCTCCTTCAGCGATTGGTTCTTTTGGATAGTTCGTGTAGCGCAAGTAACACCACGCCAAAAATACGAGCAGAGCTGCTATTCCAGATACCGTAAGGTTTTTTCGCGACATTGACATACATTCAAGGTGTAGCAGACAGCAAGCCGCAAAACCGAGCTAGGGTTGACAGAAAAACAGAAATCCCTTTCTGATATATTGCATTTACATAGTACACATGACCCTCGACAGGTACCATACTGGGTCCTGTACCCACAGCAACGGTAGTAATGTTGAAATTTGGTAAGCCCGATTTCACATCAACAGAGGAAGCCATCTCGGCAGAAACCGGACCAGCACTACCACCAGCTACTAGCGCAGTGCCTGAATACACTGATACATCATCTTCGATTTTATCACCGAAGACGCCGCCGACCGTAACAGATCCACCCCATTGAGGCGTAACAAACGTAGCCTCTTCATCATTAGCATTGGATTTCACCTTTGACACATCGTGTCCACCCAATGCTGGGCCTACCCCAGACACCGTAAAGATGCCAATTTGGTCGCTAGTAACAACAACGTCGATACCGCCTGTCATGAACCATGGCCCAAAACCAATTGTGGTTGAAGATGACAAGAGAAATGCATCTGATTGGAAAGTTGGAACTATTGCACCAACTTCTTCAGTTTCCGAACAAGCCGGGTCATAATCATCGCCACAAATATCATGCCCCTTTGGGTCCGTAAACCGGGCAGGGTTATTGTTCATCCCCGCAAATCTATTCCATGCTTGCACCCCCTGCGAAGCCTCCGGGATGATCGTATCCGCCTGCGTGAACCTGCCCAGCGAAGGGTCATACCAGCGCGCATTGAAGTAATCCAGCCCAATCGCAGCCTGCCGGTATTGCCCGGTAAACTGGTATTGGGTTGGCATGCTTCCGTTCGTGAAACGGGTTTCTCCCCACGGAGCGTAAAGCTGGTCCGCCGGGATCGGCGACCCATCGTAATTCACCACCCGGCTGGTGCTGCCCAGGTGGTCGCCCAGCACCAGCAGCGGGGCGGCGTTCCCCTGGCGCATCGCCACGCGTGTCGTTCCGGCGTAGTAGTACTTTTTGACCTTCGCCGTTTGCCCATTCCAGGCCAGCTCGACGTAGTTGCTCAAATACACCGTAGTCGTGACCCCCTCGCTGGCAACGATGCGCTGCCCATCCCCGTTGTAAACGAAGCTCGCCGTGGCTGCCCCGCTCACCCCCGTCATGTGGTTCTCGGCGTCGTAGCTCAGCGTGTAGCTCTGCCCGCCTACCACGCGCTGCGTTGTGGGGATATAAGTGGGTTGGCAAAGGAGGTTTCCAACATTCGATTACAAAAGATGAGATTGTCATGGCTTAATAAGTATGAATTTTCCCTGAGTTTTTACGAAGTCGTATTCCCCAGTTGCTCTCCTTACATCCGATATCTTTCCATTCGTTATCCAAACTTCGTAATCTTCTCCGGTTGATCGGCAATTCGGACAATCCTCTCCTGCTCCATCGACTACAACTTGTGTAAATTGAGGATCACCAAAATTATTGGCTCCCCATAATAGTTTGTCTCCTAAATCATATTCATGCTGCCATACCTCTCCATACTTAAATTGTACTTTCCGTTCAATAGTCTGGCCGCAAATTTCACACTTCTCAGGAATCTTTACTACGTTGAATGCACCCATCAATACTTCTCCGCGTTCCATCCTATCGATATTAGGAAATTATATAGCCTCAAATCATTTGTAAGTAATCCAAGCCTACTTTCGATTGCCGAGGCTGCAATAGCAGCATCTCCATCGTGTAAAACCCTGCCTAGATTATTTGCCAGTGTTTGGAGGTTAGAAATCCCCTGCTGTGTTGGTGCACTACCCATTTTCGCTCCAAAATCTTGGATAAATTGATTGAGTCCAGCCGGGCTACCTTTTACTAAATATTCTTGAGCCGCCATTGGAGGTATAACTGGTGTTCTTCCAGCTAGAGCGGTAGTAACTGCTTGTGGTTGACCTTCAACAGCAGTTATTATAACATTTGTGTCTACAGCAATACTTCCTGAAGAATTTACAGCTGTTGATGCTGCTGCGCCACCAGCGGCAGCTGCCGCTACTGCTCCAAAGGTTGCGGCAGTTCCAACTGCTAAACCAACGCCTTCGGCTGCCAGAGCTCCCTCTACAGCAGCTTGAGCAGTACCTGTTGTATATTCGGACGACTCCCACCAGGAATGTCCTACAACATTCCATTCGTAATTTGCCGCCGCACCCGCACCACCTGCTATAGCTATCAATGCCAAAAGGCATGGAACTGTAGTTAGACCATCAATGCAATGGCCGCTGCTGTCTGTATGTCGTACAGGGTTCGCATTCGTATATAAATACCTGTCCCACGCCTGCACCCCCTGCGAGGCTTCGGGCACAATCGTATCCGGCTGCGTAAACCTCCCCAGCGAATCGTCGTACCATCTTGCCCCGTAATAGTAGAGACCGATGCTCTGGTGCCGGTACTGCCCCGTGTACTGGTACCCTGTCGGCATCACCCCCTCTTCGAAGCGCACGCTTCCCCAGGCCGTATAGCGCTGCTCGCCCTGGCTGCTCGTGCCGTCGTAGTTCAGCACCGCGCTGGTGCTGCCCAGGTGGTCGCTCAGCAGCCACTGCGGCATCTCGCTCCCCTGCCGCAGCGCCAGGCGCGTTGCCCCGGCGTAGAAATACTGCTGCATCATCTGCGCAGTATCATCCCACTCGCCATAATTGCCCACGAACACCTTCGTCACGGCGGTCGTGGTCACCGTCTCGGTTGCCACCACGCGCTGCCCGTCCCCGTTGTACAGGTAGCTTGCCGTGGCTGCCCCGCTTACCGCAACCATGTGGTTTTCGCCGTCATGTTAGTATGTTAACGAGCGACCCGCAGGGACGCCTGCAAGGGGTTGCGGCCGGGCACGTTTCGGGGTAAGCTTCGTTTGTTACAGAACGGGGACGCGTACCCCGGGAACGCTGCGTCAGGG
>JBFMFR010000073.1:0-26515 GCA_040752025.1 Chloroflexota bacterium | reverse complement strand
AAAGTGTATGCCCGCTTGCAAGCAGTGATTTCCACTTGCCGCAAACAAGGTCGCAATGTCTTTGTCACCTTGCGTGACTTGTTCGCTCACCAGCCTGTTTCCTTACTCACTGGGTAGGTAGTTACAATTGCTTTCTGTAAAGCTGGGCGGCGGGCATAGGTGATGCGCAGGTTGGCGATATAGGCCTGCCATTCGGTTGCCTGGCCTTTGTGAAAGTAGGCTTTCCTGGCGCGTCCCAGCCACTCTGCCGCCGCCGGATAAAGCTTGCTTTGGGTCTGGACGATCAATGCGTCTGCCTGTTTGAGCGCCACTCGGATCACCCAATCCGGGCGATGTGGGGTAACTGCATCGGCAACCTTTTCGAGAAGGGTGAAGGGCCAGGTCTGCTTTTCGGCAAGTGCAATGGCTGCATCCCACTCGTGTTCTTCGAGGTGAATATCTGCCAAAACATCTGGCATGTTCGCAGGGTTTACTTTTTTCACCAGCTCCGGGCGGAGATTTTCCCAGTTGACGCCAGAGAGCCGCTTGAGGCGGCGATAGATTTCTATTGAAGGGTGTGTATCATAGGCAATCCGGTGTGCCAGTAGAGCCATTTCCTTTTTTTCCAGTGATTCTTCCAATGGGGCCAGCCACACTGCCAATTCATGTAAACGATAGCCTTGTTGATCTAATCCGCGTTCAGCAAGTGCAACCGCATCGTTGATCTTTCCTAACAGGCGCAGCTTTTGCGCTACTGAAAGGATTTCTCCGTTATCTTCAAGTTCCTGACTTGCAGCTATACCATCATCTACGCGTCCAATATCCAATAATTTGAGGATATAAAGGTGCATATCGGCAGATTGGGCCAGGTGCAGGAATTCGTCGGTACGATTCTGGCGTTCCAGCACGTTCAGACGCGCCTGCTGCAAATCATCGAAGAGCATCCAGGTTTCTTCCTCATACTCTTCCCATTCGGTCTCTTTGACAGGAAGCTGTTTCCAGCCATATTCCAGAGCAATTAGAACCACTTCCAGATCGCTTGCTTCGATCACTTCATCCAGATCATCGAGAATATCCTCAATTAAATCTTGTAATGCCTTATGCGATGAGCCACCCATCTCTACACTCAGAATTGCCTCTGTCATAGGCATTCCCAGGCCCTGGATGAAAGAGGCTACATCGCCATCGTAATCCATTTCACCGTCATAATCGTTAAGCGTCTCTTCCAACAGCACTTGCAAGATGATCAGCGCGCCATCGGCATCGCCGGCGGCCAGAAATTGCTCCGCGTTTTTCTGAATGGCTTCCAGATCGCTAATGTAGGCCGGCGCACTGCCCCAATCACCGTGGTAATCTTCCTCGTAGCGGCTTTGTTTCAGGATGCGTTTCACCTGTTTGCGATAAGCCTGTTCCGAAACCTGGGTCTGGCGCTTTTCTTGGGATGCTGCAGCCGTCTTGGGCTGGGCGGCCAACGATATGGCAGGCAGCGCCAACTCTATTTCATCATACAGATCAGGATTACTTTGCGCCAGGCGATTGATCAGCCCAGCAGAACGTCTTTTTCCAGCCCAGCCAACAGCTCATCCAGGCCCTTATGCTCTGAAAATTTCTCTGGGCGATGGAGGTATGTCAACAACAGAGCTACGATGTGCTTGCAGTTGCCGCCCCGATCATACGGACAGGTGCAAGATGCGGTTTGCACACCACCCGAGTCTAGTTCCGCTCGCAGCCGGTAGGAGGGGGCGCTGCTTCCCTCACAGTGCGCCATAAGCGCCACGCCGCCCGGTGTGGATTGCCAGGATGGATTGTAAATCGACCCGCTATCATAATAATCGCGTCCTTTTTGGTAACTTTGCGCGCTGGCCCGCTGGCGGATGATTTCCTCGGTCAATTGAATGTTCATTGCAGACGCTCCTCAAAAAGACATGATGGCTGTCTTGTTTTTTCGCCAAAATGCTTGACAGGCTGCCCATTTGTCTGTATAATTAGAACATGAGTTCTAAAATATCGACATCTGGCCGGATCACTATTTTACTCGGAAAACAGCAGGTTGCCACGGGTGAGCGCATGTCGCCGCGCAAATTGGCCGAGAAGGCTGGTGTGCCAAAGGATTTTGTCTATCGTCTGGATGCAGGAGAGGCCCGGCATGTAGACCTGGACGCTTTGGCCCGCCTGTGCGCCGTGCTACACTGTGACTTGCAGGATATCCTGGTTTGGGAGGCCGAGCATGGCGAACCCGTTTGATATCCTCCCACTCAACTTGTTCAATTTGTTCAGCACGCAGGGGTATATCAGCTTGCAGCAGCATTATATGGCGATTCTGCTGCGTCTTTATACGCTGGCAGAGTTCAACCGCTTTGGATTGACGCGGGAAATGGTAATTGCAGAGATTGTGGATTACTTGCAAACCGCAGACGCTGAAAGGGAGATTGTCGCCGAGATGGAATCTCAGCTTGCTGGCGACCCCGACTCAGCCCCGCTCAGCGGTGGGAAATCGTACCCGGATTATGCCGCTTACTTGCTGCGGCGGCTCGAAAACACCGGCTGGATCGAACGTGAACAGCACACCGATTACAGCGAAACCATTACCTTGCCCGACTATGCGTTTACATTGCTGGAAGCCCTGCGCAAAATCCAGGAGCAGAAGCCACATGAGTTCACCGGCCAGTTATATACCGCTCACCAGCTCATCACCGCTGCCGAAACCAACAAGGACTTCTCACCGGCTCTGGCGGTGACGCAAGCTTATGAAAACGTGCGCCAGTTAGTGCGCGGCCTGAGTGAGTTGAACCAAAATATCCGCCGTTATGTGGAGCGCGCTACGCGTGAGAAGCAGATTTCTGACCTGCTGCACCTGCAGTTCGATGATTATTCGCAAACGTTGGGCGCTTCGTATCACGCCCTAAAAACTTCCGATCATGTTTCGCGCTATCGCCGGGATATTGTTGCCAGGTTGCAAGATTGGCAGATGGATAGTGAGTGGCTGGTGGCCGCGGGCAATGAACTGGCGCTGCAAAGCCGTCTTAGCCCTGCCCAGGCTGAACAAACCCTGGCAGGCTATGTACAATTTATCATCCACCAACTCGAAGGGTTGGATCCACTGCTCGAAGATATCGATCAACGCCACGCGCAGTATCTGCGCACCTCCTTGCGCCAGATACGTTACCAGTTGGGAAGCGCGGATGGTAGCTTCAAAGACCGGCTGGTCTCGCTCACCCGCCAGTTATCTGCACTCAAAGATGATAGGATGGAAGAACTGCCGCCTGAAGCGCCTGGTTTACGCCAGCACCCGGTAGATTTGCCTGACTTGCATAGTTATTACACCCCGCCCCAACGCCGCGCTCCTTTCATGCCCGATTCGGTCATCCTGCCCACGCTCCAACCCGAGGATATTATTTCTCTGCGCGCCTTGACCATGCAAGATGTTACTCAGGCTTTCTCGCCCGAAAAAGTCAACCGTAAGGTAATCGGCTTTTTCAATGGACACAAGCGGCTGCATATCGCTGAAATCCCTGGCGAGGTAAGCACAGACCTTCACTGGCTGACAACGATTGTTGCTTATGCTCACCACCCCGAGGTAGCTTATGGTTTGGAAGCAGTGGATGGCGAGGCCGTGGAAATAGGCGAGTATAAAATTGCGCCGTTTGAGCTATATAAACTGTAATGCGAGATGTTTTAATGGAATTCTCTACCATCGCTTCCCTACCCGAAAAATCTGTGCATGATCTGCCACGCGTCATTAATCGCCTGTTGGGACAAGTTTTCCTGTATCGGGATAAAGACGAGGATAAAGATGATTATTACTTTGTCCACCGTCATCGTTCTGCCTGTGAAACTGCGTTGATGCTGGCCGGCTTCAATCTGCTGCATGATGAATATCACAATATCTTTCAGACTGTTTCCGAATACAGCTATTGTCGCGCTCGTTACAAGCTGGATGAGACTCTAATGATCCTGGTTTTGCGCAAGCTTTACGAAGAGCATAGCGAGCGTCTGAGCCTGGCGCAAGATCCGGTGGTAACCATAGGTGAAGTGCGCGAGGAATACCGCACCATTACTGGCAAAGAACGTGATTTGGGTATCATCCAATACGAAAACCTGCTGCGCCGCTTGCGGTCGATGGGCTTGCTGGATACCCTGGACGGCCGCACCATCGATGTGCGCGATGCCGAGGCTCGTCTGCGGCTGCGCGGCTCTGTACGCATGATCCTTCCTGTTCAAACAGTGGATGAACTGGATGCCTGGGTACGAAAATATCGGACAGCCAGTGAGGAAGAAGAAAACCTATGAAAACGCTCACCCGAATTCGCCTGGTCAACTGGCATTTATTTGAGAATACCACGATTGATTGCAAGGGCAGCACTTACTTTATTGGCATCAATGGGGCGGGCAAATCTACTATCCTGGACGCGGTGCAGTTTGCCCTGGTGGGCGGTCAGCGTGAGGTGCGTTTCAATCAGGCGGCGTTAGCTGGCGGCAAGCGCTCTCTTGCCAGCTATGTGCGCGGCGAACTGGGCACAGAAGGACAGCGTTTCCTGCGCGGCGATGCGACGGGCGTGATCGCTTTGGAATTTCGCAATCCAGATGGCTCGTTTTTCACGCATGGCGTGGTGATTGACGCCTTTGAGGATGGTCGTAACCCCGATATCGTTTATTTCATTGTCCACAATGCCGCCCTGGATGATCGTTGGTTCTTTCAGGCGGAGGCTGCGCCCGGCCGTTTGTATGATACACGCGGCTTCAAGCGCTGCCTGGAGCATTTTGCTCTGCCGCCAGGTGGACGCGCCCAGGTTTTTACGCGTCTTGAAGATTATCGCGTGCACCTGCTGAATCGCCTCGGCCAGTTGAAAGAGTCTTTCCCTGCCAAAATTGTCAAGGGTCTGGCTTTCAGCCCGCTGACCGACATTCGCGCTTTTGTGCACAACTATCTGCTCGATGAGAACCTGTTGGATGTGAAAACCCTCCAGGCTCAACTGGACACCTTGCGCCATTTTGAGAGCCTGGCGGCGGATGTGCGTGAACGCATCGAGGCGCTCAATCGCATTGCAGAATTGGATAAAGAGCGCGCCGCCAACCGCCGCCGCCGGATTACCAATGGCTATGTTGCCCGCCGCGCCCGTGGAGAAGTCTACAGCGGCGAGTTGAAGAACGCTCGCCTGAAACTGGACGAAACGCGCCTTTCTCTCAGCCGGGCTGAACTCCAGCGTGACCAACTGGCCGCGCACTTGAAATTTGCCGAAACGGCCTTACTGGATGCTAAAATTGCTATCCAAACCGACCAGACGGCGATCAAAGAGCGTGAGCTGCGCGAAAAGCTTGCCAGCCTGGACGCCGAACTGAAAGTTTTGCGCCAGCGAAAAAACGATGTCAATGGCAGCATTGCCAAAGAACGTGCCGACGCCCAAAGGTTGGGTGAGCTCCTGGCTGCTGACCAGCAGGAAGCTCCTCCAGCCATCGCGACTTTCCAGGCCGAAGACAGCGACAGCGTAATTCGTGATCTCCAATCTGTTTATGCTGTCTTAGGTCAGGAATATACCCGCCAACATACGCTGCTTACCGAACAGGTTCAGAATCTGCGCTCCGAAGCGGCGCAACTTGAGGATGAAATTCGCAAGCTGCGCACTGGCGACCGCGAAGTCGGTTACGAAAGCGAGTCGCCACAAGCCAACCGCCTGCGGCGTCTGTTACGCGCCGAATTGGGGCTTTCCAGCGAGGAAGTTGTCTTTCTCTGTACCGCCCTGAACATCCCGGATAAAGAATGGCAGGATGCTGTGGAGGGAATCCTCGGCTATAATCGCTTTACTATTTTGGTGCCGCCGGCTTATTATGATGCTGCTATGCGTCTCTACCGCCAGCGCCGCCACAAAGATGGCCTTCATGGCGTTGCTCTGTTGGATAGCCAAGCCATCCTGCAACACGCTTCAAATTCAACGACTGCCAAAAACACGGCTTCACTGGCTGGTGAAGTTGCCACCAATCATCCGGCCGCGCGCGCTTTTGTCGATCTGCTGTTGGGGCATTATGTCAAATGCGAAACGATCGAAGACCTGCGTTCCCACCGCACGGCGATTACCCGCGAATGTTTTATCCGCCGCAATTATACCGATAGCCATCTCAACTCCAATATCTATGGGCGCTGGTTCATTGGCGAGCGTGCTGCCCCATGCCAGATTGAAAGCCGTCAGCGGCGTCTGGATGAGATTGCCAACGAGATGGTAACATTCCAGCAGCGCAACAGCGCTTTGCGCCAGCGGCTGGCGCTGACCAGCGAGAAAATTCGCCCGTTGATAGCTCTCGAACATTCCCTGGAAGGCCTCGTCAGCCTGGATGAACGCGAGATGTTGCACGTCAACCTGGCTGGCGAGTTAGCCGGCCTTGACCTGCGCACTGCTGAAGACCTTCAGGCAGAGGTAGGCAGGCGGCAAGCTGAGTACAGTCATTTGCAAGGCGAGGTTAGCGCTCTGGAGCGCAAAATGGGTGGATTTGAAGCAGAAGCCCGCGCTCTCGCCGAGCATGACATTCCTCGCCTGGAGCGTGAGATTGATCAGGCCATCCAGGCGGCAGAGGCATTTTTGGCGGCTAACGAGCATACTGATGAAGAACTGCGCGCCGAAATCGAGAAGGAATATACCCGACGTTTGGAGCGCCAGCCAGTGGATGTGATCCAGCAATATGCAGAGCGTTACGAGAACGATTACCAGAATGCTGAAACTCGCAACCGCGACCGTTTGCGTGAAGCCAAGCAGGCTTACTCGCTGCGCTATGATTTTGGTTATGATGATCAAGAACATGCTGTGCGCTATTCAACGGAATGCCAAAAACTGGTTGAATCGGAATTGCCTCAGTATGAAGCGCAGATTGCCCACCAGCGTACTCTGGCTGAACAAGAATTGGTTGAGAATTTCATCCACCGCCTGCGCGAACAAATCGAAGAAGCTCGCCAGCAATTGGCTTATCTGAACAGTACGCTGGCGCAACTGCGTTTTGGCGGTGAGCGTTACGAGTTTATTACCCTGCCTGCTCCTGGCCTGCGCGCCATGTATGATATGGTGATGGACAGCCAGAATATTCTTGGCGCGTCGTTGTTCGACTCGGATTTTCGCCAGAAACACCAGCAGGCCTGGGATTTGCTCCTGGAACGTCTGACTGCCAATAACCAAAGCAGCGAAACTCTGGCTGCTGAGCTGCATGAATTACAGGATTACCGTTCTTACCTGCTATACGATATCCGCATTCATTATCCCAACAGCGACCGCGCTCTGTTGAGCCAAATAAACGCCAAGAAGAGCGGCGGTGAGACTACAACCCCATTCTACGTGGCAATGGCAGCTTCCTTTGCCCAGGCTTACCGGCTAAACCAACCGCGCCCCTCCGACACAATCCGCCTGGCGCTTTTTGATGAGGCTTTTGGTAAGATGGATACGGCGCGTACAGCCAGCGCGCTTAAGTTTATGTGTGATGCCGGGTTGCAAGTTTTGCTGGCTACTCCGCCGGACAAATCGGGGGCGCTGCTGCCTTTTGTAGATACGGTTTGCACGGTGGTGCGCAAAAACAGCCACGCTTTTGTGATCGAGATTGACAAAAGTGAGATGCTGAAAGAAATCGAGCAGCAGGTGGAAAAATAAACCGTACCATTGACCGGCGGGTTGCATATGGATATATCATTCAAGCCCTCGCCTGACGTGGTTATTTTGCTGCATGCGTTGTTGGATAAGCTGGAACAACGCAGCAAGGGGGATAGCGGGTCGGAATTGGGCAACCTCCAGCCGCGCCCCCATGCCATCAGAGTCGCGCTGGAAGAGATTGACCTGCCAGGCTATTATTCTCAAACTGACCCTGAACCACGCAGCGTTACCAACGGGCAGCTTCAGGAACTGGCGCATTATGGCCTGATAAGCTTAACCTGGCTACCTGGCGAGACCGGCCATCTGCTTGATTACGTAACGCTTGATAAACAACAGCATGCTGCTGTGTACAACTTGCTCAGTCGAGAACCGCTTGCCTCTCGACGCTCTCAACTGGAAACCCTGCTGCTGGCTGACCGTTTTCGCTTTCCCAGGGATGATTGGCGTTCCCGCGTCGTACAGCATGTGCTAAACCAAATCCAGACTGGCAAATCGGTTTCCCCTTTCAGCCTGGTGGATGCCGGTTGGAATCTTGATCTGCTGAGCATTTTAGCGGCCTTGCCTGATCTGAAAACGGAAACGCCTTACCGTGTATTCAGTGTGCAGGTATTCAATGATAGCAAGCGTTTTGACGAACTCAAACCGGCGCTCATCAGGCTGGCTCGCCTGTCAAATCCGCAATGGAAGTCTCTTTCCAGCGAAGAACTTCTGGGCGAACTGAATCTGGCGGCTAACCCCACCTATATTCACTGTTCAGGGAACTGGCAATTTACGATGGCGAATGGCGAGGTTCTCTCGCTGGGCGGGTTTGCCCCTTCAGTGGGCTTTCCGGCGGCTCAAGTCGACTCCATCCAGGTGGTTGATATCTATGCCAGGGCTGTCTTGTGTATCGAGAACCTGACTGCTTTCCACGAATTTTCTCGTCTTCAGGGGGATTTTCAACTGAAAACAGGTTATGAAACGGGCAATTTCTCTGATTGTGCTACTTTGTGTATCATGGGCAACCCATCTCCCGCTATTCGCCGCATCCTGAGGCTGATCCCTGATTCGATCCCACTTTACCTTTGGTCGGATCTCGATTATGGCGGCTTCAATATCCTCAGCCAGTTGCGTCGTCATGTCAGCCCGCGCCTCCAACCTTACCTAATGGATATTACCACTTTTGATGCTTATGCTCATCTCTCTCGCCCATTAACTCACAATGATGAACGTAACCTGCGCCAACTCCTCTCCCGTCCCGAACTGAAAGATGTGCGCCCTGTTTTGGAGCATATCCTCAAGCGTGGGCTGAAATTGGAGCAGGAAGCGCTTTATCTCAAGCATCAAACGGCAACCGATGTTTACCCTTTCACAAATAAGACACATTAACGTACAGTACCCCCGTGGGGGCACAGTACTTAATGTGTCGTATCGTTGAGGTACGACACATTTTGTTTTCTATCTGGCTAATCAACCTGAAACCCCCAACCAGTCCGGCGACATCCGCGTGCTGCGCAGCCGGTTGTTTCCCCGCTTTATCACCAAAATTGAGCTAGGCTACGACCGGGCGCGCCTGTGGTATTCCTTCCCGTTAGAGATGCTTGCGCCTAATGGTGTTCAGGGCGCGACGGCAACCGGTTCGATCCTGACAACTTTCATGATCGAGGGAAAAAAGACGCACCAATACCTGAAACCCGAACCGAAAGGGCCTTCGGAGCGCGATATGCAGATTTACGAATTGCATAAGGCTGGCAGGAAAGCACTCGAACTGGCAGAAATGTTAGGAATTTCCGAGTCAAGAGTACGGGCAATATATTGGGCAGTTAAAAAGCTGCAAAGTAAATGCATAGTTTGAGTTGCGAAATCGTTTCCAAAACGATTTTACCTTTCGTTGGTTTTTACCCCTGGCAAGATTCTAACGCTTGTCCTGCTGCGTCAATTGTTGCTGTGACGATATTTTCATCGTGAGTAATGCTCAGGAAGCCGGCTTCAAACTGAGAAGGGGCAAGATAAACGCCGTTTTGGAGCATGGCCTGGAAGAATTTGCCAAAACGCGCCTTGTCGGCTGCTTTTACACTGTTCCAATCTTTAGGCTCCACATCACTAAAGAACGTGGTAAACATGCTGCCTACCCGGGTTTGCTGGATAGGCACGCTGGCCTTTTGAGCGGCCGCAGCAATACCCTTCTCTAATTGCTGTGCCCGTTTTTCCATTTCTTCCCAAGTGCCTGGTTCACGTATCAAAGAAAGAGCGGCGATCCCGGCGCTCATCGCCAGCGGATTTCCCGCCAGCGTGCCGGCCTGGTACATGGCGCCGGAAGGCGCTACCATGTGCATGAGCTCGCGTTTACCTCCGTAGGCTCCAACCGGCAGCCCACCGCCGATAACTTTACCCAGCGTGGACAGGTCAGGTGTGATACCATACAGCGCTTGAGCGCCTCCCGGATGCACCCGGAAACCGGTCATCACCTCATCGAAGATCAGGATAGCGCCGTGCTGCTCGGTGATATCTCTCAACCCCTGTAAAAATCCAGGTACGGGAGGTACCACTCCCATGTTGCCAGCCACCGGTTCAACAATAACGGCAGCAATCTGCCCGGGGTATTTTCTAAATAAGCTCTCTACCGAATCACAATCGTTGTATATCGCAATCAGTGTGTCTGCAGCAGTCGCCGCAGGCACTCCCGGCGAGTCGGGCAGCCCCAGCGTAGCTAAACCAGAGCCGGCCTGCACCAGCAGCATATCGGCATGTCCGTGATAGCATCCCTCAAATTTTATGATTTTGTCTCGGCCGGTACAGGCACGCGCCAGGCGCAATGCAGACATGGTCGCCTCTGTGCCCGAATTGACAAAGCGGATCATCTCAATGTTGGGCATGAATTCCATAATTTTGCGGGCCAGTTCGATTTCCAATGGGCTGGGTGCCCCATACGAAGTCCCTAAACTGGCAGCTTGCTGGATAGCCCGCACTACCTCATGATGAGCATGCCCGGTGATCAGCGGTCCCCAGGAAAGAACATAGTCAATAAAGCGATTTCCATCTACATCGAAAAGATATGGCCCCTCACCGCGCTCGATGAATAATGGCTGCCCCTCTACTGCGCGGAATGCTCTTACCGGCGAATCTACGCCGCCAGGGAGTAGTTTTTGAGCCTCTTGAAAGAGTTCTTTCGACTTTTGAATATTCATGCTATCTCCTATATTTTTTCCTGAAAGGCTAATGTACCTCAATATCCTGGGCAATAAGCTGTGGCAGCAGCGCATCCATAGCCATCTCGCCGGAGTGAATGCAATCGGGTATGCCAATCCCGCGATAGCCGTTGCCCGCCAGAGCCAGGCCGGGGTGATTTTCCAAATGCTTTTCAATTCGCGCTAATTTTCCTGGGTGTCCCAGGTTGTATTGCGGCATCGAATTTTCCCAGATAAATACTCTAGAGATCAGTGGTTCAGCTTCAATGCCAAGCGTAAGCTGCAGCTCTTCCCTTGCCAGAGCCACAAGCGAATCTGTTTCACGTGGCATAGTTTGTTCCTGTCCGGCTCGACCAACAAAGACTCGCAGGAGCGCATAACCATCTGGCGCACGGTGCGGAAATTTGGTTGAGGTCCAGGTGCAGGCCAATGCCTGCCGCCCCTCCCGGCGTGGAATGACATACCCGTAGCCATCCAACTCGCGCCGCAGGTCAGCCAGGCGATATGCCAGCGATATGGTAGCAGTTGAAGCGTAGGGAATTTCTCTCAAGATTTCTGCCAGTTCAGCGTCAAGTTCAGTAAGCATAGCTCCGCTGGCATAAGCCGGGGTAGCCAGGATAACGCCATCTGCCAGGATCACTTCGCCTGCCTCGAGTTCTACGCGATATCCAGAATGATCCTTTCGCACTTTGGATACAGCAGCTTGCAGGCGCAGAGCGGCCTGGTTGGTTTCCAGGTAAGCCACGAGCGCTTCGACAATCTCCGCCAGACCTGTTTGGGGTGTGAGAAAGGCAGAACGTGACCCTTGAATAGCTTTCCCCGCCATTTGTTTGCGCATTTGCAACGCGCCGCGGGCCAATGACCCATATTTGCTCTCCAGATCGCGCAGGTAAGGAAATGTTGAAGCCAGGCTGAGCGCATCGCCATCGCCGGCATAGATTCCCGACATCAATGGCTCGATCAGGTTCTCGTATGCTTCACGTCCAAGCCGGCGACTGACAAAAGCACCCAGGCTCTCATCTCCGTTCAGCGGAGCGGGTGGGATCAGGAAGTCGAGGCCCATACGCGCTTTGCCATACCAGGAGATTAAGCCCGTTTTCAGGATGGCTTGAATATTGGTGGGGATCATCATGGCCAGGCCGTCAGGCAGCAGCATCAGGCGGTTGCGATGTAAAACGTAAGTGTTTTTCTTATGTGGGTTGGTGCCGTGTAAGCGATCGCCGAGTCCCAGTTCTTTACATAAAGCCACACCCCAGGGCTTGGTCGCCAGGAACGTGTCAGGCCCGCCTTCAATTATGAACTGTCCTCCATCCATTGCAACCCGGTCGGTAGTGATTTTTCCTCCCCAGTGGGAAGCAGACTCGAGTAAGGTGACCTGGATCGGAGTGTTCTGCTCTTTTGTTTTTTTGATTGCATAATAAGCGGCAGAGAGTCCGGCGATGCCGCCGCCAATGATAACGATGTGGTTTTTGGTCATATGCTACAGTTCCCTTTACAAATGTGGGGCTTTCCACTTTTTGATGAATGCCTCAAAAGGCGGATGGATTTTATGGGCGTTGAATGGAAACCAGCCGACTTCAGCACGGATGGCCTGCTCCTTGAGTTCCGTTCCCCCCCATACAAAGGTTGCCCCCAGCACGCCTGCCACTACCGAAAGCCAATCAGCGCTAACGAAAAGCGAGACGCCAATGATAATGACCCCGCCACCCAGCATATAAGGCCACCACAAATACCCAAAACGGCGCTCACCGTGGATGACAAGCGGGAAGCCGAGTCCAATAATGAACAGGGTAGCAACACCGGTGACCAGTCCAAATGTGTCCATAAAACCTCTGCGTTTAATGATCGACTATCAGTTGGATAGCTTCATTGTGGCTGACCGGCCTGCCAATTGGATCGCGCTTCAAAACATCAAGCGTTGTGGCTTGTGATCCTGCAGTAGCCAGCATGGCTGCATGGCGCGGGTTATTTGGATTGGCGGGTGCGTGTCCTTTACGGATGCGTTGCGCCTGGCGCTTGATTTCAAAAGCATCCCAGAGAAGCGTAATGCCCAGGATGCCGCAAACGGTGGAGAGCGGGCGGTTAGAAACAGCAAGAGCGGCATATCCCAGTGTGACCCCGAGGGCTATGGCGGTGATGATTGGCTTCCACAATTTCACCGTTACGGCTTCGATCTTGCGCACGGAAACATGCCCGATCCAAATGCTGAAAAAAGCGGTTACAGCAGCGATCAAACCGAGAAAGTTAAGTTCCATATTCGTGCACCAT
This sequence comes from Chloroflexota bacterium, assembly GCA_040752025.1. Classification (GTDB taxonomy): domain Bacteria; phylum Chloroflexota; class Anaerolineae; order Anaerolineales; family UBA4823; genus JBFMFR01. The sequence continues at coordinate 13,476 of JBFMFR010000073.1, read as the reverse complement.
ATCTACAACTGCTTTCACGTGATCGACAGGTGTGTGCTGCATGATGCCATGCCCCAGGTTAAAAATATGACCGGGTCTGCCGCTCGCCCGGCGTAGAATATCATTCACGCGGGTTCTGATTTCAGGCAGTGGTGCAAACAGGCTGGCAGGGTCCAGGTTGCCCTGTACAGCAACATCCTCACCCAGCAGCTTCCAGCCATCATCCAATGGAATTCGCCAGTCCAATCCGATCACATCACCCCCGGCGCGCTTCATTCTGGTCAAGAGTGTGGTTGTGTTTGTCCCAAAATGAATTACCGGCACGCCGGTCGTTTTCACGGTTTGGATGATCTGGCTGGAATAAGGTTCGGCAAATTTTTCATAATCCTGTGGGCTGAGAGCGCCCACCCAGGAGTCGAAGATCTGTACTGCCTGCGCCCCGGCGCGGATCTGTGCAGAAAGATAATCGGCCAGAACCGCTGAAAGTCTTTGCATAAGAGCGTGCCAGACATCAGGAGCGGCATACATCATACTCTTGGTTTTCAGGAACTCGCGCGACGAACCGCCCTCAATCATATAAGATGCTACTGTAAACGGTGCGCCGCAAAAACCGATCAGTGGGATCGATTTCAATTCACCTCGCAAAAGGCGAATAGCCTCCATAACATAATCGAGGTCTGTCTCTGCATTGAACGGATGGAGCGCCAGGACATCTTCCATCGTGCGGATTGGCTTGCCAATGATTGGACCCTCGCCTTTGGCAAACTCCAGCCCAAGCCCCAAGGGGATGATCGGTAGCAGAATGTCTGCAAACAAAATGGCCGCGTCCACACCCAGCGCGCGCACGGGCTGCAACGTTACTTCAGCGGCCAGTTCTGGTTGATAGCATATCTCCAGCAAAGAATATCGATCTCGAATGGCGCGGTATTCGGGCATATAGCGCCCTGCCTGGCGCATAAACCAGACAGGGTTGAAATCAGTAGGCAGCCTGTGACAGGCGCGTAAGAAGGGCGCTTCAATATCACGAAACAACACGGGTGGAGCCGAAAATTGAGTTGTTGTATCCATAGCATCCTATCTCGATAACAAGCCTTTATTTTCCACTGACCAACACACAGGCCGGATCGCTTTCCAGGTAATCGCCCATGATGCCATAAGCGCGGCCGCGCTGGCCGCCGCACACATGCCGGTATTCGCACTTGCCGCACACCCCCTTGTATTTGTCGGGGTTGCGCAAATCCTTGAAAATCGGCGAGTTGCGATACACATCTACAATATCATCCTCACGCACCATACCGGCTGTTACTGGCAAGAACCCCGAAGGCTGGATCTCTCCAATATGAGAAATGAACAAGAAGCCGTTGCCATCATTTACTCCTTTGGTAGGGCGGTGCAGGCCATCTGCGTATTGAAAGCCCGCGCTTTGAAACGTGACTGGGTTGCCGTCATTCTGTGCTCGTTTTCGTTCAATTGCTACCCGGCGGTACATGGGCGCGGCAGTAGCCTTGATGTCAAAGGGCGCAATCTGGGCCAGATCATAGAGCCAGTTGAACACCCGCTCGTGTTGTTCCGCCGAGACCATTTGCTCAGCCATGGCGCGTCCCGTCGGCACGAGAAAGAAAACCGACCATTGTACTGCGCCAACCTCCTGGATAAACGGCACCATCTCGTGCAAGATGTCGATGTTATGCCTGGCTACGGTAGTGTTGACTTGCACACTCATTCCAACATCGTGCGCCCGGTGCAGCGTGTCCATGGTGCGCTGCCATGAGCCTTTGACTTTGCGAAAATCATCGTGAACTTCCGGGCGCGGCGCATCCAGCGAAAGTGCTACGCGACGGATGCCTGCCTGCAGTGCTTTTTCAAGCCGCTCGCGTGTGGGCAGGGCAGTTGCGGTGGGGGTGAGAGAGCAGCGCAGACCGCGTTCGGCTGCATAGGCAATCAACTCGAATACATCCGGGCGCATCAGCGGGTCGCCGCCCGTGAAAATCAAAATCGGGTTATTTCCAAACGCTGCCAGCCGTTCGATCAATGCCTTGGCTTCTGCGGTGGATAGCTCGCGTGGATCACGGTGAGGTTGGGCATCAGCCCGGCAATGCACGCAGGCATAGGCGCAGGCGCGCGTCACCTCCCAGGCGATGGTAAAGGGCGCCTGGTCGAAATCGGCATGAACCATGCGCTCGTTCTGATAGCTGCGTTCAGCAGCCGCGCGTTCTGTCAAATTGGGGGCAAGCGTCATCTCTCTCCTTAGACTATTTCAACCATCGCGCCGCATCCAGGGCATGATAAGTAAGTATCAAATCTGCGCCAGCGCGTTTGATGGCAGCCAGCGTTTCTAGCGTAGCTTTGGCTTCGTCGATCCAACCATTCATCGCTGCAGCTTTGATCATCGCATACTCGCCGCTTACGTTATATGCCGCCATCGGCAGTTCGGGAAAAGCATCTTTTACCATACGAATAACATCCAAATATGCCAGGGCGGGTTTGACCATCAGCATGTCGGCCCCCTCTTGCACGTCAAGTGCAGCTTCGCGCAGCGCCTCGCGCACATTGGCCGGGTCCATCTGGTGAGATTTCCGATCTCCAAATTTCGGCGCGCCTTCAGCGGCATCGCGGAAGGGGCCATAGAAAGAGGAGGCATATTTAACCGCATACGAAAGGATTGGCGTGTGTTCAAACCCGCTTTCATCCAATGCTGTCCGGATAGCCGCCACCATGCCATCCATCATGCCAGACGGAGCAACAATATCCGCGCCGCATTCAGCATGCGAGACGGCTACCTTCGCCAGCACCTCCAGGGTCTCATCGTTCAGCACATACCCATCAGGCAGATGTGGGTGATAATGTTCGCCGCTGTTCAAAATGCCGCAATGCCCGTGATCTGTGTATTCGCACAGGCAAACATCTGTTACCACCACCATCTCTGGAATATGTTGTTTGATGGCGCGGATGGCCTGGTGAACAATGCCATCCGCAGCAAAATTCTCCAGCCCGATTGGGTCTTTCTCTGCCGGGATGCCGAACAGAATAACCCCCGGTACGCCCAGGCTGGCAGCGGACTTTGCCGCGCGTACTGCTTCATCCACTGATAGCTGGAAGACCCCTGGCATCGAGCGGATTTCCGTGCGTCCCTCACCGTGGCGCACAAACAACGGATAGATAAAATCGCCCGCGTTGAGTTCCGTCTCGCGCAGCATGGCGCGCAGTGCTGTTGTGCGGCGCAGCCGGCGCGGGCGGTTGATTGGCTTGATATAGCTTGGTTGTCTTTCAATGCTCAACACAGTCATACGGACTCCATCTTGAAGGTTTGGATTGCTTTTATTAGCCCTTCAGTTGTATATTCATCAGCCACGATCCGGTTCGGCAAACCTTCCATCTTTGCTGCCTGCTCAGTGATAGGCCCAATGCAGGCAAACACCGGACTGCCTGGCAGGGTGAGTGGATCAAGCCCGGCGGCGCACACAATGGCTACAAAGTTATGCACCGTCGATGGGCTGGTCAATGTCACCACCTCGACGCCTGCGCGCAGGGCTGACAATCCTTGCGGATCGGGTTCAGCCGGCAGGGTGCGATAGACAGCAATTTCGTGCGCCACGCCGCCGGCTTGCACAATGGCCTCCGGCAGCGCCTCGCGGGCAATCTCTGCACGCGGCAGCAGCACCCAGCGACCACGCAGATCGTCCAACCCAGGCAGAATGGCTTCAGCCACATACTCGTTGGGAACAAAAGCTGGAAATACCCCATGACTTTCTAGCGCCTTTGCCGTTTTAGGACCGATCGCCGCCACGCGAATATTTTCTGGAATGTGCGCTAACCCCATACCGGTCAAGGCGTTCCACACCGCCTCTACTCCATTGACCGATGTGAATACCAGCCAATCATAACAAGCCAATTTTGCCAGGCTGCGTTGCAGCGCAACATTATTCTCAAACGGATGGATTTCGATTACCGGGAAATACACCGCTTCAAATCCGGCGCTGCGCAGATTTTCCGCGAAGGCATCAGCCTGCGCTCTTGGGCGGGTGATCAAAACTTTCATCATTTCAATGCACCGCGACCAGGTCCAATATCTCTTGCGCGCCTTGCTCTAAAGCCTGCCGGGCCAACTCCTTGCCAAGCTGCACCGCCTCCATACCCATCCCTTCAACATTCAAAACCTTTTGCCCATCCTGTGAGAGGACGCGCCCCATCAGATGGATCGCCCCTGACGGATCATTGGCTATTGAAGCATATGCTGCCACCGGCGCGGTGCAGCCGCCGCCCATTCCAAGTAGAAACTGGCGTTCAGCGGTTACTGCCTGGCGGGTAGGATTGTCTTCCAGTGCAGCAAGCAACTCAAGCGTAACACGGTCGTCTGCACGGCATTGTACAGCCAGGGCGCCTTGTCCAGGAGCGGGGAGCATTATATCTACAGGTAGCCAATCGGAAATGTATTGGTCAAGGCCAAGACGTGATAGGCCAGCTCCTGATAGCAGAATCGCATCATATTGGCTTTCCAACGCCTTACGCACGCGGCTGTCCACATTGCCTCGCAACGTGCGCAAAATGAGATCGGGGCGAGTGGCTAATACTTGCGCAGCGCGACGCGGGCTGGATGTACCCACCTGCGCCCCAATAGGTAAAGTAGACAGAGTGGATTTTTTCACCGAGATGATCACATCTCGTGCATCGGCGCGTACAGGGATGCAGCCAATTGTCAGGCCAGCAGGGTTTTCAATCGGCAAATCTTTGAGCGAATGCACCGCACAATGTACTTCGCCTGAAATCAATGCGCTTTCCAGTTCCTGGGTGAACAGACCTTTTCCGCCAATTTCGGGCAGTGGTTTGTTCAGAATTTTGTCGCCCTGGGTTGTGATAACTTTTTCCTCGCACACCAGGTCGGGATACACCCCTTGTAATACCTGGATCACCCACTGGGTTTGGGTGCGCGCCAGGGTAGATGGGCGGGTCGCAAAAATTAGTCGCATGAAATTACACTCCCGTTTGACCCATTTGGGTGATGGATGATTGCAGGTTGTCAGCAGCTACCGTTAATGAGCACTGTTGTCCGGAAAAAGCACATAAACCATCCTCGCCTGGTAGATCGAATAATGTCCGCGCCACCGTGGCATACTCAGCAGCATGGGGGCAGTTAGCCTCGGTACGCAGGCGCTGCGTGGGCGTTTGCAACAATTTCTTTACTAGCGAGCGAGTCATGGCGTCAATGCGCTCCCGTTCCGCTTCTGATAATCCAGGTAATCGGCGTAAAGTTCTTTCCAATTCATGCTGGCGAATTCCTTCAGCTTGTTTACGAAGTTCGGTGATAATGGGAAGCATATCCAGTGTTTCCAAATATTCCAGGAAGCGCCTTTCTTCTTCCGCAAGAATGGCTTCAACCAATGGAACTTCTGCTGCACGTTCGGCGAGCAGATCCTGAACCTGTCGGTTCAGGCTATCGATATCAAACAACTTAACCCCAGGGATCCGGCTTACTTCAGGATCGATATCACGCGGCACTGCAATATCAATCATGACCACCAAGCGATGGTCGCGTTTCAGCATGATATCCTCCATGTGAGGCGCATTGATGATCGTATGTGGCGCGCTGGTAGAGGATATGACAATATCCGCATTCAGCAGCAAATTCTCAAATTGCTCAAAGGTGGAAACACCTGCCTGCCAACGATGCGCCAGGAGTTGCGCACGTTCCAATGTCCGGTTGACAACCACGATCTGTGTTGCACCACGCTTGCGCAACGCCTCAACGGCCAGTTCAGCCATTTCTCCCGCACCCACTACAACAATCTGTGCTCCAGAGAGATTTCTTACCTCCTTTTCAGCTAGCGATGCCGCCAGGGAAGAAACCGAGGCTGGATTTCGGCTGATCAATGTCTCCGTTCGGGCGCGCTTTCCGGCGTGTATTGCAGATCGAAACAACCGCGAAAGCACGGCCCCACAAGCGCCAAGGCCAAGCGCCAGTTCAAGCGCCCGCGTTACCTGCCCTAATATTTGTGGCTCTCCTAAGACAAGCGAATCCAACCCGGTTGTGACGCGATATAAGTGGTTTACAACGCGTTCGCCCATATACCGGTACAGATGATGCCGAAACTCTTCTATCGTTATGCCATGAGCATCAGATAAAAAAGTTTCCAGTTCACCAAAATCCGGTTTACTGGAAACAACATATAGTTCAATCCTGTTGCAGGTGGAGATAATCACCATCTCAACGATATCTTGCAAACCGCACTCGTGACCACAACCTAAACGGGCCAGCGCCGAACGAACACCATCTTCGCTAAACGCTAATCTTTCTCGTAAATCCAGTGGAGCGGTTGTATGATTTATGCCTAAGCATAGGATATGCATCAGTTGAACCTGAACCTTTACGTGAAGTATTGCAGCAATATATCAACGCATGGTTATTTGGTACACTGAGGTTTAGGGACATATCTATAAGAAAATCATAAGATAAGGTTCAGTAGTTTATGAGAACGTGTGTGGGCTCTACCCACTGATTTAATGGTTCTTGTAAAAGAGTTGGCTCATGTGTAAAAAGTGTGCAGAAGTGGTAAACTAAGAGCATGGAATTCCCAATCACGGATCTACTGGATTACGACAGCAGTGTCGAATGGATTGTGCAGCACTTCCACCCCATTGGTTTCAGGTGTCCGACTTGCCAGAAGCCGTTCGAGCAAGCCCGACCCTTTCGGCAGACCAAATGCAGCGAGTTGTTGGTGTATCGTTGTCGAGATTGTGGCACGGCTTACAACCTGTACAGTGGAACAATTTTTCAGCAGACACATCTGACACCGATGCAAGTGGTTCTACTCATGCGTGGGTTCTGCAAAGGCGAAAGTTCAAAGGTGCTAGCTGCGGAGTTGAAGGTGGGTTACAAGACAGTGCTTGCACTACGCCATGAAGTGCAAGCCAATGCAGAAATGGCTCAACCCCAGACACCCTTGCCCGATACCTGTACTGAAACTGACGAGATGTTTCAGAATGCGGGGGAAAAAAGGTGAACTTCACCCTGATCCAGACGATCCACCACGCTGCCGAGCCAACAAACAACGCGGGCATGGCACCTATGATAACGATCGACCGCCAATTGTTGGGACAGTCAGTCGTGAAAGTGGGCAAGTACGCCTGCGAGTGGCGCACCACACGGATCGAGAGACTCTGGAGCAGCATGTTCATCAGTTCACCCTGGTCGGAACAATGTGCAACACCGATGAATGGCGAGCTTACCATCACATTATCCGTCCTCATGCCACTGTATGCCACGCTCAGAACGAATGGGCTCGCGACGATGATGGCGACGGTATTCGTGAAGTCCATGTCAATACAGTCGAAGGCATGTGGACGGATGTGCGCATTTTCCTGCGTCCCTTCAAGGGTGTGCATAAGCGTTGGCTCAGCGGATATGTTGCCATGACCGAGTTCCGCAGAAACTGTAAACGCATTTCACCGAACCTTATTCATGCTCTTGTCACTCTGCACACTTTTGACAGATGAGCCAGCGGTTTTTGTTGTAATTGCATGGCCAAAAGAGATGTTATTATACGAAGTGAGCGTGTGTGGTTGACGTTTCTAAGGAGCGGCATTATCATTCTGGAAAGGTAGGCTGGCTATTATGAAAACGAACAGACTGCGAAAACTTCTCAACGAAAATAAACCGACGCTTGGAACCCGCGTTCATAGCATTTGGCCGGCGACTGTGGAGGCACTTGGGCACACCAGGATGTTCGATTATGTTGAATTTCTGGCCGAATATGCCCCCTTCGATCTTTTTGCCCTGGATAATTTCTGCCGGACGGTGGAACTTTTCGACATGTCAGCTATCATAAAGGTTGACGCTGAACCGCGCACCTACCTGGCACAACGCGGGATCGGCGCTGGCTTTCAGGGTGTATTGTTCGCTGATGTAAGCACTGGTGAGGATGCGCGCGAATGTGTGCGCATTATGAAGCCGGATCATCCTGAGGATAACGGCAATTTTGGCGTGGTAATGCGCCGCTTTACCTACATGGAATATGGCGGAACCCCAGAATATGTCCAGGCGCTGCGAGAGCTGGTTGTGATGGTGATGATCGAGAAGAAATCGGCCGTCGACCATCTGGATGAAATTCTGGCAACGCGTGGGATCGACATGGTCCAATGGGGCCCGACTGATTTCGCAATGAGTATTGGAAAACCCGGAGAACGCGACCACCCGGATGTCCGCGCAGCAGAGAAACGAGTGATCGAAGCGGCTCTAGAAGCTGGCGTACAACCTCGGGTGGAGATCCATCACCCCGATCAAGCTAAGAAGTACATCGATATGGGGGTGCGCCACTTCAGTCTGGGGGTCGATTTGTCGATTTTATTCCAATGGTGGAAGCAGAACGGGGAAAACATGAGAAGGATACTTGAAGGTTGATATTCCCAATTGAGAGAAGGAAAGATGAAGATTATTCGGTGGGGCATTATCGGCTGCGGAGATGTAACCGAAAAAAAGAGCGGCCCAGGATTTCAAAAGGCCAGGAACTCCAGCCTGGTAGCCGTGATGCGGCGCAACAAAGAATTAGCCCAGGATTATGCCCGACGCCATAATGTATCCAGATGGTATGACAACGCGGAGGCCTTGATCCAGGACCCGGATGTGGATGCAGTCTACATTGCGACGCCCCCCTATGCCCATAAGGAATATACGCTAAAGTGTGCTCAGATTGGGAAACCGGTCTATGTTGAAAAGCCAATGGGAATGAACTTTGCCGAGTGCCAGGAAATGATCCAGGCCTGTCAAGATGCGGGAGTGCCGCTCTATGTAGCTTACTATAGACGCAGCCTGCCACGATTTTTGAAGATCAAAGAATTAATCGATGTTGGGGCCATTGGTGACATCCGTGGTGTAACGATGGCGCTGTATATGCCGCTTCCTGATGAATTCGACTGGCACTATACCCCTGAGATCGGAGGGGGCGGGAAATTCGTCGATATGGGCTGCCATACACTGGATTTTCTTGACTATGTCCTGGGGCCGATTCGATCGGTGGTGGGGTTTTCTGGGAATTTAGGTGGGCGTTACCCTGCCGAGGATATTGTCACTGGCGCCTTTAAATTTGAGTCGGGCGTGCAAGCAGTGGGTATTTGGAGCTTCACCACGTTCAAGAAGATCGACAAAACCGAGATAATCGGTACTAAAGGCAAAATAAGTTTCTCGAATTTTGATACGCAACCTGTTAAATTAGAAACCAAGGATGAAGTAACCGAGTTCGCCATCGATAACCCGGCACATATGCACCAGCCACTCACACAGACGATCATCGATGAGTTAAATGGGATTGGACGATGCCCCAGCACCGGTGAAAGCGGGGCGCGAACCAATTGGGTGATGGATCAGTTGTTATGAGGTAATACTGTCTTCCCGTATCGAGACTCATTGCTTTGTCCATCCTGGTGATGGATACCGCCATAACAATCTCCAGTCGTTTGGGGTACGTGGTGTAGAATTAGAACGCAAAACCAATCTGGCCTGTCAGGCCATATCTGGATCATCCGATAAGATCAACGTTGGTTGAGACTAGAGTGCGAATCTCTCTCGGGGCACTTGAAAACTTGGAGTGCCCCGAGAGTTTTCTTTGTCACGATGAAGTCTGACTCTAAAACTGGAAGAATGCACTCCATACAATCGCATCCAAGATCACTGTCTGGATACAGAAGAATAGGATGCCAAGTAGGGCCAGCCGGTAGGTCCAGGCGGGTTGGGGCGGCCTGACTTTCCACAAGGCGAAGAACAGGCCCAGCGAGGCTGCGCCGACCAGGCCCAATTCGATTCTCACGATCCACAACAAAGCTTGGCTGGACTGCTCAGCTGCAAAGAAGGTGAGCGGCAGCCAGAGCGCAGATGGGAACAGGATGGCGGCATACAGGCCATTGAACACTCCAAACCCGAAGCGGCTGGTCACCTTTGTTTCGATTGGATCCAGGCGAAACAGAATGAAGAAAGTGAAAAGGAAATACCCTGCAGCTGCCAGGAACATGTTGACGGTATAAGCCGGCCGAATCCTCTCGGGCACACCGCCCCACAGGATTTGCCCGGCGTTGGGATAAGCCTGGACACCCAAGAAATAGCTGCCGAGCACAGCCACTCCCCCAATCAGGATGATGGCAATCAGCCAGCGCTTATTTGCATCCATGATTGCTTACATGGTATTGGAGCGTTTGCCGTACCAGAAGCGCTTCCAATCCCCGCCGCTGGTGTGTAAGGCGATGAAGGAATACAGTGCGCCAGCCCAGAAGCCCAGCACCATCATCAGGATCACCCAAATCAGCGAGGGGAGCAACGCCTTTTCACGGAATACGATCCAGCACGAGAAGAGGGCAAAGCCAACGTACAGGTCTACCAGGGAGACTATCCCCCAGGGCATGGCCAGCAGTTTGGCTCCCTCGGCAAAAAAATCTCCGATGGTGAACGCGTAGACCAGGATGCCAGTCATAGCCAGCAGGCCAGCCAGAGCGATGATTTTAGCTATTTTCATGGTTAGTTCCTTTCTTGATTGTGCCGAGGATGTATCGACACAGTTGAACCACATGGCTACCGGTAATGAACCGAGCGGTCATCTTGCGGGCTTCGCTGCATTACAACCGGGGGATCAGTACCGGGGTTGTCTTCTTATAGGCCTCATACTCTGGCTGACCACCCCATTTCTGGTCGGCTTTCTTTTCGAGCAGGGGGACGCCGCTGACGCGGGTGAGAAGCAGGGTGACAAAAACCGGGGAAATCAGGGCCACCCATCCCCAGCCTTGCAGAACAGGTATGGCGATCAGCGCCACGCCCACCCACAGGACGATCTCGCCAAAGTAGTTGGGGTGGCGGGAGCGCGACCATAAACCGGTTTGAATGAACTTACCTTTGTTATTGGGGTCGGCGTTGAAGCGGCTTTTTTGGCGGTCGGCCACCACTTCGATTGTAAATCCGAAAACCCACACCAGGAAGCCAACCAGGGCGAACAGGTCCAGCGCTTTGCGGTTTGTGGTGGTGATGGCGACCAGCGCAGCGATCAGGGTGAAGGTTACCCACAAGCCCTGGATGGTCCAGACGTTCAGGAAGCGCATAAAAGAAGGCTTGATCTCATCGAAACGATCGTCTTTGCCGGCTTTTTGGATACGGCGGAAGAGGAAAGCGCCCAGGCGGGAGGCCCAGATGATGACCAGCGCCCAGACCAGGATGGCCCGGGCATCGATACTGGTGCTCAGAAGCAGAGCGATTGTGCTGATGGAGATGTAGGTCAGGCTGCCGGTCAAATCGAAGAACTTCTCGGTCTGCCGCAAGTAAGCGGGGATAAAGGCCAGCCACTGGATGAGGAAGGCCAAACCCACCAGTAGGGCAAAGACCGGAATGCCTGCCACGCGGCTGCCGCCCTGGCTGCCGGCTGCTGCTATTAACAAACCAATTAAGATCAAAACGGGGAATACGATGAGTGAACTGCGATCGGTTGTTTTCATGGAATAAACCCTTTCGGTAAGTAAAATTCAGGTTTTAGGAAGCGTTTGAAATATCTTATCATCTTTTCGCTAAAGCCCGTTCTTGATCTGGATCAAGACTTCATTGCGCGCCAGAAACCCCGGCACCCAGGGAGGATTATACCCGGCCAGGATAAAATCCCCTTCTGTTTCGATGCCTTGTTCATGCAGCCATTGGCTGAGGCGCTGCCTGTTCTTCTCGATTTTGCCTTGCTGGAAATACCCGGAAAACCGGATGGCGGCGATTGAACGGGCCGGAATCAGCCTGAAATGAATCCGGCTGTCTTTCGGCTGCGGCAGTGTTTCCAGGGTGTAGGCTGAGGGCATGATGAAAGCCACCGTGAAACTGGTTTCGCCGGTGACAGTAACCGGCGTGGTCATGGCAATTTTCTCAGATTGGGAGGCCTGGACGGGGGTGGTCATCTCGATTTTTCGTTTCGAGACATTATTCCCGAAAATGTATCCCGCCAGGACATTGAACCCCTTTTCGATGGCAGGTTTATATTGCTTTTCATCCATCACTACTTCAGCTTGAATGTAAGCGGGGTACTGCCGGATTTCAATCTCGCTTTGTTTCTTTACGACAACATATTGAGGGGTTTCGGTCATCAACGGTTTCCTTTCAACAGCGGCTGATTACGGATTGTGCCAATCCTATTTCGCATTCAAAAACTGCACGTACAAGCAGGGGGATCGTATGCGCCCTGGAATTGTCCAGGTATTGTATAATTTATTATACCATATTGTATGAGATAATGGTCAGAATCCGGGGTATCGAAACTGGAGAGAGATCGTTTTTGGATGAACATTTTTTGCCCAGCTAGGTATCATCGAAGCAGCAAGTGTTTTGTAACATGCCAGGGTAACGCCCGGTTCTTGGTCAGTAGATTGGTGAAGTAGTCCGTATTTTTACGAATCGCAGAGCTGGTGCTATTCATGCAGCAGTATCGATACTGAGTAGGATAAGAAGTATAATGGGGTATCCAAGAAAGTCGAGGTGAGAGGATGAGCAGTCCAAATTTCATTGTTGCAGAGTTGAAGTCGGATGGCGGGCAACTGCTGAGCGTCCTGGCGGTGGCGCCCAAGGATTTCAAGACGGGCTCGCGCGGCTATTACGCCAACCAGAAGATCGAGATCGAGGGGAGGCGCTACCAGGTGCAGGTGCAACTGGTGGAGATCGGCAGCAAGAAAAAGGCTGAAGGCGAGGATGAGTAAGGCGGCGAGCTATTTTACGCTGGAGCAGGCCAACGCGGTGATGCGGGCGATCCGTCCGCTGATGGCGGAGATCCTGAAGATCCGGCAGGCGATCCTGGATCAGCAGCCGCTGGTCTGGCCGGTGGTGGAGAAGGCGGTGGGCAACGGGGGCAGCAAGGCCGCCAGCCAGGCAGCGCAGGAATTCCAGCGGTTGGACGGCCTGGTGCGCGAAATCCAGGGGACGGGGGCGGTGTTGAAGGACCTTAACGCCGGGCTGGTGGATTTCCCGGCGCAGCGCGAGGGGCGGGAAGTGTACCTGTGCTGGCAGTATGGGGAGGAGCAGGTGGCTTACTGGCACGAACTGGACGAGGGTTATGCAGGCCGGAAATTGTGGGCGGTAAACCCTTGACAGGTTGGCTGATTGGCGTATAATCTTTGGGCTTGGGACGAGGGGTCTCGGGTGGCAAAGTTCTTGAAAATGCAAGAAAGCCGGGAATACCCCTTGACAACCGGGCAAGAGTGCGTATAATTAAATGCGCACTTTAAACAACCAGATCTCGTCCGAGAGGGCAGATCGCTGACAACTTACAAGACGCTCAAGCGTCAGGGACCAAAGCTGGCAAGCTTGCTCGGTCTGACGAGCCGATGTCGAAGATGGACATCGGCGTTTGGTCTGTAAGTGAAGTGTGTAAGCCGGCACCTTAACAACTGAAGAGTGATAGGAAGAAGAAGATAGAAGAGGAACCCAAGATTCTGTAGAACGGAAAACGCGAAGAAACGCACACGTTGAAAGAGACGTGAGGAAGATTTGCGGAGAGTTTG